>NZ_VMNW02000130.1 GCF_007713735.2 Amycolatopsis acidicola | reverse complement strand
CGGTGGGACAGCTCGCTTCGCGTTGCCGGGTGGCGGTTGGGGTGGTCGGCCATATCGAGATCAGTGCCGCTGCGTCAGATCTCCTGGGTGGAAGGCATCCGCCGTCCTCTCGACCGGGGTATCCAACTCGGCCTTGTGCTCGCGCGGGTAGACCCAGCGCATGGTGGCGCGGGAGGCCGATCCGGCGTAACCGCGTTCGTAGAAAATGCGGCCATCGGCTCCATACCCGGAGAGGGTGTAAGTCGTCTCGTTGGCCGCCTGGTGGGTCACCTGGCCGCCCTCGGCGACGACCTCCTTCGACGCGGCCGCCAGGATTTCCTGTGCGGTCCGGCCGTCGTTGGCGCCCCACACGGTGAACGTCGCCCCGAGCGCGGCATCGGTGTACTGCATGCCATCGCCGTCGGGCGGGCTGTACGGGCTCGCGTCGTAGCCTTCGGGCACGAGCGTGCTGAAACCGAAGCGGGGGTTGGTGTACGTCTTCCCCGGAGCCGATGACGCCGAAGCCTCCCTGCCGAGCATCGTCAGCAGCTGCGGCCGCAGGAGATCGGTGGCTTCGTCATAGGGCAGGGTGACCGTCTCCTGCCCGGCCGCCTCGACGCACCCGAGGTCGTACCACTTGATCAGGAACACCATCCCGGTCCCGGTGAACCCGATGTCCGCGGCGGGCACGTGGTCCCCGCCCTGGATCCGTTCGGCCGCATCGATCGACACCTGCTCGCCGCCGTAGTCGCCGATCGCCGGCGTACTGCAGAACCCGTTCTTCGTGTGCGGGGTCAGCCGTTCGGTCAGCGTGGCCATCCCGGCCGCGTTGAGGACCTCCGGCCGGAACATCTCCCGCGGCCCGAGCACTTGCCCGGTGGTCAGATCGACGTTCACGGTCTCGCCGAACTGCCAGCTGGAGTGGGCGATCACCGCCGAGTCGAGGGTGTGGTCGTAGCGCACGGAAAGCAGGCTCGGAGTCTGCAGCAGCACCACGGCCGTCGTGCGCGCGTTGAGCGTGTCACCGCGCTCCCGCACCATGTTGAGGATCTCAGGATCGGCCAGTTCCTGCCGCAGGCTCTGCAGCCGCCGGTCGATCGGCGTGCGCAGGGCGTCGTTGATGCGTTGCTGCACAACGGCATCCGCGTGCCCCGAAACCTGCGGGTACTGCAGTGAGTACGAAATGGGCAAGGTGGCGTCCTGCCCGTTCGCCGTCTGCACGGCCACGGACAACGCGGCATCCCGTGGCGCGTCGCCGAGGCGGGAGTAGATCCACACCCCGCCGGCGACGAGCGCGCCGATCGCCAGCACCGAGACGACGATCTTGCCCACGGTCGCCGCGAACACCCCCGTTCCCGCCCCGCCCGCGGCGGTGACCGGCGCGGCCGCGATGCCCGCCGTCGTCAGCAAAGCGAGCGGGGTCAAGGCGGTCAGCGCGGCCACGGAGGTGGCGAGCCGCTTCCAGCCGCGCCGCTCCCAGTCCTTGCCGTAGGCCGCGCGAGCCGTCGCCTCGAGCTCGGCCACGAAGGCCTCCGCGCTCGGCGGGCGCCACGCCGGATCCTTGGCCATGCCCCGCGCGATCAGCGGGCGCAACACCTCGGGCACCGCGTCGAGCGGCACCGATGCGCGCTCGTGCAACGAGCGGAGCTGGTCGGTGGTGTCGGCTTCGAAGGGCCGATGCCCGGTGATGCACTGGAAGAACACGCAAGTGGCCGCGTACACGTCGGTGGCGGGCATGCCCGGGCTGCCCGCCCACTGTTCCGGGGCCATATAGGACGGTGACCCCGCCGCGAGTCCACTGTGTCCGTCCAATGTGGCCAGGCCGAAGTCCACCAGCTTCGACTCGCCCTCGCGGGAGACCAGCACGTTGCCGGGTTTGTAGTCGCGGTGCACGACACCCGCCGCGTGCGCCGCGGCCAGCCCGAGGAGCGAACCCTTCAGGATCGCCAGCGCCGACTCCGGCGCCAGCGTGTTCTCGGTGGCCAGCAGCGCCCGCAGCGATACCCCGGGCACGGCTTCCATCACCAGCGCCGCGCCCCGTGGTGACTCCACGAACTCGAACAGGCGCACCACGTGCGGGCTCACGACCCCGCGCAGCAGCCACGCTTCCCGCCGGAACCCCTCGGCGATCCCCCGGTCCGCGAGGAATTCCCCGTGCAGGTACTTGACCGCGACGAGCTGCCCCGAGGCCTCGTGCTTCGCGAGCACGACCCGGCCGAAACCACCCGTGCCGAGTACGTCCACTTCGGCGAACCCCGGCACCTGCCATGTTTCGGTCACAAAACATCATCAGATCACCAACCGGGTGCCCGCGCCACCGAAACGTGCGTTTTCCCCGATCTCCCGGATTCCGCCCCGCGAGGCCACGACCGTCGCTTATGCTCCGGACGTTCTTCCTGACCCGAAAGGCACTCCATGTCCGTTCGCGCATTGTCTTTCCTCGCCGCGGGCGCCGTCCTGCTGATCGCCGGATGCTCGGGTGGTGGAAGCGACCCGGTGCCTTCGAGTGCCGCCGCGCCACCGCCCTCCGTCGTGGCCACGCAGTCCTCGGCCGCACCGTCGTCGACCGCGCCGCCGACCACGTCCACCCGCTCGTCCCCGACCGACGACGCGGTCCGGCGGTACGAAACCTTCCTGCACGCGGTGGGCAGGGAGGACCTGGCGACCGCCTGCGAGATCGCCGCGCCTGCCGCGAAAAAGGCGGAGGACGAGGGCCTCGGGCCGTGCGAGCAGACGTTCCCGATCACGTTCCAGATGATCTCCGCCGCCCAGAAGACCGCGCTGAAGAGCGCCGTCGTCGACCGGACGGGCATCAAAGTGGACAGTGCGAAGAAGGTGGAGATCCCGGCGCGCGCGGTGGTGGCGGCGGTCAGGTTCACCGACGAAGACCTGGGCGACGCCGTGCTCGAGTACCAGGGAGGACAGTGGTACGTCACCGACTGAGGCCCTGACGTGGTCGCCGCGGCGGCGGGCACGGCATCATGGAGTCGTGCGTGAACCACTTCCCCGATCGGGACCGGCCACGGAGGGACAGTCCGGGTCGGATGACCGCGAACGCGGGCTGCCCTCGGTGGTCGTGATGCTGCTCGTCGTCCTCGTCTGCGCGGCGGCGAGCTACTTCGACCTGCGCGTGACGCAGCGGTTCGGCTTCCCGTTCGGGACGGCCTTCATCGGCGGCTGCCTGCTGGCCGTGCTGGTGGTGCGGCGGCGGGGCGTGCTGCTCGTGTTGTGCACCCCGCCGTTGCTGATGATCGTCGCGGGCGTGCTCGCGGCCGAGGTTTTCCTGCGCCCCTCGGGAAGTCTCGAATCCCAGGCGCTGACCGTGGGAGTCCCGGTGATGACCGGTTTCCCCCTGATGGTCGCCGGAACCGTGGTCGCCTTGCTGGCCGGCTCGATCCGCCTGTTCAGCACGAGACGCTCACGCCACGACTAGAGATTTTTGAGAAGTGGCGGAGCCGCTTGCGGTGGGCCGTGCGCTGGCACCGCCGGGGGTTCGAATCGGTGGAGTCGCGCGGAGCGCGCCCGTTGAGGGTGGTGGTGGGCGACGGGTGGGGCCCCTACCCGCACCGCCACGCAAGCCCGTTCGAACCGGTTCCCGGTCACCGCCACCATGGCCGGTGGCGGAGGTCGGCGACGAGGGTCGCCGGGCCGACGAGTTCCGGCAGGCGCTCCATGAGGTGCCGCAGGTGTTCCCCGACCCACAAAGCACACGACAGGTCGGCCACGGTCGCGCCGGCGTCCCGTGGATCGCGGAATTCCGGGGGCGTGAGCAGGGGCACCGCGCCGTGGTCGGTCCGGTCGAGCCGCGACGCGAGGTGGTCGTACCAGGCGGCGAGCTGCCCGGCCTGCGCGCTCAGGGTCCGGAACACCTCCGGCCCCGACGCCGGATTCGGCAGTCCCGCGAGGGAATACGCGGTCAGGCGGGCCCGCATGGTGCCCGCGACGAGCCGCCACAGTTCCTCCCTCGGCATGCGTTTCGTGCCCTGTTCGGCGAGGAATCCGCGCAACGCGTCGTCCAGGCGCACGCCCGCGGCGATCGCCGTGCCCGCTTGGGGTAGCGCGGTGCGCAGTCCGAGCGCCCAGTCCACCGACTCGGCCAGGTACGTGCCGCCCGCCCGCAACGCGTCGGCCAGGTCGTCGGCCACCACCGACGCCGCGCCCCGCGGCCAGAACACGATCCCGACGAGCAGGCTCACCGCGCACCCGATCGCGACGTCCTCGATCCGCACGACGCCGATCGCCCAGCCGGCCGGCGCGAGAATGTTGAACAGCACCGAAACCACGACCGTGAAGGCCGCCTGTCCCGCGGTGAACGGCAACGCGCCCGGCGCGTAAGCCGCCACGAACACCGCGACCGGCAGCGCCACCCACAGCGCGGCCGGGCTGGTGCCGATGGCCAACAGCAGCAGCGCGCCGATCACGAACCCGATCACCGTGCCCAGCAGCGCACGAAACGCCGTCGCCCCGGTCGACGCGGCGCTGGTGCGCAGGACCGACATCGTGCCGAGCACGACCCAGAACCCGTGCTCGACCCCGGTCAGCCCCGCGACCGCGACGGCCGCCGCCAGCGCGAGCGCGCCGCGCGTGCTGTTGAGGAACCACACCGAGCGCAGGCTCGCGTGCCGGGACACGGCGCGCGTCGCCACGACCAGTCCGGCCAGACGGCGTTGGCCGAGCGCCGCGGACTCGAAGCTGTCGCCGTACCAACGGCGTTGCGAGCCGGACACGGTCGACCGGTCGGCGCGGCCGGACGCGACGAGCGCGTCGGCCATCGCGGTGTGCGCGGCCACCGCCGCCGTGCGGGCGTGGAAGGAAACGTGCACAGCCTCGGCGTAGCCGTCGGCGGCGCTGTTGCGGTGCCGCAGGTATTCGACGCTCTCGGCGAGCCGCCGCTCGAGCGGTTCCAGGTCCGCCGACACGTCGCCGCCGTCGAGCAACGCGCCGACATCCCGCAACACGGCGGCGGTCTCGGTGAGTAATTTCCTTTCCTCGACGGCGATCCCGGTCAGATCGCGGTACTCCCCCAGGCTGTCGTTGATCACGTAGGTGGCCCATTCGAGGAGCCCGACGAGGTTGTCCATGGCCTGGTCCGCCGTCGCGAGCCCGGTCGGCCGGTACGGCGTGGCTGTGAACGTGGTGACCAGTTCGTGCTTGGCCTTACGCGAAGCGGCGCGGTGCTCCTGCGCGGAATCGCCCGCCAGCGCCGCATCGAGCAGCTCCGCCAGCGCACGCGCGCAGCGCGCTGCCGCCTCTCGCAGCGCGAAACCCGAGGGGCGCGGCGAAAAGGCCAGGACCGCGAGCGTGCCCGCGACCGAGGCCAGCCACCAGCCCCCGAGGCGCGCCGGGATCATGTCGAGCGTGCCCGGCGACGCCGCGGGCAGGACATACGCCAGCAGCGCGGCCGTGCCGCCCGACGCGGCGTTCGGCCCCGCCACTCCGGCGAACAGCACCGCGAACGTGACCGGGATGGTGACCAGCGAGGCCAGCAGCACCGAGGAGTTCACGGCCGTGCCGATCACCACCAGCACGGTGCCCGTGAGCGCGAGCCCGAGGTGCGCGCGCAGTTTGTCCTGCCAGCGCCCGCCGAACGACGCCAGCACGAGCGTGGCGAAGCCGCCGAACGCGGCGAAGGTCGCGATCTGCAGGTCGCCGAGGACCTGGTAGCTCAGCGCGAACAGCCCCGGCACCACGACCGTGGCCCGCACCGCGCGCATCGCCGAGGCCTTGGACCACGCGGGCCGCCACCACGGCCGGCCACCCTCGGACGGCACGGGCGACCGCCGCGCCCCACTGACCTGCACCGCCGCCGAGCCGTGTGTCATCGGCCGATCATAGGACCGCGAAGCGAATTCCGGGCCTACCGCCGGGTCTCCGTGCTCTCCCGCGCGATCAGGGTGTGCGGGGCGATGAACTCCTCGGCGGGCAGGGACGGATCCTCGATGCGCGCGGCGAGGCGCGACACCGCGGTGCGGGCGATGAACGGGGTGTCCAGCGAAACCGTGCTCAGCGACGGCCGCGAGTACCGGCCTTCCTCGATGTCGTCGATACCGATGATCGCGACATCCTCCGGGACGCGCAGGCCGGCGTCGAACACCGCGCGGATCGCGCCCATCGCCAGCAGGTCCGAGTAGCAGAACATGGCGTCCGGGCGCTTTGCCTTGCGCAGTAAGGACGTGGCTGCGGCGTACCCGTCGGCGCGGCCGTAGTGGGCCGCGGTGCGCTGCAAGGCGTTCACCGGCTCCAGGCCCCGTTCTTGGAGCGCTTTCCGAAATCCCTCGGTGCGCTGAAGCGGCGTCGAGTACGACTCCTTCGGCTGCGAGCCGATCGCCGCGATGCGCGTGCAGCCACGGTCGAGCAGGTGCGAGGTGGCGTCATGGGCCGCGACGACGTTGTCGATCGCGACGTGGTCGAAGCGGCGGTCGAACACGTGCTCGCCGAGCAGGATCAGCGGCGAGGACTTCGCCGGGTTCACGTCACGCAGCTCGTCACGGGTGGCCAGCGACGCGAACAGCATCCCGTCGAACAGGTTGCGCCTGCCGCCGCCGCGCAGCAGCTGGCGTTCGCGCTCGTGGTCGTGGCCGGTCTGGTCGATCATCACCTGGAACCCGAGATGCCCGGCCGCGTCGATCACCTCGCGGGCGAGCTGGCTGAAGTACGGCACGTCGATTTCGGGCACCACGAGGGAAAGCAGGCCGGTGCGCCCGGTGCGCAGGGTGCGCGCGACCGGGTTCGGGATGTAGCCGAGCTCGTCGATCGCGCGGAGCACGCGCTGGCGCATCTTCTCGCTGACGTGCTCGTAGCCACTGACGACGTTCGACACCGTGCGCACCGAAACCTGCGCCCGATCCGCCACATCCCGCAACGTCGCCGCCATCGACCATCCTTTCACCCGGGAGCGCCCATCCTAGCGTTTGCAACGTGTGCAAGCATGTTCTACAGTTTGCCCACGTTGGCAAAGTGGGGGCGCGCCCCCTCCCCGCGCGCCACCCGCCGCCCTCCCCGCACAAAGGAGTGCCATGAATCCCACTCTCCGACGGAGCGGACGGAGTCCCCGCCGCCTCGCCCGTCGCGGCGCCGCCATCGCCGCCGCGCTCGTGCTCGTCACCGGGCTGACCGCCTGCGGACCGGACATCGGTTCGGGCGGCGGCCAGGCCGCCGGCACCATGCTCGAAGCTCCCACGGACGCCTCGCCGAAGGGCGAGATCACCATCTGGGACCGCTCCGGCGACCTGTACAAGGTGTTCGACGCCGCGATCCAGCAGTTCACCAAGAAGTACCCCGGCATCACGGTGCACCACGAGGCCGTGGACATCGACTCGAAACTGCAGAACACGCTGATCACCGGCACCGACGTGCCCGACGGCGTGTTCCTCGACGACGCGAAGGTCGGCAGCTACGTCGACCACCTCTACAACCTCAAGGACGTGCTCGCGCCCTACGTCAAGGACATCGCGAAACAGAAGGTCGACGTCAACACCGTCAACGGCGGCATCTACGGCGTGCCGTTCGACCTCGACCCCGGCCTGCTCTTCTACAACGCGAAAGCGCTCAGCGCGGCGGGAATCGACCCGGACGGGATCAAGACCTACGACGATCTCCTTGCCGCGGCGAAGAAGTACCAGCAGTACAAGCCCGGCTCCAAGCCGATCCACCTGGAGCAGGACTCGTTCAACAGCCAGCTCCAGCTCGAGATGTACGCGAGCCAGTTCGGCACCAGCCTGGCCGGCCCGGACGGCTCGCTGCGCCTGAACTCCGCGCCGTACCAGCAGATCCTGACCTGGCTCGACACCGTGCAGAAGGACGGGCTCGGCACCCGCGCGGAGTACCTCAAGCCCAGTGACGTCGGCGCGCTCGACTCCGGCGACGAGGTCTTCTACCCGTGGGCGATCTGGTTCGACTACGCCCCGCAGCAGCAGCTGACCGCGACGAAGGGCGACTGGCGTGCGATGGCGCTGCCGGCCTGGTCCGAGGGTGGCGCGCGCAGCGGCGCGATGGGCGGCTCGTCGTTCGTGATCCCCAAGGACTCCAAGAACCCGCAACTGGCCTGGTTGTTCTACCAGTTCCTGACGTTCGACCCTGCCGGGTACAGCGCCGTCTACGGCCCGAACTCGGTCTACCCGGGCGGGATGAACACCTCCGTCCCGGCCTACCAGCCCGCCGCCGACCCGGCCAAGCCGCTGTTCCAGCCGATCGACGCGATGGGCGGGCAGGACCTGTGGCAGACAGCCGTCGCGGCGGGCCGGGAAATCCCGGGCAGCGCGCCGATCCCGACCTGGTGGGAGGCCGCGACCGACTACCTCGGCACCGATCTGCAGAAGATGCTGGACGGCAGCATGACCCCGCAGCAGGTCATCGACCAGGCGAGCAAGGACATCCAGACCAACCTGGTCGAGCGCAAATGACCACCCGTCCCGCCCCGGCGGTGTTCCGCGGAACACCGCCGGCCACTCCTCGCGCGGTGAAGACGCCACGGCGGAGGCGCACTCTGTCGTGGCGCCGCCGCCTCGCGCCTTACGCGTTCGTATTGCCGTTCGTGGCGGTGTTCCTCGCCTTCAGCGTGTACCCGCTGTTCTTTACGCTGCGCCTGAGTTTCACCGACTGGCACGGCACGGGCGCGGCGCAGTGGGTCGGCTTCGGGAACTACCGCTATCTGTTGTCCAACAGCGCTTTCTGGGCGTCGCTGGGCAACTCCGGGGTGCTGTGGCTGCTGGTGGTCCCGGTGCAGCTGGTGGTGTCGGTGATCGTCGCCGTGCTGCTCAACACCATCCGGCGGCTGCGCGGGTTCTACCGGGTCGCGTTCGTCGTGCCGTTCGTGATGCCGCTCGTCGCGATCGCCCAGATCTGGATCGTGCTGTTCGACCAGAACTACGGCGCGGTGAACGCGGTGCTCGGCGGGCTCGGCCTGCCCCCGGTCGGCTGGCTCGTCACCAGCGCCTGGGCCAAGCCGACGCTGGCGCTGCTGTTTTTGTGGAAGACCACGGGTTTCGTCGTCCTGATCGTCCTTTCCGGACTGCAGCAGGTGGATTCCGACCTGTACGAGGCGGCGTCGCTCGACGGCGCGGGCCGGGTGCGGCAGCTGTGGAGTATCACGGTGCCGCTGCTGCGCCGTACGCTGATGTTCTGCCTGGTACTGCAGACACTCGCGGTGTTCCAGATCTTCACCGAGCCGTACGTGGTGACCAAGGGCGGTCCCTACAACTCGACCACCACGGCCGGGCTCTTCCTGTTCGAGCACATCAGCCGCGCGGATCTCGGCACCGGGGCGGCGAACTCGTTCCTGCTGGTGATCGTCGTGATGGCGGTGTCGGTGCTGTTCGTCCGGCTGCTGCGAACGGAGGACTGACCATGGCGACCCTCGATGCCCGCCGCGGGCGGTCGTTCCCCGGCTCGCACGTGTTCCTGCTCGTGCTGACCGTGGCGCTGCTCGCCCCGGTGGCGTGGGCGGTGCTGTCCTCGTTCAAACCGGCGGGCGACATCATCCGGGACCCGCTCGGCTTCGACCCGGCCACCTTCACCCTCGCCAACTTCCGCGGCATGTTCCAGGACGTGCCGATCGGCAGCGGGTTCGTCAACACCGGCGTCGTGCTGGTCGCGAAGGGCGCGATCACCCTGTTCTTCGCCCCGCTGGCGGCCTACGCGTTCGCGAAGTACCGGTTCCGCGGGCAGCACCTGATCTTCGGGGCCGTGCTGCTGACGCTGATGCTGCCGACGATCGTCCTGATCATCCCGCTGCTGCTGGAAATGAAGGAGCTCGGCTGGGTCAACACCTACCAGGCGCTGGTGCTGCCCGGTTCGGTGGACGCGTT
The DNA here is from genome assembly GCF_007713735.2 of Amycolatopsis acidicola. Classification (GTDB taxonomy): domain Bacteria; phylum Actinomycetota; class Actinomycetes; order Mycobacteriales; family Pseudonocardiaceae; genus Amycolatopsis_E; species Amycolatopsis_E acidicola. The sequence continues at coordinate 7,818 of NZ_VMNW02000130.1, read as the reverse complement.
CGCGATCTTCTGGATGCGCCAGGTGATCGCGGCGGTGCCGGACGAGCTGCTCGACGCCGCCCGCGTCGACGGGTGCGGCGAGTTCGGGATCTTCTGGCGCGTGGTCGTGCCGGCGATCCGGCCGGGGCTCGCGGGCCTGGGCGTGCTGACGATCATGAACATCTACAACGACGTCGTCTGGCCGGTGGTGGCGGCCAGTTCCAGCCGGATGGCCACCCTCCAGGTGGTCCTCACGACGCTGGCCCAGAACATCTCCGGAAACCGGGTGGGCGCCGACTACGCGACCGTCACCGGCGAGCTGCTCGCCGCCGCGTCGGTCGCGCTCCTGCCCCTGCTGATCCTGTTCATCCTGCTGCAGAAGCATTTCATCAACGGCATCCTCGCCGGGAGCGTAAAGGGCTGACACACATGACGATTGCCGAGAACGCCGCCGGACCGCGCGTCGCGGAGGCGGTACCCCGGCCCGAATACCCGCGGCCCGACCGGGACCGTTCCGCGCGGTGGCTGAGCCTGAACGGGCGCTGGCGGTTCACCGCGGACGACGGGGCACCCGGGTCGATCCTCGTCCCGTTCGCCTGGGAGACCAAGGCTTCCGGGGTTCAGCGGACCTGGCTGGAGCACGCGGTCTACACGCGGACGGTGACCGTTCCCGCGGACTGGGCCGGGCGCCGGGTGGTGCTGTGCTTCGGTGCCGTGCACCACCGGGCGACCGTGTCGGTCGACGGCAGGCCGGTCGGCTCGCACGTCGGCGGGCACAGCTCGTTCGAGTTCGACGTCACCGGCGTGCTCGCGCCGGGGCGGCCCGCGGAGCTGAGCGTCGAGGTGGAAGCCCCGGCGGACAAACGGGAAATCCCGCACGGCAAGCAGCGCTCGATCCCGCGCGACGACTACGACGGCGTCTCGTTCACGCCGACTTCGGGGATCTGGCAAAGCGTCTGGCTGGAAGCGCGCGGGCGCACGTATGTCGCGGAGGTCTCGCTGCGCGGGGATTCGCTGACCGGCTTCGACATCGCCGGCTCACTCGCCGGGGACGATCCCGGCGCGGTGGTCGTGGCCCAATGGGACGGCCGGGAAACCGTGCTTCCGGTGACCGGCGGCCGGTTCCAGGGCAGGCTGGACATCGAGACACCGCAGTTGTGGAGCCCCTCGTCGCCGCACCTCTACCGTGTCGCGCTGCGCGTGGGCGAAGGGCCGGAAGCCGACGAGCTCAACGTGACCGGCGGCCTGCGGCGGATCGAAACTCGCGGTGAAGCGCTTTACCTCAACGGGGAACGGCTTTATGTGCGCGGCGTCCTCGACCAGGGCTACTGGCCCGAGACCGGGCTCACCGCGCCGGACGGCGAAGCGCTGGTGCGGGACCTCGACCTCGCGCGGGAGCTCGGGTTTTCGTTGGTGCGCAAGCATCTCAAGTTCGAGGAACCGCGGTGGCTCGACTACGCCGACCGCACCGGCATGCTGGTCTGGGCCGAACCCCCGTGCCCGAGCCGGTTCAGCCCGGCCGCCGCGGCGGGGTTCGAGGCGCAGCTGCCCGATCTCGTGCGGCGCGACGGGAACCACCCGTCGATCGTGATCTGGGGGCTGTACAACGAAGAATGGGGGCTGGACTGGGACATCCCGGGCAGCCCGGAGCGGGCCGCCGCGGCCGAACGCGCCTACGACCTGATGCGCGCGCTCGACGACACGCGGCCGATCGTCGAGAACTCCGGCTGGGCGCACGTGAAGACGGACCTGGTCGACTGGCACTACTACGACGAGAATCCGCGTGCCTGGGCGGAAAACCTCGCCGCGCTGGCGTCCGGCGAGCGGGAGACGTTCGAGGTGAAGCTCTCGCCGGATTTCCTCGTCGACAAGTCCTTCTACGGCTCGCCCGAGTTCCCGCGCTCCGGCGTGCCGGTACTCAACAGTGAGTTCGGCGCGGGGTTCACGAGCCTGGAGCGGGCGTGGCACGTGCGCTGGCAGACGCAGGAAATCCGGCGGCACGACCGGTTCGCGGGCTACATCTACACCGAGCTGACCGACGTCGAGCACGAGATGGCGGGCCTGCTGGACACGCACCGCCGGCGCAAGGACTGGGGCGGGCTCGACCCGGCCGACGCGTTCGCGCCGACCACGCTGGTCGTGGATCTCGTGCCCGCGCATGCCGGGGCGGACATCCCGGTGCCCGCCGGGCCGCTGACCGTGGACGTGCACGTCTCCCACACCGGCGCGGCGCCGATCACCGGCACTGTGCACGCGGCGTGGGGCGTCTCGGGCTCGCGCGGTCTTCCCGCGGCGGCCGGGGATTCGGTTGGCGTGCGGGCGGAGCCTTTTCGGCTCAGTGACGCGGTTTCGCTGACTGTCCCGGCGCCCGGTGGTCCGGCGCGGCTGCACCTGTGGCTGGTCGTGGCGGGCGAGGTGCTGGCACGGACGTTCGTGGACGCGGCGGTGGTGGAGGAACCGAACCGGCGCGGCGGCCGCGACTGAGTCCCGGCGCACAAGGAAGGCCGGTCCCGCGCGGGACCGGCCTTCCTTGCTGTCCGGGGTCAGGCCGGGACGTGCCAGACCTGGGTGAACAGGCCGTTGCAGTCGTAGATCTGCAGCTGCGTGCCGTCCGCCGTCTGGGCGGCGGGGTCGTCGAGGCAGCGGCCCGACTGCGGGTTGTAGATCGAACCGTCGGCGCGGACCTGCCATTGCTGCGCGGCCGTGCCGAGGCAGTCGCGCAGTTCGACCTTGGTGGAGTTCGCGGTGCCGTTGCCCACGATGTTGAGGCATTTGTCGTAGGCGCGGATCGTGCCGTCGGTCTCCAGCGACCACTGCTGGCCCGCCGCGATGCCGCAGGTGTAGAGCTGCACCGCGTTGCCGTTGACCGAGGTGTTGGTGTTCACGTCGACGCATTTGCCGGTGTCGCCGGGGCCGGTGATCGTGCCCTGCGCGTTCGGCAAAGTCGCTGTGCCGAACCGGGTCGCGCATTTGCCCGTGGAGACGTGGGTGCCCGAGAGCATCAGGAAAGTGTTGCCGGAAGCCGCGGCCAGGAGCGGCGAACTGTACCCGGCGCAGGAGGTTTCGCCCGCGTCGTAGCCGCCGGTGGGGGCCGTGGTGACGGGTGTGGTGATCTCCTCCCAGGCGCCCGTGCCGAGGTTCCGGTTCACGAACAGCACGTGCCCGTCCTCGGGCTGGACGGCGAGTGAACCGTCCGTCCCGGCGACCACCCGTTGCCCGGACGCGATCAGCGTTCCGTTCGCGCCGCCCGCGGAAGACCAGGCCAGGTAAGGAGTGTGGAGGAGGAAGCGGTGGTCGCTGGTCTCGATGCGGGTGCCGAGGCTGCCGGGGTTCCACGACTCGGCGTCGGACGAGGTCTTGAGGTAGACGTCGCAGGCCTGGTCGGGGTCGAATCCGGCTTTGCAGTCCTCGTAGGTCATCGCGTAGGTGCCGTTGGGCAGCGCGACGACGGTCGTCATGCCGGGGCGCTCGACGCCGTTCTGCACGGCGACGTCGTAGACCTCACTGCCCCAGGTGAGCCCGCCGTCGGTCGACACGGTGTGCGCGAGGACCTGGGCGTAGTTGGTGGTGGAGGGGCGTTCGTCGGAGTAGTAGCAGATCAGGCCGTGGTCGGTGGTCGTGAACTCGGGTTCCCAGATGCCGTGGCCGGTCGTGTTCGCCATGCCCGATTCGGCGGCGCAGGAACTGCGGTAGGTCCAGGTGGCGCCGTGGTCGGTGGAGACGAACACTTCCACGGCCTGCTGCGTGTAGTCGCCGTGGTTCCAGGCGGTGCCCGCCGCGAGGAGCGTGCCGGCGGGGAGGGATCCTTCGGCGCGGGGAAGTTCGTAGAGGGTGGGGCCGTCGAGGTCCCAGCCGTGCTGGGTGTCGGTGACGGTGCCGATCGGCGAGGACGTCCACGTCACGCCGTTGTCGGTGGAGCGGTAGATCGGGAAATTCGCCTTGGAGACGCCGGTGCCGGAATGGGAGAACGTGCTCAAGAGGGTGCCGTTGGCGGTGCCGCTGTGTTCGAGGCGGATCACCCGGGGGTAGCTGGCGTCCTCTGTGGACCCGCTCGCGGTGCTGGGGCTGTAGAGGACGCCGCCGGATGTCGTGGCCGCGGTCGCGGCCGGTGCCGGAACGGCTGCCGCGACGGCGGCGGTCAACACGGCCGCGGCGAGCAGCGCGCCGCGTCTGCGTGGATCAGCGTGGTGACGGAAAGCCAGGGGATCAGGGGCCATGGACCTCACTCCTCGGACAGGACGGCGCCACGACCTCGGACGGAGCGAGTACCGTCCCGGTGAGCCCCTCCGGGCACCTTCCCTCTCGGCAGCCAAGCACGGCTGGTCGGCCGACTGGTCGGCGCGAATGCCTTGCGACGCCACGGGTTGCCGCGGGTTCGCCTTGCAACGCCGCAGGTTGCCACGGGGTCGCCTTGCCACGCCGCGGATCGCCACGGGTCGCACTGCCACGCCGCGGGTTGTCGCGGGTCGCACTGCCAGGCCGCGCGGGTTGTCGCGAGTCGCCTTGCCACGCCGCGGGTTGTCGCGGGTCGCACTGCCAGGCCGCGCGGGTTGTCGCGAGTCGCCTTGCCACACCGCGGATCGCCGCGAGTCGCGTTGCGACCTCGCGACTCGCCGCGCGGGTCGCCTTGCCACACCGCGCGGGTTGCCGCGAGCCGCCGACGAACGTCACGGATCGCCGTGGGTCGCCGACGGACGCTGCGGGGTCGCCGAACGTCGGGCGGCTCGTCGTCGGGCGTCGGCGAACATCGTGGATCGCCGACGATCGTTGCCGAACCGCACGGGCCGTCCACCGTCCCCGCGCCTGCCATGCTCGCCATGTTTGTCGCGCTTGGGTTTGTCGCGCTTGCCGAAGTGATGAGGTCTGGTGCTCCGGGGGCCTGCCGCAGGCCACTTTGCCATCGTTTGCAATCACGGTACCGCCGGTTTGCACACGTTGCAATAGGCCACCCGGAGGGCACGCGGCGCCGGATCACCGTCACCGGCCCAGCGAACGAGATCCGCTCCCTCACCGCCCCCTACGTGCATCGCGGAGTTCCAGCACTGGACAACCCCGCCGCGCGTCCCTCCGCGATGGCGTGGCTGACCTGACGCGGAGCCACACAATCGCCGATCGCCGTCGCGGCCGTGCCGCACGCCACGGGGACCGGCCGGGCGAACCGTTCACCGACCTGCACCACGACGTCGGCGGCCAGCTCGGTCAGCCGTCCGTCGAGCAGATTTTCCAGGCGCGCCAACGGTTTCACAGCCACCAGCCGGTGCAGCACCCGGACCTCCAGCGGCCCGCCCCGATGGCGCTCCAGGAACTGCGTCCGCGATTCCGCCGGGATGGAGGTGGCGAATCCCGCGCCGGGCGTCGCGAGCACGACACTGTCCACATCGGACTCCAGCGCTGCCTCCACCGCGCCGATCGCCTGCCACCAGCCGAACCCGTCGTCCACCACCAGCACCGATTCCGCGCCATCGAACAATTCCGGCGTGACGTCGCCGGACCGGACCGCGTCAGCGACCGGCGGCGCCGCTTCCTCCGCGCCGATGGCCCACACGACTTCACCGGCCGCCTCGACGTCGGCAACGGAGACAGGTTCGCCGAGCCGCAGCTCGATGCCCAGCGCGTCGATCCGCCGCTGGTAATAGCCGATCAGCTCCAGCCAGCCCGAACGGTTCGGCGCGGCACCCGCGATGCGAAGCTGCCCGCCGATCTCCTGGGCCCGCTCCACCAACGTCACCCGCACACCCCGTTCGGCGGCGGTGACGGCGCACTCCAGCCCCGCCGGACCCGCGCCCACAACAAGAAGACCTCCCCCGGAAGCCCGCCGCGAGTCGGTCAGCAACAGCGGCCGCGCCGGCCTGCGCTGCTCCCCCGCGGGCGCCAAATCCGGGTTCACCACGCACAAACCCGTGGGTTCGTAGGTGCGGCAGTCCTGCAGACACGCGGTGCAAGGCCGGATCTCGCCGCCCCGGCCTTCGAGGACCTTGCGCGCGAAATCGGGATCGGCGATGTGCGCCCGCGCCGACCCGACGAGGTCAGCCGCACCGCTGCTCAGCGCCGCGGCGATGTCGCCGGGATCCCGGAACGCCGAGCAGAGCATGAGCGGAACCCGCACCACCGCGCGCAATTCGGCGGTCCTGCCGAGCAACGGCGGCCGTTCCGTCGCCATGTCGGGCACGTAGCGACCGCGGTCGCCCCACGTGAGGTTGAGGTAGTCGAACGGCGCTTCGGCCGACACGTGCGGCAGGAGTTCGGCGAGGTGCGTCAGGTTCAGGTGCGCGGGACCGTCGCCCTCGGTGGACACCCGCACGCCGACGACCACCTGATCACCGGCGCCTTCCCGCACTGCCTGCACGACCTCGGCGAGCGCCCGCGCGCGGCCGGGCACTCCGGCGCCGTAGCGGTCGGTGCGGATGTTCGCGAACGGCGACAGGAACTGGGCGAGCAGATAGCCGTGCGCCGCGTGGATCTCGATGACCTGGAAGCCCGCCTCCGCGCAATGCCTCGCGCTGAGCCGGAAATCCTCGACGATCCGGGTGATCTCCCGATCGTCGAGCGTGTGCGCGGCGGCAGGCTCGCGTGGACCGCGGACCGGACTCGGCGCCACGAACGGCAGGAACGTCCCCGCGCCCAGCGTCTCGCGGCCCAGGTGACCGAGCTGGATCCCGGCGACCGCTCCCCCGGAGCGCATGGCTTCGGCACGCGACCGGAGCCCGGACATCGCGCGCTCGGCGTAGGCCTCGGTGAGAATCCTGTTGCGTAGCACCGAATCGGCCGAGACCTGGGTGCCACCCGCGATGAGGAGACCGGCCCCGCCGCGCGAAAGCCGGGACCAGTACCGGGCGTCCAGTTCGCCGGGCACGCCCTCGGTGACCGTGGCAAGCCCGTGCGCCGAGACGACGAGGCGGTTGCGGAGTTCGAGCGAGCCGATCCGGAACGGCGCGGCGGCGGGATGGTTCATGCCGCTCAGCTCGCGAGTTCGATGCTGTAGGACGTCGCGGTGAGTCCGCCGTCCACCGGCAGGTCGATGCCGGTCACGAAGGCGCTCGCGTCGGAGCCGAGCCACGCGGCCGCCTCCCCGATGTCGGACGGGCGGCCGAGCCTGCCCAACGGCAGTTTCGCGGCGTACGCTCCCCAATCCGCGCCCGCGAACTGCGGGTTCCCGACGCTCATCTCGCTCTCGATCGGGCCGGGACAGAGGGCGTTGACGCGGATGCCGAGCGGGCCGAGCTCCACCGCCGCGGACTTCGCCAGCCCGCGGACGCCGAACTTGGTCGCCGAATACGTCGTCGCGCCCGCGCCGCCGATGAGGCCGCGGACCGAGGCGATGTTGATCACCGACCCGGCCTTCGCGCCGGTTTCCTTGTGTAGCGCCACGAACGCCTGCAGGCCGAGGAACGTGCCGGTGACGTTGACCCGGAAACTCCGTTCGAGATCGGCCGCGGTCTGCCCGGCGAGCGGCTTGCCGACGATCAGCCCGGCATTGTTGACCAGCACGTCCAGGCCGCCGAACCGCTCACGCGCCACCCGCGCCGCCGCGGCCCACGACGCTTCGCTGGTGACGTCGAGGACCTGCGGATACGCCTGCGAGCCAAGGGCTTCCGCGGTTCGCCGCAGTTCTTCGGCGAGGATGTCGGTGACCAGCACGTTCGCTCCGTGCCGCACGCATGCCTCCGCGATGGCGGCGCCCAGCCCGCGCGCCGCCCCGGTGACCAGCACGGATTTCCCCGCCAGCAACTGCATCCCGGACTCCGTTCGCTCCCGCTCTGGATGGACCATTCCTGGGAGCCTAAACTGAAGTCAGTTTGTTTTCCAGGGCTTGGGGCTGCGCGGGCCGGGGGTGCGGGG
>NZ_VMNW02000012.1 GCF_007713735.2 Amycolatopsis acidicola | reverse complement strand
GTGGTCGGGTGGTGGGGTGGGACCAGGACATGCCCGCCACCCGTCACCACTGTTCCGGGAGTTCGTTGATCAGGTCGGCGAAGACGCTTCGGATGTGGTCGCGGCAGGCCTGTTCGGCTTCGGCGGGTTCGCGTCGCACGATGGCTCGCACGATGGCTTCGTGTTGGTGCACCGAGGCGTCGAGCCTGCCGGGCACGCCGACGGTCATGTTGCCCAGCCGTTCCAGGTGCAGCTCCAGTTCGGCGAGCAGCGCGCCTATCCGGTGCCCGGCGGCCTGCCGGTACAGCAGCCGGTCGAAGTCATCGAACAGGGCCGGCAGGTCGCCGGTTTCCCCGGAATCCAGCAGTTGCCTGCTCCGGCGCACGTTCGCCCGGAGGGCCGCTTCGTCGGCGTCGTCGATGCGCATCGCCGCGCGGCGGGCGCAGAAGCCTTCGAGGAGCTCGCGCAGTTCGTAGATTTCCCGCACATCGGTGTGGGTGTACCCGCGCACGATCGCGCCACGGTAAGGCGCGACCGTCACCATCCCTTCCTTCTCCAGCCGGACCAGCGCCTCGCGGATCGGGGTCTTGGACACGCCCATCTGCTCGGCCAGCTGCCGTTCACGCAGCTGCTGCCCCGGTCCGAGACGCAGCTCGACGATCGCCCGCATGAGCCTGCGGTACACGACTTCCTTGATCTGCACGGGGGCGTCGCCCTCGGGCGACACGACGGCCAGGTATCCGGCCAACGAGTCCCCGGCCTGTGTCTCGGCCACGTCTGTGTGCTCCCCTCGCCCGGCGCTCCCGGATGCTCTCATTGTCACCACCGCGGTGCGACCGTGGCCTCGTTGCCCGCCGCGAGGGCCCGCTCGCACCGGGCCGCGAACGCCAGGACCGCGTCGTCCCCGGCCCACGGGCCCACGATCTGCAGCCCGGCCGGGGCTTTCCCGGCACCGAGCCCGCACGGGACGCTGATCGCGGGCTGACCGCTGATGTTGAACGGGTAGGTGTAGGGCGTCCAGGTGATCCACGGCAGCGGAGCACCGGCCTCACCACCGGGCGGCACCTCGGCTTCGGCCGCGAACGCCGTGATCGGCATCGTCGGCATGAGCAACAGGTCGAAGTCGGTGAAGACACGGGACATCGCGGCGTTGAACTCGCGCCGCCGCGCCAGCGCGTCGTAGTAGTCAGCCAGCGAGTACTCCTCCGCGAGCGTGGCCAGGCGCGCCAGGCCCGGGTCCATGATGTCCGCGTGCTCGGCGACGAGATGGCGGAAACCGAGCCCGCGCCCGGTCACCCACAGCGCCTCGAACACCTCGCGCGGCAACGGTGCCGGGAGTTTCGTCTCGTGCAGATCCGTGACCGGTGCGAGCAACGCGAGCGCATCGGCGAAGACGGACTCCACGGCGCCGGACGGCTCAATGCCGAATGGGGCACGCACCAGGCCGACCCGGGGCCGGTCCGGCACCGAAGCGGGCGGCCGCGACCAATACGACTGGGGGTCGCGCGGATCGGGGCCACGCACGAGATCGAACACGGCCGCCGCGTCCTCGACCGACCGCGTGATCGGGCCGGCGTGGGAAAGGGATTCGTTCACGGTGCCGGGCCAGACCGGGATCGCCCCCAGCGTCGGCTTCATGCCCACGACCCCGCAGAAGGCCGCGGGGATGCGGACCGATCCCCCGGCGTCGGTTCCGGTGGCGATCGGCACCGCGCCCGACGCGACGGTGGCGCCGGAGCCCGCGCTGGACCCGCCCGGGTTCCACGCCGGATTCCACGGGTTGCGCGTGATTCCGGTGCGGGGCGAGCTGCCGGTGCCCTTCCAGCCGAACTCCGGGGTGGTCGTCCGGCCGATCACGACGGCTCCGGCGCCGAGCAGCCGCGAGACCATCGGCGCCGACGTCCCGGCCGGGGTGTCGGTTGTGGTCCGTGACCCTTTCCAGGTCGGTTCGCCCTGGTACGGCATGTTGTCCTTGATGGCGATCGGCACCCCGTGCAGTGGTCCGCGCACCTGCCCGGCACGGGCTTCGGCCTCCCGCTCGGCAGCGTCACGTAGCGCGCGTTCGGTGAGCAACGCCGCGTAGGCGTTGATTCGCGGTTCGGCTTCGCTCGCGAGGTGGAGCGCGCACTCGGCGAGCTGGACGGGCGAAAGTTCCCCGGACGCGACCCGGCGACCCAGCTCCAGCCCGCCCGCCGCGCGGTACTGGTCGAGGTCCAGCGTCGCGAACCGGGTCATGGCCACACCTCGAGCTTCGCCCAGGCGACGGCGAACCGTTCGGCCCATTCGACCGGCACGGAGGTGCTGACCTTGACGAACCGGTCGCCGGATCGCGGTGACTGGTAGGTGCCCGGCCGGATGAAGACGTCGTGCTCCAGCATCGCCGCGCACACCGCCTCGGCCAGCCCCGGCCCGACCTCGACGGCGACGAAGTTGCCGTGCGAAGGCCAGACCAGGACCGAGCCGAACCCGCTGGTTTCGGTGGCGTGGCGGACGATCTCCTGGTTGCGCCGGTTCGCGGCGCGGACTCGTTCGAGCCACGGTTCCTTGACGGTGAGGCCCGCGATCGCCGCGCGCTGGGCCTGGATGTTGGCGCCGAGCGGGTTGGACGGCACCTTCGTCAGCCGTGCCAGCAGATCCGGCCGCGCCACCACCGCCCCGAGCCGCAACCCGGCGAGACCGAGCCACTTGGAGAAGCTGTAGGTGGTGAAGGTGCCTTCCGGGTACAGCCCGGCCACGAGCGTGTGCCCGTCCGCGAAATGCCGGTAGGTGCAGTCGTGGACGATCAGCGACCTCGTGTCGCGGGCCAGTTCGACGATGGCTTCGAGCTCCGCGCGGTCGTACCGGGCGCCGAGCGGGTTGAGCGGGTCGATGAGGTAGATCAGCGAACCGGGTTCGATCACCTCCGCGAATCCCGCCGCGGTCGCCTTTCCCGCCGGATAGACGTCCACAGTGGACACCGGGGTCCCGGAGAAACCGGCGAACCTGCCGGGCCACGGCCAGCCGGGGTCGGTGGTCACGACCCGGCTGAGGTCGGTCGCGAGCGCGGTGCAGATGTGGTGCAGTCCGCCGACCGCGCCGTCGGTGACCCAGGCGTCCGCGCCCGCGAGCCCGAGATCGCGCACGATCAGCTCACGCAACCGCGAAAAGCCGAGCGCGGGCGCGTAAAGCTGGAACTCGCGCTCGCGAGTGCTGCGCAGCAGCGCTTCGGTGACCTCCGGCGGCGGTTCGAGGTGGGTGGTGTTCTGCCCCATCCACGCCAGGCCCGGCCTGCCGAGCAAGTCCTCAAAGGACGGTGCGGCGGTCATGAAAGCAGCGCCAGTGTCGCGAAGGCCGTATAGACCTGGGTGGCTTCGACGATGTCGTCGACGGAGAGCCGCTCGTTGGGGCAGTACACCGGCTCACCGCCGGGCCCGAAGATCACGGTCGGGATCTTGTCGCCGAAGCTGGCCGTGTCGCCGAGCCAGCCCGCGGCCTTGAGCGGCGGTTCGGTGCCCCGCACCTCCCGCACCGCCTCGACCATGGTCTGTACCACTGTGGTCTCCGGGTCCGCGACGTAACCGGATTTGACGTCGGCGAGCTCGATCCGCGCCCGGAACCGGGGATCGACGCGTGCGACGTTGTCCAGACAGCGGTCCAGCTCCGCGCGCACGGTCTCCACGCTGACGCCGGGCTGCGGGCGGCAGTCGAGCCGGATCACGCACTCGTCGGGGATCATCGACGGCCCGCCCGGCGGCAGCCCGCCGTAGACGCGGCCGGGCGCCATGTAGGTCTCTTCGCCGAACAGGTCGCGCACCCACGGCTCCAGCTCCGGGGTCAGCCGGGACGCGTCCAGTTCGATGATCGCCTTGGCGGCCAGCATGTTCGCGTTGACGGCCAGGGGTTTGTGGCAGGTGTGCGCGGACAGGCCCTGCGCGGTGATGTCGAAGTAGTAGCGGCCGCGGTGACCGAGGTAGATCTCGTTGTCCGAAAGCTCGCCGAGCACGCACAGATCCGCGCTGTAGGAGTCGAAGTAGCGGATCGACCCGAGCTGGTCGCCCATGTGATCGCTGACGCCGGCGAAACCCAGCCGCCCGGACACCGGCACCCCGGACGAGCGCACCGCCTCCGCCGCGACGAGCTGGCAGACCAGCGCCGCCTTCATGTCCATGATCCCGTGCCCGTACACGTGCCCGTCGATCAGGTCGCCGCTGAAGGGCTCGGCCTCCGTCCAGCCGATCGACACCGGCTTCGTGTCCAGGTGCCCGGTGAACACCACGCGCGGGCCCGCGCCGAAATCGAGCTCACCGACGGCGTTCGGCCGGTCCGGCAGCACGTCCTGCAGGTGCACGTCGGTGAACCCGGAGTCCTTCATGACGCCGAAGAGGTACTCGGCGAACGCCTTCTCGTCGCCGAGCACGCTCGGGATCCGGCACACCTGCCGCACGAGCTCGACCACGCGAGCGGTGTCGATACTGGCGATCGCCTTGGCGACCGCGGCTGACTTTTCCATCACACTCCACATTTCTCGCGCTGCACCGTCAGGACAGTCCGACCCAGACGGTCTTCGTCTGCAGATAGGGATCGAGCGCCTCCCGGCCGAGCTCCTTGCCGTAGCCGCTGGCCTTGAAGCCGCCGTACGGGATGGCGACGTCGAACATGCCGTAGGTGTTGACCCAGACGACCCCGGCCTTGATCGCGGCCGCCACGCGGTGCGAGCGCCGGACGTCCCTGGTCCAGATTCCCGAAGCCAGCCCGAACGCGGTGTCGTTGGCGAGGTCGACCGCCTCTTCCTCGGTGTCGAACTTCGCGACCATCGCCACCGGCCCGAAGATCTCCTCGCGCATGATCCGCATGTCCGGGGTGGCGCCGGTGAACAGCGTCGGCCGCACGTAGAAACCCGGTGCCAGCGCGGGATCCGTGATCTTGTCTCCGCCGACGACAGCCTCGGCGCCCTCGGCGAGCCCGGACCGGATCAGCTCCTCGACGCGATCCCGCTGTTCGGCGCTCACCAGCGGCCCCATCGTGCTCTCGTCCGAGAGCCCGGGGCCGAGGCGGACCTCGGCGACGCGTTCGGCCAGCCGCGCGACGAACTCGTCGTGGATTCCACTGTGGACGAACACCCGCGCGCCGGCGATGCAGCACTGGCCCTGGTTGAAGTACACCGCCCCGAAGGTCCCCTCGACCGCGGCGTCGAGGTCGGCGTCGTCGAACACCAGGCTCGGCGATTTCCCGCCCAGTTCCAGGGAAAGCCGCTTCATGTTGCCCGCGGACGCGGCGATGATCTTCCGGCCGGTGCTGTTCTCGCCGGTGAACGTGATCTTGTCGACGTCCGGGTGCGCGGCCAGTGGCGCGCCGGCGGACGGGCCGTCGCCGGTGACCACGTTGACCACCCCGGGCGGGAAACCCAGTTCGTCCACGAGACGCGCGAGCCGCAGCGCGGACAACGGCGTCTGCTCGGCGGGTTTGAGCACCACGGTGTTGCCCGCGGCGAGCGCCGGGCCCAGCTTGTAGCCGCACATCAGCAGGGGGAAGTTCCACGGGATGATCGCGCCGACGACGCCGACCGGTTCCCGCCGCGTGTAGACGTGCATGGGCATCCCGCTGGCAGGCGCGAGCGATTCGCCGCCGAGTTTGGTCACCCAGCCCGCGTAGTACTTGAACAACGACGCGCACAACGGCACGTCCAGCTCCGCGGACTCGCCGAGCGGCTTCCCGTTGTCGAGACTTTCCAGCTGGCCGAACTCATCCGCGCGCTCGGCGAGCGCTTCTCCCAGCCGCCACAACAGATCCGCTCGTTCCGACGGCGCCATCGCCTGCCAGCCGGGCAATGCGGCGCGCGCCGCCGCGACGGCCGCGTCGATGTCGGCCGCGGTGCCCGCCGCGACCGCGCAGAGTTGTTCGCCGTTCGCCGGGTCGAGCACGGGCAGGGTCGCGCCGTCGGCGGACGGGCGGAACTCGCCGCCGATGAACAGCCCGGGCGGTCCGCTCAGGAACTCCTTGACCGCGGGCAGAACCGGTGTGTCCACAAAGTACTCCTAGGGGGTTCGGGCGAGTCCGGCGTCGGCGAGCGCGAGTGACCCACCGATGAGGCCGATGGCCATGCTGACGAGATTGGGGCCGCCGTTGGGGATGCTCGGCATCACCGACGCGTCGACGATCTTGAGCCCGCGCGTGCCGCGCACGTTCAGGCGCCGGTCCACGGTGCGGCCGATCCCGCACGAGCCGACCGGGTGGTTGTAGGTCTCGACCCGGCGGCGCAGTTCGCGCTCGAGGTCCACGCCGCGCCACCAGGAACCGGGCGGGATCTTGATCGTCCCCTCCGCTTCCATCCGGGCGAGCACCGCGTCCGTGCGCTCGATCGCGGTGAGCATCCGGTCCACGTCGCGGCGCTCGGCGAGGTGTCCCAGGCTGATCCGCGCGCGGTCGCCGGGGCCGCGGGTGACACGGCCCCGGCTTTCGGGCTGCATCAACGCGACCGACACACTCCAGGTGCCGCGCGACGCGGTGCGGTCGTAGAGCCAGGCCGAAAACGGGAAGACCTGGTATTCGTCGGCGGGATCGTCGAGCCAGCCGCGCAGCAGGCTCCCGCTGACCGGGCGCTGGGCGATCGCGTCCGGATCCGCTTCGACGTCGAGCATCACCCACGGATGGTCTTGCAGGCCCACGCCGATCTGCGGCGCGTCGACGCCGGAACGCCACAGCAGTTCCGGTGTGCCGTAAGCGCCGCCCGCGCACAACACGAGATCGGCGGGCAGCCGCTCGACACCGCCGGGGCCTTCGATTTCGACGCCGGTCGCGCTGTCGCCGTCGAAAAGGATCCGCCGCACCAAGGTTTGTGCCCGCAGATTCACGCGCGGCCGGACGAGCGGGGCGACCGCCGCGAGACAGCCCCACCGGCCACCGTCGACCCGGTTGGTGGGCCACGGTCCCACCCCGAACGCCCCGGGGGCGTTGTGGTCGGGGCAGTCCGCGTGCCCTTCGGCGGCCGCTGCCTCGCCGAAGGCCCGTTCGAGCGGGCCCGGCGAAAGGCGCGTGATCCGGATCGGGCCCCGGTCGCCGTGATACTCCCGGTCCCCGTACTGTTCGTCGGATTCGATCTCCCGAAGGGCGGGCAGCAGATCGTCCCACTGCCAGCCCTCGCCCCAGTCCGCGAAACCCCCGGCCTGCCCGCGCGAGCCTGCCGCGGCGTTGACTGTGGACCCACCACCGAGGACGCGGCCGCGCACCAGGTGCCGTCCGCTGTCGGTGTCGGTGTAATCCCAGTCGCAGTCGGGGAAACCGTGCTCGTGCAGGAACCGCCGGGGTACCGGATCGCCGGGGTCGATCCCGGCTTCCACGACGGTGACCTCCGCGGAGCCCGCCAGCCGGTGCGCGGCCCAGAGCCCGCCGTTGCCCCCGCCGGCGATGACGACCTTCATCGGCCGGGGTGTCCTTCCTCGCGCAGGCATTCGGCGAACGCGGTCACCGTGGCCAGCCGGCTGGTCACGTCGCCGCCGAGCGGGAAGACCGTCATGCTGTCGACGCCCAGCTTCTCCAGCGTCCTGATGTGCTCACGGGCCGCCGATTTGTTGCCGGACAACGACATCCGCCGCACGAAATCCTCGGGCAGCAACGCGGCCGCCTGAGCGGCTTCCTGGAACTCTCCCCCGGCGTAGCGCTCCCGCACCTTCGCGACGAGGTCCGGCGACAGGCCCGCGAGCTCGCAGTAGACCGGGGCGGTCATCGGGAACCACGCGGCGATCGTGCGGCCCGCCGCGAGCGCCACCTCCTCGTCCTCGTCGATCGCGCCGTAGCCGAACACGGTGATCTCCGGCCGCTTGCCGCGCCCGGCCTGGTCCACCCCGCGGTCGATGTGCTCGAGCGCGTAGGAGATCCCGTCCGGATGCAGCCCCGCCAGCAGCACGACCCCGTCGGCGATCCGGCCGGCGAGTTCCAGCGTTTTCGGTCCGCTGGCGGAGATGTAGACCGGGATGTCCGGCCGCGAGCTGAAGCGCAGGTGCGCGTCGTCGAGCTCGAATCCCCGCGCCCGCATCGTCACGTGCTCGCCCCGCCACAACCGGCGTGCCGCCTCGATGGAGTCCTCGAGCATCGCCAGCTTCGCGGGTTTGAGCCCGAGCGCGTCCAGCGGCCGGTCCCCCGCGCCGATGCCGTGGATCGCCCGGCCGCCGGAGATCTCGTCGATCGTGGA
Organism: Amycolatopsis acidicola; assembly: GCF_007713735.2. Lineage (GTDB taxonomy): Bacteria > Actinomycetota > Actinomycetes > Mycobacteriales > Pseudonocardiaceae > Amycolatopsis_E > Amycolatopsis_E acidicola. The sequence continues at coordinate 136,397 of NZ_VMNW02000012.1, read as the reverse complement.
GATGCCCACCGCGCCGAGCGCGGGATGCCGGGTGACCGGATTGGTCACGGCGGTCCCCAGCCGCAGCCGCTCGCTGTTGACCGCGGCGAGGGTGAGGTACGCGTAGGTGTAGCGGGAGTGCAGGGAGGAATCGGTGAGCCAGAGCGTGTCCAGCCCGGCCTGCTCGACCTGCCGCACCATCGCGACGAACTGGTCCGGCTCGTAGACCGGCTGCAGCGCGACACCGCCGTACATGGGAAACCCTTTCTGCGTAGGGGATGCTCAGAGAACCGGCCACGCGGGCAGCGGGTCGATGCCGATCTTGGCCAGGATCTTCCGGTCGGTGCGCTCCACGTCCGCGCGGAGCTGCTCCTCGTCGAACACGGTGCTTTTCTTGCCGGACAACACGATCCGGCCGCCGATGAGCACGGTGTCGACCGAATGCCCGGTGACCCCGTAGGCCAGGTTCGCGATCGGGTTGTGCAGCGGCCGCCAGTCGTAGTCGTCGGTGTCGAAGACGACGACGTCCGCTTCCTTGCCTTCTTCCAGTGACCCGGTCACGTCGTCGAAGCGCAGCGCCCTTGCGCCCCCGAGCGTGCCCAGCTCCACCGCCGTCTCGGCACTGACGGCGTTCGGATCCTGGCGCGCGTCGCGCGGCAGGAGCGCGGCCAGCTGCATCGCGCGGCAGATGTCCTGGTGGTTCGAGCAGTTCTCCGCGTCGGTGCCCAGCCCCATCGGCACGCCGGCGGCGATCAGCTCGGGCCATTTACCGAACGCGGTGGTGCCCTTGGCGAGTTTGAGCGCCGTGCTGGGGTTCTGCGACACGGTCGCCCCGGTGTCGGCGATCGCGGCCACGTCCTCACCGTCCAGGCTCGTGACGTGGTTGAGCAGCGTGTACGGGTTGAGCGCGCCGATCGTGGCGCAGTGGCGGACCGGACGTTCGCCGAACAGCTTCAGCTCCAGTTCGACCTCGCGCTGGCTCGTCGACTTGTGTTGCACCGCAAGGGTTTCACTCTCCTCGGCGAGTTTCGCCGCGGCGACGGTGAGCTCGTCGGAGCAGGTCGTGACCCCCTCGATGGTCACCGCGGGGCGGATGCGCTCGTGCCCGAACTTACGCACGATCTCGATACCCTCCTCCAGGCGCCGGATCGCGGCCCCGGTGTCCAGCTTCAGCCAGGCGGGCAGGCCGGCGGTGCCGCCGGACCCGGCCTGGTCCCAGGTCCACAACCCGATCCGCGCGCGCATCCCGGATTCGGCGATCGCGGGCAGGACGGCGTCGATGTGGTCGCAGCCGGGCTCCTCGAACAGCGTCGTGCCGTTGCGGATCATCTCGGCCGTCGCGTGCCGCGCGTAGACCGCCATGTCCTCGGGTTCCAGCGACGAGAACGACGGGTAGATGAACCGGCGCAGCGCCTCCAGCGTCCCGCCGCCTTCGGGCATCGCGCCCTTGGCGCAGCAGAGCAGATGCCGGTGCCCGTTGACCATGCCCGGCATGACCACCGCGCCGGGCCGGTCGATGCGGCTGCCCGCGGTGAAGCGGGCGTCGATGTCCGCGGCCTTGCCGACGGCGGTGATCGTGCTGCCGGTGATCGCGACCGCGCCGTCACGGAAAATCCGGCGCCGCGCGTCGACGGTGATCACCCAGCCCGCGGTGATGATCGTGTCGCACGGGGTCGCCGCCTTCGCCTGGGTCATGGGATACCCCCGGGATCGGAAAATGAGATCTCAAATCTCCGATATCGAGCGAGCGCTGTCAAGAGCACCCGCCCACGTCACAATCGGCTTAACCGCCAGGAAATGAGTCACCCGGGTTACCACCGGGTTACCGCTACTCCCGGCCCTTGACATCGGCTTCCGGCGCGCGCAGCCTCAACGGCAATCTTTTGAGATCTCATTTCCGAGCACGGCCCGATCATGAGGAGTTTCGATGTCTTCATCGGCCAGCACCGGCGGAACCGCCGCGAGCACGCATGCCGGCGTGGAGTCCCACGGCATCGCGCCGGTCCCCCTCGACAAACGCTACGGCCGCCCCCAGCGGCTGTTCAGCGTGTGGTTCGCGCCGAACCTCAACATCACCGCGGTCTTCACCGGCGCGCTGGGCATCTCGCTCGGCCTGGACTTCTTCTCCGCGTTCCTGGCGATCCTGCTGGGCACCGTCCTCGGCTCGATGGTGACGGCGTACCTGTGCACCTGGGGCCCGAGGACCGGGACCGCCCAGCTGCCGTTCGCGCGCCTGCCGTTCGGGCGCGGGGTGGCGCTGCCGGGGGTGCTGGCCTGGCTGTCCGCGATCGCCTGGGACGCGCTGGTCGGGATCTTCGGCGGGCAGGCGATGCACGAGCTCACCGGGGTGCCGCTGTGGCTGGGCATCGTCATCGTGCTGGCGCTGGAAGCCGTCGTCGGGTTCTTCGGCTACGAGCTCATCCACCGGTTCCAGGTGATCTCCAGCTACCTGCTCGCGGCCGCCTTCCTGGTGATCACCATCAAGATCGTCGCCGCCAGCGAGCTGACGACGACGGCGACGGTGCACGGCGGGGACCGCACCGGCGCGTGGTTCCTGGTGTTCGCGATCGGTTTTTCGCTGGGGATCTCCTGGGCGCCCTACGCTTCGGACTTCTCCCGCTACATGCCGCCGCACACCTCGGCCAAGCGGATGTTCGCCTTCACCACGCTCGGGATGAGCCTGTCCTACGTGTGGGGCCAGGCGATCGGCGCCGCCGGGGCGAGCGCGCTCGGTGACGAGACCGCCGCGGGGATCCGCGAGCTGCTCGGCGGCGGGGTGCTGGGCGTGATCGGGCTGCTGACGATGATCCTGTCGAGCGTGTCCAGCAACGCGATGAACGACTACAGCGGATCCCTGTCCCTGCAGACCATCGGCGTGCGCATTCCCCGCCCGGTCGCGGCACTCGTCGTCGGCGCGTGCGCGCTCGCGCTGTGCCTGTGGATGTCGGCGGACAACTTCGCCGACCGGTTCGAGAACGTGCTGTTGCTGATCAGTTACTGGATCCCCTGTTTCGCCGCCGTGGTCGCGATCGACTGGTGGCGCCGGCGCAAGGAGGCCGACGGCACGGTGGACGTCAACGCCGCGCTGCGGCACCGGCACTCGGGCTGGCCCGCGGTCGTGGCGCTCGTGGCGGGCACGCTGAGCACGTTGCTGTTCATGGACACGACGTTGTGGGTCGGCCCGGTCGCGAAGGCCTTGCACGGCGCCGACCTCGCGTACTACGCGGGTTTCCTGGTGGCGGGCGCGATCTACCTCGCCCTGCTGCCGCTGGCGAAAAAGAACGTGGCACCGATGGCCGCGGCCGGCGCGGATCCGGTCCCGGCGGCCGAACGATGAGCAGAATCCTGGTGCGGGACGGCATGATCCTCACTCTCGACGCGGCCGGCACCTACCACGAGCGCGGCACGGTGGTGATCGAAGGCGACCGGATCACCGGCGTCGGCGCGGGGACCGTGCCCCCGGAGCCGGGCGACGAGGTGATCGACGCGGCCGGGAAGATCGTGCTTCCCGGGCTCGTGGACCTGCACTACCACACCGCGCTCGGCAAGGGGTACAACGATCATCTGCCGCTCTGGGAGTACCTTGACGAGTGCTGGTACCCGATCATCCGGGCACTCGACCCCGAGGCGGCGTACTGGGCCGCGATGGCGAGCTACACCGAATCCCTCAAGGCCGGCGTCACCACCGTCAACGACATGTACCGGCAGCTGCCCGCGCTGGCCCGCGCGGCGGCGGACATCGGCATCCGCGCGGTGCTGTCCAACGACACCGCGCTCGCCGAACACGACCTGGACACGTTGGCGGACAACGCTTCCGCGTTCGAGGATCTCCACGGGACGGCCGGCGGGCGCGTCGAGGTCCGGATCGGGATCGAGTGGCTTCCCCTGGCGTCCCCGGAGTTCCTGCGCGACGCACGGGCGCTGGCCGACGAACTCGGCACCGGCATCCACGTGCACCTCAACGAGTCGATCACCGAGGTGGAGGACAGCCTCGAACGGTTCGGCAGACGCCCGACCGTGCTGGCGCACGAGACGGGCCTGCTGGGCCCGGACGTGGTGGCGGCGCATTGCGTGTGGCTGGACGACGAGGAGATCCGGCTGCTGGCGGAGACCGGGACCTCCGTCTCGCACAACCCGTCGTCCAACGCCAAACTCGGCAACGGCGTCGCCAGGGTCCCGGAGCTGCTCGCGGCGGGGGTCAACGTCGGACTCGGGCACGACGCGGCGGAGTGCAACAACAGCGCCGACCTGTTCGAGGTGATGAAGTTCGCGTCCCTCATGCACCGCGCCGTCCGGGGCGACGCGAGCCTCATGCCGGCCGAGCGGGTACTGCGCATGGCGACGAACGCGGGCGCGCGGGCGCTGGGGCACGAAACGGGCAGCCTGGAACCCGGGCGGAAGGCGGATGTCATCGTCGTGGACACCGGGAACGCGATGTTCACCCCGCTGCTCCCCGAGAGTCCCGCGCATCTGCACAGCCACCTCGTGTTCGCCGCGAACGGCAGCGCGGTGGACACGAGCGTCATCGACGGCCGGATCGTGCTGCGCGACCGCCACCTCACCTTCGCCGACGAGGCAGAAGTACTCCGGGAAGCGAACGCCGCCTTCCGGCGGATCAAGGAGAAGATGGTGGTGGTCCGGCGCTAGGCAGGGAGATCCGGGTCCGGTTTACGTTGCCGTGTTTGCCCCTGCGGTCGGTGAGTTTGCCCGCTGCGTCACTGATTTTGCCGGTCCGGTCGCTGAGTTTGCCCACGGCGGCAGCGGTCGGCCAACTCGGCGACGCCCCGGACCAACCCGGCGACGCCCTCGGCCAACCCGGGCGACGCCCTCGGCCAACTCGGCGACGCCAGGGGCCAACTCGGCGCCCTGGCGGGCAAACACACCCGCGCGTAAAGACCACAAGATCACGAGACACCAGGCCGCCCGAGGTGGGGCAAGGAGATCGGGTCCGCTGAGCCATCGCATTCGCGTGTCATCGGAAACTCATCCGCCCTCCGTAGTGTTCCGGGTGAGAGGAGTGACGACCATGGGCATAGACCGCCTGGATCGCTACACCCAGGAGCGGCTGCGGCAACGGAATCTGGTTGTCCGGCGGCCGCGGCGGGATACGGTGCAGATCTGCGTGGACGACGGCAGCCGGGAGGGTTTCCGGGTCGGCTGGGCCGAGAAAAAGCCGCGTTCCTTCGACGGCAAGCTCGCTTGGCAGTCGGTTTACCGGGATGTCCCCGGAAACGACGACAGCTACTGGCGTGGCGGCCTGGCCGACAAGGCCCGCTACACCCCGCTCGACTACGGCGGAATCGAGGAACTCGAACTGGCCGTGCGGGAGATCCTGGACCTGGCCCGGTGGGGCGATGTCCTTGCCGCGCGCGAGATCCGCTCCGGCGCGGGCGGCACCTACACCGCGACCATGGACGAGACGCAGGCCGAGTGGTTGGCAGGCCTGGCCGAGCCGAAGGGAATCACCCACCTCGGCGGCGGCAGGATCCGGCTCACCGCCGTCGTCGTCGCCCTCTTCCGGGGCTCACCCGACAGCCAGCTCCACGTCGACGCCCACGACGTGCTGCACGTGTATCCCGGGGACCCACCCGTCCAGCTGGCCCGGCAGTGAGCGACCGGTCAGGCCAGCAGTGATTCCCCGAGCAGCAACAGCCCGAGGACGATCATCGCGACGCCCGAAACCCGGGTGATGACGCGGGCGGCGGCGGGCCGGGCCTGCAGCACGGCGCGGGCACCGGCCCCGACGCCCGTGTAGACGACGGCACAACTGAACGTGTGCACCAGCCCGAGCACCACGATCTGCGCCGCGAGCGGCCAAGCGCCCGACGGCTGCGTGAACTGGGGCAGCAAAGCCAAGAACAGCAAGAAAACCTTGGGGTTCAGGCCGCTGGTACCGGCTCCTTTGAAGACCTGCCGCGCCCGCGAATCCGGGCCCGCCGACCCGGCCGTCACCGCCCCGGGTCTGCGGAGCGTGGTGACCCCCAGCCACACCAGGTACGCGGCCCCGCCGACCGTCAGGACGGTCATCGCCCACGAGGTCCTGTTCACCAGCGCGGCCACCCCCGCCGCCACGAGCGCGGTCACCGCCAGGTGGCCGAGCAACAGCCCGCCCACCGACGGCACGACCGACCGGTACCGCAGCCCCGCGGCGATCGCGTAAGCCCAGTCCGCGCCCGGGGTGAGCACCAGCAACAGCGACACTCCCCAGAACGCCGCGATCGCGCCGAACGCCATGCCTTCCCTCCCGGATTCACGCAAACCGACTCCCCCAAGGGAAGCTATGCGGAAACCGGTGGGAAGTGCTCCTAACTCTGAGCGCGATACAGTGGAATCGAGGGAGGATTGTGGTGATGGACGCGGTTGACCGGAAGATTCTTGCCGAACTGCAGCGCGACGGGCGGCAGTCCGTCACCGAACTCGCCGAACGCGTCCGCCTGAGCCTCTCCCCCTGTCACCGCCGGCTGCGCGCACTGGAGGCCGCCGGCGTGATCACCGGCTACCGCGCCCAACTCGACGCGCACGTCCTCGGCCTCACCTTCGACGCGCTGGTGTTCGTCACCATGCGCAAGTCCGACCACGAGACCATCGGCGCCTTCGAGCAGGCCGTCGCCGCCATCCCGAACGTCCTGCAGGCCCAACGCCTCTTCGGCGACCCCGACTACCTCCTCCGCGTCCTCACCCGGGACCAGACCGCTTTCCAGCAGCTCTACGACACCGCACTGACCACGCTGCCCGGCGTCCAGCGGCTCAGCTCCACCCTCGTCATGAAGAGCGTCGTCGAGAACCGGTCACTGCCGCTCTGATCCCGGCGCGCCTGGTCAGGCGCGGTAGCGGACCTCGAAGGTGAGGACGCCTTCGTCGGTGCGCCACGGGCCGTGGGGCATGCCCGGCGGGCGGCAGGCGTACATGCCCGCGGTGAAGGTCTCGCCGAGGGTGAGGTCGGTGAAGGAGCCCTCGATGATGTAGACCTCCTCCCAGAAATCGTGCCGCTGCACGCCCATCGGGGTCGAGTCGGCGCCGGGCTCGTACCGCAGGATGCGGGTGGCCACCCCGGTTTCGGGGTCCTTGGCGAGAATCCGCTCGGTGATCTTCGGGTTGTCGCCGGGACAGACGGTGAAGTCCACGTCTCCGACAGGGAAGAACTCGTACTCGGGTTTGCTCATCGGTCAGCCGACTCCCTGGTGCTTCGTTTTGGTCTCGTACGCGTGGGTCAGCGCAAGCCCGCCGGGCAGTCGCAAACGGATCCGCCAGTGGCTCCCGTAGACGAATTCCCCGCCCAGCAGGGGCAAAGTGCCGCAATAGAGCACCAGATCGGCAGCACCGGACACGCCGGTGGCCACGCTCATGCGCTCGATCAGCTCGGCGGGGTGACGCAATGCGGCGATACTTCCCTTCTGGTACGGCCGGTCGTCCACAAAGGACTCCGCGCGCAGGCCATCCCAGTCCACTCCGGACAGATCCGCCCCGAGGTCCGCGACGACGTCTCCCACCGGCTTCGGGCAGGCGGCCTTCGAGCCGCCGATGTCCTCGCGTTCCCGCTCCCGGTCCGTGTGGTCGGACCCCACGCCGAGGAAGTACCGGCCGCGGTGGCGGATCACCACCGGCTCGACCTCACCGGACGTTCTCCCGCCCCCGGCCTCGACGACCGGATCGGTGGTGAGCAGCGCGGGGTCCAGGTCGTAGAACGCGGGGATCGTCGCCGGGGGCGGAACCCCGATGTCGGCCAGCTCGGCGATATGGGCGCGCACGGATTCCTCGTCCTTGGCGGTGTAGCCCGCGACGATGAGCCGCACGGGTTCCAGCGCCAGGCGTTCCTCGGTACCCGCGACGTGCAGGGACAGTTCTTTGTTCGGTGGCATCTCACTTCCTCTGTTGTGCCGGTGCGGGAACCGCCCGGCGCCGGTCGGCCAGCACGGGGAACTCGGCGCGAACCTTGTTCACCACCAAGGGATCGACCTCGCAGGTGACAACGCATTCGTCCGTCCCGGCTTCGACGAGCACGGTTCCCCACGGATCGACGACGCGGCTGTGCCCGCCCAGTTCGACCCCGCCCTGCTGAACGCCGGTGGCGTTGCAGGCGATCAGCAGGATCTGTTCCTCGACGGCGCGGCAGGTGGTGAACAGCCGCCAGTGTTCGCGGCGCGCCGCGGGCCAGGCCGCCGGGACGACGACGAGTTCGGCGCCGTGCTCGACCAGATCCCGCCACAGCTCGGGGAAACGCAGGTCGTAGCACGTGGTCGCGCCGACTCCGCCGAACCCGGTCTTCGCCACCTCGACCCGGTCTCCGGGGGTGAGGAGTTCGGCCTCCCGCGAGGCATACCCGAAGACGTGGATCTTGCGGTAGGTGTGCGCGACGGTTCCGTCCGGGGCCACCAGGATCGCGGTGTTGAACAGCCTGCCGGCTTCGTCTCGTTCGATGATGCTGCCGAGGTGCACGTGGGCGCCGAGATTCCGCGCCCACGCGCGGGCCGCCGCGAGCGTCGGCCCGTCGAAAGGCTCGGCCCGCTCGGGATACTCCTCGAAGGCGAAGTAGCCCGCGGCCCACAGTTCGGGCAGCACGACCAGATCCGCTCCGCGAGCCTCGGCCACCATCTCCCCGACTCGCGCCCGGCGTTCGGCGGGCGATTCTTCCGGCGGGCTGGCGACCTGCACGAGGGCGATCTTCATGCCAGCCTCCCCAGCGCGCCGGCGGAGCGGCGGTAGCAGAACCCCAGCCCGGCCCCGACGAGCGCCATGCCAAGGCAGACCGACCAGACCAGGTCGAACCCGGTCAAGGTCGCCCCCGTCCCGGATTCGTGCGCGGTGATGATCGCGCCGATGATCGCCGCGCCGACCGTCGCCCCGAGCGCGAGCGCGAGCTCGTTGACTCCCGCGGCGACGGCGGTGTCCTTCTCCGGAACGCTCTCGACGATCAGCGCGCGCCCGGACGCCTCGTAACAGCCCATCGCGAGCCCCAGCAGCGCGGTCGCGATGAAGTACTCCACGAACGTTTCGTGCCACAGCAGGAAACTTCCGAAACCGAGCGCGATGAGCACGCCGGGCAGCACGACCGTGCGGCGCTCGCCGATCTTGCGCATCAGCGGTGCCACGCACAGCGAAGCGCCGATCGAGAAGAACGCGCGGGCGAGCGAGATGAGCGCGATCACCTGCGGCCCGTATCCCAGCCCGAAACCGGACCGGCCCGGTTTGGCGCCGAGGAAAATGGAGTTCGCCGCGAGGAACCCGATGGTGCAGAAGCTCAGGCAGAACGTGATCGTGGCGACGACGGCGACCGCCGGGTTCGCCAGGATCCGGAGGTCGATCAGCGGGCTCGCGGTCCGCCGCTCGACGAAGATCCACGCGACGAGGGCGGCCACGCCGCCCAGCGCCAGGCCGATGGTCCCGGCGGAGAGCCATCCCCAGCCGGCGCCGAGCGCGAGCGCGCTGACGACACCGACCAGTCCGAGTGCCAGCAGGACGAACGGCACCAGCGCGAACCGCTCACCGGATCCCGGGCCGCCAGGGGGAATCACGAAACTCGCGACCACCGCGAGCGCCGCCACCGGTACCGCCACCCACAGGCCCAGCGTCGCGGAATGCTCGCTCAAGGTGCCCGCGACCAGCCCGCCGACCCCGAGCGCGCCGAGCAGCGTGCCGACGAGCAGACCGACGCCGAAGCGGCGGCGGCCCGGCGCCCGGTACCGCAGGATCCCGATCAGCAGGGGCATGAACCCGACGGCGGCCCCCTGGAACACGACACCGACCGACAACGTGGCCGTGCTCGGCCACACCGACATCAGCAGGGAGCCGATCGCGACCATCGCGATCGCCACCCGCAGGAACCGCCGGTGACCGTAGCTGTCGCCGAGCTTGGCGAGCAGCGGCATCCAGACCGCGGTGGCGAGCCTGGACAGCAGGTAGACCTGGCTCTGCCCGGACGCGGTCATGTGCAGGCTGTGCCCCAGCGACGGCAGCAGCGGGGTCAGATACCCCTGCTGCACTCCGTTCAGCGCCGCGACCACGGCCATCGAGCCGAGCATCGCCCCGAACGGAATACGCGCCGACGTGGTGGGCCCTGCCTGTTGTGCCGATGATGTTTCCATTACATTGCCTCGACTCCGCTGGAAGTGGGGACCGCTCGGAAAGGGTTGTCAGCGCCAGAGATGGCGGAACCGCGGGGTGACGATCCGGTCGTAGGCCGGTGTGGTGGTGAGCAGGTTCGCGCGGCGGCCGAAATCGGCGAGTTCGCGCGCGGAATCCGCCGAGATCTCCGGGTCGTAGAAGGGCGCGTCACGCCGCACGAGTTCGGCGATCATCGAGGTTTCCAGCTCGGGGAACACTCCCGTGGCGGCCTTCGTCGCCTGGTCCGGGTCCTCGCGCAACAGGCGCTGAGCGCGGATGATCGCGCGAGTCACGGCGGCGACGGCCTCCGGCTCGCGTTCGATGGTGTCGTCGGTGACCGCGAGGGCGGGGAAGGTGTAGCCGCGGGATCCGACAGGCCCGTCACCCCTGCGCGCGTCGAGCACCAGCGATCCGGTGCCGCGCCGCACCGCGAGTTCCGCGCCCATGCCGTTGGCCCAGAATCCGTCCACGGCACCGGTTTCCAGTGCTTCGGCGGCGGCCACTCCGAACGACACCCCGGTGCCTTCGGCGGCCGGGACCGGGCCGATGCGGATTCCCCGCTCCTCGACGTCGACGCCGGCCTCGGCGAGCAGGACGCGCAGGCCGAGATCCGGGCCCGGTGCCGCGCCGATCCGGAGGTCACGCAGCGCGCCGAGTTCGCCCCGGCCGATGTTCAGGTCCGAGCGCACGACCAGGAACCAGTACATGTGCTGGGACAACGCGGCGACGAGCTTCACGCCGGACCATTCGGGGAAGGCGTGCATCGGGGCGTGTGCCGCGCCGGCCAGGAAGTCGATCTTCCCGCCGCGCAGCGCGTGAGCCGCGTCGGTGACCGGGAACAGCAGATCCAGTTCGATGTCGACGCCTTCGTCGCGGACCAGGCCCAGTTCGACGGCCGCGATCGCGGGAAAGTACGACGGAGAGATCAGATCGGGAACGGCGATGCGCATGGATGTTCTCCTGGTCAGTCGATGGCCTGTGCCCGCTGGACGCCGTCCAGCAGCGAGGTCCGGCGCAGGAACGCGAGCTGCCGCGTTTCGTCGTCCGCGATGGCACGCAACGCATCGAGACGTTCGCGGCGTTTGGCCGGGTCCTTCTCTTCGAGGCGCTGCTTGTTGTCCACCGTCTGCTGCTGGACGAACTCGATGTTCACCGTCCGCCTGCGCCGTTCGTAGCGGTCGAGCAGCGGCGCACCGGCGTCGTCCCCGGCCTGCTCCAGCGTGCCGACCAGCTCCATGGCGTCGTGGATCCCGCAGTTGAGACCGAGCCCGCCGATCGGGTTGTTCACGTGCGCGGCGTCCCCGGCCAGGAACACCCGGCCCGCGCGGAACCGCTTCGCGACCCGCTGGTGCACGTTGTAGAGGTTGCGGTGCACCAGATCGCCGAGTCCGGCGTCGGGGTGGAGACCCGCCAGGCACTCCTTCGCGGAGGCGTCGGACAGGACCTCCTCGTCGGAGCTGTCCGCGGGCGCGGCGAACACGACCCGCCACCGGCCGCGCAGGTCGTCCCCGGCGACCTTGAACAGGTTCACCCACTGATCCGGGTCGGCGAAATAGCTGCGTTCGCTGCAGCCCATCGCGGCGGCGAAGTCGAACCGCGTGGTCAGCACCGCGAAGCGTTCCGGCCAGGTGTAGCCCTCGAACTCGATGTCCAGCTGCTTGCGCACGGTGCTCCGCCCGCCGTCACAGCCGAGCAGCCAGGAGCCCGTGATGTGCCGCTCCGCCGTGCCGTTCGCGGCGCGCACGGTGACGCCCGTTTCGTCCTGGGAGATCGAATCGACCTGCCAGCCCAGCAGGATTTCCACGTCCGGCAGCTTCCGCAGCCGTTCCAGCGCGATGCGCACGAGCTTGTGCTGCTCGGTCTGCACGACGTACGGGAATTGCGTCACGTCTCGCAGCACGTCGTGATCCATTCGCGCCACGAGCGCGTGGCCGGGCCTGTCCCAGAAGTCGAAGTACCGGCACACCAGCCCCACGGAGAGGAAGTCCGGCATGATCGCCAGGCCGTCGAGGATTTCCAAAGTGGACGGATGGAACGTGGCCGCCCTGGGCGCGGCGTCGAACTCGACCTCGGCATTGCGTTCGACCAAGGTGACCGCGAACCCGCGTCGCGCGGCGGCGAGCGCGGCCACCGCGCCCACCGGGCCCGCGCCGACCACGATGACCCTGCCTCGATTGTGCATAACCCACCTCGTCACTGTCGTCGGGCCATTCACCACAGAGAGCCGCGCTGCTCCGGCTCCCCGCCGGACACGCCCAGCGCGGCCATGGTGCTGCGCAGGTGGGTGATGTGCGCGTCCGCGGCCACGTCGGGATCTCCCGAACGCAGGGCTTCCACGATCGCCGAATGCTCGGACAGCACCACCTCGGCGCGGTTCGCCGAGCTGGCCACCGCGCGCACACCCATCCGGATCTGCCTGTCCCGCAACGATTCGTAGAACTCCGCGAGCACCGGGTTGCCGGCCTGTTCGACGATCGCCCGGTGGAAGGCCCGGTCGCAGACGATGAACGCCATCGGGTCGCCGACCAGGGTCCGCTGCTCGGCCACCAGTTCTTCCAGCCGGGTAAGGAAATCCGGTGACGTGGGAACGACCCGCCGGGCGGACCAGTCCTCCAGCAACGCCCTGGCCTGCAGCACCGCCCGGACATCGGCGTCCGAGATCGGGGGCACGAAGGCGCCTTTCTTCGGCACGATCTGCAGCAGCCCCTCGGTCTCCAACCGCAGCAGCGCCTCGCGCACCGGTGTGCGCGACATCCCGGTCGCCACCGCCACCTCGGACTCGGTCAAAAAGGAGCCCGCGTCCCGCGGCAACGTCCCGATGTGCTGTTTCAGCCACCGGTAGGTCACGTCCTGTGCGCTGCCGCCCACCCGCTCACCACTCATAGGCAACATGTATACATCCTGCCTATCGCGAGGACAAGGCACTTTTCCCGAGAATTGGGGTTCGGGTGAGGCGGGGTTGCGTGAGGCGGGGTTGCGTGAGGCGGGGTTGCGTGAGGCGGGGTTGCGTGAGGCGGGGTTGCGTGAGGCGGGGTTGCGTGAGGCGGGGTTGCGTGAGCCGGGGTTGCGCTCGGCGGTCGGGCTTGCGCTGGGCGGCCGGGGCTACGCGGGTAGAGCGCGCCCGGTGGGCGGGGCCGGGTTCCGGATGGGCCGGGGATGCGTGAGCCGAGGTTGCGTGAGCCGCGGTTGCACTCAGCGGTCGGGCTTACGCTGGGCGGCCGGAGCCACGTGGGTGAAGCGCCCCCGGTGGGCGGGGCCGGGTTCCGGGTGAGCCGGGCTTGCGCTGGGTGGCGCGGCCGGGGCTCGACCGGGCTCGGCTCCGGGTGCGGAATCGCGTCGCGGTTGCGGGAAAAAGCCGTGCCCGTGCTCACGCTTCGACCGAAGACACGCCACCACCCCGGTGGCCGGGCCGGACTCCGGCCATAGCGGCATCTCGCGGTTGTGAGGTCTAACGCCTCTAGACTCGCCTGCCCGCCGGCGTCTCAATTGGACTGTCGCGGTCGTGTTCCTCCGGTGGTGCGAGAGACCGGTGCGATCGCGCTGTACGAAGAAGGAGACAGTCGTGACCCCAGACGAGCGCCGGGAATCCCTGCGCCGGTTCATGGACCAGGCATGGAACAACGGCCACACCGAGGCGTGCGACGAGCTGTACGCCGCGCATTGTTCCTTCCACGACCCGAGCTTCCCCGTGGACGGCGTCGCCGGCATGAAACAGCAGATCGAGCAGCTGCGGCACGCGCAGCCCGATCTGCACATGGATATCCATGACATTCTCGTCGACGGTGACCTGACCGCGGCCAGATGGACACTCGCGGGCACCGCCCGCAACGAGTTCCGCGGCCTGCCCGCCACCGGCAAAACCTATGTGATGAGCGGCATGAGCTGCGACAAGTGGGATGGTGACCGCGTCGTCGAGGAGTGGGTCAACTACGACCTGCTCGGCTCCCTGCGGCAACTCGGCATCATCCCGGAAACCGCCGTTCCGCAGTCCACGACCTGAACCAGGAGGCACGAGTTCGCGGAGCGCCCGTTGACCGTGCGGGGCGGGCCCTGCCAGGCCCGCCCCACCACGACGTCACCGAACCGCGGCCAGGCCGTTACGCGCCTTTGCCGGTGGTGATGACGACCTTCCCGCGCACCCGGCCGTCCTTGACGTACTGCAGCGCGTCCGCGGCCTGCTCCAGCGGGAACGTGGTGTCCACAGTGGCCTTCAGCCTGCCGTCGGCGTGCAGGGCGAACATCTCCGCCATCGTGGAGCGCATCAGTTCCGGCATCCGGTCGCGGTAGTCGCTGCTCTGCAGGCCGACGACACTGATGCTCTTGACCAGCACGTGCCCCGGCTTGATCGGGTTCTGCCCGCCGGACGCGAACCCGACGATCACGATCCGGCCCTCCCAGGCCGTACAGCGGATGATCTGGCTGAGGAAGTCCCCGCCGAGCATCTCCAGCGTGACGTCGACCCCGCGCCCGCCGGTCAGCGCGCGCACGTCGTCGCAAAGAGTGTCCGGAGTGGACGTGAGCACGTGGTCCGCTCCTTGCGCACGGGCCAGTTCCGCCTTCGCCTCGTCCTGCGCCAGCGCGATCACCGTTGCGCCGTAAGCCTTCGCGACCTGGACCCCGGCCGAACCGACGCCACCACCGGCGCCGGTGATCAGCACCGTCTCCCCGGCCTTCAGCTGACCGCGCCGCAGCAGGCCGAAGTACGCGGTGCTGTAGACGAGGCCGAACGCCGCGGCCTCCTCGTACGACATCGTGTCCGGCAGCTCCATCACGAGTTCCTCGGGCACGCGCAGCTGTTCGGCGTACCCGCCGTACTCGACGAGCGTGAGTACCCTGTCCCCCACCGAAAGCCGCCGCACGCCTTCGCCGACGGCGAGCACGCGGCCCGCCGCTTCCTTGCCCGGGCTGAACGGCCGCGGCGGCAGGTTCTGGTAGGTCCCCTCCACCACGAGGATGTCCGGGAAGTTCACGCTGACCGCGGCCACCTCCACGATCACCTCACCGGGCCCTGGCACGAGATCGGGCACTTCCTCGACCACCAGCGCGGAAGCGGGGGCACCGAATTCCTTGACGAGCGCGGCACGCACGAAAAACTCTCCTCTCGGGAAAAACCGGTTAGCGCCAGAGGCCGCCGACGTCGGCGGGCAGCGGATCCAGCGACGGATACCCCACGGCACCCGGAGTTCCGCGCAGGGCCGGGTCGAGCGGGCTGCGCAGCGTGCCGACGTCGAAACCGGGGCCGGTGAGGCGTTCCGGGCGGTCGGGCTCGACGAGACCCGCGTCCACCGCTTCGTCCCAAGTGGACACCACGGTGGCGCACACGTCCTCACCGTCGAAGACCTTGCGCCAGTATTCGGCGGGGTGCGCGCCGATGCGCTCGGCGACCGCGGCGATCACCACGTCCTCCTGCCCCTCGTCGTCGACCAGCCGGGCGGGAAGGCCGATCAGCACGGCCAGGCGCTCCCAGAACTTCCGCTCCAGCGCGCCGACCGCGACGTGCCGACCGTCCGAAGTGGAATAGATGCGGTAGCGCGGGCTGCCGCCGGTGAGCTGTTCCCGGCCCGGGCGCGGCCATTCGCCGCTGCCCTGGTGCGCCGCGAAATACCCGTACGCGAGCACCTGGAGGTTGTGCGCCATCGAGATGTCCAGCCTGCTGCCCCTTCCGGTGAGATCGCGCTGCCGCAAGGCCAGCAGGATGTTCAGCACCGCCGGGTAGCTGCCACCGGCGATGTCCGCCAGCACCGACACCGGCAGCTGCGGAGCGCCGGTGCCGTCGGTGACCACGCCCAGCAGCCCGGATTCGGCGAGATAGTTCAGATCGTGCCCTGCCCGCGCGGTGTGCGGGCCGGTCTGCCCGTAACCGGTGATCGAGCAGTACACGATTTTCGGGTTGCGGGCCCGGACCTGGTCGTAGCCGAGGCCGAGCCGGTCCGCGACGCCGGGGCGGAACTGTTCCATCACCACGTCGGCGCTCGCCGCGAGGTCGAGCACCCGGTCGCGGTCGGCCGGGTCCTTGAGATCGGCCGCGAACGCCCGCTTGCCCCGGTTCAGCACCGCGTAGTTCGCGCTCGCCTCGCCCAGTTTCGGGACGTACGAACGCATTTCGTCACCGTGGCCGGGTCGTTCGATCTTGATCACGTCGGCGCCGGCCTCGGCGAGGAACAGGGTGCCGAGCGGGCCCGGCAGCAGCGTGGACAGGTCCAGCACGCGGATGCCGTCCAGCGGGCGGATGTCGGTCGTCATGCCGGGCCTTCCGGTGCGGACGCGACGAGCTCACGCAGCTTGAACTTCTGGATCTTCCCGCTCTGCGTCACCGGGAGTTCGTCGAGCAGCACGAGCTTTTCGGGCAGGTAGTGCTTGGAGAGCCCGTGCGCGAGGAGGTACTCGCACAGCCCCGCCAAATCCGGTTTCGCGCCTTCGCGGACCACCAGCACGGCGCAGGCCCGCTCGCCGAGACGCTCGTCGGGGTAGGCGACCACGGCGGCGTTGAGCACGTCGGGGTGGTCGAACAGGATCGTCTCCACGTCGGTGACCGGGATGTTCTCGCCGCCGCGGATGATGATGTCCTTGCTGCGCCCGCGCAGCGACAGCCAGCCGTGCTCGTCGAGGCTCGCGGTGTCCCCGGTGCGGAACCACATCCCGGGCAGGAACGCCTCGTCCGTCGCGTCAGGACGGTCGTAGTAGCCGAGCACCATGCCCGGGCTCTTCATCAGCAGTTCGCCGGTGACCCCGGGCGGCACGTCCCGGCCGTGGTCGTCGACGATCCGGGCGGCCGAACCGGCGACGACCGACCCGTCGGTGAGCTGGATGGCGTCCGGCTCGGCCGGCGTGGCCGAGCTGGTGATCCCGCATTCGGTCATGCCCCACGCCGGGGCGATGTAGGCGCCGAACGCCTCGCCCGCCTTGGCGGGCAACGTCCTCGGCACCGACGAGCCCGCGATCACCAGGCATTCCAGCGGGCAGGCCGGATCGCCGACGAGATCGGTGCGCATCATGTCCTGCAGGAACGTGGGCGCGCCGAAGAACGTGGTGATGCCCTCCTCGCGGATCACCTCGACGCCCCAGCGTGGCTCCCACCTGTCGACGTACACGCCGGTTCCGGCGAGGTAGACGGTGAACAGCACGCCCCACACCCAGCCGGTGTGATGCCCGATCGGGGAGGCGACGAGCTGGACCATCGGGTCCCCGCAGGTGCCGGGGCCGAGGTGGTCCGCAAGCGCTTTCGCGTCGTAGAGCAGCGTGTCGTGGGTGTGCATCGCGCCCTTGGGCTCGCCCGTGGTGCCCGAGGTGAACCCGAGGTAGCAGAGCGATCCCGGGTGGGGCGGCTCGAACTCGCGCACGGGCACCCCGGCCAGCGAGTCCCACGAGACTTCGCCGGCATGCGGTTCCGCGTCGCCGAGCACGATCACCGTCTCCAGATGCGGCAACTCGGCGCGCAGGTTTCGCGACAGCGCGAGGTGGTCGGTGCTGCGCCAGGAACTCGGGATGACGAGGACCTTCGCCTTGCTGCGGCGCAGGATCGCGGCGGCCTGCCGTTCGCCGTAGGCGACCGGGATGCCGGCGTAGATCGCGCCGAGTTCGTTGATGCCGAACAACAGGGCGGCGTACTCGATCCAGTTCGGCAGCATCAGCGCCACCGCGTCGCCCCGGCCCACGCCGAGGCTCGCCAGCGCGGACGCCGCGTGGCGCGCGGCGGCGTCGAACTCACGGTAGGTCTGGCGTACCACGGGTTTCCCGGTGCGATGGCCGACCAAGGCGGTGCGCTCCGGATGCTCGGCCGCGACGTCGGCGAGCACCGAGCGGACGGTGCGGTTCTGCCACATCCCCGACGCGCGGAAGGCGTCCGCCTCGGCGTCGGTGAGCGGGGTGTGCTGGCCGCCGAGCAGTTCGGCGAGTGGGGTGCCCATGCTCATCCTTTCCCGGAGCCGGCCAGTTCGGACGCCCCTGCCCGGCGGGCGCCGGCCGTGTCGCTCGCCGCACGCAGCGACACCGCGTCACGCAGGAGGCGTTCGGCGGGATACTCGGTGAGATAGCCGTAGCCGCCGTGGGACTGCAGGGCTTTCGCCGCCACGTCGATCGCCGACTCGCACGCGGTGTCGAGCACCGCCGCCGCCTGCCACGGCGTGGAGTCCGCGCTCCGCAGAACCTGGCGCAGCAACACCGCCGCAGCGCCCGATGAGCCGAGCAGCGAGTCACGCACTGTCGGCAGTGCCGTCAACGCGGCGCCGAACTGCCTGCGTCCCGCGCTGTAGTCGAGCGCGGCTTCGCTTGCGGCGTCGGCGATTCCGGCCGCCACCGCGGCGGCGCCCAGCCAGAGCCGGACCTTCGCGGCGTCGACGTCACCGGTCAGCGCGATGCCCTCGCCGCGCGGCTCGATCACGCGCGTCAAGGCGCCGCCCAAACCGGTGTGACGCACGGCGCGGTACTCCAGCGCCGCCGGTTCGTACAGCCGGGCGCCACCGTCGTCGAGCACGATGACGTGCGGCCGCTCCCCTGCCGCGTCCACGCGTTCGCCGCGCGTCACGGCGATCGCGACCTCACCGGCGTGGATACGTTCGCGCAGTTCAGGATGCTCGGTCAGCAACTCGGCGGCGGCGTGCGCCTGCACGGCCGCCCAGGCGAGCGCGGCCCAGCCCCGGCCGAGCCGCGCGAACGCCGCGGCGGTGAGCGCGCCGTCCGCGCCGCCACCGCCCAGCGCCTCGGGCACGCCCAGCGTCCACACTCCCAGCCCGGCCAGCCGGGCCCTCAGCGCCGCCACGTCGGCCGGCCGCTCGTCAGCCAGCGCACTGTCCACATCGGACATCAGCGCGTCCAGCATCCCGGCGAGGTCGGCCTGCTCCCCGGTCAGCGGCGGGGTGTTGCGGCTCATTTCCAGAACCTGTCGGGGTCGGGCTTGCGCTTCTCACCGAACGACGCGCTGACCTCCTGCGCTTCCTGCGTGGTCAGGTACACGGTCAGCAGCTGGTCGTGCGCCATCCGGGCCTGGCCGGAGACACCGTTGTGCTTGCCGGAGAACGCGGCCTTGAGGCCCCCGATCGCCATCGGGCTGCGGCTGGCGATCTCGCGCGCGACCTCGTCCGCCCTGGCGCGCAGCCGGTCGGCGGGGACGACCTCGTTGGCCAGCCCCATCGCCAGCGCCTGCTCGGCGGTGTATTTGCGGTTGAGGTACCACATCTCCTTGGCGCGCTTACGGCCGATGGTGTCCTCGAGATACCAGCTGCCGTAGCCCGCGTCGAAACTGCCCACCATCGGGCCGACCTGCCGGAACACGGCGTTCTCGGCGGCGATCGTCAGATCGCACACCGTGTGCAGCACGTTGCCGCCGCCGACCGCGAACCCGTTGACCGCCGCGATGACCGGCTTCGGGATGGTGTCGATCGCCTGGTAGACGTCGATGATCGGCAGCACCTGCGACTGGTCGAGCGAGGTGGCGTGATCGTGTTCGCCGCCGATGCAGAAGAACTTCTCGCCCGCCCCGGTGAGCACGGCCACGCGCAGGGCGGGGTCGACCCGGAAGCGCTGCAGCGCGTCGGAGAGCTCCAGGCACGTTTCGTGCCGGAACTTGTTGCCGTTCTCCGGCCGGTTGAGCGTGATGGTGAGGACCGGGCCGTCCCGGTCGACGAGGATGTCGGTGTAGCTCGTCACTGAGCGTTTTCCTTCCCTGTGCGGAATCCCTGCCCGTTCTTGGCGCCGAGATGGCCGGCGGCCACCATCTGCCGCAGCAGCGGCGGCGGCGCGAAGCGCGGGTCGAGGGTGGCGTCGTACGCGCTGCGCGTGGCGTGCTCGTGCACGTCGAGCCCGATCAGGTCGAGCAGTTCGAGCGGGCCGAGTTTGTAGCCGAGCCCGAGCTTGAGCGCGGTGTCGATGTCCTCGGCCGTGGCCAGCTCGTGGTCGTACTCGGTGATCACGTCGTTGAGGTACGGGATCAGCAGGTGGTTCACCAGGAACCCGGGCCGGTCCTTCACCACGACCGGGTCCTTCGCGATGGCCTCAGCGAACGCGGCCAGCCTGTCGATGGTGGCCGGCGCGGTCTGCAGCGCGCGCACCACCTCGACCACCTTCATCACCGGCGCGGGGTTGAAGAAGTGCAGGCCAGCGAAGCGTTCCGGGTTCGGGACCGCGCCGGCGAGGTCGGTCACCGACAGCGCCGAGGTGTTGGTGACGATGAGCGCTTCGGCGGAAACCACGGCCGCCACGCGGGAAAGCAGCTCCCGTTTGACGTCGGGCCGTTCGGTGACGGCCTCGATCACGAGATCGCTGCCCGCCAGCCCGGCCACGTCGGTGACCGGCCGGACACGGGCGAGCAGCTCGTCCCGCCCGGCCTCGGTGAGCTTGCCGCGCCGCACGCCACCGTCCACAAAGGAGCGAAGGTGCGCGAGCCCGGCGTCGATCCGGTCCTGGCCCGTTTCGAGCACGGTGACCGGACGGCCGGAGGCGGCGACGGTCTGCGCGATCCCGGCGCCCATGGTGCCGAAACCGAGCACCGCCACGTTGTGGATGTCGGACATGGAGGGCCTCCTCAAGAGCCGAACAGGCGGGTGTCGTCGTAGGTGTAGAAGCCGCGCCCGGTCTTGCGCCCGAGGTCACCGGCGGAGACCATCCGGTCGACCATCGGCGGCGGGAAGAACCTGGGGTCGCGCAGCTGTTCATACAGCCGGGTCGCGACCTGCTGGTGGATGTCCATGCCCACGACGTCGAGCAGTTTGAACGGGCCCATCGGGTGCCCCAGCGCGCCGGTCACCGCGGCGTCGATGGATTCCTTCGTGCCCAGGCCGTTTTCCAGCGCCTGGATGCAGCTGTTCTCCCACGGGATCAGGAACCGGTTGACGATGAACCCCGGCCGGTCCTTGGTGACCACCGAGGTCTTCCCCAGCGAGCCGAGGAACTCGATCGTCGCCTGGTGCGCCCAGCTCGCGGTGTGCCGGCCGTCGGCCACCTCGACCAGCTTCATCAGCGGCGCCGGGTTGCAGTAGTGCGTGCCCACGACCCGCCCCGGGAGCTTCGAGCCCGAGGCGATCCCGGTGACCGACAGCGTGGAAGTGTTGGTGTGGAACAGGGTTTCCTCGCCGACGATGCCGTCCAGCTCCCCGAAGAGCGTCTTCTTCGCGGCCAGGTCCTCGAAGATCGCCTCGACCACCACCCCGGCGCCCGCGAGGTCCTTCAGTTCGGTGGTGCCCTCGATGCGGGCCGACGCGGCGGCGGCCTCGTCCTCGGTGAGCTTGCCGAGTTTCGCGCTCTTGGCGAGGAAACCCCGCACGGTGGAAACCCCGCGCTCGACGCGGTCGTCGGCGAGGTCGTGGAGGAGGGTCCGGTAGCCGGCCCGGACCATCACGGTGGCGATGCCGGAACCCATGGTCCCCGCACCGAGCACCGCGACGGTGCGTTCCTGCGCAGTCACGTCGTTGTCTCCGTTCTGTCAGCGGATGGTCTGGCCGCCGTCGAGCACGAGGTACTCGCCGGTCATGAAGTCCGATTCGGGCCCGGCGAGCAGGAGCAGCCAGGGTTTGATCTCGCCCGGCTCGCCCATCCGCCGCGCCGGGATCGCGCGCAGCACCTTGTCCATGACCGCGTCGTCGGCGCGCATGCCGGCGTTGAGGTCGGTGGCGAAGTAGCCCGGGGCGATCGCGTTGACCTGGATGCCGTGGCGGGACCATTCGACGGCCATCGAGCGGGTGAAGGCGAGGACCCCGGCCTTGGACGCGGAATAGGCCGCGTGATTCGCCACGCCCTGCAGGGCGAAGTTCGAGGCGATGGTGATGACCTTGCCCGATTTCTGTGCCACGAGATGCTTGCCGGCCGCGCGGGTCGCGAGGTAGACCCCGCGCAGGTTGGTCGCGATCACCCTGTCCCACTCCTCGGGCTCCTGCTCCAGCAGGGGCGTGGTGGCGACGATCCCGGAGTTGTTCACCAGGATGTCGACCCGGCCGAACCGCTCCACCGTCGCCTCGACCATCGCCTCGACGGCCGCCGCGTCGGTGATGTCGGTCGGGCACGCCAGCGCTTCGCGGCCCGCTTTCTCTTGCTCGGCAACGAAAGCGTCCAGTTCCTTCGCCGTCCGCGAGGCGACGGTCACCCGCGCGCCGGCTTCCGCGAGCGCCTCGGCCATCGCGCGGCCGAGCCCGCGTCCCGCCCCCGTGACGATGGCGACTTTGCCTGCCAGGGAAGTCATCTACCGTTCTCCTGCCTTCCGTGCGGTGTCGCGGGCGATGAGCAGCCGCTGCACCTCGTTGGTGCCGTCGTAGATCTGGGTGACCTTCGCGTCGCGCAGGCACCGCTCCACGCCCAGTTCGGTCAGGTCCCCGTACGGGCCGAGGACGCGCGTCGCCTCGCGCGCGGCGTCGAAACCGAGGTCGGTGCAGGTCTGTTTCATGATCCCGATCTGCCCGGCGTTCGGGCTGCTGGAGCGGTCCACCTCGCGGGCGACGCTGAGCAGCAACAGCCTGCCCTGCAACACCTTTCCGCGCAGAGTGGCCAGCGCGAACGCCGCCTCGTCCGGCAGCTTCGCGCCGTGGATGCGCGTGAGCACCCGCAACGCCCGCCCGTAGGCGGCGCGGGCGAGCCCGACGCCCTGCGCGGCGGCGCTGATCCGGGACTTGATCACGGAGTTCATCACGACCTGCCAGCCGCCGCCCTCCTCGCCGAGCCGGTGATCCGCCGGGATCCGCACGCCGTCGAAGAACAGCTCGGCCGTGCTGGACCCGTGCATGCCCAGCTTGCTCAGCGGCCGACCGCGCTCCAGCCCGGCCCACTGTCCATTCAGGACGAACGCGGTGACGCCCTTGCGGCCCAGCGACCGGTCCACGGTGGCGAAGCAGATGATCACGCCGGCCTTGTCGCCGGTGGTGATGAACGTCTTCGACCCGCTGAGCGAGTACCCGTCGTCGGTCGGCGTCGCGACGGAGCGCAGGCTCGCCACGTCGCTGCCCGCGCCCGGTTCGGTGATGCCCAGCGCGCCGTACGCCGTTCCCGCGAGCAGGCCGGGGATGTAGCGCTCGGCCAGCGCCCCGGTGCCCGCGATCAGGATCGGGTACGCCGCGTGCATCTGGGTCATGTAGACGAGGCTCGTCGCGGCGCAGCCCGCGGTGATCTCCTCCATCGCCGCGGCGTAGGCGACGTTGGTGTCCCCGGTGCCGCCGAGGTGCTTCGGGAAGATCAGCCCGGCCAGGCCCGCGGAAGCCAGCGCCTGGTAACTGTCGTGGACGAACGCGTGGGTGCGGTCGGCCTCCGCCGCACGGGGCGCGACCTCGTGCGCGACGACGTCCCGCACCCGCGCGCGTACCTCGCGCTCGCGTTCGTCGAGCAGCGCGTCGGCGGCCGACTCGTCGAGGCTCTCGTGATGCGCGAGGTACGCCTTCGGGTCGACGTCGATGTCGAGCGGCGCGGTGTTCATGCGAGGTCTCCGAACTCCGGGGCGCGCTTGCCCTTGAACGCGGCCACGCCCTCATCGGACTCGGTACCGCCGATGGCCAGCGCGGCCAGCCCGGTCTCCAGCGCCAGCCCGGCGTCGAGCGGCATGTCCTGGCCGCGATCCACGGCTTCCAGGATGGCGCGGCACGCCCCCGGCCCCTTCGCGGCGATCGTGTTCGCGACCTCCAGCGCCGCCGGTAGCAGCTCGCCGGGTTCGACCGGCGGCAGCACGGCCAGGCCCAGCTGGTACGCGCGCTCGGCGTCGATCCGGCTGCCGGTCAGCATCACGTGCCGGGCCACGTGGGGCCCGGTCACCCGCGCGAGCCGCTGGGTGCCGCCGTACCCGGGGATCAGGCCGAGGCCAGCCTCGGGCAACCCGAACGACGCCTTGCGCGACACGACCGCGAACGAGCAGGCCAGCACGAGTTCGAACCCGCCGCCGAGTGCCAGCCCGTTCACCGCCGCGAGCACCGGGACCGGGCTCCGCTCGATCCGGCGGATCACCTCCTGCCCGGCGCGCATCACCGGATGCGCGGCCTCGGCGTCCAGCGTGGCCAGCTCGTCGAGGTCCGCGCCCGCGCTGAACGCCTTTTCGCCCGTGCCGGTCAGCACGATCGCCCGCGCCTTCCCGGCGAGCGTGCCGATCTCCTCGCCGAGCCGCCGTAGCAAGGCGGCATTGAGTGCATTGTGGACGGACGGCCGGTCGATCCGCACCACCGCCACGGCGCCGTGCTCCTCGACGGCGACGAACTCTTCGCTCACCTCGCACCCTCCTGCACGGCACCCTCCGCGATGAGCGTGTCGATGTCTTCGTCGGTGAATCCGTGTTCTCCCAGCACCTCGCGGGTGTGCGCGCCGAGCGCCGGGAACGCGGTGTTGCGCGGCCGCGGGATGGAGCCGAAGCGGAACGGGCTGTGCACGCTGTGCAGCGCCCCGCCGGTGCCCGGCACCGGGAGCAGCGCCCCGCGCGCGACCACCTGCGGATCTTCGACCACTTCGGACAGCCCTTGCACGAGGGAGCACGGGATTCCCGCTTCACCGAGTATCTTCTGCCATTCGGCGGCGGTGCGCCCGGCGAGCTTTTCCGTCACCGCGGCGACGAGCCGCTCCCGGTGCACCCGGCGCCCGGCGTTGTCCGCCAGCTCCGGATCCGCGCCCAGTTCCGGGGTTCCGATCACGTCGCAGAACCGCCGCCAAATCGGGTCGTTGCCGATGGCGATGGCGAGATCCCGGTCCGCCGTGGCGAACGACTGGTACACCGCAAGCACCGAATCGGTACCGCCGCTGGGCGCCGGCTCGGGCTCGCCGGCCAGGTAGGCCGCGATCCGCGGCGCCATCACGGCGAGGTCGGAGTCCAGCAGGGACACGTCGATCAGCTCGCCATCGCCGTGTTCCCGCTGGCGCACCACCGCGGCGCTGACCGCCAGCGCCGCGCACATCCCGGTGACCACATCGGACAGTGCCGAGGAAACCCGTTGCGGCGAACCGCCTTTCGGGCCCGTGACCGACATGATCCCGGACCGGGCCTGCGCGGCGAGGTCGTAGCCCGGCAGCGCGCTGTCCGGCCCGTCGAGCCCGAAGCCCGACATCGCGCAGTAGATCAGCCGCGGGGACTCCGCGCGCACCGTCTCGTGGTCGATGCCGAGCGAAGCGAGCTTGCCCGGGTTCAGGTTCTCCATGAACACGTCGGCCTCGCCGATGAGCCGCCGCAGGGTGCGCAGCCCGCGCGGGTCCCGCAGGTTGATCACCACCGAGCGCTTGTTGCGGTTCGCCGAGGCGAACCAGGCCGAGGTGTCCCGGACGAACGGCGGACCCCACGACCGGGCGTCGTCACCGGCGCCCGGCCGCTCGACCTTGATCACGTCCGCGCCGAGGTCGGCCAGGTACATCGAGGCCGTCGGGCCCGCGTAGGAGGTCGTCATGTCGACGACCTTCAACCCTGCCAGCGGCCCCCCGGCGGAGCCGCCCTGATCCTGGTGGTTCATCTGCACGCCTTCATAATGTTGGACATTAGCCTCAGGGTCAAGGTCGGGCTCAGGTGGCGTGCGTCGTATCCCGCGCGATCCCGGCGTCATCGAGGCCGGCGATGTCGTCCCGGTAGGACTCCCTCGCCAGGTAGACGGCCACGAACGTCAGCACGCCACCGAGCACGATGTACAGCGAAAGCGACCACGCGCCACCGGCCCACGAGTACAGGGCCGCGGCGACGAAGGGAACCGGACCGCTCATGATCATGCCGCCGACCTGGTAGCCGATCGCCGAACCGCTGTAGCGCAACCGGGTCTCGAACAACTCCGGCACGAAGCTGGCCAACACGGAGTAGGTCAGCGTGTGCGCGATCGGCAGGGCGATCACCATCGCCAGCAGGATCGCGATCGTGCTGCCGGTGTCGATCAGCCAGAAGAACGGGAATCCTTCCAGCACCGTGAGCACGCAGCCCACGAGCAGCACGGGCCGCCGCCCGTACTTGTCGGCCAGCATGGCGGCGGCGGGGATGGTGAAGATCTGGATCAGCGAGGCCACGCACACCGCCAGCAGCACCGTCCCCCTGGTGACGCCGGGCTGCTGGGAACCGTAGCTCAGCGCGAAGACCGTGGCCAGGTAGAACGGGATGTTGGCCGCCGCCATGGAAAAGATCGCGATCAGGATCGCCTTCCACGACTTCCGGATCACCTCGCCGGCGGGGAACTTCGCCTGTTCCCCCTTGTCCTGCACGGAGGCGAACGCGGGTGACTCGGAGATCCGCAGCCGGATGTAGAGGCCGAGCGCCACCAGCACCACGCTGACCAGGAACGGGAGCCGCCAGCCCCAGGTCCGCATCGCGTCCGCCGGAAGCTGCTCGACGAGGTAGAACAGCGCGGTCGCCAGCACCAGGCCCGCCGGAACACCGCATTGCGGCCAGCTGCCGTAGAAGGCGCGTTTGCCCGGCGGGGCGTGCTCGACGGCCATCAGCACGGCGCCGCTCCACTCACCGCCGATCGCGACGCCCTGCAGCAATCGCGAGAGCACCAGCAGCAGCGGCGCGCCGATGCCGATCTGGCCATACGTCGGCAGCACTCCGACCATCGCGGTGCCAACGCCCATCAGGACGAGGCTGAGCACCAGCATCTTCTTGCGCCCCAGCCGGTCCCCCCAGTGTCCGAAAAGGACACCGCCGAGCGGGCGGGCGGCGAAGGCCACGCCGAACGTGGCGAAACTGGCGAGCGTTCCGGCCAGCGGATCGAGCGCGGGGAAGAAGATCTTGTTGAAGATCAGGGCCGAAGCCGTGCCGAAGATGAAGAAGTCGAAGAACTCGATGACGGTGCCGATGAAACTCGCGAAAGCGATCTTCCCGATGGACACCGATGGAGCCGGGGCCTGCGTAGCCATGCTTTCTCCTGGGTTTGCCCGCGCCCGGAAGCGACGCGTCGTTGCGATGGGAGTGACCGTAGGTCAGAAGGTCCGCTTGTTCAAGGTCCAACTTTTGACAATGCCTCGGAAAGCGGCGCGGGGAGGCCCGTCCACCGGCGCGGCGGGTTGGACAAGCACGGGCGTCGCGTGGCATTGTCGGACAATGAACCGCTATACTCGCGCGGTTCACGTCTTGAGCGGTAGGTAGGTGACGCAGGTGGCAGAGCTCCGCGATGCTCAGCAGGCCAGGGTGATCGGCCAGAAAGTGCTCCGGCCGCGTGAGCAGGTCGAGGAACGGATCCGGGTGGCGATCCTGTCCGGCGAGCTGAAGTCCGGGGACCTGCTCCCGCCCGAGGCCGAGCTGGCGCGGCAGTTCAACGTCAGCCGCACCACCGTGCGGGAGGCGCTGCGGTCGCTGACCACCCAGCGGCTGATCTACAAGGTGCCCGGCTCCCGCGGCGGGAACTTCGTCCAGCTCGTCGACCACACCTCGCTCGGGTCCGCCGTCATCGACAGCGTGCACAACCTGCTGACCCTGGGCAGCATCGATTTCACCGAGGTCGCCGAGGTGCGGCAGCACCTGGAGGTCCCGGCCGTCCGGCTCGCCGCGGCCAACCGCACCGCCGAAGACCTCGAGCGGCTGCGGGACATCGTGCAGCGGCAGAAGACCGCCTCCGTCGACGATCCGGAAGTGCCCAAGCTCGACGAGCAGTTCCATTCGCTGATCGCGCAGGCCTCGGGCAACCGCGTGCTGGCGTCACTGGTTTCCGCGCTGCACCACGAAACCGAGCCGGTGCACTACCTGGACCTCTCCCCCGAGGTCGGCCGCACCACGGTCCGCCAGCACAAGGCGATCGTGGACGCCATCGCCGAGCGGAACCCCGACGCCGCGGAGAGCGCGATCGTCAAGCACCTCACGTACCTGCGCAAGCACCTCGTGGCGCACGCGAAGGCGTAGGGCCGCGGCCCTACGGCCTCAGGCCGATTCCGCCCACACGGCGCCGCAGCTGACGGCGAACAGCGGGAACCCGATGATCGTGGCACGGTAGGCGATCCGGTACCGCGTCTCGCGTTGCGGCGGTTCCGCTTGCGGTCGCAGGGATCCGGCGAGGTAGAGGATGCTCGCGACGCCGGGCAAGACGAGCACGCCGGTGATGGCGGTGGTGGTGACGTGGATGACGAGCCATGCGGCAGCGGCCACGAGCGTGATCACCGTGCCGTACTCGTAGAGGTTGCGGGGGCGCGACCGTCTTCCGCTACCTCGGCCGGGCGCTGACGGACGGTTCACCCGCAACGGACGCGCTGTTCGACGAGGCCTGCGCCGCAAACCCTGACGCGCCTTTCGGAGACGGCGGGCGGACAGCCGCCGCCGAAGGCCGCGATCCGGCGAACCTTCCCATCGCGCCGTACGGAGACGGGCCCCACTACAGCCCAGCCGGGTCCCGGCGCAGCGTGACCTCGTGCCCGGACTCAGTGCGCACCGTGATCGCGTGCACGCCCGGCTTGCCGGGCACGACCTCTAGTGGCAGCCGGTCGAAGAGTTCGGCGCCGATGTGCTCCCGCAGTTCCGCGGCGTCGGCACCGATCTCCAGCCGGGTCACGCCCGCCCCGCGCTCGCCGTGCTCCGCCGCACCACGATCCGGGTTCGTGCCCGGATCCTCCCGGTAGAACCAGTTCGGCAGCCCCCGGCGCCAGCACGCGTCGAACACGCGGTCCGAGCCGGGCGCGGTGATGATGAGGCGCTGGGTGCCGTCGGCCTGGACGCGCCCCGGAACCCGCGACACCTCGCCACCGAGCCGCTCCGCGACCGCGGTCAGCTCGTCGATCGTCTCGGCGCGCAAGCACCAGAACATCCACCGGTCGCCGTCCGCGACGACCCGGTCGAACCAGGCCGCCGCCTCGTTCCGCTCGGCCGCGGGGGCCGTCACCGCCTCGACCTCCAGATAGACGTCCTCGCCGAGCGGGAAGATCGTGTTCCCGATGCTGCCGGCCAGGACTCCACCGTCGTAGTAGGCGAGCCCCGTCTCCTCGTGCACTCGCCGCACGCCGTCGGCAAGATCGCGGACACCGAGGCAGAGGTGATCAAGATGAAACATGGCCCGAGCCTAGTCAAACCAAGATCGCCGCCCCGGGCCGATCAACCAGCGTGCCCGGGACCGGTCCCGGCCGCGCGGTCCTATAGTCCGGACGTGGGCGCGAACGAGGTGGACACGACCTGGGTGGCGGCGCTCTCCCGGCACCTGAACGAGAAACGCTACGCCGACCGCGACAACTGGGACCTCGGCAAACAGCTGCTGCAAGGCCAGCCGGACTGGGTCGACGCCGCCCGCGCGGTGTTCGACCGCCGGGAGCAGGCCCAGGGCATCATGACTGAATTGCGGCAGTTCACCATTTCCGTCGCCCTGCATTCCCTCGACACGACAATTCTCGGCATGCCCGCCATCGGCTCGGGCGAATACGCCGAGGGCTACCTGCGTGGACTGCGGGCCTGCCGGATCGAGCT
Source organism: Amycolatopsis acidicola (assembly GCF_007713735.2). Taxonomy (GTDB): domain Bacteria; phylum Actinomycetota; class Actinomycetes; order Mycobacteriales; family Pseudonocardiaceae; genus Amycolatopsis_E; species Amycolatopsis_E acidicola. The sequence continues at coordinate 107,017 of NZ_VMNW02000012.1, read as the reverse complement.
GTCCCACCACCTCCGACGCCCACCCGCTCCCCGGCCGGACGCCCTCGATCTCTTGGATCGGCTACGGAGCCCCATGCCCCCGCCACCGGCGATCCCGGTGGTGCGCGACCACATGCACGACGTCCTGGAACGAGCGCGGCCCGCCTGGACGGCGGAAGAACGCGCGGCGGCCGCCTGGGAACTCGGCAGGTACCTGGTGCGTTTCGCCACGACAGCACTCAAAGAAGCGCGCCGCGACCTCACATCCCTGCACCGCCGAGGCGGACAACTGCTCGACGCGCTCAACGCGCCCGGCGAGCTGCACGTCACGGAATCGTTCACCAGCAAGGAACTCGCCGACCGGCTCCGCTCGTTCGCCGCCACCGTGCGCCAGGACGCGACACCGGGCCGGACGTTCGCCGCGGGTTTCTCCGTCGCCTCCGAACACGTCGCCCGCATGTCCGAACAACGGGCCACGGACCCGCGATTCCCCCGCGGCTCATGAGTCCTTTGTCGACATTCGACGGACGCGTTCCACCAGGGCGATCAGCACGTCCTTCGCCGAGGATTTGTCCCTCGCGTCGCACAGCATGACGGGCGTGCCTTCGTCGAGATCGAGCGCGGTGGTGACGTGCTCGACCCGGTACCGGCGGGCACCGGCGAAGCAGTTCACCGCTATGACGAACGGAATTCCGCGGCTTTCGAAGTAGTCGACCGCCGGGAAACAGCTTTCGAGGCGGCGCGGGTCGGCGACGACGACGGCTCCGAGCGCGCCATGGGCGATGTCGTCCCAGAAGAACCAGAACCGGTCCTGGCCCGGCGTGCCGAACAGGTACAGCGCGAGCCGCTCGTCGAAGGTGATGCGGCCGAAGTCCAGCGCGACCGTGGTGGTCGTCTTGGTCTCGACGCCACTGGCATCGTCCACGGCCACGCCGGCCTCGGTGAGCAGTTCCTCCGTGCGCAGCGGGGGAATCTCGCTGACGGCGCCGACCATCGTGGTCTTGCCGGCGCCGAACCCGCCCGCGATGAGGATCTTCAAGGCGACGAAGGGCCGCGCGGCGGCGCGGCGCTCAGAGCGCACGGAGTCCATCGAGCACTTCCCTCAGTATGTGGTCGTCGCGAATCCGGCCGGGCTGCCCGGGCCGCACGATCCGGACGTGCCCGCCGCGCTGCAGGTCGGCCAGCAGCACCCGGGTGACGTTGAGCGGAAGGTTCGCCCTGGCACAGAGTTCGGCGACCGACAGGAGCGAATCACGGCACAGGGTGAGCAGGGTCGCCTGCTCGGGGCTCAGCGTCAGGTCGTTGTCGGGATCGGTGGTGCCGCACACGAGCGCGATCACGTCCAGGAACTCGCCTGCCGGCCGCGCCCGCCCCTTCGTCAGCGCGTACAACCGGACCAGAGGACCGGAGTCGTCGCCGTACCACTGGTCCGCGGGCCGGTTCATCTCGCCTCTTTCACGGTCCGGTCCGCTCCGCGGCCACGGGGCCGCCGGTCCCGCGGGGAGCGGTGTACAGGTGCTCCCCGACCTGTGTGACGAGGCGTGCCATCTCGTAGGCGACCAGGCCGATGTCGGTGCCGGCCTCGGTGAACACCGCGAGGCAGGTGCCCCCGCCCGCGGCGATCACGAACAGGAAACCCTCGGCCAGCTCGACCATCGTCTGGCGGACCGGCCCCGCCCTGAACTGCCGTCCTGCACCCTTGGCCAGGCTGTTCAGCGCCGACGCCACCGCTGCCAGGTGCTCGCTCTCCTCCCGCCTCATGCCGGTGGACGTGGCCATGGCCAGCCCGTCGTCGGACAGCAGCAGCGCGTGCCGGACGCGCGGAGCGTTGCCCACCAACTCGTCCAGGAGCCAGTACAGCTCTTGGCTGCTTTCGGTGGCCTCCACCATCAGATCTCTCCTTGCCTCGATGCGGCCTCAGCTGTTGCGCCCACGGAGAAATCCCTGTTGCAGGGCGGACATCGTCGCGCGGGCCTGCTCGGGCGAGGCGACCGGCGGCGCCGTCTCCTCGTCCCCGGGATTTCGCAGGCCCGGCGCGAGACTGGCCTGTCTCGTGCGTCGCGGCAGGCCGCCGGTCGCGTCGTCGGCGAAAACCGGTTCGCCGGCCGGCACCGCCGGCAGCCGCCGGTCCGGGGGCACGGGGTCGCGCGCGGGAATCATGGCCGGCCGCCGCGAAACCTGCGCCCGGGTGGCGAGTGCGGCGCGGGGCGTGGAGAAAGTGCCGGTGTGCGGGGAAAACTCGTCGTGCCGCGACAGCAGGGAGTTGGCCAGGAGCACCACCGCGGAGGTACCGCCGTAGGCCGATCGCCGCAGGGTCACCGTGATCCCCTGGCGCTGGGCGAGCCTGCTGATGACGAAAAACCCGAGCTGGTCGCTGTCGAACAGCTCGAGCTGGTGCGCTTCGGCGAGGCGGATGTTGGCCTGCGCCAGGCTTTCCGGGCTCAGGCCGAGGCCGCGGTCCTCGATCTCGATGACGAACCCGGTGCCGACCTGCTCGCCGTGCACGAGCACGGTGGTGGTGGGCGGGGAGAACGAGGTGGCGTTTTCGACGAGTTCGGCGAGCAGGTGCCGCAGGTCGGCGACGGCGGCGCCCTGCACGGACACGTCGGCCATCCGCCGGACCTCCACCCGATGGAACTGCTCGACCTCCGCCACCGCGGCGCGGGCCACGGTCATCAGCGGCACGGCCTGGCTCCACACCTGTCCCGCGGTGGCGCCCGACATGATGATCAGGCCCTCCGCGTGCCGCCGCATGCGCGCCGCGAGGTGGTCGAGGCGGAACAGGTCTTCGAGATCGTCGGCCGCGTCGGTGCGCCGCTCCATTTCGTCCAGCAGGCTGAGCTGGCGGTGCAACAGGGTTTGGCTGCGCCGCGCGAGCGTGACGAACACGCCCGACACCCCGGTGAGCAGCTCCGCCCGTTCCGCGGCGGCGTTGAGCGCGGAGCGCCGCACGGCGTTCAGCGCGTCGCCGACCTGGCCGATCTCGCCGTCCGCCGACGTCACCAGCGGCACGTCCGAATCGACGTCGATCTTCTCGCCCGCGCGCAGCCGCCGCATCGCCCCCGGCAGCGTGCGGTTCGCGAGTTCGAGCGCGGAATCCCGCAACCCCACCAGTTCGACCACAAGACCGCGGCCGATCCGGACCGAAATCACCAGCGCCAGCAGCACGGCCAGGAGGCCGAGCAGCACGATCACGGCGCCCCGCGTCAGCGCTGATTCGGCTGCTGCGGCGGCGTCGGCACCCGCCGCGGTTTCCAGGCCGGACCGGACGGTGGCGAGCCGGGTCAGGACGGGGTCGAGCGCGGACGCCCACTGACCGGAGGCGATCGCCGAAGCCGTGTCGCGGCCCGAAATGTCGCCCGCCACGGTGTCCTGCACCGCGGACAGTGACCGGTACTCCTCGCTGCCGAGCAGCTGCCGGTACGCGGTCAGATGCGGCTCCGGGAGGTCGGCGAGCGCGGCCGCGCTGAGCGTCCGCTGGCCGCCCAGCGCATCGATGAACACTCGGTACGCCCCGGCGTTCAACCGCCCGCCGGCCTGGGAGGTCAGCACCGCGTCCTGGCGGGCCAGCATCTCACCGACCTGCGAGAGCGACAACGCCGTGCGCGCGGACGCCTCGTTCTGGATCTGCCGCAGGGCGCTCTCGACCGCGAAGGTGTCGCGGATCGCCGCCGAATAGGCTTCGAACGCGGCGGGCCAATCCTGACGCCGGTCGGCGATGGCGGCCTGGGCCGTCCGCAGCCCGGCGACGTCGTCGATGACCGCGCTGAGCCTCGAGTCCACTTCGGGCGCCAGGCCCGGGATGTCGGCGGCCACCGGTGCCAGCCCGTCGCGCAGAGCGGAAAGCGCTTTCTCGGTCTGCTCGTGACGGGCTCCGAGGCCGGCCTGATCGGCGTCGCCCGGCCGCGACAGGAACCGGGAAACGGTGGCCCGTTCGTCCTGCAGGCTGCTCACCAGCGCGCTCACCGGGCCGGACAATCCGGTGTCGAGTTTCTCCAGCTGCTGCGAAGTCCACGCCTGCTGGACGGTTTGGACGGTCACCAGCGCCCACAGCACCATCAGCGATACGACCGGGACCATGAGCAGCGCGACGATCTTCGCGCGCACGGGTTTCGGGCGCAACCGGCCGGCGATCGCCGACGGCCGGAGGCCGGCCCCTGGCAGCCCATCACGCAGCGACATGCCTTCTCCTACGGGAAAATGGAACAGTTCGGGCGGCCGGCGTCATCCGGTCACAGCTCGATCCGCCTGCCCTCGTCGCGCGGCGCCGCGGCCATCGCCTGCGCGCCGGGCGACAACGCCACGAAGGCCGACGTGAGGAACAGGTACGAGCCGAGCACCACCACCAGCGGGAAGATGAACTGCATCGGCGTCGCACCCGGAGTCGCCTCATGGGCCGCGTGCACGTCCACGCGCACCGCCGCCATGCCCGTGTAGTGCATCGCGCTCACCGCGAGACCCATCACCAGCGACGCCGCGACGGCGGAAGCCGCGCCGTGGATGGTCAGCGTCGCCCACAACGCTGCCGTCGCCGCCGCCACCGCGATCGCCACGGAAAGCGTGACCACGCCGGCGTTGTAGCCGACTTCACCGGACAACCGCATCGCGGCCATTCCGAGGTAGTGCATCGCCGCCACACCCACCCCGGCGACCAGCCCGCCGAGCAGCACCGAAAGCGTCCGGGACCGGCTGTAACCGACGAAGAACACGCCGATGCCGACGACGGCGATCGCGACCAGCAGGCTCAGCACGGTGAGGGGCACGTCGTAGCGGATGCCGGTGCCGGTGACGCCGAAGCCCAGCATCGCGATGAAATGCATGGTCCAGATCCCGGTGCCGATCGCCATCGCGCCGTTGATCAGCCAGTTGCGCCGCGCGCGCCCGCTCGCCGAAAGGGCGCGGACCATGCAGCGCAGACCGAGGGCGCTGCCGATGCACGCCATGACATACGACAGAACCGGGGTGATCCAGCCGAAACCCAGTTCCGTCATCGAACCCGTGTGATCCATTTTTCCCATCCCGAGGAATGCCGGCCGTCTCCCCCGGGAGTCCTTGTGGACGGGGACCGTACTTGACGAAGGACGCGCGTCACAACGGTACTGGCAAGTATGTTGTGTTCGTCAGCAAGTAACGGAGTAGGGCGGCAAAGGGATGTCCGGGAATTCGGCGATCACCGCCATACTCACGATTCCAGGGGAGCAGCCGCGTATGCCCAGTGCCGCACCGATGCCGGATGCCGTCGGCGCCGCGTCCTACCTCGTCGTCATGACCGCGCTCCCGGTTTTGTGCACGTACTTGCTCACCCGCCGGGATTTCCGCCCCCGGGGCACGGCGCTGGCCACCGCGGGCTGCGCGATCTTGATGGGCGCGGGTTCCTGGCTGGGATTCGTGTTCCCGCTGCTCGTTTTCGTGGTCGCCGCGGTGGTTTACCTGGTGGCGCGCCGCCTGATCCGGCCCGGCCCGGCGCTGGCGTGGTCGGCGGTCACGCTCGTCGGCGGGATCTTGTGTTCGGTACTCGCGATGAAGATCGCCATCGACAGCATGGGCTGAAACAGGCTCAGCCGAGGAGGTCGAGTGCCGCGCGGACGACACTGTCCGCGTCGAGGCCGTGGTGGCGGTAGACGTCTTCGAGTGAGCCGGACTGGCCGAACCGCGTCACGCCGAGCGCGGTCGTCGGGACCCGGTTGATCGTCGCGAGGAAGGACAGCGTGTGCGGGTGTCCATCCAGGACAGTCACCAGCGGGTTCGCCCGCGCGGCGGGGAAAACCTGGTCCAGGATCCACGAGTCGGCCGGTTCGTGCCCCTGCCGCGCGCGCACCGCGCGATAGAGCAGGTCGGGGCTCGTCACGCAGAGGACGTCGGCGATCGTGCCCATCGCCGCCAATCGGTCCGCGGCCGCGAGTGCTTGCGGCACAACGGCTCCCATCGCGGCGATCGTCACCCTCGCGCCTTCCCGGCGCCGGAGCGCGTAGGCCCCGGCCACGGCCTGGCGCCGCCGACGTTCCCGTGCCGCAGGGTCCTCGGGAACCGCCGCCAGCGCTTGCTCGACCGGACGCGTCGACAGCCGCAGATAGGCCGAGCTGCCGCCCGGTTTGCCCAGCCGCGCGAGGCAGGCCAACAGGATCCACTCCGTGTCGAGGGCGAACGCGGGCTCGTAAGTCGTGCATCCCGGCTGTTCCAGGCCGATCGAAGGCGTCGTGATCGACTGGTGCGCGCCCCCTTCCGGCGCCAGCGACACCCCGGACGGAGTACCGACCAGGATGGACTGGCCGCCCGCGTAGATGCCGTAGGACCAGGGCTCCAGCGCGCGCTCGACGAACGGGTCGTAGAGCACCCCGATCGGCAGCAGCGGTTCACCCCAGCGGCTCCACGTGGCGCCCAGCTCCCCGAGCAGGCTCACCAGGTTGACCTCGGCGATGCCCAGCTCGATGTGCTGCCCGGCCGGTTTTTCCCGCCAGTGCAGGATCGTCTCCGCGTCGTCGGCGAACCAGTCCGGACGCTCGCTGGACGACCAGACGCCGACCTTGTTCACCCAGCCACCGAGATTGGTCGTGGAACTGACATCCGGGCTGACCGTCACCACCCGCTTGGCCGCTTCGGGCGCCTCACGCGTCAGGTCGAGCAGCGCCCGTCCTAACGCGGCCTGCGTCGTCGCGGTCCCGGACGGGGTGCGGCCGATGTCGACCGGAAGCGACGGCGGCGACTGGGCCGGCGTTTCGGGGCGGCGCAACCTTTTCGCGGTCTCCGCGCACAGTGCGCCGGCCGCCGAACCGTCCGGGAACGTCCGCCACGGATCGTCCGGGTCCGCGTCGAGCCGGGCGGCCAGTTCGTTCAGCTGGCCCCCGGTCAGCAGCGCCGAATGGTTCTGTGGGTGTCCTTGGGTCGCCAGCCCGAATCCCTTGACCGTATAAGCGAAAACGACGGTCGGGCGGGTGTCGTCGATGGACTCGAAGGCCGCGTCCAGCGCGCCGAGGTCGTGCCCGCCGAGGTTGGCGACCGCCTCGACCAGCGTGTCGTCGTCGAGCCCGGCGATGAGGCGCGCGATCGGTTCCGCGCCGGGCCCGGAGCCGGGCAGCCACTGCCGGATTTCCGCGCCATCGCGGCGAAGCAGCCGCTGGTACTCCGGGTTGGTCATTTCGTCGATCCGCTGCCGCAGCTCGATTCCGCCGGGACGGGTGAACAGTTCTTCCAGCAGCTGCCCGTATTTCAGGGTGATCACCTGCCAGCCCGCCGCGGTGAACATGCCCTGCAGCTTGCCCGCGGCGATGTCGGGGACCACGCGGTCCAGCGACTGCCGGTTCAGGTCGACGATCCAGACGAGCTCGCCGAGCCCGGCGACCGCCGGATCCAGCACCGCCTCCCAGACCGCGCCCTCGTCCAGTTCGGCGTCACCGATCAGCGAGTACTGCCGCCCGGTTCCGGCGCTTCCGCCGTGGGCGTCGACGTAACGCCGCGACACCGCGCCCCAGATCGGCGCTGTGGCCCCGATTCCGACCGAACCGGTCGAGTAGTCCACCGGGTCCGGGTCCTTGCTCCGGCTCGGATAGCTTTGCAGGCCACCGAATTCGCGCAGCCGCGTCAGGTAGGACGAGTCCAGCTCGCCGAGCAGGTAGTTGATCGAATGCAGCACCGGCGACGCGTGCGGTTTGACCGAAACCCGGTCTTCCGGGCGCAGCTGCCGGAACCACAGCGCGGTCATGATCGACACCATCGACGCCGAGGAGGCCTGGTGCCCGCCCACCTTGAGGCCGGACGGGTTCGGCCGCACCCGGTTGGCGTGGTGGATGATCGCCGTGGAGAGCCAGAGCACCCTCCGCTCGACCTCACGCAGCGTCTCGAAACCGGCGCCGAGTGACCGCGGGCTGAGCGCGGGACTGCTCATGACGAGAACTCCCTTCCGTGACGAATGCTTCCGAGTCAAGGGGATTCGTGGCCGGATCTTCAATATCGGGCTGATAATTTGCGCAGACTGCGCAGGACGCGCCGACACACCCCCGAGAAAGGTGAGCAGGATGCCCAGCGACCCGGCCATCGACGAGATCGACGCCCGAATCCTCCTGAAGGTCAACGAAAATCCACGCGCCACGACGGTCGCGCTGGCCGACGAGGTGGGCGTCGCGCGCAACACCGCCCACGCGCGCCTGACGCGCATGGAACAGAACGGAGCACTCGGCTCGCCAGAGCGGCGCGTCAATCCCGCCGCGCTCGGCTATCCGCTGAGCGCCTTCATCACCACCACGGTCCGGCAGTCCCGGTTGGACGAGGTCTCCGGGGCACTCGCCGGGATCCCGGAAGTCCTGCAGGTGCACGGCGTCTCCGGGGCCGCCGACGTGCTCGTGCACGTGGTGGCGACCGACGCCGAGGACCTCTACCGGATCGCCGGCCAGATCCTGGCCGTCCCGGACGTGGAGCGCACCAACACCGCGCTGGTCATGCGGCAGCTCGTCGACTACCGCATCACGCCCTTGCTGCGGCGGGTGGCGGAGGGATGACCGTCCGGTCTACACTCCGGCACAGCGTGCTGTATTCCGAAACATGGAGGGGTCGATGACCGAGCAGCAGCCATGGCAGTGGGACGAGCGGACCTGGCGTGGCCACGTCGAACGGGTTCGCGCCGGACGTCCACTGCGGCCGGAATCCTGGCCCGGCGGCGCGAAGGTGGCCGTGGCGCTGTCCTTCGACTCCGACCACGAGACGCCCGCGCTGCGCGACGGTGAAGTGCTGCCCGGCAAGCTTTCCCAGGGTGAGTACGGGGCCCGCGTCGGCGTACCGCGGATCCTCGATCTGCTCCGGCGATTCGAGGCGCCGTCGACGTTCTTCGTGCCCGCGGTGTCCGCGTTGCTCCACGACGGCGAAGTGAAGTCCTATGTGGACGACGGACACGAGGTCGCCCTGCACGGCTGGATCCACGAGCGCAACACCCTGCTGCCCGCCGAGGCCGAACGCGACCTGGCGTTGCGGGCGGCGGACACGCTGGAACGCCTCGCCGGAACGCGCCCGGCCGGCATCCGCACGCCTTCGTGGGACTTTTCGGCTCACACGCTGGACATCGTGCGTGAGCTGGGGCTGGCCTACGACTCGTCGCTGATGGCCGATGACGACTGCTACGAGATCCTCGCCGACGGGGAACCGACCGGGCTGGTCGAGGTTCCGGTCGAGTGGATCCGGGACGACATGGCGTATTTCGCGATGGACCGGTTCAGTTCGCTGCGGCCGTACACCACCCCGCGCGGGGTGCTCTCGCTCTGGCGCGACGAGTTCGACGTCGCCTACGCGGAAGGCGGCGTCTTCCAGCTCACGATGCATCCGCATTGCATCGGGCACCGGTCCCGCGTCGCGATCCTCACCGAACTGCTCGAACACATCGCCTCGCGCGGCGACGTCTGGTTCGCCACCCACGCCCAGCTCGCCGCGTACGTCTCGGCGGGGTGAACGCTTTCAGTACGGCAGTGCCCCCTCTCGGATGGAGCTGTGATGCGGAAGAAAATCCTCGGCGCCGCGATGTTCGGGCACGCGGTGGAGTCCTACGACTTCGTCATCTACGGATCTTCGGCGACGATCATCGCCCGGCACTTCTTCCCCGCCGGGAACCAGACCATGGCGATCCTGTCCACGCTGGCGGTCTATGGCATCGCCTTCGTGGTGCGCCCGCTCGGCGCCGCCGTGTTCGGCGGCATCGGCGACCGGCTCGGCCGTCGCACGGCACTGTCCACAGTGGTCCTGATCATGGCGGTGTCCACGGTCGCGATCGCGCTGCTGCCCGGCTACGCCCAGGTGGGAGCGCTGGCGCCGGTGTTGCTGATCTGTTGCCGGCTGGCGCAGGGAATCTCGATGGGGGCCGAGTACACGAGTGCCGCCTCCTACGTGATGGAGCAAGCGCCCGCGGGTAAGCGCGGGTTGTGGATCAGCACCGTCGGAAGCGCGACCTTCATCGGCTCGGCGCTCGCCACGTTCGCGCTGCTCGTGCTGAAACTGGCGTCGCCCGCGGCTTACGCGGAGTGGACGTGGCGGCTCGCCTTCCTGTTCGGGGGCCTCATGGCGCTGGTCGGGCTCTACATGCGCCTGCGGCTCGAAGAAACCAGCACTTTCCGGGCGCTGGAAGCCCGCGGCGAAACCTCGGCGGCGCCGGTCAGGGAGTCGTTCCGTGACTGGCGGGTCTTCTTCCTGCTGTTCGCGGTTTTCGCGCTGCTCGCCGTGGTGGTGCACAATCTGCTGGGCTACCTGCCCACCTATCTCATGACCACCGGCGGCGTCGGCGGGACCACGGTGCTGGTGGCCGGGGGCGTCGCGCTGCTGCCCTGTACCGCTCTTTCCGTTGTCACCGGTGCACTCGCGGACCGGTTCGGGCGGAAACCTCTGCTGATCACCGGAGTGGCCTTCGCGGTCGGCGGTTCGGTTCCGGCGTATGTCCTCGCGCGGGGCGGCACGCTGGTGTCCACAGTGGCCGCCGAGGTCCTGCTGGCCATCCCGGCCGCGGTGGTCGCCATGGCGGCGACGATCACTGCGGTGGAGCTCGTCTCGCCCCGGGTGCGCGCCACCAGCACGGCGCTCGCCTACAACATCGCCTATGCCGTTTTCGGCGGCACAGCGCCGATCGTGGGCGCGCTACTCACGGAGCGCTTCGGGAAGCTCGCGCCCGGCGTCTACATCACTGTGGTAGCGGCGATCGCGCTGCTGATCGTGGTGGTGGGGATGCCGGAAACCCGCGAACGCGCGAAATCCCCTGAAGCGCACGGGACTCAGCGGGTCAGGCGCTGACCGGAGCCAACGCTTGGCGCATCCAACGCGCGAACGCCGCCACCTTGGCATCATCACCCTGCTGCCCCATCCGGCGATCGCGCTCCTCAACGCAGCCGTCGAGATGCGGGAAACCCGCGAACGCATCATGTCCACGTCCCGGAACCACGAAACTACGCCCGCCAACGGTCGCTGGCGGGCGTAGTGCGTGTGGGTCAGGCGCCGACCGGCGCCAAAGCCTGCCCCATCCAACGCGCGATCGCCACCATCTTGGCGTCCTCGCCCGGTTGCCCCATCACCTGGAAACCGAACGGAAGCCCGCGGACCGCCATCAACGGGACATTCACGGCGGGCGCGCCCAGCAGCGAGCTCGGGAAGTTGAAGGCCGGATCCCCGGTCGGCCACCTCGCGGGCTCGCCGCCCGGGACATCCCCGAGCCACTCCGGCGCCGAGCCACTCGACGTCGGCGCGATGACCGCATCCACCCGTGGCCCCAAAAGCGCGTAGGCGGACTTGACCGCAGCGCGGTCGCGGAGGGCCTCCTCGTAGCCCGCCGCGCCGAGTTTTTCCGCAGCCTCAAGGAAAAACCGCTTCCCGCGCGCGCTGACGCCGCCGGGATTGTTCGCCACGACATCACGGAACGCCCAGTAGTGTTCCCACGCCAGTATCGCGCTCCCCAGCTCGGACGCGCCCCGGAGCGCGCGCTCGACCCGTTCCACGACAGCGTCTTCCCTGCGGCGTACCAGAAGCACACCACTCGCTTCGAGCTGCGCGAGGACATTCTCGAACGCTTCGCGACCGGCGTCGTCCAAACGCGCCCAGCCGTCCGTTTCCAGCACGGCCAGCGTTCCCGGCTGGCGTGGCGCCGGCGGCATGGCGGGCCCGGCCAACGCGGGCCACCCCGGGTCGCCGCCCGCGCGCGACGCGATGGCGATCGCCACCAGCCACATGTCTTCGGGGCACGCGGCGAGAACACCGTGCGAGGTCATGCTCGCCGTCTGGCGTTCACCCCGGTTTATGGCTCCTTGTGAGGGTTTCAGGCCCCAGTTCCCGTTGAAGCTCGCCGGGCGCATGAGCGAACCGCCCGTCTGCGTCGCGATTGCGGCGGGAACCATCCGCGCGCCGACCGCGGCGCCGGAGCCGGACGAGGAACCCCCGGGAGTGTGCCTGGGGTTGAACGGGTTCGTCGTCGGGCTCGGTTCCGGGCCACCGAGTTCCGTGGTCACCGTCTTCCCGAGCACGACCGCGCCCGCCTGGCGAAGCGCCCAGACCGCCGCGTTGTCCCGCTTCGGGAAATTGCCGTCGAAGGCGGCGCATCCCATCTGGGTCGGCATGTCGCGGGTTTCGAGCAGGTCCTTGATCCCGATCGGCATCCCGTCGATGGGCGAGAGCGGCCGGCCGTCGCGCCAGCGGCGGGTGCTGGCGTCGGCCTGCTCGCGGGCCGCCTGCTCGTTGAGCACGACCCAGGCCCGCACGACGGGCTCGCGCTCGGCGATCGTCGCGAGACAGCGTTCGAGGTAGTCGCGTGGCGAGTCGGTGCCGTCGCGGAAAGCGCTGACGGCGGTGTGGAAGCGCAGGCCTTCAAAGGTGGCCGGATCGTACTCACCCACGTCGGTCGCGGAAGTCATCAGCGCCCCTCCTTGCTGTTCTGTATTACGGCACGACGTGCATCATAACGGAACAGCAAGCGAGAATCGACGCTCGCCGCGGCGGCGGCTCTGTCCGCCTAACGAGCACGACGGCCGCGCCCAGCGCTTCGAGCAGCGCGCCGACGAGTGCCACGAAGGGGAGCGCCGACACCAAGAGCCTCAACCCGCGTAAGGCGCTGAGCGGCACCCTGGACCAGTACCAACGGGACTCGCCGGTTCCCGCCATCCCGGACACCGGCGAGCGCGGGTGCACCTACCTGTTCCAGGGCGCAGGCAGTCCCGCGGTGACCATCAACTACTGGGACATCAAGGCGTGGCAGAACGTCACCGTCGGCGGCCGCCAGGCCAAGGAAACCCGTTCCAGCGGCCCGGCCTGTGCGACGTGCTGGTGCCCGCCGGACAGCGTTCCACAGCCGAGGCCGAGGCCCACGGCCACCCTCAGCGCAGTGGCTGCCCCTTCGTCTCCGGGCCGACCAGGAACGTGACCGCGACGCCGAGCACGTAGACCGAGCCGATGGCGAGCGCGGCGACCTGGATGCCACCGAAAGCGCTGACGAGGTACCCCGACAGCAGCGCGCCCGCGGCGGCGATGAAGCGGGTTGTGTTGAACACCAAGGTGATCCCGGTGCCGCGCGCATGGGTGGGGAACAGTTCGACCGGGTAGGTCGCCATCCAGCCCATCTGCCCGAGGGTGAAGAACCCGTTGACGAACACGAAGAACCCGAGCGTGCCGAGTGACCCGTAGGGCACGGCGAACAGCAGCCACACCGCGCCGAGGGAGAACAGGAAGTAACCCCAGATCGTCCACCGGCGGCCGATCTTGTCGGCGAGCGCGCCGAAGACGAGCCAGCCGAGCACGCCGGCGAAGTTGTAGCCCAGCACGATCCACGTGGTCACCGACTTCGCCGCGCCCTGGCCGGACACGGCCTGCCCGACGAAGCTCGGGATCCACGTCGACACCGCCCACCAGCCGATCAGGCTCGCGGCGGACAACACGAGCAACCCGAGCAAACGGCGGCGCAGCACGGGATCCGCGAGGATCGCCGCGACCGTGAACCGGCTCAGCGCCCGGTCTTCCGCGCCCAGCTCTCCCCCACGCCGAACCCGCGCACGGACCTCCTTGCGCCGGGCGTCAGTCTGTTCCCACAGCTCCGACTCCCGCACCGACCGCCGCACGAACAACGCGACGAGCGCGGGCACGGCGCCGAGCACGAGCATCCACCGCCACTGCCCGGCACCGGTCGCCGAGAGCGTCCAGTACGCGCCCGTCGCGAGCAGGAATCCGACGCCGAACCCGGACTGCAGCAGGGCGATTCCCTTGCCACGGCTGCGATCCGGCCAGATCTCCGACACCAGCGCGCTGCCCGGCCCCCATTCCGCGCCCATCCCGAGCCCGGTCACCACGCGCAGCAGCAGGAAGACCCAGTACTCCGACGCCAGCGCACTCAGGCCCGTGAACAGCGCATACACCAGGATCGAGTACATCAGCACGCGTTTGCGGCCGAAATAATCCGTGAGCACCCCCGCGCACAACCCGCCGATCGCCCACGCGACCAGCTGCACCGCGAGCAGCCCCCCGAAATACAGCGGCGACGCGTGCGGTCCGACGAGCTCGGCGACGAGCTGGCTGCCGATCAGCACGAGCGCGTAGGTTTCGTACCCGTCCAGGACCCAGCCGAGGTAGGCGGCCGCGAAAGCCACACCCCTGCCCCGGGATCTCCCCGGCGCCGGGCGGGATTCGACGCTGGCTTCGGTCATCGTTCTCTCCTTCAGCGGGCGTCGAGCCAGTCCGCGAGCCTCGCGACCGCGCGTTGTCCCAGCTCGGTCTCGCGGTCGTCGCGCAGGTCACGGTGGTACTGCTTGATCAGGCGCAGCGCGCCGGGGTCGCGTTTGCCCAGCCCCGCAACGAGTTCCGCGACCTCGTCGTCGACCCGCTCCGGCGGGACCACGCGATTCACGACGGCCAGCCGGCCTGCCTCCTCGGCGCTGACCTCGCGGCCGGTCAGCACCAGCTCGCGGGCGATCTTCTCCGGTACGTACTTCGCCAGGTAGGCGACGACGACCAGCGGCGCGAGCCCGTGCGCGATCTCGTCGAACGCGAACACGGCGTCGTCCGCGGCCACGGTCAGATCGGCGTGCAGCGAGAGCCCGGTGCCGAAGCCGAACGCGTGCCCGCGGATGGCGGCGACGGTGACCGCGCTCGCCGAGGAGAGCAGGTCATTCACGGTGAGGATCTTCGTCAGGTTGTCCCTTTTGGACAGACCGGGGACGCGCTCGCGCTGGTCCCGGCCGAAGGTGAAGTCGCCGCCTTCGCTGTCGAGGACGAGCACGGGCGAGCCGGCGGATTCCACCGCGCGCAATGCCTCGGCGAACTCGTCCATCATGGCGGCGGTGAAGCGGTTTCCGTTGCCGGGGTTGGCGATCGTGATCCGCGCCGGGGTGCCGGAAAGGTCGAGGCGGACGGTCATCGTGCTCCTTGGGTCAGGCCGAGGTTGGCGCGCAGGGTGGCGCCGGGGTAGTCGTCGTGGAACAGGCCGCGGGCCCGCAACAGGGGAAGAACCCCTTCGGTAAACCGGGTTAGCCCGTCGGGGAGGACGTCGATCATGAGGTTGAAGCCGTCGGCGGCGCCGCAGGTGAACCAGTGCGCGAGGGTGTCGGCGACATCCGCCGCGGTACCGACGATCTGCAGGTGCCCGCCGCCGTTGCGGTACAACAGTTCCCGCACCGTGACGCCCTCCTCCTCGGTGAGACGGACGGCGGCGGCGCGGAATCCGTGGGAGGCGTTGAAATCCGTGTTCGCCCGCACCAGCTCCAGCGGCAGCGGACGGTCCGGGTCGAGAGCATCGACGGGGACACCGACGCGCAGCGCCAGCTTGCGCAACTCCTCGTCCCCCGCGAGCCGGTCGAGTTCTTCCTTACGCCGCAAGGCGTCCTCGCGGGTGGCACCGATGATCGGCACCACCCCGGGAAGCACCTTGACCTCGCGCCGTGGCGCGCGGGCCCGCAAATCGGCGCGGAATTCCCGCGCGGCCTCGAGTGTGTTCTGCACCGTGAACACGACGTCGGCCGTGCGCGCCGCGAGGTTCCGGCCGTCCTCGGACGCGCCCGCCTGGAAGATCACGGGGCGCCGCTGCGGCGACCGCGGCACGGTCAACGGCCCGCGCACCGCGAAATGCGCTCCCGCGTGGTCGATCGGCCGCACCAGTGCCGGATCGGCGAAGCGGTCCGACTCCTTGTCCCCGATCAGCGCGTCCTCGGCCCAGCTGTCCCACAACGCCGCAACGACCTCGACGAACTCGCCCGCGCGCCGGTACCGGTCGTCGTGCGCGGGCAGGTTCGCGCTGCCGAAGTTCGCCGCGACGTCGGGTACGAAGGTGGTGACGACGTTCCAGCCGACACGCCCGCCGGAGAGGTGGTCGAGGCTGGCGAAGCGGCGCGCGAGGTTGTAGGGCTCGTTGAAGGTCGTCGACATTGTGGCGACCAGCCCGATTTTCGACGTCACCGAAGCGAGCGTCGCGAGCACCACCACCGGGTCGAGCGCGCCGAGGTTCGGGCGGCGGAGGTGCTCCTCGCTCAGCGCGAGCGTGTCGGCGAGGAAGATCGCGTGCAGCTTCGCGTCCTCCGCGATGCGCGCGATTTCGGTGTAGTAGCGCGGATCCAGGTAGTCGGCGGCCGCTCCCTCGCGATACCGCCACGCGCCGAGGTGCATGCCAAGGCCCATCACGGTCACGTTCAGGATCACGCGCGCAGCCCGTCCTCGGCCAGCAGCGGCACGATGTGCTCGCCAAAGAAGTGCAGTTCCGGCAGGTAGTCGTAGAACCCGAGCTGCACGCCGTCGAGTCCCGCGTCGTGCAGTTGCGCGATCTGGTCGGCGATGTCGTGCGGGGAACCGACCAGCTGCAGGTGCCCGCCGAGGATCCGGTCGGCGGGGATGTGCTCCGGCCACGCCTGCGCGTCACCCCCGGCGTGGCGCGCCGCGTAGGCCCGCAGCGAACCGACATCGGCGGCGGAGACGATGGCGTCTCGGTAGGCGAAGGCTTCGGCGCGGGTCGGTTTGCTGATCACCATCGGGAAGATGATCACCTTCACCTCGCGGCCCGCCGCACGCGCGGTGTCCTTGATCCGGGCGACGTGCTCCGGCAGCGCCTTGATCGCGCGGGAGAACTCCGGGCCGGCCGGGCTGGAGGTGAACACGATGTCGGAATGCTTGGCGGCGTAGTCGAAACCGGCCTGCGAGCCGCTCGCGGACACCAGGATCGGGCGGCCGTGGCGCGGGCGCGGCGACACGTAGGCGTCCTGCAACCGGTAGTGCGGCCCGTCGTGGGTGAGGTTGTCCTCGCCCAGCCACAGCTCCTGCATGACCGAGGTGAACTCGTCGGCGATCTCGTAGCGCTTGTCGTGCTCGGTGCGGTCCATGCCGAACATCAGCGGTTCGTTCTCGGCGTAGCCGGTGACGATGTTGAGCCCGAACCGGCCGCCCGCGATGTGGTCGGCCGTGGCGGCGAACCGGGCCAGGTGCAGCGGATGCCAGTTGCCGTAAAGGATGTGCACCGTCGAGATGGTCAGGATCCGGGTCGTCGTGGCCGAGAGCGCGACGGTGGTGATGAACGGGTCCAGGAAGTTCTCGCGGTAGTGGGTTTCGCCGCCGAACCCGCCCTTGGGCACCCACTGCTGGAGCCCGAAGACGAACTCGAACCCGTAGGACTCGGCGACCTCGGTGAGGTGCCGGTTGTAGCTGAAGTCCCACCGCGTCCCGCGCGGGTGCGTGGACTGGGAGAACGCGCCGGTCTGCGAAGGTAGGAACAGCCCGAGCATCATCGGCTGCGCCGCCGCTTGGCTCAGCGGGCTGCCGGGGAGGTCGAGCGGCGAAGGGGCGAGCCGCCGGGAGTTCTCTGGGAATGCCATGGCACGTAAGGCTTTCTGGGTGAGGATCAGTATTCGGCGACGATCCGCGCCGGACCGGCGTCACCGCCGCGGACCGCGAGCGGGAACGCGCGCACCCGCACGCGGCGCCCGGCGAGCGGGCCGAGGTTGCGCAGGTTCTCGCCGATCAGGACGTCCTGGGAGAGCAGGGTCCGGTGCACAGGGAAGGTGAACCCGGTGCCACGACGATGCACGGGCAGGTCCGGGGTGAGGGTGTCGGAGCCGACCAGGCTGACGCCTTGCGCGACGGCCCATTCCGCCGCTTCGGGGCTCAGGCTGGGAAAGTCGTCGTAATCGGCGGTCTCGAATTTCACGTCCCAGCCGGTGTGGACGAACAGGAAGTCGCCGGCCTGGGGCGGCGGGCCACCGGCGAGAAGGTCGTCGACGGTGATCTCCTCACCCGGTTTGCGATCCACAGTGGACACCACGGCGTGGCGGTCGAACCGCTCCGTGGGGAGTTCGTCGATCGAGCGGCCGCTCTCGACGATGTGCACGGGGGCGTCGATGTGGGTGCCGACGTGCAGCGCGAGGCGTAGTGCCTTGATGTTCATCGGCGCGCCGCCGGCGATCGAGGTCACGGGGTCGATCTCGACGTCCGGGAGTACCGGGATCTTCGGCATCCCGGGCCAGATCGGGTGCGAGAGGTCGAGCAGGGTCATCGGAGCACTCCTGAAGGATCGGAGAAAACGTCGAGCAGTTCCCATTTGCGCAGGTACTCGCGGAGTTCGTGCAGGATGTCGCCGTCGATGGCGTCGTAGGGCCACAGTGGACGGCCGAGGTCGAGGCCCATCAGCGCGGTCGCGGCCTTCACCGCGGGCAGGAAACCGAGGCCGGACCAGCGGCTCGGGAAGTCGGCGAAGAACGGGACCCAGCGGGCGATTTCGGCGTGGTCGCCCGCTTCGGCCGCGGCCAGGACACGCTGAGCCACCGGGAGTCCGGACGGCGGCAGCATCGCGCCGTGCCCGCCCAGGAGCAGCGTCGTGGCCAGCAGCTCCATGTTCGTGTACACGGCCAGGCCTGGCGCGGCGTGGCTGAGCAGGCCGAGCAGTTTGGCTTCGTCGCGGGAAGTCTCCTTCATCGCGGCGACGTTCGGGTGCGCGCCGATGCGGGCGATCGTGTCCACGGAGAGGTCCACGCCGAGGCGCGGGTTGTTGTAGAGCACCACCGGGACGGGGCTTTCGTCGGCGAGGGTGGCGAACCAGCGGTGGGCCTCGTCGCCGGTGGGCGCGGCGCCCCACGGTTTGGCCGACGCCACGGCCAGTACGGCGGCCGCCCCGCGTTGAGCCGACTCCCGCGCCAGCGCGATCGACTCGGCCAGCGACGGATGCGACACCCCGGCGAGCACCGGCACGCCGGCGGCGTTGTCCACAGTGGACTCGACGAGCTTGAGTCTTGCCGCGCGGCCGAGTACCTGGAACTCCTGGCTCTCCACCCCCGCGACGCCGATCGCCGCCGGCGCCCACCGCGCGAGCGCGGCGACCTGCCGGGCGAACGCGGGCCCCTCGACCCGGGTGGTCCGGCCACGGAACGGGGTCAAGGCCGCCACGATCACTCCGCGCCGGAACACGGTCTCCGCCATCTGCCCTCCTCACGAGCTGTCGACGGAGACTCAACCAGCTGTGTCGACGCGTGTCGACACACATCGACGTGTGTACCATCGTGTGAGACACACGTCGGCGGATGCGGTATCCTGCGTCGGGTTCGGCGACGAACCGCAGCCGCCCGAGCACAGAACGCACCGGAGGACACCGTGCCGCGAACGAGCGCCCGCCGGGCGGCGGAGCCCAAGGCGCCCACCGCGTCCAGCTCGGCTCAGGAGCAGTACGTCAAGCTGCGCGAGGAAATCCTCACCGGCAAACTCACGCCGGGCACCCCGGTGCTGGAGACGGCGGTGAGCGCGCGCCTCGGCGTCGGGCGGGCGCCGGTGCGCGAGGCGATCCTGCGCCTGGAGTCGGACGGGCTGCTCAGCCGGGGGCCGCACGGGGCGCAGGTGCGGGTGCGCTCGACCGACGAGGTCTTCGAGATCTACCAGGCGCGCATCGCGCTGGAGGCGGAGGCCGCGGCGTCGGCTGCCCGGCACGCGTCCGAACTGGACCTCACGCGCCTGCGCCACGTGCAGCTGCAGGCGACGGGCGCGGCCGATCCCGCCCAGGCCCGCGCGCTGCACGCCCGCTGGCACAGCGTCCTCGCCCAAGCCGGCCACAACGCGACGATCGTCGAACTGCTGGAGCGGCTGGCAGGCCAGCTCGCGCCGTATGAGACCCGATCACTCGCCGAGTCACCGAACCTGGCCACCACCCACGGCGAACACGACGACATCGCGGACGCCATCGCCCGCGGCGACCAGGACACGGCGCGGCGCCTCATCACCGCCCACCTGCAGCGAACCCGCGATGTCCGCGTCGCCGCCCTCGTCCAGGCGGAGACCGAGGCGCCGCGGTAGGACGATGGTCGTACCGAGCAAGGGAGCCTGCCGTGGCCGCCGAGCCGTTCAGGGTCAGCATCACCGAAGCCGAGATCGCGGATCTGCGTGACCGGTTGCGGCGGACGCGGTGGCCCGAGCCCGAGCCGGTGGACGACTGGTCGCAGGGGCTGCCGCTGGCTTACGCGCAGGAGCTTTGCCGCAGCTGGGCCGAGGACTACGACTTCGGGTTCGCCGGGCGGCTGAACGCCTTCCCGCAGTACCGCGACACCGTCGACGGGCTGGGCATTCACTTCCTGCACGTCCGGTCGCCGGAGCCGGACGCGTTCCCGCTCGTGCTCACGCACGGGTGGCCGGGTTCGGTGCTGGAGTTCCTGGACATCCTCGGCCCGCTGACCGATCCGCGCGCGCACGGCGGGGATCCGGCGGACGCGTTCCACGTGGTCGCGCCGTCGTTGCCCGGATACGGCTGGAGTGACAAGCCGTCGACGACCGGGTGGGACATCACGCGCATCGCGCGCGCCTGGGACACGTTGATGGTTTCGCTGGGTTACCACCGGTACGGCGCGCAGGGCGGTGACTGGGGTTCGGCGGTGTCCGGCGCGCTGGGTGAGGTGGCACCCGAGCGGGTCGCCGGCGTCCACCTGAACCTGGGATCAGTCGCGGCGGGCACGTTCGACGACCCGACGCCCGCGGAGCTGGCGAACATCGAGGCCGCGAAGGAGATGCAGCGCACCGGCCGGGGGTACTCGGCGATTCAGGCGACCCGGCCGCAGACCCTCGGCTACGGCCTCACCGACTCCCCGGCGGGCCAGGCCGCCTGGATCGCCGAGAAGTTCTGGGCGTGGACGGACAACAACGGCCACCCCGAGGACGCGGTGTCGCGGCAGACGATCCTCGACGAGATCTCGGTCTATTGGTTCACCGCGTCAGCCACCTCATCGGCGCGCCTGTACTGGGAGAGTTTCGCCAACTTCCGGGACAAGGTCACCGCGCCGTCCGGACTGTCGGTCTACCCACGCGGCATAACCCGCCCGTCGCGGCGTGAGGCCGAACTACGGTTCACCGACCTGCGCTGGTTCGAGGAGCTGCCGCGAGGCGGCCACTTCGCCGCACTGGAGCAGCCGGAGTCGCTGATCGAGCAGGTGCGCGGTTTCTTCCGCCTCTTCCGCTGACCGTCCGCACGTTGTTCATGCGCGCATACGCTGTCGTGCCCGCAACTCCCGATCGCCGAGATCTTCGAAGCAGCGCTCGACCTCGTCCGGCCGCACGGCGGCTACCGAAGGCGCGGACCAGCGGGGCCGGTGGGCCTTGTCCACGACCACCGCCCGGATGCCCTCGACCGGGTCGGGGCCCTCGATCAGGCGGAGGCCGGCGCGGAGGTCCTGGTCGAGAACCTCAGGCAGCTCAAGGGAAGCGGCCCGGCCGACCGCCGCCAGCGCCACGCGCACCGCGAGCGGCGACGCCGCCTCGATTTGCCGCACCGCGGTCGCCGCTTCCGGAACTTCGCGCAGGCGCTGGAGAATCGTCGCGGCGTCGTCCGTCGCGTAGCACTCGGAGATCCACGAGGCGGCGCTCAACGGCGACGGCGGAACGCTCCCCTTGACCACATCCTCAGCGGGTGCGACAGCCAGGTCAGCCGACAACGCGGGCAGGTCAGCCGAATCGACGCAGACATCGGCGAATCCACAATGGATCGCGTCCCCCGCGCCGAACCGGGCGCCGGTCATCGCGAGGTGACGGCCCAGCACGCCGGGCGCCCTCGCGAACAACAGACTGCCGCCGACATCCGGGGCGATGCCGAGGTTCACCTCGGGCATCGCGAGCACCGACCGTTCGGTCACCACGCGGTGCGAGGCGTGCCCGCCGAGCCCGATGCCGCCGCCCATGGTGATGCCGTCCATCAGCACCACCACCGGCTTGCCGTAGTCGCCGATCAGCGCGTCGAGCAGGTATTCCTCACGCCACAACACTTCCGCGGCATCCGTGGCGTCGCGCGCCGAGTCGTGGACGACGCGGATGTCCCCGCCCGCGCAGAAACCCCGGTCCCCGGCGCCGTCGATCAGGATCTGGCGGATCTCCGGGTCGTTTTCCCACCGCAGCAACGCTTTCCGCATCGCCGTGATCATGCCGAGCGTCAGGGCGTTGAGCTGCCGGGGCCGGTCGAGCGTCAGGTGGCCGAGGTGCCCCGTGCGGCGCACCCGCACGAACTCCTCGCTCACGAACCGGCGGCCAGCTGGTCGCGGTAGAAGGTCCGGATGTGGCGCTCCACCAGATCCGCGCCCTTCTTCCCGTGCCGCGCCTCGATCGCATCCACGATCGCGCCGTGTTCGGCGACCAGTTTGTCGCCCACCGCGCGCCAGTCCTCGATCGCCGTGAACGCCCGCACCATCTCCGCCTTCACCGCGTCCCGCAGCGCCTGCATGAGCGTGACGACGAGCCCGTTGCTCGACGCGCGCGCGATGCTCACGTGGAATTCGGTGTCCAGCTCGTTGAACTCCGTCGACGAGACCTGCTCCGGCCGCATCGAGCCGACCACCGAGCGGAGGTGCTCGATGTCCTCTTCGGACCGGTGCTCCGCGGCGCCGGACACCGCGTGCCGCTCCAGCTGGACGCGGATGTCGACGAGCTCCTCGAGGCTGATCCCGGCCAGAACCACGTGCAGCCGCAACAGGTTGCCGAGCGCTTCGGTGGAGCGGCCGGAGATCACCGAGCCGGAATCACGGCCCGAGCCGCCCTGCGCCTCGATGATGCCCATCGCCTCGAGCGCGCGGAGCGCCTCGCGTACGCTGCTCCGGCTGACGCCGAGCGCCTCGACCAGCTCACGTTCGCTCGGCAGCTTCGCGCCGACCGTGAGCTCGCCGCCGAGGATCTTCTCCTGGATCTGCGCGATGACCTGCTCGTGCGTGCGGACCTTGCGGACGGGCGCCCACCCGCTCTCCGCGCTCACGGCCGACCCGCTTTCGGGCGCCTACCAGTGCACATCTGGACCTCCTCGGGCTGACGCGGCCCGGTCAGGGGTTGTCGGCGGTGCGAGGTCTGACTCCGGGGCCCGCGGACCCCGATCACAGTGGCGCGACCGCTCCGGATTCTCACCGGCATTCCCACGCCGCCGACTTTACCCATCGGAGCATACAAGCAGACCCCAGGGTCAACAAGACCACATATGAGGTCAGACCAATCATGGAACGGCCCAGCCGAGGACGGGCGTCGACTCCAGGTACACCAGCAGGCACATCGCGGGCAGGAGCACGCACGACGCGGCGATCACCCGGCGCAGCAGCTCTCCTTCGCGCCCGCCCAGCCCGACCGCGGCGGCCCCGATCGCGAGGTTCTGCGGGCTGATCATCTTGCCCAGCACCCCGCCCGCCGAGTTCGCGGCCGCCGCGAGCGTCGGCGACATGCCCGTGCCGTGCGCGGCGGCGACCTGCAGGGCGCCGAAGAGCGAGTTCGACGACGTGTCCGAGCCAGTGACCGCCGTGCCGAACCAGCCCAGCAGCGGCGACAGCACCGCGAAGAACGCGCCCGCGCCGGCGAGGAACAGGCCGAGGCTCGCGGTCTGCCCGGACAGGTTCATCACATAGGCCAGCGCGAGCACGGCCATGACCGTGAGCGCGGCCCATTTCAGCTGCCGCAACGTGGCGGCGTACGCGGCGAGCGCGACCCGCGGGCGGCAGCGCACGATGACCGCGGTGATCACGCCCGCGATCAGCAGCACCGTCCCGCTGTTGGCGAGCCAGTCGAACTTGAACGTCGTGAGCGAGACCGGTTTTCCGTTGCTGCCCAGCACATTCAGGCCGGGCCAGTGGAACGTCACGGTGGTCGACGCCAGCGCGTCCTTGATCCCCGGCAGCACCGACAGCGTGAACAGCACGATGATCACGAAGTACGGCGCCAGAGCGCGGGCCGCGGCGCGGGGCGGGGCTTTCGCGGCACCGGGCCCGCCGGCGCTGAACGCCATGACCGGCGCGTGCTCGGTGCGCGGCTGCCAGAACCGGGTCAGCGCCATGACCGCGACCGCGGACACCAGCGCGGCGACGATGTCGACCAGCTGGACCGGGCCGAAGCTCGCCACCAGATATTGCGTGACCGCGAACGACACCCCGGCCACCACGGCGGCCGGCCACACCTCCCGCAGCCCGCGTTTGCCGTCGAGGACGACGAGCAGGATCAGCGGCACGAACAAAGCCAGCACCGGCACCAGATGCGCGGTCGCGTGGCTGAGCGTGTCCACCGGCAGCCCGGTGACCTGGCCGAGCGTGATGATCGGCAGCCCCACGGCACCCCAGGCCACCGGGGCGGTGTTGGCGATGAGCGCGACCGCCGCCGCGCGCAGCGCGGGCAAACCGAGCGCGACCAGCATGACCGAGCAGATCGCCACCGGTGCCCCGAACCCGGCCAGCGCCTCCAGCAGCGCGCCGAACGAGAACGCGATGATGATGCCCTGGATCCGCCGGTCCCCGCTGATCCGGGAGAACACCTCGCGCAGCCGGTCGAAATCCCCGCTGGCGCGGGTCATCTCGTAGATCCAGATCGCGTTGATCACGATCCACATCGCCGGCCACAGCCCGAACGCGGCGCCTTCGGAGGCCCCGAGCAGGGCCCCGCCGGCGGGCATCCCGAACCCGGCCACCGCGACGGCGAGCGCCGCGGCCAGCCCGGCCAGCGAGGCGATCCAGGCGCGGACCCGGAACACGCCCAGGAGCAGGAACAACAACAGCAGGGGCAGCGCGGCGCAGAACGCCGACCAGCCCAGTGAACCCGCGACGGGCGCGGTGACCTGGTGGAACACGGGAAGCCTCCAACATCATTGGGGGAGGAACTTGCGTGACAGGGTCAGAAAACGGGTGTTTCGGTGTAGGAGCCGAAAACCTGCCGCAACGCGCCGGTGATCTCCCCCATCGACAAATGGGCTTTGACCGCCTCGATGGTCGCGGGCATCAGGTTCGCGGAATCCTCGCGCGCCACGGCGAGGAGTTCGGCCATCGCTTTCTCCGCGCGTACCGGATCGCGGTCGGCGCGGATCTGCTTGAGCCGGGTGATCTGGCGGGCCTCCGATTCGGGATCCAGTTTGTGGACCTCGATCTTCTGGTCCTCGGCCTCGTCGACGTATTTGTTCACGCCGACCACGGGCCGCTCGCCGGTGCCCTTGCGTTGGGCGAACTCGTAGGCGGTGTCGGAGATTTCGCGCTGGAAGAAGCCCTGCTCGATCGCGGGGATCACCCCGCCGAGCTCCTCGATCTTGGTGAAGTACTCCTCGATCCCGCGCTCCAGCCGGTCGGTGAGGTTCTCGACGTAGTACGAACCACCGAGCGGGTCGATCACCGAGGTCACCCCGGTTTCGTCGGCGAGGATCTGCTGCGTGCGCAGCGCGACCTTCATCGCCATTTCGCTGGGGATCGTGTAAGCCTCGTCCAATCCGTTGGTGTGCAAGGACTGCGCGCCGCCGAGCACCGCGGAAAGCGCTTGCAGCGCGGTGCGCACGATGTTGTTCAGCGGCTGCGGTTTGGTCAGCGTGGCCGCGGCGGTCTGGGCGTGAAAACGCAGTCGCATCGAGTTCGGGTTCTTCGCCCCATAACCCTTGACGAGCTTGGCATAGAACCGGCGGACGGCGCGGAACTTCGCGACTTCCTCGAACAAGTCGGCCTGGCTGACGAAGAAGAACGAGAGCCGCGCGGCGAACTGGTCGACGTCCACCCCGGTCGCCACCACGTCCTCGATGTAGGCCTTCGTGATCGCCATGGTGAAGGCGATTTCCTGCTGGGCGTTCGCCCCGGCCTCGCTGATGTGGTAACCGCTGATGTTGACCGGGTTGTACCGGGCCATGTGCTCCGAGCAGTAGACGATGGTGTCGCGCACGATCCGCATACTCGGCCGGACCGGGAACACCCATTCCTTCTGCGCCACGTATTCCTTGAGGATGTCGTTCTGGATGGTGCCCGACAGTTTGTTCAGGTCCATCCCGCGCTTTTCCGCGACGGCCACGTACATCGCGAGCAGGATCCACGCCGACGGGTTGATCGTCATGGACACGCTGATCTCTTCGAGGTCGATGCCGTCGAAGAGCGCTTCCATGTCCGGCAGGGTGTCGATCGCGACGCCCTCGCGGCCGACTTCGCCGAGGCTCATCGCGTCGTCGGAGTCCAGGCCCATCAGGGTCGGCATGTCGAAGTCCACCGACAGGCCGGTCTGCCCCTGCGCGATCAGGTAGCGGAAGCGCTGGTTGGTCTCCTCCGCCTGGCCGAACCCGGCGATCTGGCGCATGGTCCAGTTCCGGCCGCGGTACATCGTCGGGTACGGCCCGCGGGTGTAGGGGAACCGGCCCGGCAGCCCGATTTCCGCCCAGTCCCCGGGCAGATCGGCCGGGGTGTAGACGCGCTCCACCGGCAGCCCCGAGCCGCTGCGGTACTCGTCCTTGGACTCGGGCGCCCGCTTGAGAAACGCGGCCAGTTCCTTGCCCTCCCAGTCGGCGAGGTCGGACTTCACGCGCTCGACGAGCGCGTCGCCCGCCAACCGTCCACTGTGGTCGTTGTCGGTCATGTCGGTACTCCCAACGGTTCTAGGGGCGCAGCGCCCGGACGAGTTCGCGAGCGGCCTCGGCGGGATCGGAGCTCCGGACGACAACGGCGTCGACAGCGGCGTCGAAGTCCGCGCGGCCGGGGCGGAGGTCGCGCAGCACGAACTCCTCGGCCATCCAGCGGATGCGGGTCGCGGCGTTACGCCGTTCGCGCAGCTCGCGTTCGCCGCTGCGGTCGAGCCACTCGTGGTGTTCATCGAAGGTGCCGGCGAGTTTCTCGACGCCTTTCCCGGTGGCCGCGATGGTCTGCCGGATCGGCACGTCCCATCCGTTCGCCGTGTGGGGCGCCAGCCGCAGCATCTCGCGCAGTTCGGACACGGTCTTGTGCGCGCCTTCGCGGTCGGCCTTGTTGACCACGTGCACGTCGGCGATCTCCAGCAGGCCCGCCTTGATCGCCTGCACGTCGTCGCCCATGCCCGGCACGCTCACGACGGCCACGGTCTGCGCGGCGGACAGCACGTCGACCTCGGCCTGCCCCACGCCGACCGTTTCCAGCACGATGACGTCCTTGCCCGCGGCGTCGAGCACGGTGATCGCGTCGAGCGCCGCCCGTGACAGGCCGCCGAGCGCTCCCCTGGTGGCGATCGAGCGGATGAAGACGCCCGGATCTCCCGCGAGCTCGGTCATCCGGATGCGGTCACCCAGGATCGCGCCGCCGGTCAGGATGCTCGACGGGTCCACCGCGATCACGCCGACGGTTCGCCCGCGTGCCCGGTATTCCGCGGTCAGCCGAGCGACCAAAGTGGACTTTCCGCTGCCCGGCGGGCCCGTGATGCCGAGGACGTGCGCGCCGCGCGTGTGCCGGTGCAGGTCCGCCAGCAGCTCGTTCACGCCCGCCGAGCGCCGTTCGACCTGGGTCAGCGACCGCGCGATCGCGGCGGGTTCCCCGGTGACGACCCGCTCGGCGAGCGTCCGGGTCACCGTCATCGCGGGCCACCGCCCTGGATCTCGCGCAGCAGCGCGCGGTCGTCGATCACCCGGCGGGCCTTGAAATCCGTGCGGTCGAAGGTGTTCGGCGGCATCGCGACGACGTCGGCGCCGACGCCCAGCACGGACCGGAGCCGCGCGGACAGCCGTTCGGTCCACCCCGGGTGGTCGGCCGACGCGAGGCCGGCGCGGTGCTCGACCTGCACGGCGAGGGTGTCCATCGCCGCGTCGCGAGTGATGACGATGCGGTGCTCGCCGCCGTAGTCGGCGTCGGCCATCACGACGTCGTCGATCGCGCTGGGGTAGATGTTCTCGCCCCGGACGGTGAACATGTCGTCGATGCGGCCGTAGATTCCCTTGGGCAGGAAGGGATACGTGCGGCCGCGGGCGGCGTCCGGCGCCTCCCAGCGCGTGAGGTCGTTGGACAGCAACCGGATCATCGGCTGGCTCGTGCGCTCCAGCGTCGTGTAGACCGGCGTTCCCTCTGCCCCGTAAGGAAGAGGCGTGAGCGTGCCGGGGTCGCAGACCTCGGTGTAGACGAGGTCCTGCCAGGCGAACACGCCCGGCTCGTCCTGGCCGGCGCCCAGGTGCATCCACGGGCTGACCTCGGCCATGCTGCCCGAGTCGTACACCTTCGCGCCGAACTTCGATTCGAGCATCGCCCGCACCGACGGCACGCTCGCGCCGGGCTCGCCGGAGAAGAACATCCGGGTCAGGCCGAGCGAAGCCGGGTCGATTCCCTCCGAGCGCGCGGTTTCGGCGAGGTGCAGCGCGTAGGACGGCGTACTGTACAGGACGGAAACGCCCATCTGCCGCATCCACGACAGGGTCCGTTTGGTCTGCCCGTTCTGCCCGGCGCCGAACGGGAAAACCCGCGCGCCCAGCCGTTCGCCGCCGATGTAGGCACCCCAGGAACCCCAGTAGAGGCTCAGCGGGGACGCCACGAGCACGGTGTCGCGCGGCCGGATTCCCATCGCCCACATCACACGGGCGTGCGCGTTGGCGA
The DNA here is from genome assembly GCF_007713735.2 of Amycolatopsis acidicola. Lineage (GTDB taxonomy): Bacteria > Actinomycetota > Actinomycetes > Mycobacteriales > Pseudonocardiaceae > Amycolatopsis_E > Amycolatopsis_E acidicola. The sequence continues at coordinate 78,797 of NZ_VMNW02000012.1, read as the reverse complement.
CGCTGCGCCAGTCCCGTTCGCTGATCCCGAACGCGGTCGGCCGCCCCGTGGTGCCCGAGGTTCCGTTCACGTGCTTGACCTCGGCACCGGGCACGCACAGGTAGCTGCCGAACGGCTCGTGCTCGGCCTGGTCCGCGCGCAGTTCTTCCTTGCGCACCACGGGAACCTTGCCGAAGTCCTCGAGCGAGCGGATCGACGACGGGTGGATCCCCGCGTCGTCCCATTTACGCCGGTAGAACGGCGAATGCTCCCACGCGTAGGCCATGACTTCCCGGATGCGTTCGAGGATCTTCTCGTCGCGCTGTTCGGCGGGCATGGTCTCCCGGCGCGGGAACCAGTAGCGCTGGTCGTCGGCCGGGCGGTAGCCCTCGTCGTACCGCGGCGGCCAGGTCCACTGCTCCATGACGGTCTCCCTCCCGGGTCAGCTCGCGGCGGCTTCCGCGCCGAGCTTGCGCACGATCGCCACCACCGATTCGGGCGTCGTGTCCTGGCCCAGCACGTCGGCGACCCCCATCTCGCGCAGCGCCACCTCGTCCTCGTCCGGCATCACCCCGCCCGCGACGATCGCGAACCGCGGCGCCTGCTCCAGCTCGCCGATCAGCTCGAAGAGCTTCCGGAAGATCGACATGTGCGCCCCGGACAGCAGGCTCACGCCGAGCACGTCGACGTCCTCCTGCACGGCGGCCTCCAGCACCTGCTCCGGCGAGCGGTGCAGGCCGGTGTAGATGACCTCCATCCCCGCGTCACGCAGGGTGCGGGCGACGACCTTGACCCCTCGGTCGTGCCCGTCCAGCCCGATCTTGGCCAGCATCACCCGGATCGGATCCTCGGTCCCGTTCACCGAACCTCCCTCGGTCTGTCCATGCTGAGGTCAGACCATAAACTCCGTAAGTCGGATCACACAAGGGGTAAGACAGCTATCGCGGTCAGACCACATGATTTGCTAGCGTCTCGGACGAGCCCGCCCGCACCGACGCGAAGGGGTGACCATGCCGAAGCCGCCTGGCGACACCATGGGTCTTCGCAAGATCGCTTCGCCGCACGACACGTTCGCGGCAGCCGCGGAACTGATCCTCCAGCACGATCCGCGCCCGGGAGACCGAGCGCCCACCGAAACCGAACTGGCCGACTCGCTGCGGATCAGCCGCCAGAGCGCCCGGCGCACCCTCGACGCGCTCGGCGCCGCCGGTATCGTCGCCGATTCCCGCACCGGCGCGAAAACGTTGCGGCGCACGGGTTCCGGGGAGATCAGCCGGTTCCTCGGGCTCGTGCTGAAAAGCGAGAACCAGCCGGGTAAACGGGATTTCCTCGGCGTCCGGATCGCGGTCGAGCAGACGTCCGTGGCCGCCGCGGCGGACTCGGCGCGGAACTCCGACATCCGGGCGCTGCGCGGGCTGGTCCTGCGGATGCGCAAACGTTCGGTCACCCCGGCCGAGTTCTGCCGCCTCGACGTCGCCTTCCACCTTCGGATGGCGCAGACCGCAGGCGGGCTCCGGGAATCGCTGCTGGACGGGCTGGCCGGGTCCATCCACGACGAGATGGAACAGGCCTTCGACGAGGACCACGACTGGGAGTCGACGGCCACGAGGCTGGCCGACGAGCACGAGCACCTGCTGCGTCTCGTCGACTCGGGCCGCGGCGCGAAGGCGTCGAACTTCGTTTCCCGGCACGTCGAACGCTTCTACGCGAGGAAAGAAGGGCGGCATGACGGATAACCTGCTGCGTGAACGAGCCGCCGACGCGATCGAAGAAGTGATCGCCTGCACCGACGCCTGCCTCGCGACCGGCGAACCGACCGGCTCGCTGCGCGCGACCGTCGTCGCCGTCCGCGAAACCCTCTTGACGATCGCCGACGCCGTCCGCAAGGGGCGCGAACTCGTCGTGGAGGTTCCGGCGCCGCACCCGGGCACCGAGGCCGGCCCCGGCTACAGCATGGCGGCCGCGATGGCGCGCCTCGCCCGTGCCACGAGCCGGCGCGCGGGGCACGAACTCCGTGCTGTGCCGGGGATCCACGCTTCCGTGCTGGACTACGTGACCGGCCTGCCGAACCTGCTGGGAGTCATCGCCGAAGACCTCGACGCCGAGGAAGCACAGTCGGTACCGAGCGGGATGTGCCTCCCCTGAGCCGCCGGGGATTACGCGAGCGGGGACTCGAAGATCAGCCGCTCGACGGCGTCGACGAGTTCGGCAGGCTTGAGGCGGCCGCTGGGGCGGTACCACTCGACCACGGAGACCGCCGCGCCGAGCGCGAGCCTGCTGAACAGGGCGGGCTCCATCGCCGGCCGGAGCCCGCCTTCGTCCGCCGCCTGCTGGACCAGCGCCGTCATCGCCTTGTCGAACTGCTTCCGGCGGCGCAGCGCGCGTTCCTCGACCGGGCTGTTGCCGTGCGCGCGGACGAGCAGGGCCACCTCGGGCAGCCGTTCGGTGATGATGACGACGAGCCGCCGGATGATGTGGCGCACCCGGTCGACCGCCGCGCCCTCCTGGCTCTCCGGCTCCTTGAGCACGCCCAGCAGCGCGTCGAGCGCCCGGTTCACGCCGAACTCGAACAGCTCTTCCTTCGACCGGACATGGTGGTAGAAGCTCGATTTGGTGATGCCGATGGCCTTGGACAGGTCGCCCATCGAGGTACCGTCGTACCCGCGCTCGAGGAACACCTCGACCGCGCGGTCGACGATCGCGTCGAGGTGGAACGGCTCGCGGACCGAGTTGCTGATGCGTGCCACACCGCCTCCTCCGACGAACGACCGGTCCCGGCTTCCGACGATAGTCACCCTCCTGACCGGTCCGGACGCCGCCCCGAATGAACGGTCGGTTCAGCGCCCGACGGAGGCTTCGCGTTCGGCGGCGGGCCGCTCCCGCCAGGCGAGAATCCCGGCGAACGTGACCACGCAGCCGGCCACCATGTAGGCCGACACCGCCATCGAGGACCCCGTGCGCGCCAGCAACCACGCCGCGGCCAGCGGGGCGAACCCGCCGCCGAGCACGGCGCCGAGCGAGTAGGCCAGCGAAGCACCGCTGTACCGGACGGCGGCCGGGAACAGTTCCGCGTACGCCGCGGCTTGCGGGCCGTACCCCGTGCCGAGCCCGAACGCGAGACCGGACACGGCGATCAGCATCCCGGCCGTCGTCCCGGTGTCGAGCAGCAGGAACATCGGGAAGGCCCAGGCCGCGAGGGCGATCGTGCTCACGAGGTACAGCGGGCGCCGGCCGAAGCGATCCGACCAGCGCGCGCCGAGCACTGTCCACAATGCCCATTCCAGCGCGCCCGTCACCCCCACCACCAGCATGGTGGAGCTGCTCGCGTGCAGCTTCTGCGTGCCGTACGAGCCGATGAACGCGATCAGCAGATACCCGCACAGGTTCACGCCGACGAACAATGCCGTCGCGACAAGGACTTCCCGCGGGTGTTTGCGCACGAGCTCCGCGAGCGGGGCACCACGCCGGGCACGCCGCGCGCGCAGTTCCGCGAACACCGGGCTTTCGGCCACTTTCGCGCGGATCACCATCCCGGCGCCGATCAGCACGACGCTGAACAGGAACGGGATCCGCCAGCCCCACGCGAGGAACTGCTCCTTGCTCGTGCTCGCCGACACCGTCAGCAGCGCCAGGTTCGCCAGCACCAGCCCGAACGGGCCGCCCAGCTGCGGGAACGAACCGAACACGCCACGGCGGCCTGGCGGCGCGTGTTCGACCGCCAGCAGCGCGGCCCCACCCCACTCCCCGCCCGCCGAAATGCCTTGCAGGAAACGGAGAACGACGAGCAGCACCGGAGCCGCGACGCCGATCGTGGCGTAGCCGGGCAGCAGCCCGATCGCGGTGGTGGAGCCGCCCATCAGGACCAGCGTGCCGACGAGCATGGCCCGGCGGCCGATCCGGTCACCGAGATGGCCGGCGAGGATCCCGCCGAGTGGCCGGGCGAGGAAGCTGACGCCGATGGTCGCGAACGACGCGAGCAGCGCCGAAGCGGGTTCGAGACCGGGAAAGAACTGGGTGGTGAACACGAGCCCGGCGGCGGCAGCGTAGACCAGGAAGTCGTACCACTCCACGGTGGTGCCGATCAGGCTGGCCAGCGCGACCCGGCGCAGGTCGGTGGTGGTCGTCGTGGTGGGGACGGTGGTGGCGGGCATGGGCACTCCTTTGTGCCTGGGGAAAGGGTTCTGCGGGTCAGTCGAGGACGTCGGGCTGCTCGGTGACGATCTGCTGGAACAGGGGCTGGAAGCTGAACCAGGCGGCGCGCGGGGTGCCCATGGTGTCGCGCACGACCCTGGCGTCTTCGGGCTCGGCCGGGCGCGCCCGCCCCGCCGACTCGGCGAGGAACTGCACGTGCGCGCTGTGTTCGAAGGCGATGAACCACCAGGCCGCCTCGTCGACCGTCTGCCCGACGGTGACGACTCCGTGGTTGCGCAGCACCACGGCGCGATGCGACCCGAGATCCTGGGCGATGGCCTTGGCCTTGAGGTCTTCGAGCGTCACGCCCGTGTGGTCGTCGTGCAGAACGTGGTCTTCGAAGAACATGCAGCCTTCGTTGGTGAGCGGCTGGATCGGCCTGCCCATGGCCGACCAGGCCGATCCGTACAGGCTGTGCGCGTGGGCCGCGGCGACCACGTCGGGCCGCGCGGCGTGCACCTCGGAGTGGATGCGGAACGCCGCCGTGTTGAGGATTCCCTGTCCCTCCACCACTTTTCCCTGGTGGTCGACGAGGATCAGGTCGGAGGCACGCATCGCGCCGAAATGCAGGCCGAAGGGGTTCACCCAGAATCGGTCGGGGTATTCGGGGTCGCGGGCGGTGATGTGCCCGGCCACGCCCATGTCGAAGCCGTACCGGGCGAAAGCCCGCAGCGCCACGGCGAGGCGTTGTTTACGGTCGAGGCGTTCCTCCTCGACCGAATCGAAGACACGGGGTTCGGCGAAGACCATCGTGCTGGGTACGGGTGGCATGTCGAAACTCCTTTACTGGATGGGTTTTTCCGGGGCTCCGGTTCAGAGCCGTTCGAGGATCGTGGCGTTGGCCATGCCCCCGGCCTCACACATGGTCTGCAGCCCGTACCGGCCGCCCGTGCCCTCCAGCACGCCCAGCAGCGTGGTCAGCAGCCGGGTGCCGGACGAGCCGAGCGCGTGCCCGAGCGCGATCGCGCCGCCCCGCACGTTGAGCCGGGCGGGATCGGCGCCGAGTTCGTGTTGCCAGGCCAGGGGTACGGGCGCGAAGGCTTCGTTGACCTCGTAGGCGTCGATGTCCTCAATGGATAGTCCGGTGCGGTCCAGTACCCGCCGGGTGGCGGGGATGGGTCCGGTGAGCATGAGCAGCGGATCGTCGCCGACGACGGAGAAGCCGTGGAACCGCGCTCGCGGCCGGAACCCGAGTTCGAGCGCCTTGCGTTCGCTGGTGATGAGCACGGCGGAGGCGCCGTCGGTGAGCGGGGACGAGTTGCCCGGGGTGATTTTCCAGTCCACGTCCGGAAACCGGGCCGCCGACTGTGTCGTGCGGAACGACGGCCGCAGGCTGCCCAGCGCCCCGGCGGTGGTGCCAGGGCGCAGGGTTTCGTCCACCGCGAGCGCCGGCGCTTCGGGCACCGTCACGACCTCGGCGTCGAACTCTCCCGCGGCCCAGGCGGCCGCGGCGCGCCGATGGGACTCCGCGCTGTAGGCGTCCAGGATCTCGCGATCGAGTTTCCAGTGCCGGGCCACGAGTTCGGCCGAAACACCTTGGTGGACAAGGCCTTCCGGGTACCGTCGCGCCAGGCGTTCGCCCTGGCCCGGCGGGCGTGCGCTGCCCAGCGGGATCGTGCTCATCGACTCGACCCCGGCGGCGATCACGACGTCGTACGCGCCGGCCAGGACGCCTTGCGCGGCGAACGCCGCCGCTTGCTGGCTCGATCCGCACTGGCGGTTGATCGTCGTGCCGGGCACGGTTTCCGGGAACCCGGCGGCGAGCGCGGCGGTGTGCGCGAGGTTGCCGGACTGGTCCCCCACCTGCTGCACACAGCCCGCGATGACGTCGTCGATCAGCGCGGGGTCCAGTCCCGTCCGGTCGATCAGGGCGCGCAGGGTGCCCGCGAGCAGATCGACGGGATGGACTCGGGCGAGCGCTCCGCCGGGTTTGCCCTTGCCGACCGGCGTGCGCACGGCGTCCACGATGACGGCTTCTTCCACGGTTTTCTCCCTCTCTGCGGGGAATTCAGGCGCCGAGGCCCATGCCGCCGGACACCCCGAGGGTTTCCGCGGTCACGTAGGAGGCTTCGGGGGCGGCCAGGAACGCCACCCCGGCGGCGATTTCGCCGGTGGTGCCCAGCCGGTTCAGCTGCGTGCCCGCGATCATCGCGGCGAGCACCTTGCCGTCCTTCTCCCGGATCGACTGCACCATCGGGGTTTCCGTGGGCCCGGGCGCGACGCAGTTCGCGGTGATGCCGAAGCGGGCGTTCTCGCGGGCGATGGATTTCGTGAAGCCGATGACCGCGGCCTTCGCGGCGGCGTACACCGCGTCGCCCTTGGAGCCGATGCGCCCAGCCTCCGAGGACACCGTGACGATCCGGCCGTACCCGGCGCGTTGCATCCCGGGCAGGACAGCTTGTGTGCAGGCGAAGGTCCCTTCCACGTTGACGGCGAGCAGGCGCCGCCACCGCTGCGGGGTGACGTCGGTGAACCAGCCCCAGTCATCGATTCCCGCGTTGTTGACCAGGACGTCGAACGGCTCACCACCCAGGGCCGCGTGTACGGCGGCGGGATCGGTGACGTCGAGTTTTACTGCCGTGCCCCCGATTTCCCGGGCGATCTCGCCTGCTCCCTGCGCGTCGATGTCGGCCACGACGACGTGCGCGCCCTCGTCGGCGAGGCGGCGCGCGATGGCGGCGCCGATCCCGGTGGCCGCGCCGGTCACGACGGCCCGGCGGCCGCCGAAGCGCCCGTTCATCGGCCGGTGAACACCGGCGTGCGGCGTTCGATGACGGCGGCGAGCCCTTCGCGGGCGTCCGCGGAACCGGACAGTTCGGCGACCGTGCGGGCTTCGTCGGGCAGGGCCTCCTCGACCGAGCGCCCGACGCCGTCCCACAGCAGGCGTTTCGTAGCGGCGAGGGCCTTCGGCGCGCTGTTTGCCAGTGCCAGAGCCAGTTCTTGCACCCGGGTGTCCAATTCGGACTCCGGCACGACCTCGGTGACGATGCCGAGTTCGCGGGCCTCGGCAGCGGTGAGCGTGGGGTTGGCGAGCAGGAGTCGCATCGCCTGCTTGAGGCCGACGAGCCGGGTGAGGGTGACCGAGGTCCCCGCGTCGGGCGCCATGCCGACCTGGACCGCGGCGGACTTGAACCGGGCGGTGTCGGCGGCGAGGACGAAGTCGGCCGCGCAGACGAGGCCGAAGCCCCCGCCACCGGCGGCGAACCCGTGCACCCTGGCGATCACCGGGGCGGGCAGCCGGATCAGCGCCGACACGCAGACCTGGAGCCACGACGTCACTTCACGCAGGTAGTCGGGCAGCTGCTCGCCCTTGGCGGCGAAGTCGCGGACGTCGCCGCCCGCGCTGAAATGCTTCCCGTTACCCGCGAGCACCAGCGCCCGCAATCCGGGCTCGCGGTGGCAGGTCATGAGCGCGTCGTACAGCGCCCGCAGGGACGCGGCGGACATTCCGTTGGCCGCCTCGGGGCGGTTCATCCGCAGGTCGGCGATGCCGTCGGAGATGTCGAGCAGCACGTCGCCTTCGGTGATGACGGCGGTCATGGGGTGGCCTTTCGTCGGGAGAAGGCGGCGAAGGCCGCGGGGCCTTCACCGGCCAGGTGGTCGAGCACGGTTTCGGTTTCCAGCGCCAGCCCTTCCTCCAGGGGAAGGTCCAGCGCGCGGTGCACGAGGCGTTTGCTGTGGGCCATCGCGGCGGGCGGGTTCGCGAGCAGGCGTTCAACAACGGTGTCCACAGTGGACTCGAACTCCGCGGGTCGCGCCGCACGGTAGGCCAAACCCCATTCGACGGCGGTGGTGCCGGTGATTTCGTCGCCGGTGAGGATCAGGCCGAGCGCACGCTGTTTGCCGGCGATCCGCGGCAGCCGCTGCGTGCTGCCCCCGCCGGGCACCTGGCCGAACCTGCTGTGGATGTCGGCGATCCGCGCGTCGGCGCGCACCACCGCGAGGTCACAGGCCTGCATGAGTTCGAACCCGCCCGCGACGGCGTGGCCGTGCACCGCGGCCACCACGGGAACCGGGACCGACGTGATCGCGCGCAGTGCCCGGCCGAATTCGTCGAAGAGCCGGGCCATCGCCTCGCGGCCGCCTTCGTGCAGCGCGGCGAGTTCGGCGACATCGCCGCCCGCGCAGAAGTCTGCGCCTTCGCCGCGGAGCACGAGCACCCGGATGTCGTTGCGGGAGGCCAGTTCCAGCACCGCCTCGGTGAGCCGCCGGGCGAGGTCGACGGTGATCGCGTTGCGGGCTTCAGGCCGGTCGAGCCGGATGTGCCCGACCGGCCCATCGGCGTGCCATCGCACGCTCATGCCGGCACGCCCGGAACGAGGCGCGCGGCCGCGAGCGGGGCGGCGTCGGCGAACTCGGCCGTGCTGAGGACACGACGGGCTTTTCCTTCGTAGCGCGGTAATTCCTGCTCCGCGACGGCCGCGACCGGCAGGTGGATGCCCAGCCTGTCGTGCAACCGGCGCCTCAGCTCGGCGACCGCGCTCTCGCGTACAGCCTCGGCGACCTCGACCACGACCGTGCCTTCGGTGGCGCGCAGCCCGTCAGGATCCTTGTCCAGCACCAACTGCCACGCCGCCCCGGTGCCGGGGGTCGCGCCGACGACGTCCTCGATCTGGGACGGCAGGACCATCGTGCCGCGCACCTTCACCATGTCGTCGCTACGCCCGGAAATCCAGGCGATCTTGGGATGCCCGCGCCTTCCGCACGGGCAGTCGTAGGCGTCGGGCGCCCAGGCGGTGAGGTCTCGCGTGCGCCACCGCAGCATCGGGGATCCCTGACGGCGCAAGGTGGTCACGACGAGCTCGCCGGTGACGCCGGGCTCGGTGATCCGCTCGCCGCTGTCCGGATCGACGATCTCGATGAAGTGGTGATCGGCCCAGACGTGGAAGGTTCCCTGGTCCGCGGCGTGCTCGCAGGTGCCGGCGACGAACGGGCCGCCGAGTTCGGTGGAGCCGTAGGTGTTGTGCGGCCGGAAACCCGGCGGCAGTGAGGCGCGCAGCCGGGCCACGGCGGCCGAGCTCATCGTTTCCCCGCCGAAGATCCCTGCCCGCAGCACCCAGTCGGCCGCCGGGTCGATCCCGGCCTGTCGCGCGCGTTCCACCAGGAGCAGCGCGAAAGTCGGGGTGCAGGAGATCACCGTGACGCCGAGGTCACGCAGGCGTTCGACGGCCAGCGACGTGCGCCCGGGACCGGCCGGGAACGTGGTGGTGCCGATCTGTTCGAGAGCCCGGTCCAGCGAGCTGCCGCCGATCCACAGGCCGTAGCCGTAGCACTGCCACGCCACGTCGTCGCGCGTCACGCCCATGGCCGTGAGGTTGCGGGCGCCGAGTTCGCCGATCGCGGCGAGGTCGTCGCGGGTGAAGCCGATGTTGCACGGCAGGCCGGTGGTGCCGGTGGTCGCGTTGAGGCGCACGATCTCGGCGGTGGGCACGGCCTGCACGCCCCAAGGCTGCAGTTCTCGCAGCCGCGCCTTGTCGAAGAAGGGCACCTCGGCCAGGTCACCGGTGGTCCTGATCGCGCCGGGGCCGATCCCGGCGGCGGCCAGCGCGTCGCGGTAGTACGGCACGCGCAGGCAGGCGGCGACGGTCTCGCGCAGGGCTTCGTCCTGCAGGCGGGCGATCGCCGCCGGCGCGGCGGTTTCGATCTCTGGAGACCAGTAGGTGGTGGTCACGCCGGGCCCCTTTGCCTCGTTTCCGGAAAATCAACCGATCGTTCGGATATTAGGGCGCGACGTCGTTGTGGTCAACACCTGTTTGTCGGGGTGAGCATCACTCGCGGTTCCGGTCTTGTAATCGACCGATCATTCGGTAATCTGCGAGACGGGGACACTCAGCCGAAAAGGAGCGCCGAGGATGGCCGCAAGCACACTTCCCGACCGGCCCGACTACGCGAGGCTCATCGAGCACGACCGCGTGCACGGCTCGCTGTACACCGACCCGCGGGTCTTCGCCGACGAGCTGGAGCGGATCTTCTACCGGGGCTGGGTCTACGTCGGGCACGAAAGCGAGATCCCGCAACCGAACGACTACACGGTGAAGAGCATCGGGCCGCAGTCGGTGATCATGTCCCGCGACCGGCACGGCACGGTGCACCTGCTGCTGAACCGGTGCAGCCACCGCGCCAACCAGCTCTGCGAAGCGGCGCGCGGGAACTCGCGGGCGCTGCGCTGCCAGTACCACGGCTGGACCTTCGGCACCGACGGCGCGCTGCTGGGATATCCGTTCCGCCAGGGCTACGACGGCGCCGCCGCCAAGGCGGAGCTCGGGCTCGGCCGGGTCGCGCGAGTGGAGTCCTATCGCGGCTTCGTCTTCGGCAGTTTCGCCGCCGAGGGGCCGAGTCTGCGCGAACACCTCGGCGCCGCCACCGATGTCCTCGACCGCCTCGCGCGGCTCTCCCCCGAGGGCGAGGTCGAGCTGACCGGCGGCTGGCTGCGGCACGAGGTGCGGGCCAACTGGAAGATGCTGGTGGAGAACGAAACGGACGGCTACCACCCGCAGTTCGTGCACGCCTCGATCTTCGAGGTCGGGCAGAGTCACGTGGCCGAGGTCTACAGCGAGAAGTCCGCCGCCACCGCCCGCGATCTCGGCCGCGGCCACACCGAACACGATCTGCGCCCGCAGTTCCGGTCACTCGACGTGCCGCTGGGCTGGTTCGGCACCAGCGAAGACCGGCTGCCGGACTACGCCCGCGCGATGCGGGAGTCCTATGGGGACACGGGCGCGCGCGAGATCCTGGTCGACGGCGCGCCGCACGTGATGATCTTCCCGAACCTGTTCATCGCGGAGATCCAGCTCTTCGTCCTCCAGCCGCTCGCGGTGGACCGGACCGTCCAGCATGTGACCCCGCTGCGGTTCAAGGGCGCGCCCGACCTCAACCGGCGGTTGCTGCACCAGGTCAGCGGTTCGGTCGGCCCGGCGGGTTTCCTGCTGGCCGACGATTCCGAGATGTACGAGCGCAACCAGCGTGGGGTCGGCGCGCGCGAGCCGGAATGGCTGGTGCTGCGGCGCGGCCTGCACCGCGAGCGGATCGACGACGAAGGGCATCTCGCGGGCGCGGCCACCGACGAGACTCCCCAGCGCGGGATCTGGCGGCACCTCAAGGAAATTCTCACCGATGGAGCGAACGAATGACCATCACGCGTGACGAGGCGGAGGCTTTCCTCTACGCCGAAGCACGGTTGGCCGACGAACACCGTTACGACGAGTGGGAGGAGTTGTGGGCCGACGAAGCGCTGTACTGGGTGCCCGCCGGCCCCGGTTCGGTCGCCGACCCGGAGAGCCAGATCTCGGTCATCTACGACAACCGGTCGAGGATCGGCCTGCGGGTCGCGCAGCTGAAAACCGGGAAACGGCATTCGCAGGACCCGCTCAGCACGGTCGCGCATCTGGTGAGCAACGTGGAAATCGAGGCCACGGAGGAGAACGGCGTGCGCACGCGGGCCACGTTCCTGGCGGTCGAGTCGCGGATCCGTGGCCTGACCACGTGGGCGGGTACCGTCCGGCACAGCCTGGTCCGCGACGGCGGGAAGATCCGCATGTCCCGCAAGGTGGTCCTGCTCGTCAACCGGGACCAGCCGCTGCCGACGATGTCGTTCCTGATCTGACATGGGCGCCGCGGAATGGCGGGTGGAGAACGAGTTCGCCTCGGTGACCGTGTCGGTCGATCGCGCGGGCAACGATCCCCGTCTGTGCATTGTGGACAATCTGACCGGGCGGCGCGCGTACTTCGACGCGCTGCTGCTGGAATCGCTCGCCTGGGCCCCGGACACGGCGCTCAAGCAGCTGCTCGATCCGTCGCTGCACCGCTGGTCCGCCGAACCCGGTGCCTGATCCCCCGAAAAAGGAGCCTCCGATGCCCCATGTCGCCGTCGTCGGCGCCGGCCCGTCCGGTGTCTTCGCCACCGCCGAACTGCTGCGGCGCCCGGACGTCCGGGTCGACGTGTTCGACCGTGGCCCGACGCCGTACGGGCTCGTCAGGTACGGCGTCGCGCCGGATCATCTGAAGATCAAGAGCGTGACCCGGGCGCTGGCCAGGACACTCACCGACCCGCGCGTCACGTTCCGGGGCAACGTGGAACTCGGCCGTGACGTGCGGCTGCCCGAACTGAGGCGCGAGTACCAGGCCGTCGTGCTGGCGACCGGTGCCCCGCACGCGCGCAGGCTCGGTATCCCGGGGGAAGATCTGCCCTCGCATGTCCCCGCCGCCGAGGTTGTCCGCTGGTACAACGGCTTTCCCGGCGCCCGGGACCTGAGTGGGCTGCTCCGCGGTCCGGTGGTGGTGATCGGGGCGGGGAACGTCGCTCTCGATGTCGCCCGCGTTCTGGTCAAAGGCCACAAAGGACTGTCGCATACGGACGTTCCGCCGGACGTGCTCGCCGCGCTCACGCCGCGCGATGTGCGGGTGATGGTGCGGCGGGGTGTTGCCGACGCGAAGTTCTCCCCGGTCGAGCTGCTCGAAGTCGGCAAGCTCCCCGGTGTGGATCTCGTGGTCGAGGGGCTCGATCCCGAGGCGGACGGGGAGGCGCGCTCGGCCGGGATCTTCCGGGAGTGGGCGGAAAGGCCGCGGTCCGGTGGTGGGGTCACGCTCACCTTCGGCTTCCACCAGGCGCCGATCGCGGTGCGGGACAACGGGGTGGCGCTGCCGGACCGGACGATCCCGGCAGGGTTGGTGGTCAGTGCCATCGGCTACACCGGCGAACGGCTCGACGGAGTGCCTTTCGACGACTCGCGAGGCCTGATCCCCAACACGCGCGGCAGGGTCGCGCCTGGGCTTTTCGTGACGGGCTGGGCGAAACGGGGGCCGAGTGGCGTGATCGGCACGAACAAGGCGTGCGCGGCGGAGACCGTCGCGGAAGTGCTCGGCGACCTCACGGACGGCCCCGTTTTCGACATCGAGCCGCTGCTCGCCGCACGCGGTTGCCGCTGGGTGCCGTGGCCGGGGTGGACGCGGATCGACGAGGCCGAGGTCGCGCTGGGCCGGGCGAACGGCCGCGAGCGCACGAAAATCACCGACCTGGCGCGGCTGCTGGACCTCGGCGCGCCCAGCGAGAACCTGGAGGTGGCCTGAGATGGCTTACGTGATCACCGATGCCTGCCTGGACATCATGGACCGCAGCTGCCTCACGCAGTGCCCGGTCGACTGTATCCGGCAGGGTGAGCGGATGCTCTACATCAACCCGGACGACTGCATCGACTGCGGTGCCTGCGAAGCGGTGTGCCCCCAATCCGCGATCTTCTTCGACGAGGAACTCCCCGCGGCACAAGCGGCCTACCGCAAGGTGAACGCGGAGTTCTTCGCCGGGGACGCCACCACGGATCACCCCACGGTGGCCGCCCTCCCCCGGCGATCCTGACTCAACCAACCACCGCCAATGCCTGCACCTCGATCAACAAACCCGCCACCGGCAACTCGCACACCAACGTCGTGCGCGCGGGCGCGTCGGGGCCGAAATGCCCTGCGTACCAGGAATTCCACCGCCCGAAGAACTCCCGCCCGGCGAGGAAGCACTCGACGTGCAGGATGCCCGCACGCCCCGACCCCGCCTCGGCGAGCACCTCGTCGAGGCGGGTCAGCACCCACCGCGCCTGCGTGTCGAAATCCGTCGAAAGCGGCCGCAGGGTGCCGGGATCGAGGGCGGCGATCCCCGCCGTCGCCACGATCCCGGCACCGGCGCCGAAGGACGCGAACCTCACCGCGCCCCCACCAGCGACGCCCGGAAGTCCGCCAGAGACCCCACCCCGGCGAGGATCATCAGCGTGCGCAACTCCTCCGCCAGCAGCTCCAACGTCCGCCGCACCCCGGCCTCCCCGTCCACGGCCAGGCCGTAGATCGCGAGCCGCCCGAGCACCACGACGTCCGCACCGAGCGCGAGCGCGAGGAACACGTCCGCGCCGGTGCGCACGCCGCTGTCCAACGCGATCGGCACCCGCCCGGCAACCGCCGCGGCCACCTCCGGCAACGCATCCAGGCTCGCGGGCGCCGGATCCAGTTGCCTGCCACCATGATTCGACACCACGACGGCCGACGCTCCGGCCTCGATCGCGCGCTCCGCTGTTTCCGCCGTCAGCACGCCCTTCGCGATCCACGGCAGGCCACACTCCGCGGTGGCCTCCGCGAGCCGCGTCCAGTCCCAAGCGGGCGCGCCATGCGCCACCAGCCGGCTGAACATCTCCGCCACATCCGGGGTGTCCTCGCCCGCCGTGTTCCCGGCGAAGCGGGACATGTCCGGGTCGAACCGGTTTACCCTGTTGCGCACGCGGAATCCGGCCGTCGGGCAGTCCACCGTCACGCACAGCGCCGCGTACCCGGCCTCGCGGATTCGCCGCGCCCCCTGCTCGAAATGCTCGAACGGATGCAGCTGCGCGATCCGCGCCGCTTTCGGCGCGGCCTCGGCCACCTGCTCGAACGAGTAGGTCCCCGCCTCGGGCACGATCGAAACCGTCCCGAAGGCCTCGTTGGCCCGTGCCACCGCGAGGTGCCCGTCCTTGTGGAACAACCCATCCCCGCCGAACGGCGCGGTCAGCACCGGCAGCGACAACGGGATCCCGAGGAACGTGGTGTCCGTCCGCGGAGCGCTCACCCCGCTCATCGGCCGCGGCCGGATGACGCGACGTTCGAACGCGGAACGGTTGGCGCGCAAGGTGGTCTCGGTCCCGGCACCGCCTTCGAGGAAGTCCGCCAGGTCGTCCGGCAGCCCGTTCAGCGCTGCCTTCCGGATCTCGTCCAGCGCGGCGAAATCCACCTCGCGCGGGTACAGCGAGTCGATCATCGGGCCTCCTCGGCCAGTACGGAATGGCGGCGGCCGTAGCCCAGGTACAAAACGATTCCGGCGATCAGCCACACCCCGAATCGCAGCCAGGTCAACGGCGCCAGCGTGGTCGCGAGCACGATGCAGCCCACGAGGGCGAGCACGGGCACCACCGGCACCCACGGTGTCCGGAATGGACGGTCACGCTCCGGCTCGGTGCGGCGCAGCACGAGAACCCCGGCCGCCACCACGGCGAACGCGAACAACGCGCCGACGTTGACCAGTTCCGCGACGATGTCGATCGGCACGAACCCGGCGAACACCATCCCGACCAGGCCGAGGACGAGCGTCGCGCGCAGCGGCATGCCGTTGCGATTCGTCTTCGCGAGCGCGGGCGGCAGCAACCTGTCCCGGCACATCGCGAACACCAGCCTCGACTGTCCATACAGGACGATCAGCAGCCCCTTCGTCAGCGCGACGACCGACGCGGCGAGGATCAGCCCGCCCGTCCAGCCCAGGTGCAGGGCCTTGAACGCGGTCGCCACCGGTGCTTCGTTGTTCAGCGACTGGTACGGCGCGACTCCGGTGAGCACGGCGCTCACCGCGATGTACAGCACGGTCGCGATGATCACCGAGGCGATGATCGCGAAGGGCAGGTCGCGGCGCGGGTTCTTCGCCTCCTCCGCGGAAGTCGCGACCACGTCGAAACCCAAGTAGGCGAAGAAAGCCATCGCCGCCCCGCCGACGACCCCGCCCGCGCCGAACGGCGCGAAGTCCGCCCAGTTGGCCGCCTGCACGTGCGGCGCGCCGATCGCGACGATCACCACCAGCACGGCGACCGTCACCGTCACGAGGACCTTCGTGACCCGCGCGGTCAGCCGGACCTCGGCGGCGAGGATGGCGACGACGACCGCGATGATCAGCATGGCCGGGAGGTTGACCACGCCGCCGGAGGAAGGTGACGCGGTCAGGGCATGCGGCAAGCTCACGCCGAACAGGGATTCCAGCGAGGCGTTGAACATCCCGGACCAGCCGATCGCGACCGCCGAGCCCGCGACGACGAGTTCGAGGAGCACGTTCCAGCCGACCAGGAACGCGGGTGTCTCCCCCAGGGTCGCGTAGGTATAGGTGTAAGCGCTTCCCGAAGCCGGGACCATCGCGGCGAGTTCGCCGTAACACAAGGCCACGAGGACGCAGACGACACCGGCGAGCAGGAACGACAGCACGATCGACGGCCCGGTCTTGGTGGCCGCGACGACCCCGGTGGTGACGAAGATGCCGGCGCCGACGATGCTGCCGACGCCCATCGCGGTGAGGTCGAAGCGGCCGAGGCGCCGCTTAAGCGTGGACGCGGCGACGTCGTCGGTGACACGACGGCGCCGACGGGTGGTGAGGGACGGAGAGGGCATGGCGAGGTCCTTTCCGAGGACACTGACACGAGAAGAAGTTCTCATGTCGACGTCAGCCTCGGTGAGCCATCGCCTCAGGTCAAGCAGTCAGATGAGAAGTTATTCTCGTATTAACACCGCCGGATAGGATCGCGCGGAACCGAACAGGGGGAACCGGATGGCCTTGCGCCGCGACACCGCCCGCACGCGGGACAGGCTGCTGGACACCGCCGGCAGGCTGCTGGCGGAGCGAGGTCTCGCCTTCAGCCTGCCGGACCTCGCCAAGGCGGGCGGCGTGGCGACCGCGACGGTGTACCGGCATTTCGAAGACATCCGCGACGTGCACCGCGAGTTCTACTACCGGCTGATCGACCAGCTCGTGGCCGCGCTGAAAGCCGTTCCCGGCGACGGGACCCGGCGCTTCGCCGACACCTGCGCGCGCTGGGTCGAACTCGCCCAGCACTGGGGCCGCGCGGCCACCCGCATCCGCAGCCCCGAAGGCTTCCTCGAACGCGTCCGCGCCGGCGACCCGCCCACCTCCGAACTGCACGCCGCGCTGGCCCCCGTCGTCCGCGAACTCATCGCCTCCGGCGAAATCCCGGACCAGGACACGGACTACGCGATCCTCGTCTGGATCACCCTCTTCGACGAACGGGTCATCGTCGACCTGACCGAACTCGGCTGGCCCGTCTCCCGGATCGCGCAAACGCTTTCGGCCTCGGTTCTCGGTGCGTGGCAAGGGAAGTAGCGCTACTCGCAGTTCTCGACGGCAGCTCGGATATCAGCCGTCAGGTAACCCCGCACCCGCCGGGACTCGCCAGCCGTCGCAGGCACGTACTGGCGAACCGGCCGACAACCCAGCTCACCCATCTGCCGCCCGAAGGACGTCGGATCCAGATCCAGCGCCTCGACCAGCTCCGCGGTAGGCACGAACTCCCGCTGCCGCAACGCGTCACCAAGATGCCTCACCACGGAGGCCAGCGGTTCGGGAAGCCCGGACCCGACATCAAGCGCGTCGACAACCGCTGCGGCGTCGACGACGGGGCCATCGTCACCAGCCGCGTGGCCGGAAAGTGTTCCTTCCTGTTCACGGAGCAAACGGCCGCGGGTGCAGATGTCCTGCCATTCCGGGTTGGCCATGTAGTCGGTGCGCACGATCGTCGCCGGGGCGTCGCTTCCGGTTTCACCGTCGGGGCGGAGGATGCCGACTCCTTTGTGGGTGGGCAGGAGAGTGGAGGCGTCGTAGCCGCGGGTGTTCATCTGTTCGCCGAGGACGATGTTGGAGTCGCGCCAGTCCATGACCCGGAGCGCGAAGCGCGAGCCGAGCACCGAGCGCAAGCGCGACGGGATGGTTTGCGAGTCGGGCCGCTGGGTCGCGAGGATGACCACGATCCCCGCCGCGGGGCCTTTCCTGGCCAGGTAAGCGAGCAGGTCCACAATGTACTCGCCGTGGTCCGGGTTCTCCAGGAAGAGCTGCACCTCGTCGAGGATCACGGCGGTGATGGGCATGGTCATCGACGGGTCACGCGAAAGAGCGGGCGTGATCTTGGATTCGGGGCAGACCTCGTCGTCGAGCTCGGACATTCTCGTGTAGCGGTCTTGGACTTCGGCGACCAGCGCGGTCAGGTGGTCGCGGACGGCCTGGATGTCCTCGGCGGTGTCACCGCAGACGAAGCGGTGCGCGATGCTTTCGGCGGCTTTCCAGTCTTTTCCGCCTTTGCCGTCGAACAGGTAGAGCCGCGTGCAGGGATCGAGGATGAGGCCGGCCGCGGCCAAGCGCATCGCCATCGTCTTGCCCTGCCTGGGAATCGCGCCGATCAGGAGTGACGTCCACACCAGTGGGAGATCGACGCGGCGCCGGCGGGCGTCGTGACCGAACGGAACCGGCTTCCATGCATCCCATCTTTTCGCCGCCAGCAAAGGGGTTTTCCGCGGCGGACCGGAGTACGGGTCCTTGTCGGCCACCCACACCGCGACCCGGCCGGCGTGTCCGCCTGTTCCTCGCACCCGCTCGACGATGAGCTGGATTTCATCGACCGCCAGCGCCGACGCCAGTGCTTCCCGGTTCCGGATGACGTCGGCGGCTTTGCGGGTGGCCGGCAGGTCGATCGTCATGGCCCAGCCACCGTGAGACCGGGTGACCCGCTCGACCAGCCGCAGGGTTTCGTCCTTACCGATCAGCTTCGCGTCCCGGAACGCTTCGACGAGCACTTGTGGGTCCATCGTCCACATCAGCACCCGCGGTCCGGCCAGCAACGCCTTGCGCCCGGGCCCGCCTTCTCGCCGACGACCGGCGACAGCGAACGCCAGCGCGACGAGTCCCGCCGCGACGGCCACCGCCACGTGCCCGAAGATCCATGCGGTGACCAGCACCAGCCCCACCAGGGAAATCACCGATCCCGCCGTGACTTTCCAGCGGAACAGGGTCAGCTCGCGGATCTCCGTGTACTTGTCGGCCAGCTTCTCCGACTGCTCGGCCGCCTCCCGGTAATCCTGGACGCGCACCCATTTCCGCCAGACCCGCAGCATCATCGCCGTGCCTCGCGCCGCCGCGGCCAGGAACCGGAACGGTGACCTCACCACAGCGACGACAACCCGCGCCGCCGCGTTCATGAGCGCCCCCGTTCCGCTCGCAGCGCCGCGGCGAGCTTGGACGACAGACCCCGTGAACACCCCGTCGCCTCGCGAACCCACGCGGGCGTCACCGTCACCTCCGAGGTCAGCGCCGCGCGCGCCACCTCCAGGTACTCCGCGAACGAGGTTCGGGGAGTGGTGCGTTCGGGTTGCCGGACAGCGGCGACCGCCGCCCCGAGTTTGTCCCGCAGATCCGTCACCGCCTCGGTCGCGACGAAGACGACCAGCGGCGGGACGGAATGCAGTACTACAAGCGCGGGCGAACGCTCCGCGAACGCCTGCCAGGTGTTCATGACGTAGGTGGCGGCCAACGTGAACCACTTCGCGCCGCGCACCCAGCCTCCGGTGCGCACGCCGTGCCGGGCGGTGATCTGCTCCGCGCGCAGGATTGCCAGCAGGACAAGCGAAACCATCGGGTCCAGCAGCCAGGCTCCCCACCAGGACAGTGACCATGCGGCTGATCCGGCCGCGGCGAACTGCTGGACATTGGTCATCGTGAAGGCGAGCCCCAGCAGGATCCCGGTCCAGCACAACCGGTCGACCTGCACGGCCACGCGCCCGACATCCTCCGGGCTTTCGTTCACCGGCGGCCTCCACGACGCCGGGGGAACTCCTGCGTGGTCACCGTCGTGGCGCGGATGATCGTGTAGGCGGCGACCAGGGCGGGGACGGCCAGCACCACCAGGACCGGCCACACTCCCCCGACCTCCGCGATCACCACCCACTGCACGGCCACGATCAGCGCGGCGGTGAACGTCACCCGCCCGGCCAGGGACACGGCACGTACCTCGACCTCGGCCTTGGAACGCCGCCGGCGCCCCATTCGCCGCGCCCCGACGAGGATGCAGAAGAGACCGATTCCGAATATGACCTGCTGAGGCGTCAAGCTGATCGCGGTCATCACTCCTCCCTCCCCGCTCGCTCTCCGCGGCGCAGCCAGTGCGGGCGCAGCGCGCGCCGCTCGTCTTCGGGCATCGCTCCCCACACTCCGACGGTGTTTTCGCCGCCGGTGCGGAGTTCCAGTTCCAGGCATTCATCCGGGACCGGGCAGCCCGCGCAGAAGCAGGCAGCCAGTTCCCGGTCGTTCGCGACCTCCGGCACGGGATCGGGACAAGCCCAGAAACACAGGCCGTCGTCGCGGACGAGGGCGTCGAGCGCGCCGGTCGGGACCCAGCGCAGCCGGTCCAGCTGCCAGGCGATCCCGACCAGGCGCAGTTCCTCCGGATCGGTCATGCCGCGCCCCTGTCGAGCAGACGGACGAGCGCGACCGCGGGGATGACGAGTTGTCCGTTGCGTCGAGTCGCGCGAAGGGTGCCGAGCCGGATGGCACGGGCGATGCGGTCGGGGTCGACGCCGAGGATCCAAGCGGCAGCACGGATCGAGTAGGTGTTCGCAGTCATGGGTGGAAGTCCTTTGCTTGTTGATTTCAGCACTGAGTTATTGATTTCGACATCCGGTGGGCGCGTGCGATCGCCGCGACAGGGCGCGTCACGCCGCGCTAGGGAGCGGAGCCGCTAACCTCGTCGCCGAGGCCGAGCGCGGAGGGGTGGATGTCGGAGGATTGGGCAGCGGTCGCGAAGGCCGTCAACGCCCGGGTGAACGAACTGGGCTGGCTGCAGCGAGAATTGGCCAAGCGTTCGCACGTCTCGCAGGCGGTCGTCCGGGAGATCCAGCATCACGTCGTCGAACGACGCCGGAGCCCGCGCACGCTGGAGTCGCTGTCGGTGGCCCTGGGGTGGCATCCCCAGCACCTCGACGCGGTCCTGCACCATCGTCGGCCACCGAAAACCGAGGAGCCGCTGCTCGACCGGGGCGACACCGTCTGGTCGCGGATGGACGGTCTGGAGCGGCGGATGGACGCGATCACCGACCGGCTCGATGACCTCAAAGCGGATCTGGCCACTGTCCTCGAGCACGTCCGCCGGGAGCGTTAGGTGCCGTCGTTGTCGTTTCATGCCAGTAATTCCACTGCGAATCCGGCGCAGGCCCCAGGCACATCCAGTGCACATCGGGTGCGGAACCAGTGCAGGTCCCTCGCATGAACGCGGTGAGCGGCTGGACCGGGGAGACCGCTTGCCGCCTGCAGTCCGCGCTGCGCATGAGCAACGAGGCCTTCGCCGAGCACCTCGGCATCGGCGTCCGGACGGTCGCCGGGTGGCACCAGAAGCCCACGCTGCGGCCGAAGCCGGAGATGCAGCAACTGCTGGACACCGCGCTGGAACAAGCGCCATCGCCGGTGAAGGAGCGCTTCTCCGCTGTCAGCAGCCCTGCCCCCGAAGACGACCGGCTCGCTGATGCGCACCTGCGTGCGGCTCTCGAGTGGCTCGACGAGCACAGCGACTGGCCCTCAGGCACCGCCCGCGACGAGGTTTCGCGTCGGCTGGTGCAAGTGGACACCCAGCAGCTGCGCGATCGCGGCAACCGACGGGCCCGCGTGAATCAGCGCCAGGTGGCCGACGCGCTCCGCGCGTACTACTCGGATCTGCCCGAGGGCTACGGCTGTTACTCGGCATGCATCGACGACACCGTCGCGGCCACCAGCATCCTGACCCACGCGGACTGGCTCGACCTGCGCGCCTCCCTCTTCACCGACGACCGATTCCGGCTGACCTCGGCAACACCCGGACCGACCGCCCGGCTCGACGCCGAGGCCGCAAGCCGGGCCGCGCAACGGCTGGCCGAAAGTCTCGCGCTGCGCACCAAACTCGTGAACATGCCGCTGTACCGGCTCCTCGGCATCGACATCGCCGACGGCAAGATCGACGGCACCCTGGGCATCAGCCACTTCGTCGATTACGCCCTCACGATGGACCTCCTCGAGGGCGAACTCGTCGACTCGCTCGTCGCCGGCGTGCCCTCCACTCCCTTGCGCGACCGGTATCTCCCGGACGCCGCGGCTGTACTCGACTTGCCCAACCGGTTGTGCGCGGGCGGCACGCTCGCCCTGTGCGCGTTCGCGAGGCCCGCGGACCCGTTCCGTGGCCCCGCGGACTACGTGCTGCTCGTTCAGGAACGTTCAGGGCATGTCGTGAACGCCGCCCGCCGGCTCGCGGTCATCCCCAAGGGCTTTCACCAGCCGATGGCCGACCTGCGCGCCGACGGCAGGATCGGCGCGACACTCCGCCGCGAGATGGAAGAAGAACTCTTCGGGCGCGACGACATCGACAACACCGTTGCGCACCAACGCGCCGCCGACCCGATGCACCCCAGCAGGCTGTCCGAACCCATGCAGTGGCTCTTCGGCGAACCCGGCCGCATCCGCATGGAATCCACGGGATTCGGCCTGAACCTCATGAGCGGGAACTACGAGTTCCCCGGCCTGATCGTCGTCGAGGACGAAGACTTCTGGGCCCGCTACGGCGGTCTCGTCGAAGCCAACTGGGAATCGGCGAACCTTCGCCAGTACTCCAGCCGCGACCGGGCGCTGCTGACCGATCTCATCGGCGATGTAGCGTGGAGCAACGAGGGACTGTTCGCGCTGCTGCAAGGATTGCGGCGGCTCGGCGAGATCGGCGGTGACCGCGTGGACCTGCCGGCGATCGAAGGGGAGATCTAGTGGGCGCCAACTTCTACAGCGGCAACGCCGACGACGACGCGCCCGGCAACCGCGGCTGGCTGCTCGGTCATTTCATCAGGCCGGCCGACGATGTCCGCGCCACCAAGGACGTCGAGGTCAAATGGGGTATCCACCCGGCAGGCGACAAACGCGCCGAATGGACCGCCGACGACCAGCGCACCACACTGCTGCTCATGGTCGGCGGCACCTTCCGCCTCGACCTCACCGAAGGCAGCGTCACTCTGGCCCGCCAAGGTGACTACGTGATGTGGGGCCCGGGTATCGACCATTCTTGGGAAGCGCTCGCGGATTCCACCGTCATCACCGTGCGCTGGCCATCCGCGACCTGACCTCCGGCAGCCGCGCCCGTTCTCCCCCGCATTCGGTCAACCGGCGAAACCCCTGCAGCAGAGCGAAAAGTCCCTCGTTGCTCCAGTCATCATCCGCGACCAGCTCCGCCGTGAGTTCGGTGTCCACACTGGAATACACCTGAAGCCCTGACGCTTCCCAGTTCGCCTCGATGTGCCCGCCGAACCTGGTCCAGAACTCCTCGTCCTCGACCACGACCAAACCGGCGAACTCGTAGTTGCCGCTGACCAGGTTCAGGCCGAATCCGGTGCACTCCAGGCGCAAGCGGCCTGGCGCGCCGAGCAGCCACCGCATCGGCTCGGTCAACCTGCTCACGTGCATCGGCGCGGCAGCCGCTGCCGCCGCGGCGCTGTCCACCTCCGCGCGCCCGAACAGCTCTTCTTCCATTTCCCGCAACAGTGTCGCGCGAATCGGCAGATCGCCTCGGTGATCGGTCAGTGGCTGGTGAAAAGCCTTGGGAATCACCGACAATCGCCCCGCGCCGTTCACCACGCGATCGGATCTCCGCTGCACCAGCAACGCGTAATCCGCCGGACGATTCCCCTCCGCGGGGCGCGCGATCGCACACAACGCCGCCACGCCACCGGCACACAGGCGTCCGGGCAGGTGCCACACGGCGTCGAGGTCCGGGAGGTAACGGGGCCGCAGCTGCCAGGTGTCCACCGGCCCGGGGAGTTCCGCTTCGAGCAGGTCGGGGCCGAGCGCATAGTCCATAAAGGACACACGACCGAACGTCCCGGAAACTCCGCCCGGCCCGATGTCGATGTCCAGCAGCCGGTACAGTGGCGCGTCGACCATCTCGGCGTCGCGCTTCACGTCGGTACGCGGATCCACCAGGCTTTGCGCGGGCACCAGGTCGAACCGCTCGCTGCCGGGCTCCAAGGTGACCGCGCCGGACAGCCATTCCGGGCGGGTCACGATGCTGGTCACCCTCTCGTCGCCCGCGCAGTCCACGCGGTAGGCGAACTCGTCAGCGCCGTAGTAGCCGACCAGCGTCTCCGCGATCTCGGAGCGCCCGGGCGCGCCCGAGTCCAGCCTGACCTGCGGAGGCTCGAGAAGCTCCTGGATGCCGATGCCGAAGATCCGCTCCAGCAGACGCGCCGTGCCCGGCCTCGGCAGCCCGACCGGCCCGCCACCAGGCCCACGGCCCGCGACCAGCCTGTTCAGGTGCCGGAGACTCACCGTGCCCGACTCCCCGTGCTCGCGGGCGAACCGGTCCGCGAAATCGACGAACTCCCCCAGCGTCAGCCTGCGTCCGCGGATCTCGCGTTCCAGGACCGTGCGAGCTGGCGGCTGACGTACAGCTGAAGTGCGCATGATTTCATCATGCCATTGGGACGCCGTCCCGTCCCAAAGAATCTCTCGTTTTCCGGCGATTCGGCGCCTCGACCGGGACGGCCTGGCCGTCCCCGACAACCCGTCCCATTGGGCCGACCTGGCACCAAAAGCGCAGATAGAAGCCTTGCGTCACCCGTCCCACCAACACCGGAAAGCCCGTCCCAAAGCGGGGACACGTGGGACACCTCGCCCAGGCGCTTCCCGGCGCGGCCGGCCGCAATGGCCCGCTTATGGCCCGGCCAGGACCTGGCCTTGGCATCCCGGGAGCGGCGAACCTGGCAGCGATGATCTTGCCGAACCCGGGAGCCACCGATGAGCCCGTCTCTCACCCTGATCCTGGTCTTCCTCGGACCGCCCCTGACCTACCTGGCCGTCCTCCACCTCCGCGCACGCAGCGGGACCCCTGAACGGATCACCGTCGCGCAGATCCGCGCCCGCATCGCCGCCGAAAGCACTTCGCACAGCTGGCTTCCGCAGGACCGGCACTGGCCCCAGACCGACCCCGACGCGCCGGAGCATCACCGTGGACTTCACGCCCGATAAGAACATCGGCTACCTCTATGCTCAGGTCGCCGACCACCTCGCCGAACGCATCCGCGGCGGCGAACTCGCGCCGCGCACGACACTGCCCAACGAACAAAAACTCGCCGCCGAGTACAACGTTTCACTGGGCACCGTTCGCCACGCCACCAAACTCCTCCGCCTGCGAGGACTCGTCGTCACCCTTCCCTCCCGCGGCACCTACATCGCCGCACCGTCCACACAGGAGGATCAAGCTCGCGCCTTCCTGGTCGAAATCCTCCCGAGCGACAACGCCTGGCACGTCGTCCTCGACGGCGAGCACCTCCGCGGCCACGCCGAGAAATCCAGCGCCTTGTGCACCGGTATCGATGTCGCCCAGACCCACCGCCCCGGCGTTCTCGTCGTCAAGGCACCCGACGGCACCATCGAGGCCGAATACACCTTCGCCCGGAACGCCGAATGAACCGCGGGCCGGGCTACGTCTACGAACGAGTGGCCGACGACCTCGAAGACCGCATCCGGTCCGGCGAACTGGCACCAGGAACCGCGCTACCCAACGAAAACGATCTCGCCCGCGAATACGGCGTCTCCGTCGGCACCAGCCGCCACGCCACCAAACTCCTGCGCGAACGCGGGCTCGTCACCACGATCCGCTGCAAAGGCACCTACGTCACCCCCGTTGACCGATGGAGCAAACCGGGAGAGAACCAAAATGACACCAGCCACTGGTAGCGATTACCGCGCCCAGCACATCCGCGCCCGCACACTGCTGCACCAGCTCACCGACACCGCCGACAAACTCGACGACTACGAGGCGGCGGCCTTCGACCTCGCCCGCGCCGATGTCACCGGCATCGGCGAACTCGAGGAGGCCGACGAAAACGACCTCTGCCAAAGCCTCGTCATCGCCGCCCGGCACGCCCGCGCCGCGCAACGAATTCTCCGCAGCTACGAACGGGACCTCACCACCGCCATGCACCATGAAGGCATCGAGATCGAAAGCGCACCCGATGCCCGCGATGCTTAGGCGAAGCGGTCAGCGCTACGTCCCGAGCAGCTTCGCCTTTGCGGCGGCGAACTCCTGGTCATTGAGAACCCCGGAGGTGTGCAGCGAGTTGAGCCGCTCCAGCTGGCTCATCAGGTCCGAGCCGCCGCTCTGCCCCGGTACCTGAGCCAGCTCAGCCTGTGACTGGAGCGCCGCCTGTTGTGCCCGCGCCTGCTCGGCCGCGTCCCGCTCGTCCGCGCGTCGTTGCATGCGGCCGGTCACTGCCTTGGCCGTGCCCGCGACGACCGCGGTGCGCGCCATGGTGCCCAGCAGCCCGGGCCTCCCGAACCGTCGTCCTCCCAGCATCAGTGGGCACTCCCTTCCAGCGAACCGAGAACCTCGTCCACGACGACGTCCGGCACGTGCACGTCGGCGAGCAGGCGGCCCTCCGACTCGGCCACGGCCGAACGCATCCCGGCGAACCAGGTGTGCTCGAGCACGACCACGGCCGCCGCGTCTCCCGCGCCTAGCCCCGCCGTCAGCTCTTCCGCATCGTCCGCGGACACGAGGTCGACGCCGCCGTCACCGACCAGGTCCGCGAGCGGCGCGAGATCCGGGTCCCCGGCGAGGTCCTCGAACTCGACCAGGCGGACGTGGCCCTCTTCGTCCCGCCGGACGAGCAGGGCGTCGACCAGCCGCGCGACGTTCCGCTCCCGCAGGCTGACCAGCTCCTCGATCACCCGCCCGCTGAACCGGCTGCCCGGGAAGCTGATCACCAGCACTTCGATGGGTTCCAATCCGGCCATGTGCACTCCTCGCTCGAACGGCAACGCCTCGCATGCTCCGCCGCCCGCGCGAGCCCCGGGTCATCCGTCAAGTGTGAGGCGTCCCCCGGCCCGATGCCGGATCCTGCGTTCCGAGGTGATGGCGTGAACACAACCGGACTCGTCGTGCTGGCCGTCGGGCTGCTGCTGTGTTACGCGGGCGTCCGCTCAGTCAACCTGGCGGTACTGGCCTCGGGATTCGCCAT
This sequence comes from Amycolatopsis acidicola, assembly GCF_007713735.2. Classification (GTDB taxonomy): domain Bacteria; phylum Actinomycetota; class Actinomycetes; order Mycobacteriales; family Pseudonocardiaceae; genus Amycolatopsis_E; species Amycolatopsis_E acidicola. Next base: position 52,058 of record NZ_VMNW02000012.1, on the reverse strand, counting down.
CGGCTGGCTGATCACCGAACCGTTCAGCGCCACCTTCCTCACCGCGCTCATCGTCGGGCTGGCGTGCGCGGTGGGCGCGTGGGTCCTGGCGCACCTCGTCTTCCGCGTGGCGCTCTTCTTCGTCGGCGGACTCGCGGGTGCGGTGATCGGCGCCAAGGTCTTCGGGCTGCTCCAGCCCGAAGACCGCAGCGTCGTGCTGGTCATCATTTTCGTCGCGGCCACCGGGTTTCTCGGCGGACTGGTCACCCAGCGATTCCGTCGTCCCGCGCTCGCCGCGATCTGCGCGCTCGGCGGTGCCGCCTTAGTCCTTAGTGGACTCGCCCGCTCTTTCCCGCACGTCTTCACGTTTCTCCGCAACCCGGCTGGAAACTGGCAGGCGGCTTTCGCGGCGATCGTGTGGGTCGCGCTGGCTTGCACCGGCTGGGTGGTCCAGCGCAAAGCCAAGGACAAGGCGGCTCAATCCCGTTGAGCCACGGCGGAAAGCGTGGCGGTGATCGCCAGCCCGATCGCCAGATTGAGGACGGCGGTGGCGATACGGCTGTCGGTATCGGCCTTCGCGCTCAACGGAAGCACCACGACGATCAGCGTCAGCAGCAGCATGATCGAGGAGAAGAACACCCGCTGGCGCGGCGTCCCGGCCAGGATCAGCAGTTGCAGCAAGGCGGTCGCCAGCAGCGCGGCGATCGCGGACGCCACCGCGTAGCCCGCGATCCCGGCGGTGTCGGCGGGGGCGGTGTCCGTGGGCGCGAGCACATCGATGCCCAGGATGCCGTTGATGATCAGGAACCCGGCGATGGCGACCAGCGCGGCGACGACGGCCGCGGCCAGACCGCCGTACCAGAGCCGGGAGAAGGACTTGCGCGCCTGCGGACCTGCTACCTCGTGCATGCGGAGAGCGTGGTCGCGTTGCCCGCGCGGCGCCTCACACGCGAAGGGTGAGTGCGCGCCCCTACGGCGGGCTTCGGCCCGGTCACCGGTTCATCCACAAGAGGCGAGGCGTCCCGGTGGCGACGCGAGACAGGCTGGCCGGAACGGACGGTGAGGAGGCGGCGATGCCTGCCGGGACAGGAGCGTCGGGTCCCTGGTTGTTCGGCTCGTTGCGCGGTTACCGGCCCGCCTGGGTGCGCAGCGACCTGGTGGCCGGGTTCACCGTATGGGCGGTGCTGGTACCGGAGGCCCTCGCCTACGCCACGATCGCCGGGGTACCACCGGTGACCGGGCTCTACGCGGCCCCGGCGGCGTTGGTGCTGTACGCGGTGTTCGGCAGTTCGCGGCATCTGGTGGTGGGCCCGATGTCGGCGACCGCGGCGTTGTCCGCCGGCGTGATCGGGGGCGTCGCGGGCGCGAGCGGCGGCGATTTCGTAGCGCTGACAACGGCTTTGGCGATCGTGGCCGGGGTGGTCGCGGTCGTGGCCGGGCTGGCGAGGCTCGGGTTCCTCGCGGGGTTCATCTCCGAACCGGTGTTGAAGGGGTTCATCGTCGGGCTCGCGCTGACGATCATCGTCGGCCAGCTGCCGAAGCTGTTCGGCATCGAGAAGGCCGAGGGCGACTTCTTCGAGAAACTGTGGGGAGTGATCCGCGAACTCGGCCACGTCGACCTGGCGGATCTGACGATCGGCGTGCTGTCGCTGGTGATCGTGCTGCTGCTCAAGCGGTTCGTGCCGCTGCTGCCGTCGTCGCTGATCGTGGTCGCGCTCGGGGTGCTGGCCGTCGCGCTGTTCGGCCTGGACGACCACGGGGTCGAGACGGTGGGCGACATCGCGGGCGGGTTGCCGTCGCTGGGGCTGCCCGACGTGCCGGCGCACGACTACCTCGCGCTCGCGCCGGGCGGGATCGGCATCGTGCTGGTGGGGTTCGCCGAAGGGCTCGGCGCGGCGAAAACCTATGCCACCAAAGCGGGTTACGACGTGGACGCGAACCGCGAGCTGCTCGGGCTCGGCGCGGCCAACCTCGGGGCGGGGCTCAGCTCGGGCATGGTCGTCAACGGCAGCCTGTCCAAGACCGCGGTCAACGGCGGGGCGGGCGCGCGGTCGCAGGTGTCGGGGCTGATGGTGGCCGTGCTGACCATCCTGACCCTGCTGTTCCTGACTCCGCTGTTCGAGCAGCTGCCCGAGGCGACGCTGGGCGCGGTCGTGATCGCGGCGGTGATCGAGCTCGTCGACATCGACGCGCTGCGGGCGCTGTTCCGGGTCTGGTCCGGCCGGCTGGGCTCGATCTACGGCTACGCCGCGCGCGCGGATTTCCTGGCCGCGCTGGCGGCGATGCTCGGCGTGCTGGTGTTCGACACGCTGCCGGGCCTGTTCATCGGCATCGGGGTTTCCTTGCTGCTGCTGCTTTATCGCGCTTCCCGCCCGAACATCGCCGTACTGGGGACGGTTCCGGGTACGCGAGTGTGGGTCGACCTCGAACGCCATCCCGAAGCACGCACCGTGCCCGGGGCGCTCGTCGTCCGTGTCGAGGGCGGGATCTTCTTCGCGAACGCCGACCACGTGCGGGCGCGGGTCCGGGAGCTGGCCGCGCACCACGAAACGGTGGTGCTCGACGCGGAAACGGTGCCGTTCGTGGACGTGACCGCGGCGCGGATGCTCGCCGAGCTGGCCCACGACCTCGACCGGAAGCACGCGCGGCTCGTCGTCGCGCGCGATGTCGGCCAGGTCCGCGATGTGCTGCGCCGCAGTGACGTCGAGGCGCCGCCCTTCGACGTCTATCCGACCGTCCGCGCGGCGCTCGGCGAAGAAACGGGGAGCGATGACCAACGAAACACGTGAGCGCCACCGGACACGTCGGCGGATCCCACCGCCCGCGCTGCTCCCGGCCGCGGACCGGGACCTGCTGGCGCGGGGCATGCCGAGGGCGCTGATCCTGCTGATCGGCGGCGCGTCCGCAGTGATCCTGCTGGCCGGGATGTCGATCGCCTCGTGGCTGATCGGCCCGCTGTTCCTGGCGATGGTCATGGTGATCGCGCTGAGCCCGGTGCCGCGGTGGCTGCGCGGGCACGGCGTGCCCTCGTGGGCGGCGACCACCCTGCTGATCCTGCTGGTCTACGCGCTGGTCGCCGCGCTGGTCCTGGTGCTCGTCGTTTCGGTGGCGCAGCTGGCGACCGTGCTCCCGACGTACGCGGCGCGGGCGAACGACCTGCTCGCGAGCGTGACCGCTTTCCTGAGCAGGCACGGAATCGATCCGGCGCGGCTGCGGCCCGCGACCGACCAGCTGGACTTCGGCAAGCTCGCCGGGTACGTGGAGACGCTGCTCGGCGCGGTCACCAGCGTCGGCACCGGCGTGCTGTTCCTGTTGTCGCTGCTGCTTTTCGTGAGCATCGAGGCGACGACGGCCCGCAAGCGCCAGCTCGCGATCGCGGCCGACCGGCCCGCGCTGAGCGCCGCGCTCAGCTCGTTCGTCCGCAACACGCGCCGCTACCTGCTGATGACCACGCTGTTCGGGTTCATCGTCGCGGTGCTCGACACCCTCGGGCTCGTCATCCTCGACGTCCCGCTGCCCGTGCTGTGGGGCCTGCTGTCGTTCATGACCAACTACATCCCGAACATCGGCTTCATCCTGGGCCTGGTGCCGCCCGCGCTGCTGGCGTTGCTGGACGGCGGCTGGCCGCGCCTGATCGCCGTGGTGGTGGTCTACTGCGTGCTGAACTTCGTGGTGCAGTCGGTGATCCAGCCGCGGTTCGTCGGCGGCGCCGTGGGGTTGTCGACGATCGCCACGTTCGTCTCGCTGGTGCTGTGGGGCTGGATCCTCGGGCCGCTCGGCGCCATCCTCGCGGTGCCGCTCACCTTGCTGGCCAAGGCTTTGCTCGTCGACGTCGACCCGCGTGCCCGGTGGGTCGACGCGCTGATGGGCAGCCACCCGCCGGAGCCCGGCGATGGGTGACGTCCTGGGCGACCTGCTGCCCTTGGCACTGGGCGTCGCGATCAGCCCGGTGCCGGTGATCGCGGTGATCCTGATGCTGCTCGCCCCGAAAGCGGGCGCCACCAGCGCGGGTTTCCTCGGTGGGTGGGTGGCGGGGATCGTCGTCGCGACGGTGGTCTTTCTCGTGCTGGCCGAGGTCGCGGGCCTCGGTGACGGCGGCGGGCCGTCCACCGCCGCGTCGTGGATCAAACTCGTGCTGGGCTTGGTGATCGTGCTGCTGGGGGCGAAGCAATGGCGCGGCCGTCCTCGCGAGGGCGAAGAAGCCACGCTGCCGAAGTGGATGGCGGCGATCGACACCTTCACCGCGATGAAGGCGACCGGGCTCGGTTTCCTGTTGTCCGCGGTGAACCCGAAGAACCTCGCGATGACCGTGGCAGCCGGGGTGACGCTCGGCGCGCTGCCCGCCGGGCAGGCCGCGATCGGCACGGCGGTGTTCACGGTGCTGGCCGCGTCGACCGTCGCGGCGCCGGTCGTGGCCTACGCGCTCGCGGCGGAAAGCATGGCGAAGGTGCTGGACCGCCTGCGGACCCGGCTGGTCCAGGACAACGCGGTCATCACGGCGGTACTGCTGGTGACGATCGGGGTGATGCTGGCAGGCAAGGGAATCGGGGGCGTGACCTGAGGTCTTCAGTCCGCGGTTTCCCGGCCGTGCACGACGACCGCCCAGATGACCAGTACGTCCAGCGCGATGGCGATGACCGACCACGCGGGCGAGGCGGGCAGGAAAGCCAGCTGCGCCAGCGCGTTGATCCCCGCCAGCAGCACCGCCACGACGCGGGCCCAGGTGGCGCCGCTGAAGAGCGCGAGACCGGTCAGCACGGCGCAGGCGCCCACGACCAGGTGCAGCCATCCCCACGAAGTGAGGTTGAACAGCAGCAGCCCGTTGGGCCCGACGACGTAGTAGTCCTTGCGGAACAACGCCACCAGCCCGAAGATGACGTTGAACAGGCCGGTGATGATCATCATCGTGGCGGCGAACCAGATCCAGCCCACCCACAGGCTCGCCCGTGGCTGCTCGCGGCGGGGCCCGGTCGCCGGTGCGGCGGTCGCGGTGCTGTGCTGCGCTTGCTCGGTCATGTCCACTCCTGGGTAGGCGTCGGGCGCCATGCTCCGCGCGGCGCAGGGCCTCTTCTTCGCCTGCCAGGGGTGAAAAACGTCCACAGTGGACGCGGCCAGGCCGTCCGGGAGCTGGCTCACCCCTGGCAGGCGATTCGCGCCTTCCCCGCGCGTGTTGTCGTCTCGGAAGACGACCACCGACGAAATGGGGCGCGCATGACCGGGACAGTCGCCGACCAGGGCATCGTCGCGGCGGCTGCCGCGATGCAGGACCACCTGCCGTTCACCGACACCACCGACGAAGCGAACGCCCGGCGTGGCTTCCTGCGTACGCGCCGGCCCGCGCAGGTGCGGGCCGAGGACGGCCGCGTCGTGTGGGACGCCGACGCCTGGGCGGGCCTGCTCGCCGGGGAGCGGCCGGACACGGTGAACCCCAGCCTGTGGCGGCAGGCGCGGCTGGTCGCCATGCACGGTCTCTACAAGGTGACCGAGGGTATCTACCAGGTGCGCGGGATGGACCTGTCGAACATGACGATCGTCGAGGGCCGCACCGGCATCATCGTGATCGACCCGCTGATTTCGACGGAGACAGCGGCCGCCGCGCTCGCCCTGTACCGCGAAGAACGCGGCGACAGGCCGGTGACCGCGCTGATCTACACGCACAGTCACGTCGATCATTTCGGGGGCGCACGCGGGGTTCTCTCCGGCGAGCCGGTGCCGATCCTCGCGCCGGAAGGGTTCCTGCACCACGCGGTCGCTGAGAACGTGTACGCCGGGACGGCGATGGCACGGCGGTCGGCCTACATGTACGGCGCCGCGTTGCCGACGGGGGCCGCGGGGCAGATCGGCGCCGGGCTGGGGATGACCGTTTCCACCGGCAACGTCTCGCTGGTGCCGCCCACGCACGATGTCATCCATACCGGCCAGGAAGAAACTCTCGACGGCGTGCGGATCGTTTTCCAGATCACGCCGGGCACCGAAGCACCGTCGGAAATGAACTTCTTCTTCCCCGAACACGGCGCTTTGTGCATGGCCGAAAACGCCACTCACACACTGCACAATCTGCTCACCCTGCGTGGCGCCCTGGTGCGGGATCCGCACGTGTGGTCGCAATACCTGACCGAAGCGATCGAGCTGTTCGGGAACGACACCGACGTCGAATTCGCTTCGCACCACTGGCCGACGTGGGGCCGCGACGAGATCATCACTTTCCTCTCCGAGCAACGGGATCTCTACGCCTACCAGCACGACCAGACGCTGCGGCTGCTGAACAAGGGCTATGTCGGCGCCGAGATCGCGGAAATGCTGGAAATACCGACCGCGCTGGAGAACGCGTGGCACACGCACGGCTATTACGGCTCGATCAGCCATAACGTCAAGGCTGTCTACCAGCGCTATATGGGCTGGTACGACGGCAATCCCGCGCATTTGTGGCAGCACCCGCCGGAGCAGGCCGGACGCCGTTACGTCGCGGCGATCGGCGGGCCCGATGCCGTGCTCGGCGTGGCACGACGGGCTTACGACGAAGGCGACTTCCGCTGGGTCGCGGAATTGACCGGGCACCTCGTGTTCACCGATCCCAGCAACCAGGAGGCGCGTGAACTGCAGGCCGCGGCGTTCGAGCAGCTCGGTTTCGGCGCCGAGAACGGGACCTGGCGCAACTTCTACCTCACGGGCGCGAGGGAGCTGCGCGGGGAGGTCGCCGGGACGCCGACGACCACGGCGTCCGCGGACCTGCTCGCGCAGCTCAGCCTCCCCCAGATGTTCGACAGCCTGGCGATCCGGATCGACGGGCCACGCGCGGGCGAGCTGCGCATCGGTCTGGATTGGACAGTCACGCACGAGGACGGCGAGGACACCTACTGGTCGCGCCTGCGCAACGGGGTGCTCATCCACGGCGCGGGAAGTGGACGCGACGAGGCCGACGCGCGGATCCGGATCAGCCGCGCGGGATTGCTGAAACTGTTGTCCGGCACCGCGAATCCGGATGCGCTGACCGGCTCCGGCGACCTGACGATCGACGGGAACGCGGACGTGCTCACGCGGTTGTTCGGTGTCCTCGACACCCCGGATCCCGGGTTCGCCATCGTGACTCCCTGAGGGGCGGTGAAACCGTGACGACCTCGCCGCTGCTCCGGCGGATCAACAACGGCAACTGGCTTCCGCGCGAGGAAGCGGAGTCCCTGCGCGCCGAGCTGTACTACCAGCGCGCGGTGCACGCCTACGTGACCATGCTGCCCGCGCTGAACCTGATCGGGATGCGGGACGGGTCCGAGGCGGAATTCGGCCAGGGCTACCACGTCCTGCCGATCTGGAAGGACCGGATGGACAGCCGCACCTGGGTGCCGACGCCCAACGCGGACGTCATCTACTCGATGAGCTACCTGGACCTGAAACGCACCGGGCCGCTCGTGGTGAACGCGCCCGCGAACGTGATCGGCATGTTCACCGACTTCTTCCAGCGCACCCTCACCGACGTCGGGGCGGTGGGGCCGGACCGTGGCCGGGGCGGGCTGTTCCTGCTGCTCCCGCCCGGCTACGTCGGCCACGTGCCGGGTGGGTACTACACGTTCGAATCGTCCACGTACAACGTCTTCCTGTTCTTCCGCACGATCATGGGGCGGGGCGAGCACGGGCCCGACCCGGCGTCCGCCGTCGCGGTCGCCGAGCAGACGCGCCTGTTTCCCTTGTGGGAGGAGGAAAAGGACGTCCCCGCGATGCGGTTCCCGAACGCGAGCGGGGTGCGGGTGAACATGATGTACCCGACGGACTTCGCCTACTGGACCAAGCTCAAGGAGTTCGTCGACCACGAACCGGTCGGGGCCATCGCCCCCGAGCTGCGGGGAGTCCTGGCGTCCATCGGCATCGTCAAGGACAGGAAGTTCGAACCCGAGAGCTGGCAACGCGCTCAGCTCGAGCGCGCCGTCACGGACGCGCCGCGGATGATCCTCGCCGCCACCCAGCTGGGGCGCGCGGACAAACGCAACTACTACTACGACGACAGGCAGTGGGAAGTCGCGTGGTGCGGCGCCACGGCGGAGTGGATGCAGGAGACCTACCTCGACATCGACGCGCGCTCGCGCTTCTTCCAGTACGCCTACTCCTCGGCGCCGGCGATGAACATCCACACGACGGGCGCCGGCTCGAAGTACCCGTACACGATCCGTGACGCCGATGGTGAGTTCCTCGACGGCTCGAACACCTACAAGCTCCGCCTGCCACCGAACCCGCCTGCTGGGCTGTTCTGGGCAGTGACCGCCTACAACGTCACCGACGGCACCATGCCCGAGACCGAACAACTGCTGCCGTCGACCAACGGCTACTACGACATCCCCGCGAACGAGGACGGCTCGATCGACCTGTGGTTCGGGCCGCGGCAGCCAGAAGGTGTGGCGGACACGGCGTTCATCCAGACCGTTCCCGGCCGGAACTTCGTCGGCGTACTGCGTCTTTACGGCACGGGCGCCGAGTTCTACGACCAGACCTGGCGGCCGGACGACCTGATCAGAACGATATGAAAGCGCCCCGGCCGGGGAATTCCCGGCCGGGGCGCCGCCTGGTGGTTACTGGGCGATCATCTCGCGCAGTGCGGTTTCCTGGTCGGCCGACAGGTTGGACTGGATGAGCTCCGGCTTGAGGCCGAGGCCGTCCAGCGACGCCTTGACCTTGTCCTGCACCGCGTCGCTGGAGAGCAGGAACAGCGCCGACGTCCCCTGCGTGATCCGTTCCCGCGCGGACTTGATGAGGTCGTCGTCGATTCCGACGTCGCTCATCTTGCCGCCCAGCGCGCCGGTGGCCGCGCCCACGGCGGCACCGAGGAACGGCACGAAGAAGATCAGCCCGAACAGCATGCCCCAGAACGCGCCGCCGAGCGCGCCCGCGCCGGTCAGGTTGTGCAGCTGCCGGATTTTCGGCTTGCCCGCGGTGTGCGGCCACGACACGGTCGCGGCGTCGTGCACTCTGATGAGTTCCTGTTTGCTGAGCGTCTCCAGCATCGCGACCGTGTTGTCGGCCGCCGCGGGATCGTCGAACTTCCAGACCGTCAGCGTCGCCATGGTCGTCCTTCCGTCGGCAATGAGTGATGTGCTCGCAGCGTCCCCCGGCGACCACCGGCGGCCCTCACCTCTGGGGGACGAAATTCCCGCTCACCGATCGGCGGGCAGATCCTGGGTGCCCTCCATGACCAGCGACAGCCGGGCCGGAACGTCACCGAGTCCCGCGTCGTCGAGCGCGGTCCGCAGCGAGGTGGTGTCCCCGGCCGGGGGCAGCCCGGCCACGGTCACTTCGAGCACTCCCTGATCGAAGGTCAGCTCGACGAGGTGCCACGCCCTTTCCTGGGTCCAGCGCTCCACAGCGGGCCGGGCCACAGCGACCGTGCGCTCCTGCTGGAAGACCTGGTAGCTGCCGACGCCCAGCGGCACGCTGACCAGAAGCACGAAACCCACGATCACGACCAGCGTCGGCGCACTGAGCCGTCCCACCGGCTTGCCGAAGGACTGGGCCGCCGCGCGCACCCGGTATGCGAGCAGGACCGCCGTACCGGTCGCGATGATCGCCGCGACGTTGGTGGCGAACAGCAGCAGCGCTCCGCCCGACTGTCCGTAAGCGCCGGACTCCAGCGTCAGGCCGACGACCGAGAGCGGCGGCACGAGCGAGATCGCGATCGCGACACCGGGCAGGGTGTCCGAGACGTCGGACCGCACCAGCGCGAAGGCACCGACGACACCCGTCGCGAGCGCGGCGATCAGGTCGATGAGGCCGGGGCTCACCCGCGCCGCGACCTGTGAATTGGTGTCGGCGGTGACCGGGCCGGGCACGAGCAGCCCCATCAGGTAGCCGATCGCGACCACGACGACCGCCCCGCCGAGGACCAGGGCGACGCTGAGCAGCACCTGCCGCCGGATCGCGAGGACCGCGGCGAGCGCGGTGCCGAGGATCGGTGTCATGAGCGGCGCGACGATCATCGCCCCGATCACGGTGGCAGTGGAGTCGGTCACCACCCCGGCGGTGGAGATGATCGCGGCCAGGGTCAGCAGCACCCAGAACGCCGAGCGTTGTGCCCGTCCGGTCAGGAACAGTTTCCCGGTCATCCGGTCGATATCGGCCTCGGACAGCACGGGCCGCACCACCGATTCGAGGTTCACCCCCGCATCATCAGCACCGTCGGCCTCGTACCCATCGCCTCCGGCGGATGAGGTCTTGTGGCTGAACCGATGATCTCATCCCCGCATGTGAGGCGCCGTGCTCGGGCCGCAGAGCAGCGCGCCGCGACGTTGTGCCAGTCGGGTAGCTAGCTTTCTTTCTCCGCCGCGGGCTGGTCCAGCAGCTGTACCACGCCGAGAAAGGCCAGCAGCACCAACGCGATCAGCCCGACGGTGAGCCCGCTGGGCCGGTCGAGGAACACGAAGATCAGCACCGCCACCGCGACCAGTGCCACCCTCAGCGCGTTCAGGTGCGCGTGCACCCATGGACCCACCGAGCCGGTGCGCAAGCCGCTGGAACCGCGCAGCCAGGCGATGCCTCTGGTTACGCCACGGCGCAGGCCCACGGCGGTGGACGAAGGCCCGGCGAGGAACGCGCCGAGCGCCACCACGACGCCGACCGCGAGCACTGTGCGCAGCCCTGCCCGCAGGTAGCGCACGAAGATGTCGTAGGCGTCACCCGCCGCCACGCTCGCCTGTGGCTGCACCGCGTTGACGAGGATCCCGCGGGCGATCATCAGCCCGACCGCGACGACGAGCATGCTCACCGCGACCCCGAGCCCGGCCCCGACCAGCGCGCGCCGATGACGGCGCGCCAGGAACACTCCGAGCGCCAGCAGCACGAGCATGACCCACGGCAGCCACGTCGCCGCGTTGTCCAAAAGCGCGTATCCCGTCCTGGCTTTCACCAGGCCTGCCGCGTCGGCGATCGCGATCGTCGGGTGGAGGTCGGGGATCCGGCCGGCGAGCGCGAACCCGGAATCGACCAGTTGCTGGCGCGCCACCACGATGAACGGCGCGAGGTCCAGCTGGACCTGCCCGCCGGAGATCACGACCGCCTTGCTGTCACCGGAAAGCACGGAGTTCAGCTGCTCGTGGGCGGTTCTGATGGTCTGGTCCCATAAGCTCGCGACACCCGGACTCGCCACCAGGTCGGCGATCTTGTCGTGGACGAACGTCCGGACGCTCGCGGTCAGCGGGCCGACGAGCCCCTGCATCGTGGTGGTCACGATGGGCGGAAACCCTTGCGCGGCAAGGGCGTCGACCGCGTTCGTGGCCAGGCCCCGCAAGTCGACCTGGCTGGACACGGCCTCGGTGACGCGATCGGTGACCACGGTCCGCACCGCCGGGTCACGGATGAGCGGGGACGCGGTCGCGACGAAACGATCGGTGTCGGCGACCTGGTTGTGCACCCACACGGTCAGCAGCGAGACCGGCGCGAGCAGGCAGCCGAGGACGAGCAGCACAGCGGACACGACCGACTTCCACGAGAACCGGCGGCGAGTCCGCACTTCCGCCCGCAAGCGCGCGAGCTCGTTGCGTTCGTCGGAGGTGAGCGGATCCTCGCGCGCTTCCGGCATCCCCGCACGATGCACCGTCCCGCTCGAGCAGGTCTTCGCCCGTGGGAGGTGACATCCACTGTGGACGGATCAGCGGCGCCTGGCCAGGGCGAGCGCGGGCTGGGCCAGTGTGACGACGTACGTGGCGAAAGCGAGGCGCTCGCACAGCCCTTGCACCGGCAGGGCCGTGCTCGCTCCGGGTCCCGCGAAAATGATCATGACCTGGGTGGCGGCGAAAGCGGCGACGATCACCCAGCACCACCGCGTCCACAAGTGCAACCGGGCGCTGAGCCGCGCGTGCTCGGGGCCGAGGTTGCGGGCGAGAATCCGCAGCGCGGGCGGCAGGCTGGTGAACAACATCGCCCCGGCGGCGAGGTGGATCGAGCCGCCCACGGTCCGCGCGCCGCCGGTCGGGTCGGTCGGGATGAACGCGCAGACGGCGAGCCCCACGCACCAGCCGCACGCCAGCAGCCGGAACCGGTTGCCCAGCTCGATTCCGGCCCGCGCCAGCCCGACGACCAGCAACGCCATCCCGCCCGCGAGCGCCAGCGCGGTGACGGCGAACCAGCCCTCACCGCCGGTCAGCGCGTAGTCGCTGATCACCTCTTCCACCGGATTCACCTTGGCGCCCAAGAAGAAGTGCAACCCGGTGACGACCACGACAGCCACGCCCAGCGCGCCCAAACTGGACAGGAACCAGCGCCGGGAGGCGGCGTGTTCCAAAGGGCGTGCGGGCGCGAGGCGGGAGTCGTCGACGAGAGTCACGCCCGCACACGTTGCCTGCTCCCCATGAGGAAAAGCTGAGAATGCGGTTTCGCTTCGCTGTGAGGTGACCCACGAACTTCTACACTCCTGTAGATTCAAGGGGTGACACGACGAGGGCCCGGAGAGCTCGAGACCGAGGTGCTGGCCGCGCTGTGGAGCCACGACGGCCCCGCCACGGCGGCCGAGGTCCAGCAGCTCGTCGACGCCGGGCTCGCCTACACGACGGTGCTCACGATTCTCACCCGGCTGCACGAAAAAGGCGTACTGACCAGGGAAAAGCGTGGCCGTTCGTTCGTGTTCGCGCCGGTGGAGGACGAGGCGGGGCTGGCCGCGCGGCAGATGCGCGAACTGCTCGACACCCAGCCGGACAGAGCCCGCGTGCTCGCCCGGTTCGTGTCGGATCTGTCGGCGGCGGACGAGACTATGCTGCGCCGGCTGTTCCGCGGCACGGGCAGGACGTGACCGTGGATTTCGACGTGTTCGTCCCGCTGCTCCTGCCGGTGCTCGGCTGGCCGCTCGCCCGGCTGCTCACCTCGACGGCCCGTCCGGCGCGCGCGGCGTGGCTGCTTTCGATCAGCGCCGTCGCGCTGGCGACCGGCAGCACAGTCGCGTTGTGCGTGCTGGCGTTCGCGGGTCTGTCCCTGATTCCGCTCATCGCGCGAATCGGAGAATGGTCGCCGGATTCGTTACGGGGCTTGGAAATCGCGAGTGTGCCGGTCGAGGCCGCGGCGGGGGTGGCGCTGGTTTTCGTGTCGGTGTCCATTGTGGTCGCCGTCCTCCGGCAGCTGCGCAGGCTGCGTGCGGTGCGGCGGATCGTGGCCGGATCAGCCGGGGAACTGGTGGTGCTGCCCGATTCCGGCCCGGTGGCGTTCGCGGCTCCCGTGCGTGGCGGGCGCATTGTGGTTTCGCGGTCGATGCTGGCGGTGCTCAGCGCGGCGGAACGGCGGGCGTTGCTGACTCACGAGCGCGTGCACCTTCGGCGGCGGCACCACCTTTTCCTCGTCGCGGCCGGGTTGTCCGCGGCGCTGAACCCGTTGCTGTGGCCGCTGCGTTCGGCGATCGAGTACCTCGTCGAGCGGTGGGCCGACGAGGAAACCGCCCAGCAGCTGGGAAACCGGCAGCTCGTCGCGACAGCCGTGGCCAAGGCGGCGCTCGCCACCAGGGACAAAGCGCAGGTGTTCACGCCCGCGGCCACCGGCGGCTCGGTGCCCCGGCGCGTGGCGGCGCTCCTCGCGCCCGCGCCGGTTCGCCTGGACTGGCGGCCGGTCGCCGTGCTCTTCGCGGCGCTGTGGATCACGCTCGCCGCCTGGACTTTGCAGGCTTGCGTGGACGCGGCGGTCGACCTGCACGCGGGGTTGCAGATCGCGTCCGTCGGCCACCATCATCACCCCGCACGTGCGACGGCGTGATCGGCGAGCGGCCCCACCCGCAGGCCCCGGCGCCCGCACTCGTCCAGCAACGGCCCGAGCGCGGAAAGCGTTGCGCGCCAGGAACCCAGCGCGGCGGCGTGGTCGGAGTCGTGGAGTAGGACCGTGCCGCCGCCGTTCAGGTCCTTGAACACTGTGCGCAGCACGGATTCCGGGGTGGCGCGGCTCGTCCAGTCGAAGCCCCAGCAGGTCCACAGCACCGGGGTGAGTCCGAGGCGCCGCGCCGCCACGAGTGAGCCGGTGCTGAACACGCCGTAGGGTGCCCTGATCCATTGTGGACGGTAGCCTGCCGCGTCTTCGATCACGTCGCAAGCGCGGGCGAAGTCGTCGTACGCGCGGCGCGGGCCGTGACGGAGGAGGCACTGGTGGGCCCAGCCGTGCACCGCGACCTCGTGCCCGGCTGCGGCGATCTCCCCTGCCAGCCACGGTGCGCGGGCCACCTGCTCGCCCAGCAGGAAGAACGTCGCCCGCACCCCGCGCACCTCCAGCGCGCGCAGGAAATGTGGGGTGGACAGCGGGTTGGGCCCGTCGTCGAAGGTCAGTGCCACGTGGCCGGGATCGCCGCGGCCCGCCAGGCCGGGTGGGCGTAGCGGCGGCAGGAAGAGCGCCGCCGGAGCCGCGTGCAACGCCCCGACCGCGGCTAGTGCGAGTGCTGTTTTCATCCGGCCACCGGGACTTTCCGTGCCCTCGTCGCAGCGAGGGCTGTTTTCACGCAGCCACCGCCACTTCCCGCGCCCCTGCCAAGCGCGCGGGGAGCGCGGCCGGAGCGCCGTGCGGCACGCCAGCCCTTGCGAGCGCTGCCTTCATGCGGCTACCGGGACTTTCCGTGCCGCCGCCGGGCACGCGGAGAGCGCGGCCGGAGCCGCGTGCAACACCAGCGAGCGCGAGCACCGTCTTCACGCGGCCACCGCCACTTCCCGCATCCCCGCCACGCGCGCGAGCAGCGCGGCCGGGTCGTCGCCGGGTGGCAGGCCGGGGGCTTTCACCACCTGCAGCGCGTCCGCCAGGGCTGCCGGGCCGCTCACCGCGGGCACGAGGCCCATCTCGTCGAGCGCACGTGCGTTGGCGCGGCCGTGGCCGGGCAGGCACCGGTACGTGAGCACCGGCAACCCCGCGGCGAGGGCTTCGAGCGAGGTCAGGCCGCCCGCGTTCTGCACCACGACGTCGCACGCCCGCATCAGCCGCGGCATGTCCTCGACCCACCCGAAGACGTGCGGGAAACCCCTGCGCCGCAACCTTTTCCGCAGCGCTTCGTTGCGTCCGCACACCACCACCGGCCGCGCCACCCCGGTGCCCGCGACGTCGATGGTGATGCGCTCGACGTCGCCGACTCCCCACGAGCCCGAGAGCACCAGCGCGAAGCGGCCCTCCGGTTCGAGCCCGAACTTTTCCCGTGCCCGCTTTCGTTCCCCCGGCGCGGCAGGCCGGAATCCGCGCGCGACGGCCGGCTGCGCGCTGACCGCCCGCGGCGCGCCGAACCGCCGGGCGGCGAGCGCGGCACGCGGGTTCGGCGCGATGTGCAGGTCCGCGAACCGGTTCACGGCCAGCCGGTGCACGGCCGGGTCAGTCAGATACGCGGCGACCGGGACATTCAGGACGCCGCGCCGCCGCAACTCCCCTAACGCCTGCGTCGCGAGCGGATAGGTCGAAACGACCAGACCGGGCGAATTCCCCAGCGCGTCAAGGAGTTTCGGCCCCGCCAGCGCCGACGCCCGCGCGGCTAGCCCGGCCAGCGGCTTCGTGCCCGCCGCCGCCAGCAGCCAGTCCCAGCTGCGCGGCGCGACCTCCAGTTCGCGGTGGTAGGCGTCGCACAGCCGCTGCCCCAGCCGGCCGGGCAGCAGGTCGAGGTAGTCGTGGCGCGCGACGTCGCACGCGAGCGCCCGCAGCCTTCGCGCCAGCTCCGCGGCCGCGCCGTCGTGCCCGGCCCCGATCCGCGCGGACAGGACCACGACACGAACTTTTACATCCATGTAGTAGTTCTACAGTGCGGTAGAAGTTCGTAGGGTTAGCTGACGGCAAAAACTCGGTGCCGATCAGACCCGCGAACGCGACCGCAGCCCGTCCAGCAGAAGCTCCAACGCACGCTCGAAATCCGCAGGCCCACCCGGCGCCCTGTCGATCGCACCCGCACTCGCCGCCTGCAACGCCGTCTGCTCATCCACCGCGTGACCGAACACCAGATGCAGCAGCGCTCGCGTGCCCACATCGACCAGATCGTCGGGGAAACCGCCGTCCCGCAAGGCTTCCCGCAAGCGGTTGGCCGGACCGCCCGCGCCGAGGCCGAACGTGTAAGCGGTGGAGACCACCTCGGCGCCGTCACGGTAGGCGAGCATGGCGTCCCGCAGTTCGGCGCAGACCTCGACCACACGCCGGTCCCACGCGCGAGCCCGCTGCGGGCGCCTGCCGCGGGCGAGGATCTCGTCGGCGACGATGGCCAGCAGGGTCTGCTTGTTGGGCACGTGGTGATACAGCGCGCTGGGCTGCACCCCGAGTTCGGCCGCGAGCCGGCGCATGGTCAGTGACTCCAGCCCGTACTCGTCGAGGACCTCGATAGCGCGGTTGACGACGTCATTCCGGTGATAACGCACTCAGGCCCTTCCCGTTGACCGACCGACCCCGCCCAGTATAACCTGCACACCGTTCAGGTGAACACCGTTCGGGTTCGTGACCCGTGCACGACCACAGGGAGACGCGATGAGCGCCACCTTCGACCACCTCGCCGACGCGATCCTCGACGGCCGCCCGGCCTCGCCCGAGGACGCCCTCAAAGTGCTGCGCGCCGACGACGCCGAGCTGATGTCCGTGGTGGCCGCCGCCGGCCGGCTGCGCCGCGCGCACTTCGGCAACACGGTGAAGGTGAACTACCTGGTGAACCTGAAATCGGGTCTCTGCCAGGAAAACTGCCACTACTGCTCGCAGGCGCTCGGCTCGGACGCCGCGATCCTCAAGTACTCCTGGCTGTCCAAGGACGAAACCCTCAAGCAGGCCGGCGCCGGGTTGTCGGGCGGGGCCAGCCGGGTGTGCCTGGTCGCCTCCGGCCGCGGACCGTCCACAAGGGACATCGACAAGGTCGCCGAGATGGCCACGGCGCTCAAACAGGACTACCCCGACGCGGAGATCTGTGCCTGCCTCGGCCTGCTCAAGGAGGGCCAGGCCGAACGCCTCAAGGACGCCGGGGTCGACGCCTACAACCACAACATCAACACGGCCGAGAGCCACCACGAGAACATCGTGCAGACCCACACCTACGCCGACCGCGTGAACACGGTGGAGAAGGCGAAGGGCGCGGGCCTTTCCCCTTGTTCGGGGCTGATCGCGGGGCTGGGCGAAACCGACGAGCAGCTCGTCGAGGCGTTGTTCGCGCTCAAGGAACTGGGCAGCGACTCGATCCCGGTCAACTTCCTGATGCCCTTCGACGGCACGCCGCTGGCCGGATCCTGGGAGCTCACGCCGGCGCGCTGCGTGAAAATCCTCGCCATGGCGCGGTTCGTGTGCCCGGACAGGGAGATCCGGATCGCCGGTGGCCGCGAGATGCACCTGCGCTCGCTGCAGTCGATCGCGCTGCACGTGGCCAATTCGATCTTCCTCGGCGACTACCTCACCTCGCAGGGCCAGGAGGCCAAGGCGGACCTGGAGATGATCCGCGACAACGGTTTCGTCGTGCTGGGGTCCGAAGAGGACCGCGCTCAACGGGCCGCCGATCCCGCGATCCGGCGTCGCGGGGCGGGCACCGATCTCCTCCCCAACGCCTGACCGATGACCCGGGAATCCCTGCTCGCGTTCGACCGCGACCACCTGTGGCATCCGTACACCTCGATGACCGACCCGGCCCCGACGCGGCTGGTCACCGGCGCTTCGGGCAGCCGGATCACCGTCGACGGCGTCGGCGAGGTGGTCGACGGCGTCGCGTCGTGGTGGTCGGCGATCCACGGCTACCGGCATCCGGCGCTCGACGCGGCGGTCCGCGGCCAGCTGGAGCAGCTGTCGCACGTGATGTTCGGCGGCCTGACCCACGAGCCCGCGATCGGGCTGGCGCGGCGCCTGATCGAGCTCACCCCCGCCGGGCTCGACCGGGTGTTCCTCGCCGACTCCGGGTCGGTCAGCGTCGAGGTCGCGATGAAGATGGCGCTGCAGTACCAGCGCGGGACGGGCCGGGCGGAGCGGACCCGGTTCCTCACCCCGCGCGGCGGCTACCACGGCGACACCTTCCACTGCATGAGTGTGTGCGACCCCGAAGGCGGCATGCACACGATGTGGTCCGGCGTGCTGCCCCAGCACGTATTCGGTGAGCGACCGCCAGGGCTCGGCGGCGATGTCGACGCCTGGGCCGCGGAGTTCCGCGCGCTCGCGGCGCGGCACGCGGACAGGCTGGCCGGGCTGATCGTGGAACCGCTGCTGCAGAACGCCGGCGGGATGCACCCGTACCCCGCCGAATGCCTGCAGGTTTTCCGCGAGATCGCCGACGAGCACGGGCTGGTGCTGATCTTCGACGAGATCGCGACCGGGTTCGGCCGCACCGGCACGCTGTTCGCCGCCGAGGCCGCGAACGTGACCCCGGACGTGATGTGCGTCGGCAAGGCGCTCACCGGCGGTTATCTCTCACTGGCTGCCACGTTGTGCACCGCGGAGATCGCGCACGGCGTGTCCGCCAGCGATTCCGGGGTGCTCATGCACGGCCCGACGTTCATGGGCAACCCGCTCGCGTGCGCCGTCGCTTCGGCGAACCTCGACCTGCTCGCCACCGGCGCGTGGGCGGACGGCGTGCGGCGGATCAACACGGGTTTGCAAGCGCTGCACCAGATCGACGCCGTAGACGTCCGCGTGCTCGGCGCTGTCGGGGTGGTGCAACTCGACCACGAGATCGACCTGGTCAAGGCGACCGAGGCGGCGCTGGCCCACGGCGTGTGGCTGCGCCCCTTCCGCGACCTGATCTACACGATGCCGCCGTATGTGTGCACCGACGAGGACATCGCCACGATCTGCGCGGGGATCGCGGCCGCGGCGGAGGCCGGATGAGCGGCTGGGACCCGTGGTTCGCGGAACAACGGACCGCGCGCGAGAACGCCGGCCTGCACCGCGCGCTGCGTCCGCGCGGGCTCGGCGAGGACGTCCTTGATCTCGCCAACAACGACTATCTGGGGCTGAGTGGCCATCCGGCGGTGCGGCAGGCGGCGGCCGAAGCCGCACTCGCCTGGGGCGCCGGGGCGGGCGCGTCGCGGCTGGTGACCGGAACCACCACGCTGCACGCCGATCTGGAGCGCGAACTCGCCGAGTTCACCGGGCGCGAGGCGGCGCTGACCTTCTCGACCGGTTACCACGCCAACCTTTCCGCCGTAACTGTGCTGGCCGACAAGCATTCGCTGATCATCTCCGACGCGCACGTCCACGCCTCGCTGATCGACGCCGCACGACTGTCGCGCGCGGCGATCGAGGTGGTTCCCCACAACGACGTGGCCGCCGTCCGCGCGGCCCTGGCCAAGGCCGGGGGCAGGCGGACGATCGTGCTGACCGAGTCGATCTTCTCGGTACTCGGCGACGCCGCCCCGCTCACGGACCTCGCGGAGGCGTGCGAGGAACACGACGCGCTCCTCGTCGTCGACGAAGCACACGGACTCGGTGTGGTCGGCGAAGGACGAGGGCTGGTGCACGCCTGCGGCCTCGCCCGTCATCCGAACGTCGTGATGACGGCGACGCTGTCGAAAGCCCTGGGGGCGATGGGAGGTGCGGTGCTCGGCTCGGCCGCGCTCGTCGATCACCTCGTCAACCACGCCCGGCCGTTCATCTTCGACACCGGGCTGGCGCCCGCTCCCACGGCGGGTGCGCTGGCCGCGCTTCGGCTGCTGCGCCCGGAACTCCCCGCGCAGATCCACCAGCGCGGGCGGGAACTGGCCGGCCGGCTGGGCGTGGCGCGGTCGG
Organism: Amycolatopsis acidicola; assembly: GCF_007713735.2. GTDB lineage: Bacteria > Actinomycetota > Actinomycetes > Mycobacteriales > Pseudonocardiaceae > Amycolatopsis_E > Amycolatopsis_E acidicola. The sequence goes on along the minus strand of NZ_VMNW02000012.1, from coordinate 32,435 downwards.
CGGGGGCCGTGCTCTCGGTGCCGATGCCCTCGGCGCGGGTCGCCGTCGAAGCGCAGGCGATGGCGCTGGCGGACGGCGTCCGGGTCGGCTGCTTCCGGCCGCCTTCGGTGCCGGACAAGGTTTCCCGGCTCCGGATCACGCTGCACGCCGGGCTCGACGAGGAACGCTGGGCGCGGGGCGTGGACGTGCTGGAGACGGTCGTCGGGAAAGTGTCGTGATCATCATCGTGACCGGCACGGACACCGGTGTCGGCAAGACCGTGACCACCGCGGCGCTCGCGATCCGGTGCGGGGCGGGAACAATCGTCGTCAAACCCGCGCAAACCGGTGTCGGCCCCGACGAGCCCGACATCGCCGTCGTGCGGCGCTTGGCGGGGTGCGAGGTCGCCGAGTTCACGCGGCTCGAAGACCCGCTCGCGCCCGACACCGCCGCCCGGCTGCGCGGCGTCGACATCCCGCCGATCCGCGAGTACGCGGAACGTATCCGTGAACTCGCGACGCACCGCACCGTGCTCGTCGAGGGTGCGGGCGGCCTGCTGACCCGCCTCGACACGGACGGCGGGACCCTCCTCGATCTCGCCGCCGAACTCGCGCCGGTGCAGGTATACATCGTGACCCGGGTCGGTCTCGGCACGCTGAACCACACGGAGCTGACGGTGAACGCGCTCCGGGCTCGTGGCCTGGAACCGGTGGGGCTGGTACTCGGCTGCGTGCCCGGATCACTGGACTTGGCGGAGGAACGCAACCTCACCGAACTCCCCCGCGTGACCGGGGTGCCCGTGGCGGCCGCCATCCCCGAAGGCGCGGGTCTTCTTGCGCCAGAACAGTTCCGCGCGCGAACCGAAGCCTGGTTCGACGGTGCCCGTGTTACCGCGCGGCACGAGGTTCGGTAACCCACGGAAACATCCGCGTTACCGGCAAGGCGGTTCAGGGAAACACGAGATTCCTAGCGTCTCCGCCATGGACACACCGCTGTATACACACGTGGATCCACCACCGGCGGACCGCGGGATCCCGCAGCGCGAGCGGGTGTACCGGCTGCTGCGCGAGGAGGTCATGAACGGCCGGTTCTCGCCGAGACAGCGGCTGGGTGAGGTCGCGCTGGCGGAGCGGTTCGGTGCTTCCCGCACGCCGGTCCGGGAAGCGCTCGCCCGCCTGCTCTCGGACGGGCTCATCGAACGGCGTGACCACGGTTTCTTCGTCACCGTCCCGAATCTCCGCGAGCTGCGCGACCTCTACGAACTGCGCGTCACGCTCGAACTGCGCGGAATCGCCCGCGCCATCGAGGATCCCGGACTCCGGCACGACGCGGAAATCCTGTCCGCGGAACTGGAGCACTGGTACCGGATGCGCCAGGCCCCGCCGGAACCGGACCCGCAGTTCGTGGTGCTCGACGAACAGTTCCACGCCGCGCTGTCCCGCTCCTCGGGCAATCCCGCGCTCACCGAAACCCTCGTCGGGGTCAACCAGCGCATCCGGCGCGTGCGGATGTACGACTTCCTGACCGCCGACCGGATCAGCTCGACCATCACCGAACACATCCAGATCGCGGAGCTCGTGCTCGACGGCGAACTGGAACCCGCGCTGCGGGCCCTGCACGAGCACGTCGGCGAGTCGATGGCCGTCGTGCTGGAACGCGCGCAGCGCGCGTGGTCGGCGATGTCCCTGCATTCCGGCGCGTTCTGACCTTCCCTTCCCCCCACCTGAGGAGCGCACGCCCCATGACGACGGACCATGTCGCGGAACGGACGCGGACTGCCGCGCCCGGCGCGTCGAAGGAAACCCTCGAGGACTACACGCTGCGGTTCGCGCCGCGCACCTACCGGCGCTGGACGCCCGCCGTCGTCGGCGCGTCGGCGCTGGGCGGGATCGCCTACATGGCCGACTTCTCCATCGGCGCCGGGATCGGGCTTTCGCACGGCACCGCGAACGCGCTGCTGGCGATCGCGGTCGCGGCGGCGGTCATCTTCCTCACCGGCTTCCCGCTGGCCTACTACGGCGCCCGCTACAACCTCGACCTCGACCTGATCACGCGCGGCTCCGGGTTCGGGTACTACGGCTCGGTCATCACCAGCGTGATCTTCGCCAGCTTCACGTTCATCTTCTTCGCCACCGAGGGCTCGATCATGGCCCAGGGCCTGCGGTACGCGCTGAACCTGCCGCTGTGGCTGGGGTATCTGGTGTCCACTTTGGTCATCATCCCGCTCGTGGTGTACGGGATGAAGGCGCTGGCGAAACTGCAGAGCTGGACGAACCCGTTGTGGCTGCTGCTGATGGTGGCGCCGCTGGTGTTCCTGATCGTCAAGGACCCGGACTCGGTCCACCGCTGGCTTTCCTACGAGGGCACCGGGGGATCCGGGGTGAGCACCGCCGCGGTGATGCTGGGCGCGGGTGTCTGCCTTTCGCTGATGGGGCAGATCGGGGAGCAGATCGACTACCTGCGCTTCATGCCGCCCCGCACCACGGACAACCGGCGCGCGTGGTGGACCGCGGTGGTGCTGGCGGGCCCGGGCTGGGTGATCTTCGGCGCGGTCAAGCAGGCGATCGGCGTGTTCATGGCCGTCTACATCCTCGACGCCGTCGGCTCGGCCGCGGCTGTCGAGCCGATCGAGCAGTTCACCGGGGTGTTCAAGGAGATCATGCCGCCGTGGCTGGTGGTGCCGCTCGCGCTGGTGCTGGTCGTGCTCAGCCAGGTCAAGATCAACGTCACCAACGCCTACTCCGGTTCGCTCGCCTGGACCAACTCCTTCACCCGGGTCACGAAGCGTTACCCGGGACGGCTGGTCTTCGTGCTGGTGAACCTGACGATCTCGCTGGTGCTGATGGAAGCCGACATGTTCAGCTTCCTCAACAACGTGCTGAGCTTCTACTCCAACTGCGCGATGGCCTGGGTCGTCACGGTGGCCACCGACATCGTCATCAACAAGTTCGTGCTGAAGCTGTCCCCGAAGCAGCCGGAGTTCCGCCGGGGCATGCTGCACGCGGTGAACCCGGTGGGCGTGGTGTCCTTCCTGGCCTCCTCGATCCTGTCCATCTCCGTCTACTTCGGACTGTTCGGGGACGCGCTCCAGCCGTACTCGCCGCTGGTGGCCGTGGTGGTCGCCGTGGTGCTGACGCCGCTGATGGCGATCGTCACGCGGGGCCGGTTCTACCTGCGCCGCACCGGCGACGGCATCACGGAACCGTTGCTGGACGAGGAAGGCAACCCGAGCGGCACGCGGTACGACTGCGTGGTGTGCGGCGAGCCCTACGAGCGGCCCGACATGACGGCGAGCGCGGCGGGCGGGACGATCTGCTCCCTGTGCCTGAGCACCGACCGCGACGGCCGGCACGTCCTGCCCGCGCAGGCCCGGTGAACGGGAGCGCCGTGTTCGACACCGTGCTGATCGCCAACCGCGGCGAAATCGCCTGCCGGCTCCTCCGCACCGCGCGAGAGCTCGGGCTGCGCACTGTCGCGGTCTACTCCGACGAAGACGCGGGCAGCCCGCACACCCGCCTCGCCGATGACGCCGTGCACCTGAACGGCGCCGAGACCTACCTCGATGTTGCCGGAATCCTCGGCGCGATGCGGGCGACCGGCGCGCAGGCCGTGCATCCCGGGTACGGGTTCCTGTCGGAGAACACCGCCTTCGCCAAGGCCGTGGACGAAGCGGGGTACGTGTTCGTCGGGCCCACGCCGCGGCAGCTGGACCTGTTCGGGGACAAGCACACCGCGCGTTCCGCCGCGGCGGCCGCCGGCGTGCCGCTGCTGCCCGGGAGCGGTCTGCTGACCACGGCCGACGCGGCCGCCGCCGAGGCGGACCGGATCGGCTACCCGGTGATCCTCAAGGCCACTTCCGGGGGCGGCGGGATCGGGCTGCGCCCGTGTAGCGACGAATCCGCGCTGCGCGAAGCGTTCGGGCAGGTGCGCCGGATGGCCGAAACGCATTTCGGCGACGCCGGGGTGTTCGTCGAGCGCTACGTCACGCGCGCACGCCACGTCGAGGTCCAGGTCTTCGGCGACGGCAAGGGCACAGTGCTCGGCCTCGGCGACCGGGACTGCACTTTGCAGCGCCGCAACCAGAAAGTCGTCGAAGAGGCGCCCGCCCCTGATCTTCCGGCGGACCTGCGCGCGCGGATGCACGAGAGCGCGCGTGCGTTGTGCGTGTCCGTGTCCTACCGGGGCGCGGGCACTGTCGAGTTCGTCTACGACGTGGTGCGGCAGGAGGTCGCGTTCCTGGAGGTCAACACCCGGCTGCAGGTCGAGCACCCGGTGACCGAAGCGGTGACCGGGATCGACCTGGTGGCCTGGCAGTTCCGGCTGGCGCGCGGGGAAGACGTGCTCTCCGGCTTCGGGCCGGACGGTCCCCCGATCCGCGGGCACGCCGTGCAGGCCAGGGTCTACGCCGAAGACCCGGCCCGGGATTTCCGCCCCAGCAGCGGATTGCTGACCCGGGTGGAGTTCCCGCCGGGACCGCGGGTGGACACCTGGATCGAAACCGGCCAGCGGGTCGGCACCGCCTACGACCCGCTGCTGGCGAAGATCATCACCCAGGCGCCGGACCGCGCCGCCGCGTTCGGCCTGCTGGGCGAAGCGCTCGGCCGGACCCGGATCGACGGCCTGCACACGAATCTCGCGCTCCTGCGCGCACTCTGCGCGGACGATCGTGTCCGCGCCGTCACGCACGACACCGGCACGTGCGCCACCGTGACCGGCACGGACGCACGTATCGACGTGCTCCGCGCGGGAACGTCGACCACGGTGCAGGATTGGCCGGGCCGCACCGGTTACTGGCAGGTGGGCGTGCCGCCGTCCGGGCCGATGGACGACCTGTCCTTCCGCGCGGGCAACCAGGCGCTCGGCAATCCCGAAGGAGCGCCGGGGCTGGAGTGCACCTTCGAAGGCCCGCGGCTGTTTTTCCGTTCCCCGGCAACGATCTGCGTCACCGGCGCGCCCGCCGAGGTCTCAGTGGACGGGCGTCCGGTCTCGCACTGGGAACCGATCACGGTCGACTCGGGGTCCACTGTGGACATCGGTGTGGCCGCCGGGCCCGGGATGCGCAGCTACCTGCTCGTCCGTGGCGGGCTCGACGTCCCGGAGTACCTCGGCAGCGCGGCGACGTTCACCGCCGGTGAGTTCGGCGGACACGGCGGGCGAGCGCTACGCACCGGCGACACCCTGTACCCGGCGCCCGTTCCCGCCGACGCCCCCGCGCCCCGGCCGGTCCCCGTGGCCGAACGCGCACACCTGGAAACGCACTGGCGGATCGAGGTTTCCGAAGGACCGCACGCGGCGCCGGAGTTCCTCACCCGTGATGGGCTGGACCGCTTCTACGGCACCGACTGGACCGTGCATCCCCAGTCCGCCCGCAACGGCGTCCGGCTCGCCGGGCCGAAACAGCTCTGGGCCCGCTCCGACGGTGGCGAAGCGGGACTGCATCCGTCCAATGTGCACGACACCGCGTATTCGGTCGGCGCGGTCAACGTTTCCGGTGACACGCCCGTGTTGCTCGGCCCCGACGGGCCCAGTCTGGGCGGGTTCATCTGCCCGGTGACCGTCGTGTCCGGCTCGCGCTGGAAACTCGGGCAGCTGCGCCCCGGGGACACCGTGCGGTTCGTCCCCGTGCCCGAGCACGCCGCCGCGGCGCTGCACTCCCGCCCCGGACCGACGCTGATCACCACCGGCAGCGACGGCGACGACGGCGTCCTCGCCCGGCTCGACGGCGCCCCGCCGGTCACGTACCGGCGCGGCGGGCACGACAACCTGCTGGTCGAGTACGGCCCGATGACCCTCGACCTCGGGCTCCGGCTGCGCGTGCACGCCCTGATGGACGCGCTCGCCGAGCACGCGCCGCCCGGGATCGTGGACACCACGCCCGGGGTCCGCTCGCTGCACCTGCACACGGACCCCGCCGTCCTGCCCCTGCGCACGCTGCTCGGACTTCTCACCGAACTGGAGGAGAACCTCCCGCCCACCAACGCTTTGCGGGTGCCCAGCCGGAGCGTGCGGCTGCCGATGTCGTTCGACGATCCGAGCATCCACGAGGCCATCGGCCGCTACGAGGCCGGCGTCCGCGACGACGCGCCATGGAATCCCGACAACATCGAGTTCATCCGCCGGATCAACGGCCTCGCCACCACCGGCGAAGTGCGCGACATCGTGTTCGACGCCGAATACCTCGTGCTCGGTCTCGGCGACGTGTACCTCGGCGCGCCCGCCGCGACTCCGCTGGACCCGCGTCACCGGCTGGTCACCACCAAGTACAACCCGGCCCGCACCTGGACGCCCGAGGCCGGTGTCGGCATCGGCGGCGCGAACCTCTGCGTCTACGGCATGGAAAGCCCCGGCGGCTACCAGCTGATCGGGCGCACCGTGCCGATCTGGTCGGGGCTCCGCCAGTACGGGCCCTTCGAACCGGGAATCCCGTGGCTGCTGCGGTTCTTCGACCGGATCGGCTTCTACCCCGTCGAACCCGCCGAACTGCTCGACCTGCGGGCCGATCTGCTCGCGGGCAGGCACGAACTGGACATCACCGGCGGCGAGTTCGTGCTCGCCGACCACGAACGCGCGCTCGCCGCCCACGCCCCGGAGATCGCGGCCTTCCGCGAACGGCAGCACACCGCATTCCGCGCGGAGCGCGATGCGTGGCAGGCGGCCGGGGAGTTCGACGACCGCCCCGAGCCCGCGCCCGCCGCGACCACCGCCTTGTTCACCACCGCTCCGGGCACGAGCCTCGTCGAGGCGCCGTTGTCGGCGACGGTGTGGGCCGTGGACGTCCGGCCCGGCGACGTGGTCACCGCCGGGCAGCCGATCGCCCGGCTGGAAGCGATGAAGCTCGAGGTCAGCGTCCGCGCCCCGGCCGATGGCACCATCGCCGAACTCCTCGTCACCCCCGGCCAGCACCTCGACGCCGGCCACGGCATCGCCGTCCTCACCGAACGGAAAGCAGCATGACCGGCACCACCGACCGGGTTCGCGAAGCGTTCCGGCTCCTGCGCGAAACCGGCCGCCCCGAAGCGTGGATCACCCTCCGCGACGAGCAGGACCTGTTACTGGAGGCCAAACTCGTCGACGAACGCACCGCGACCGGAGAACACCTGCCGCTGGCGGGCACCGTGTTCGCGGTCAAGGACAACATCGACGTCGCCGGGCTGCCGACCACCGCGGGCTGCCCCTCCTACGCCTATTCGCCGGAGCGGAACGCCACGGCCGTCGCACGGCTCCTCGACGCCGGCGCGCTCTGCCTGGGCAAGACCAACCTCGACCAGTTCGCGACCGGGCTGGTCGGCACCCGCAGCCCGTACGGCGCGGTCCGCCACGCCTTCCAGCCGGACAAGATCTCCGGAGGCTCCAGCTCGGGCTCCGCCGTCGCCGTGGCGCTCGGCATCGCCGATTTCGCCCTCGGCACCGACACCGCGGGCTCCGGCCGTGTTCCCGCCGCCCTGCACGGAATCTTCGGGCTCAAGCCGACGCTCGGCCTCATCCCCACCACCGGCGTCGTCCCGGCCGCGCGCTCGTATGACTGCGTCACCGTGTTCGGCCGGTCGCTGGCCACCGCGCAACGCGCGCTGCGCGTCATGACCGGCCCCGACCCCGCCGATCCCGGCAGCCGCACCTGGCCCGCCACCACGCGCTACGCCGCGGCGAACCCGGCCCGCGTCGCCGTCCCGGATGCGGCCGGGCTCGTCCACCTCACGCCCGAGGCCCGGAAAGCCTTTGCCACCACCATCGAACGGCTGCGCGGCACCGGCGCCGAGATCACCCCGGTCGACACCGCCCCGCTGCTGGAGGCCGCGGGCCTGCTCTACGAGGGCGCCCTCGTCGCCGAACGCCATGCCGCCGTCGGTGCGTTCCTCGAAAGCGGCCCGGCCGACGCCGACCCCGTCGTCGCGGACATCATCCGCTCCGCCGGGCGGCTGCCCGCGCACGCGCTGGCCACCGACCTGGACCGGCTCGCCCGGCACCGCGCGACGGCCACCGCGCTGCTCAGCCCGTTCGACGCCCTGCTCATGCCGACCACCACGAGACATCCCACCCTCGCCGAGGTCGCCGCCGATCCCGTGGAGGTCAACTCACGGCTCGGCGTCTACACCAACTTCGTCAACCTGCTCGACCTCGCCGCCGTCGCTGTCCCTGCCGGCGCCGCCGACGGAAGTCCGTTCGGCGTCAGCATCATCACGCGCGCGTTCGACGACCAGACCGCGCTGGACCTCGCCGCGGCGCTCACCGGGGAGTCCATTGTGGACGTCTACCCTGACGGCGGCACCGACCTCGCCGTGTTCGGCGCCCACCTCCGCGGCCGGCCGCTCAACCACCAGCTCACCGACCTCGGCGCCCGGTACGCCGGCACCGTGCGCACGGCACCCGAGTACCGGATGGCCGCCCTCCCGACAGAACCGCCGAAACCCGGCATCGTGCGCGACACCACGCACGGCGCGTCGCTCACCGGAGAACGCTGGACGCTTTCCCCGGCGGCACTCGGCACCTTCCTCGCCCGGCTGCCCGCGCCCCTGTCACTGGGCCCCATCCGCCTCGACGACGGCAGCCAGGTGACCGGGTTCCACTGCGACCCGGTCGCCGCCGCCGAGGGCACGGACATCACGCGGTACGGGTCGTGGACCGCTTATCTGGAGCGGCGGACGTGAGAGCCAGAACTTCGGTGGCAACGCGGACCGCCGCTTGGCGGAGGGCTTCGGTGTAGGTCAGCATGTCCTCCCCTGCCGCGCGGCAGGGGCCGAGGTTCTTCTCGGCCGCGGCGAGCATCTCGGTCCTGAGTTCGGTGTTGACGTTGACCTTCCCGATCCCCACGGCCGGAGCCGCCTCGAGGTCCTCGACGGGAAGCCCGGACGCTCCGTGCAACACCAGCGGGACTGCCCCGGCGGCAACGCGGATGCGTTCCAGGCGTGGCCAGTCGATCTCCGGCGTGCCCCGGTAACGGCCGTGGACGTTCCCCACGCCGCAGGCCAGCAACCGCGCGCCGCCGGCATCGAGGAACGGACGCACCAGGGCCGGGTCCGTTTTCCCCACCGCGTCGGCATCCTGTTCCGCCGCTTGGTCTTCCGCGCCCGGGACACTGCCGAGCTCCGCCTCGACGACCACGCCCGCGCCTTCCGCGAAAGAGACCACCCGGCGCACGAACTCGGCGTTGGCCGCGAACGGCAGGTGCGATCCGTCGGCGAGAACGGAGTCCACGCCCGCCGCGATGGCGTCCCGAATGACCGGCTCGTCCTTGGCGTGGTCGAGCTGGACGCACACCTCCACGGCGGCGTCGTCTGCGATGCCGCGCAACGCGCGGATCAGTCGCGAGCCTCCGGCAGCGGCGGCCGTGCTCGGTGCCACCAGGAGAATGACCGGCGCCCCAACCTGTTCCGCCGCGGCGACGACCGCCAAGGCGGTATCGGCGCCGTAGCAGGTGAAGCCCGGGACTGCGGCGCCCTGCCGCAGCCGCCGGGTCACCAGCTCGTCGAGCGCTGCCCTCACGGGAGCGCCGGGGCGGTACGGGTGAACCGCTTCCACATCGCGACGATCGCGATCAGCCCGATGACACAGGTCGTGGCGACGAAGTAGTACGGGGAACGCAGGTCGCCGGTCGATTTCACCAGCCAGGTCGCGATGTACGGGGCCGTCCCGCCCGCGATCACGACGGAGACGTTCGTGGCCAGCGCGGTGCCGGTGTAGCGGACTTCGTCGGGGAACAGCTGCGGGGTGACGGTGTACGAGGCGACCTGCAGGAAAGCCATGTTCACCATGACGAGCACGTAGCCGAGCGCGGCGATCCCGAGGTTGCCGAGGTCCATCAGCAGGAACGCGGGATAGGTGATCACCGCGTACCCGACGAGCCCGATGGCGCCGACCTTGAGCGCGCCGATCCGGTCGGCGAGGCGCCCGGTGAACGGCATCAGCACCACCGCCACGGTGGTCGCGCCCGCCGTGATCCAGTACACCGGCGACTTCGCGTAGTGCAGGTTGGTGACCAGATAGATGCTGATGAACGTCGAGCCGATGTACGCCGCGCCCTGCACGCCGATGCCCAGCGCGGTCGCCTTCACCAGCGCCCCGGGGTAGGTCTTCAGCGCGGCGACGAGCGGGAACCCGTGCTTGCCGAGCTTCACGTTCTGGTCGATGTCCGGCAGCATCCGCCGCGCCAGGTAGCACACTACGGTCAGCGGGAGGCCGACGAGGAACGGGATGCGCCAGCCCCACGAGTTGAGCTGTTCGGTCGCGAGCACCCCGGAAACGATGCCGACCGCGGCTGAGGCGACGGCGAACCCGAAGTTGGTGCCCATCGGGGTGAACGCGCCGTAGCGGGCCTTCTTGCCCGGCGGCGCGGCTTCGGCGATCACCGTTGCGGCGCCGCCGACCTCCCCGCCCGCGAAAAACCCTTGTGCCAGGCGGACTATCAGCAGCAGGACCGGGGCTAGCACGCCCGCCACGGCGAAGGTGGGCAGCACCCCGATGGCGGTGTTCGCCAGGCCGATCCCGATGACGGTGACCATCAGGGCCCGGCGGCGGCCGAAGCGGTCGCCGACCCAGCCGAAGAAGATCCCGCCCACCGGACGGATCACATAGGACAGCGCGAACACGGCGAGGACCGACAGCAGTGAGGCGACGGGATCCTTGCTGGGGAAGAACAAGGGCGCGATGATCGTCGAAACGTAGCCGTAGAGCGCGAAGTCGTAGTACTCGATGAGGGTGCCGATCCCGCCGGCGAGGCCGACGCGGCGTACTTCGGCCGCGGTCCGGACTGTCTTTCCGGCGGGGACAACAGCGTCGTTGTCGATGGTCATCACTGCTCTCCTGGGTTGTCGGTGAGGTAGGCGCGAATGATGTCGTCGAACGTCTTCTCGGCTTCCAGGCCGAGCCGGCGCGCGCGGGGAGTGTCGAATTCGGCGGGCCAGCTGCCCACGATCGCGGTGATCCCGGGGTCTCCGGTCCAGTCGATCAGGGAGCTGGTGGTGCTTCCGGTCACGCGGTCGAGCGCTTCGGCCATTTCGCGTGGGTTGGTGGTGAGGGCGGGCAGGTTCATCGCGGTGGTGCTCCCCCATTCCGCGTCACCGACGGCGGCGGCCCGGAGCAGACCGTCCACAGTGCACCGTGGCGAGGAGAGGGCGATCGGGGTTTCCGGGGCGACCGGGCACACCGCGCGCTGCCCGGACAGTGGTTCCCGGATGATGCCGGACAAAAAGCTCGACGCCGCCGCGTTCGGTTTACCCGGCCGCACGGACACGGTCATCAGGCGCACGGACCTGCCGCGCACGAAACCCTTGCGGGTGTAGTCGGCGACGAGCTGTTCGCCGATGAACTTCTGGATACCGTAGCTGGACTGCGGCCGCGGCAGCGTGTTGTCGTCGACCACGCCCAGCGGCGGCAGCGCGGGGTCGTTGCCGAATACGGCCAGCGAACTGGAAAACACCAGTACCGGTGGCGTGCGCAGGCCCCGCGCGTATTGCAGCAGGGCGCGGGTGCCGTCGAGGTTGGTGCGCATGCCGAGGTCGAAATCGGCCTCCGCGGCACCGCTGACCACCCCGGCGAGGTGGAAGATCGCGTCCACGTCCCCGAGCCCGCCCAGTGCCTCCTCCAGTGGCCCGACGACCGGGCGCACCCGGGGATCGGCGGCGAGGTCGGGGTGCGGCTCGGCCAGGTCGAGCAGCAGCAGTTCGCCCACCGGTGCCGGTTCGCTGCCGCCCAGCGCGACCGGCTCGGCGAGGATCCGCCGGGCCAGCAGAGAGCCGAGGAACCCCGCGCCTCCGGTGATGACGATGCGCGTGCTCATGCTTTCTCCAATCGATCCACGACGTCGGCGAGCGAATCCTCGGTACCGACGTTGCCCGCGAACACGACGTAGGGAAGTCCTTGTGCCAGGCCGGAAACGGGCTCCCACAGCGACACGATTCCGGGCAGGAGCGAGCCGCGGACCCACGCGCGGCCGATGCCGAGCGATTCGGTGGCGACGTCGGACGAGGTGATCCCGCCCTTGGCGACGACATACGCCGGGCGCCTGGCCGCCACGATCCGCCCGGCCGTGGTGGTGAGCGCGGAGCTGACCCGGCGGGCGATGTCCAGGCTCGCCGCTTCGTCCGCGCCGCGGACCAGCGTCCTCGAGGTGCTCAACACGACGAGACTGTGTTCGAGGGCGTCGGCGGCTTCTGCCACCGCACGCTCGATCTGCCCTTCCGGACTGTCCAGAAGGGACGGTACATCGAGTTCGACGTTCACGAACTCGCGACGCTCAGCGAGTTTCGCGAGCTGCCTGCTGGTCAGCCCGACGTGCGAGCCGACGACCACCAGCCCGTGCGCGCCGCCGTGCACCAGGCTCGTGAGCGCGCCGTCGTCGATCGGCGGCTGCACGTCCTGCCCCACCCTCGCCCGCACGAAAGACGGGCCGACCCGGTACACAAAGGACACTCCAGCGGCCTCGGCTTCGAGAATCCCTTGCACGGCAACACGAAGGTCACCGTCCTCGGCTGTGTCCACGGCGACCACCTGGCCATCGCGAGCCCCGGACAGTTTCGCGAGATCGCCGGCGCGGAGGTCGTCGACAGTCAGCTCGGCCACCTCGCTTGCCGGGATCCGGCCGCCGCTCTTTTCCTCGACCCAGTCGGCGAGCCGCGAGGACGTGAAGCCGAACGTCGCGTCCTTCGCGAACTCCGTGTCCGCCACCGGAACCAGGTCTTCTCCCGTGCGCACCCAGTGCGTGCCGCCGATGGTGACGCGGCCGGCGTCGGTGTACGCGGGGTTGAGCACGATCGCGTCGACCCGCTTGCCGTGTTCGGCCAGGACCTCGGTGATCACGTCGGTTTCGAGCGGGAAATGGCCGCGCAGCGTGGAATCGCTCCGGCTGGCGAACGCGAGCCGCGCCCCTTCACGGCCCGCGGCGGCCAGGCAGGCTTCGACGACTTCGCGGTCGCGCGCCGCCGCGTCCCGCGGGGCGAGGCTGCGCGTGTTGGTGAGCACGAAGAAGCCCGCGGTGTCCTGCCGCAGCGCCCACTGGATGTCCTCGACCGACCAGCGCGTGAGCACCGGGAGGTCGCGGACGGTCTGGGTGCCGGTGGGGTCGTCGTCGAGGAACACCACGCGCCGCGCGCCGTCGAGAGCAGCGGTCATTCGATGCCTCCCGCGGCGAGCAGCAGCCGCATCCGGTGCGCGGCCAGCTCGGGGTCCGGGAAGAGACCGAGTTCGTCGGTGAGCACGAACAGGTCGGAAAGGTGTTGCAGGGAGCGCATTCCCTCGCGGCCGGTGACCATCCGGAAGTGGTCCTGGTGCCCGGACAGCCACGCGACGAACACCGTGCCGACCTTGTAGCGGTCCGCGGGCGGCTCGAACATCTTGACCGCCATCGGGATCGACCGGTTCATCGTCTCGGCGAATCCCGCCTCGTCCCCGGCGTCGAGCGCGGCGAACCCGGCCGACGCGATGGGCGCGATCGGGTCGAGCACGCCGAGCAGGCCGTGGCTGTGGTGCTCGCCGTCGCCGAGCAGAAGGCCGGTGTAGCCGTAGTCGTCGCCGGTGAACACCTTGACCCCGGCGGGCAGGCGGCGGCGGAACTCCTTCTCCAGCTCCTCGTCGAGGAGGCTGAACTTGATGCCGTCGAGGTGCTCGGCGTTCTCCTGCGCCATGCGCACCACGACGTCCATGGCAGCGCGGACGTCAGTGTGGCCCCAATATCCGGCGAGGGTCGGGTCGAAGCCGGTGCCCAGCCAGTGCACGATCGCGGGCTTGTCGGCCTTGGCCAGCACATCGCGGTAGACCGAGAGGTAGTCGTCCTCGGTCTTCGCCGCTCCGACGAGCGCGTGGCTGGCGCGGATCACGGCCGCGCTTCCCTGCGCCTGCACGAATTCCAGCTGTTCGAGGTAGGCCTCGACGATCTCGGCCAGCGACGGGTTCACGCTGGTCAACTGGTCGGTCCCGGCACCCGCGACGCACGCGGCACCGGCCTCGCGGGCCGCGGCCACGCCGAGCCGGATGAGCTCTTTCGCTTGCGGCCACTGCAAACCGCCGGGCCCGCGCTCGGTGGTGTCCATGCCTTCGGCGATCCCGATGCCGTAGCTGAACAGGTGTTTGCGGAACGCGATCGTGGCTTCCCAGTCGACGGGCGGGGCGTGGCCGGGCTGGTAGTCGGCGCGGGCGTCGGCGACGACGTGCGCGGCGGCGAGCACCGTGCGCGAGGTGAACGGGGCGGGATGGCGCGGGTAGTCGACGGGCTCGTGCAGCACGTGCCGTTTCGTTCCGCCGCCGGACACCGGCAGGACGAGGCCGGTCGAGGTCAGGGTGGTCACGCTTCTCCTTGGATTTCAGGACCAGGCGGCGGGTTCGCCCGCCTGCTGCCGGTCGGTCTCGGTGCCGACAACGCCGGCGGCTTTCAGTTCGGCGATGCGCCGGGGGCTGAGCCCGGCGGCGGCGAGGACGTCATCGTTGTGCTGGCCGATCGTGGGCGGCACGTGGCGCAGGCGTCCCGGGGTTTCCGACAGCGACACCGGCATGCCGACGAACTTCACCGGCCCGACACCGTCCACTTCGGACTCCAGCACGAGGCCGTTGTGGCGCACCTGCGGGTCCTCGAACACCGCGTCGTACTCGTGCACCGGGGCGACGAGCACGTCCTGCGCCTCGAACCGGGCCATGATCTCCTCGCGCGGGAACTTCGCGATCGCGTCGGCGAGCAGCCGGTGCGTCTCCTCGGTGTGTTCGCGCAGGCCCTCGATCGTCTGGAACCGGGGGTCGTCGACCTGCTCCCGCGGGAGCCCGCAGGCGCGGGCGCTGCGCTGCCACTGGTTGTCGACGTAGAACTCGCCGATCAGGGTGAACCACAACCCGTCCGCGGCCTCGTAATAGCCGTACAACGCGGTGTTGTGCGCGTGCGCGACCCCGGCCGTGGGGCGGTCGAACCGCTGCCCGGTGTTGAGGAAGGTGGTGCCCTCCTGCAGATGGCTGGTGATCGCGGCGTTGAGCAGGTTCGAATCCACGACCTGGCCACGGCCGGTCTTCTCCCTGGCGGCGAGCGCGATCATCATGCCCTGCGCGAACTGCATCGACGCGAGGTAGTCGATCATGAACGTGCCGGTCGGCACCGGGCCGGTCTCCTGGCTGCCGGTCAGCGCCATCAGCCCGCTGATCGCCTGCGCCGCGAGGTCCTGCCCGCGCCGGTGCGTATACGGGCCGGTCAGGCCGTAGCCGGAGGCGTAGGCCACGATGATCCGCGGGTTGATCTTGGACAGCTCGTCCCAGCCGAACCCGAGCCGGTCCATCACCCCGGGCCGGAAGTTGCTCGCCACGATGTCCGCGTCCTTCGCGAGCTCGTAGACGATTTCCTTGCCCTGCGGTGATTTCACGTCGAGGCTGAGGCTCTTCTTGTTGCGGTTGGTCGCGGACCAGTGCGGGCTGTACCCGCCGTCGAGGAACGGCGGCTGGAAGCGGCCGATCTCACCCTGGCCGATCCGTTCGATCTTGATCACCTCGGCGCCGAAGTCGGCCAGCACCTGGGTGGCCGACGGGCCCTGTTCGAGCTGGGTGAAATCGAGGATGCGGACGCCTTCGAACGCGTCGGTCATACCTTTCGCGGCCTTTCTCGGTTGCGAGGGCGGGGTTTGAGCCCGGCGCGCCCCGGGCGGAACAGGGCGGGGTCCATCGGCCGTGGCTCGTTCATCACGGGCTCGAACCCCATCTGATCGAGCACATCACGCCGCAGATCGACACCGGGAGCGATCTCGATCAGCTCCACGCCTTGGGCCGTCAGCTGGAACACCGCGCGTTCGGTCACATACAGAACACGTTGTCCCGTCGCGACCGCGCGCCCGGCGCTGAAGCTGATGTGGTCCACTTCGGACACGAACTTCGGGTAGCGGCCCTCTTCGACGATCTCCAGCCGCCCGTCGTCGAGACGGACACGCAAACCGCCGCCGCGCAGCGTGCCGCAGAAGACGAGCGTCCGGGCTTTCTGGCTGATGTCGATGAATCCACCGGGCCCGATCGGTTTGCCCCCGGCCGCGGCGACGTTCACGTTACCGTGGCGGTCGATC
Source organism: Amycolatopsis acidicola (assembly GCF_007713735.2). Lineage (GTDB taxonomy): Bacteria > Actinomycetota > Actinomycetes > Mycobacteriales > Pseudonocardiaceae > Amycolatopsis_E > Amycolatopsis_E acidicola. Next base: position 16,440 of record NZ_VMNW02000012.1, on the reverse strand, counting down.
TCCGCGAACGCGAGCCCGGCGAAGTCCAGCCCACCGCCGTCGTAGAGGTCGAACTGGCCTGGCATGTCCACAATGGACGAAGGATTGATCGCCGTGCCGGAATCCAGCCCGACACCGGGCAGGCCGCCGAAGATCCCCTGCTCGACAGTGAGCGTGAAGCGGTCGAGGAAGCCTTCTTCCAAGGCCACGTAGGAAATCCCGTTGGCCATCCCGACACCCAGGTTCGCCAGGTCACCCTCGTGCAGCTCGATCGCGGCGCGGCGGGCGACCACCATGCGCTGGTCGAACGGCAGCGGCTCGACCTCGGTCGCGGCGTTCGGCGTGACACCGGTACGGCGCGGATCCGCCACGGTGACCGGGGTCTGGTTCGGGTAGTCCGTGCGCACCACGTGGTCCACCAGCGGCCCGGGGATCCGCACCCGGCTCGCCGGGATCGCGCCGCGCTCGACGAGGCGTTTCACTTCCACCACAACGATTCCACCGCTGTTGCGCGCGGCCTGGGCGATCGCGAGGTTGTCCCCGATCGCGGCCTCGTCGTCCATGCTGATGTTGCCGTCGGCGTCCGCCTCGGTCGCGCGCAGGAACGCGACGTCGATGTCGAACCGCGGGTAGAACAGCCATTCCTCGCCGCCGATGGTGACCAGTTCGCTGAGCCCGGCCTGCGTGCGGGAGTTCATCCGCCCCCACTGCTGCCGCGGGTCGACGAACGTGCCAAGCCCGATGTCGGTGAACAGGCCCGGCCTGCGCGCGGCGATCTCCCGGTACAGCAAGGAAATCGTGCCCGCGGGCAGGCCGATCGCCTCCACCTCGTCGCGCGCGATGACGCCCTGTTCCCGAGGCGAGAGCACGAAATGCGAACCGATGAACCGGCGCACCAGACCGGGAATCGCGATGTGGTCGACCCCGCGGCCCTCGTGATCGCCGAGGCCCATCACGTGCACCACGTCGAGATCCCGTGGCCCGGCTTCGGACTCCCAGCGCCGTTCCAGCGCGGCGAGCAGGGTTTCCGGCACCTGCAACAAGGATCCGGTCCCGCCGACCGCGAGCGTGGCGCCATCGGGAACCAGGGCCGCCGCGGCTTCGGGAGTCAGGTGCAGATCGGGGCGGCCGCGCCCGGACGGCGCCGCGTCGAGCGCGATCATGCCATCACGTCCCCACCGCACACGTTCACGCACTCGCCGGTGATGTACGACGCGTCGTCCGAGGCCAGGAACGCCACCGCGGCGGCGACCTCGTCCGGCCGCCCGATCCGGCCCAGCGGGTTCGACGCGAGCCTGCGCTCCAGCGCCTCGGCGGGCGGCTGACCGGTCAGGCGCCCGACCTCTTCACTGCCGTAGTCCGACAGCCCGGTCTCGATCCGCCCCGGCGCGACCGCGTTCACGCGGATCCCGCGCGGCGCCAGCTCAGCGGCGAACGACTTCGTCAGGCTCAGCACGGCGGCTTTCGACGCGGAATAGTTGGCGGACAACGGATTCGGCAGCAACGCCTGGATCGAGGAGACCGTGACCACCGCTCCGCCGTCGCGCACGAGCCGCGAGGCCAGCTGCAGCGTGAGCATCGTGCCGCGCGCGTTGATGTCCAGCACCCGATCCCAGTCGGCGACGGTCAGCTCGCTCGCGGAGGCGAAGGTCTGGATCCCCGCGTTCGCGACCACGAGATCCAGCCGCTCGTCCACCGCCGCGAACGAGGCTGGATCAGCCACGTCGAGCACACCCGCGTCGACTGTGAAACCCTTGTCCCGCAACGCTTTCACGGCGCCGTCGGCCTGCGCGCCATCGATGTCGGCGACCACGACGCTCGCGCCTTCGGCAGCGAGCCGCTCCACGATCGCGAGCCCGATCCCCCGGGCGCCCCCGGTCACCAGCGCGCGCCGCCCGCCGAACCGCGCCGTCACCGGCCGGTCCCGTCGCTCGCGGCGACGCCGTCGAGCGGAACCTTCGACAGCAGCTCGACCTTCCGGCCCTGCTGACAGACCCGGCCGTCCTGGTCGACCACCTCGACGTCGAAGGTGACGATCGCCTGGTCCGGCTTCGACTTCGAATCGCGCATCTCCGCGACCGAGTAGTTCACGAAGATCGTGTCCCCGATGAAGATCGGCGCCACGAACCGCCAGTCCTTGATCCCGAGGAACGCGATCGCGGTGTGCCGCAACATCTCCGTGCGCGGCCACATCAGCCCGTGCGCGTACGCGAGGCCCAGCATCCCGTGCGCGATCCGCCGGCCGAACTGACTGGCCTTCGCGTACACGTCGCTCGTGTGCACCTCGGAGTAGTCCCCCGTCAGCCCCGCGAACCCGAGCACGTCGGCGTCGGTGATCGTCCGGCCGGGACTGCGAAACGAGAGCCCCACCGACAGGTCCTCATACAGCAGTCCCTGCCGCGGAATCTCCCTGCTCATAACCTGACTTCCTTCCAACACTGGAACGGGCTTCAAAAGTGGAACACCATTCTGCTAGATTGTCAATCACCAGGTGAACACGGGTGGGGACGTCCCGATGGGGCGCTCCACTACGCTTGCCGGACCCCGGCGGTGCGGCGGAGAGCAGGAGCTATGGCGACTGGAGCGTTGTCGAGGGGCCTCGCGGTCCTGGAGTGTCTGGTCGGCTCGCCGGACGGGCTGCCGCTGACCCGGATCGCCGAGACGGTGGACCTGCCCAAGAGCGGCGCGCACCGCATGCTCGTCTCGCTCATCGAGGACGGGTTCGTGCGGCAGGTGCCGTCCGGGGACTACGCGCTCACGCTGAAGATCGTCAGCCTGGGCCTGCGGCACCTCGCGACGAGCACCATCTTCGAGCTGGCCGTCCCGGTGCTGGCCAAGCTGGCGAACGAATCCGGGCAGCTCGTGCGGCTCGGGCTCGTGGACGGCGAACAGTTGCTGTGGGTGGCCAAAGCCCAGGGCGCGCGGACCGGACTGCGCTACGAGCCCGATCCGAACCACGGGTCGGAGATCCCGTTCGGCTCGTCGGCCAGCGGGCTGGCCTGGCTTTCCCAGCTCAGCGACGACGAGGCCCTGCGCCTCGTCGCGCGGCAGGCGCCGGACGACCGGAACCCCATCGGCCACAACGCGCCCAAGACGCTCGCCGAAGTGCAGGCGCGGATCGACAACGCACGCGCCAAGGGGTGGGCGCAGGTGCACGACAGCATCGAAGAAGGCATCTCGGCCATGGCCGCCCCGCTGATCGTCGGGGACCACGCTTCCGTGCCGGGCGTGGTCAGCATCGCCGGCCCGAGCGTGAAACTGACCGCGGACCGGATGGAAGAGCTGGCGCCCAGCCTGCTCGCCACCGCGGCCGAGCTGTCCCAGCTGGCGAGCGGCTTCTCGCACGAACTGCGCAACCGCCAGGAGGCCGGGATCGCGGGATAGTCCACTGTGGACTCCGCGCCGTGCAGGCCCGGGGCGAGCACGTCATGCCCGCCCCGGGCACCCACCACTCCGGGCCCTTCGCCCAGAGCACGCGATATCCTGCCGGACGCCCGCCGGCGCCGAGCACGGGACGGCCCGAAACCAAGATCAACAACTCTGGTAATGCGCCGGTCACGGCGGATCGTGGCGCTAGCTGATGGCCCCGTAGGAAGGCTCGCCCGCGGTGTCGTACACCAGGTGGAGCATCCCGTTGGCATAGCTGACCGACTCGATCAGGCGCAGTGCGGCGGGCGGAACCCCGTCCCCGAACAGCTTCTTGCCGCTGCCGAGCACGACGGGGTCGACCCACAGGTCCAGCCGGTCGACGAGGCCGGCGCGCAACAGCGACTGCACGAGGCCGAGGCTGCCGATGACATGCACCTCCTCGTGGTGCTCCTTCACCGCGGCGACGCTCTCTTCGACGGGCTGCGCCAGCACGGTCGAGCCCTGCCAGGACAGCGGCTCGGTGAGTGTCCGGCTCGCCACGTACTTGGGGACGCTGTTGAGCAGGGCGGTGAACGGCAGCTCCTCGGGCCCGTTCGGCCAGAACCCGGCGAACACGTCGTAGGTGTGGCGGCCGAGCAACAGCGCGTCCATCGATCTGGCGGCTTCGAACCCGGCTTTGCCCGCGTCGGGGTCCAGGAACGGCGCGTGCCAGCCGCCGTGGCCGAAACCGCCGTCGCGGTCCTCGTCGGGCCCGCCCGGCGACTGCGCCACGCCGTCCAGTGTCGTGAACTCGGTAACGATCAGCTTGCCCACGGTGGTTCCTCTCTCCGGATGTCCGTTCGTCAGTGCAGACCAGGAAGAGGCCCGGAACTCGTCGGCCCGCGGGGTGACGCAGGTACCGTCGGGGAGGAAAGTACCGAGGAGGACCGTTCGTTGCGTTTGCTGCTCATCCGTCATGGCCAGACCCCGTCCAATCTCAAGGCGCTCCTGGACACCGCCGAACCGGGGCCAGGGCTGACCCCGCTCGGCGAGGAGCAGGCGGCCGCGCTCCCTGCCGCGCTGGCGGGCGAGAGCATCGGCGCGCTCTACGCCTCCACGCTGGTGCGCGCCCAGCTCACGGCCGCGCCACTGGCCGCGGCCACCGGCCTCGAGGTCCGCGTCCGCGCCGGGATCCGCGAGCTGGCGGCCGGTGATCTCGAAATGCTGGGCGACGAACAGTCCATCGAGACGTATCTCACCACGGCTTTCGCCTGGGCGAAGGGCGAAACCGCGCTCCGCATCCCCGGCGGCGAAAGCGGCGAAGAGGCGCTGGCCCGCTACGACGCCGTAGTCGCCGAGGCCGCGAGCACCGGAGCGGACACGGTGGCCATGATCAGCCACGGCGCCGCGATCCGGACCTGGGCGGCCGCGCGCGCCGGCAACGTCGACGCGGAGTTCGCCGCCCGGCACTCGCTGGGCAACACCGGTGTCGTCACCCTCTCCGGCCACCCCGACGACTGGCGCGTGCTCCGCTGGGAAAGCCACGACTTCGGCGCGAGCGGCCCCACGGGCGAGACGGTCGGCCCGGGAAACGGCTGAACTCACCGACCCGGACATCCAGTCGCGGCATGGTGTGGTCATTCGGCCTATGGCGGTGCGGCTCCCCGGCGCCGACACTTTCCTCATGCCATATTTCGAAGGTTCCGACGGTGCACGGCTCTTCTACAAGGATTGGGGAAGCGGCCCGGCCGTGGTGTTCAGCCACGGCTGGCCGCTCAGCTCGGACGCCTGGGACGTCGAGCTGAAACTGCTCGCGGACAACGGGTTCCGCGCCATCGCGCACGACAGACGCGGGCACGGCCGCTCGGAGCAGACCTGGGCGGGCAACGACATGGACACCTACGCCGCCGACCTCTCGGCGCTCGTCGACGGGCTGGGGCTGTCGGAGGTCGTGGTGGTCGGCCACTCCACCGGTGGCGGTGAAGCGGTCCGCTACGCGGTACGCCATGGAGCGGGCAAGGTGCGCAAAGTGGTCACGGCCGGCGCGGTCCCGCCGGTGATGGTGCAGTCGGACAAGAACCCCGACGGCACCCCGCTGTCCGCGTTCGACGGCATCCGGGACAGCGTGCTCGGCGACCGCTCGCAGTACTGGAAGGACCTGGCGGTGCCCTTCTACGGGTTCAACCGGGACGGGGCCGCCGTTTCCCAGGGACTGATCGACGATTTCTGGCGGCAGGGCATGAATGCCGGGCTGGCGTCGGCCTACGACTGCGTCAAGGCGTTCTCGGAAACGGACTTCACCGAGGACCTGAAGGCGCTGGACGTGCCGATCCTCATCGCGCACGGCGACGACGACCAGATCGTGCCGATCCACGACTCCGCCGCGAAAACGGCGGAACTGGTCAAATACGGCACGCTGCGGGTCTATCCCGGCGCGTCACACGGAATCCACGGTGAGTACCAGCAGCAGTTCGACCGCGACCTGCTCGACTTCCTCCGGAGCTAGTCAGTTGCTCACCGCGTGCCCGGGCGGCGCCTGCCGCTCCTCGCCGACGACGTGCAGTGGCTCGATCAGTCCACTTTGGACGCACTCGCTTTCGTCTCGCGCGGCAGGCCTCGCCCGAGGTGGTCGCGTTCGGCAACGACGGTCCGCTGCCGGAAAACCACATCGTCCCCGGCGGGGACATGGGCAAGTGCACCGAGGGCGGCCAGGACGGGGAGTCCGCGGGCTCGCTGGATTCGCCCGGTTTCATGATGTCGGCCAACGACAACCACCTGCTCGCGGGGTGCACGAGATCGGGCACCACTGCTCTTGATGTACTGCCCGCACGCGACGGGGTGGAGTCATGCCGTCAGGAGCCCCGTGACCCTTCGTGCGACACGCGAGATCTTCACGGCTCTGCGACAGCGCGGGCCAGTAGCGTCACCGGGCAGCGGTTTTCGGCGCCGATCCGACCTTCCTATGACGCGGCCACCCGCTTCAGTGCCGCCGTCGTGTCTTCGGCTGTGACGAGCTGCGCCAGGTAGGCGCCGATGAAGCGCTCGGCGTCTTCCTGGTCGCGCTCGCTCAGGGCCGCCGTGCAGTCCGTGACCAGGTATTGCCGGTAGCCAAGGTCGAATCCGCTCGCGACACTGAGCAGCACGCACGCATTGGTGACAACGCCGGCGTAGAACACGGTGTCGATGTCGAGGTTGCGCAGGATCGTGTCGAGCTCCGAACCCGTGAACGCGCCGGATCCCCTTTTGGCGACCGAGATGTCTCCCGGCGCTTCCAGCCCGTCGAGTACCTGCCCCGCCCACGAACCGTCCCGCGCTTCGGCGGCACGCAGGTAACCCTGGAACGCGGGGACCGCGTCGCGGTAGTCGGGCGCACGGCTGATCAGGCGGGCGTGCAGCACGTGCATCCCACAGGACCTCGCCACCGGCAGGAGCGATTTCAGCGTCGGCAGCAGCACCGTTTCACAGCGTTTCGTGACGAAGTCGGCCTGCGGTACCGAACCGCCCTTCCGGAGCAGCTGCAGGCTCGTGCCGTCCGGATGGGCCTGCCAGTTGATGAGGTCGACGAGGACGAAGGCCGCCCGCGCCGGGTTCAGCCCCTTCCAGGGATCGTTCACGTCGAACGCGGCGGAGTTGAACCAGCGCCCGGTGACATCACCCGGCAGCACTTCGGCGGAGATGTTCGCTTCGTCGACGGTCATCGAGGTCTCCTTTACGGGTTTCCGTTCACGCGGAAGGGGTCCGGACGGCCTCGTCCACGTCGAACCCGGCGCGGACGACGCGCCGCAGCAGTTTCCCGGACATGCTGCGCGGCAACGGTTCCGTCGCCCGGTGCAGGTAACGCGGGAGCTTGTAGTCGGCCAGATGCTCGCGGGCGTAGGCGTACAGCTCGTCGAGGTCGACCTCACCGCCGACGACCACCGCCACCGTCTCGCCCCACCGCTCGTGCGCGACGCCGACAGCCACGGTCTCCTCCACCCCGGGGAACGAGGCGACCACGCGCTCGATCTCGGCGGGGTACACGTTGATCCCGCCGGAGATGATCATGTCCTTCTTCCGGTCCACAATGGACAGGAAACCGTCGTCGTCCAGCCGGCCCAGGTCGCCGGTGTGCAGCCAGCCGTCCCGGATCGCCCCGGCCGTGGCGACCGGGTCGCCCCAGTAGCCGGACATCACCTGCGGCCCCTGGACCGCGATCTCGCCCACGGAACCAGTGGGCAGCGTGGCGCCCTCTCCGTCGACGATGCGGAGCCTGCAGTGCACGCCGGGGATGCCCGCCGTGCCGGACTTGGTCCGGAAGTGTTCGCGCGGGACCAGGGTGGAGCCACCGCAGGCCTCGGTGAGCCCGTACGCCTCCCGCAGCTGAACTCCCTTGTCCGCGTAGGCTTTCAGCAACTTTTCGGTCACCACCGAGCCGCCGGTGATGGCGGTCGTGAGCGCGGACAGGTCGGCCTCGGCGAACTCGGGCAGCGCGACGATCGACTCGTAGGTGATCGGCACGCCGGTCATCGCGGTGACCGGCGCGGCGACGATCTGCTCCAGCGCCCGCGCCGGGTGGAAGTCTTCGAGGATCAGGGTGCCGCCCACGCCGTAGAGCCCGAGCAGCGCGTTGACGACGCCGCCGGTGAACGCCAGCGGGGCGAACAACAGGGATTTCGTGTGGGTTCCCCAGTTCTCCCAGCGCGTGTACGTGTCGACGGTCGCGGCGATGTTGGCGTGCGTGAGCGTGGCGCCCTTGGGATGTCCGGTCGTGCCCGACGTGAACGCGATGACGGCAGGCGTGTCCGGCCCGACGGACGCGGCGGGCCGCACCGCGGACGGCTCGCGGGCCCGGAGCGCGTCCAGCGTGGTGGACGCCGACGCGTCGGCATCCAGCCCGATCCGCAGGATTCCCGGCCGGTCGGCGGTCACCGCGTCCAGCCGGGCCGAGTGCTTTCCGTCGACGGCGATCGCCCGGCAGCCGACGGTGTCGATCATGTAGGCGAGTTCACTCGGCGTGGCACGCACGTTCAGCGGGACCACGGCGCAGCCCGCGCGCAGCGTCGCCAGCGCGATTTCGCACCACGCCAGCGAATTCGCGCCCAGAATGCCGATCCGGTCGCCGGGCAGGACACCCGCCTCGTGCAACGCCGCGGCCACGCGGCCGGTGTTCCGTTCGGCCTGGGCCCAGCTGACCCGCTCCCCGTTTCTCATCCACGCGGTCGCGCCGGGCTGCCAGCGCGCCCAGTATCCGACCAGCTCCGCCAGGGTCGCCATCGACTCTCCCGCATCAGCTTTGATACAAAGAACGAATTTTGTTCTATGACCTTAGCTGACGGTCCGACCGTTTTCCAAGGGTTCTTCCTTCGCGCGGGCCCGGATCCGGACCGGGATCGAGGACAGCCGGGGCATGGCGTTGATCGTCTCCACCACGGCGTCGGTCCGCACGAGGACGTTCGTCGACGCGCCCATCTCCCGGTACGGCAGGGCATCCTCGGGCAGCCCGCCCCAGCAATGGCTCATCGACACGCACCCGCGGCGCACCCCGTCCTCGGCTTCCGCGATCGCCGGGATCCGCCCGCCGTTGTCGGCCTCGATCTCGATCTCGGCCCCGTCGGCGAGGCCGAGCGCGGCCAGATCGGCGGGGTTGAGGTACGCGGCGTTGTAGGGATGCCGCCGGCGCACGCCGGGCTGGACGATCCCGAGCGAGTTCATCATCCCGCGGAGCCGGCGCACGACCAGCCGCAGCGGGAACCGCTCTTCGCCGGCCTGATCCTCCGCCGCCACCTCGGCCACTTCCGCGGCGATATCGGCGGGCATCACGTCGAAGCACGCGGCCGATTCCGGGCGGCGCGGGAGCACCACCGCCGGTTCGACGTCGAACACCCGCCCACCGGGATACCGGGCGATTTCCTCCAGCGGCACCTGGGAATCGCGCAGGATCGACGCCAGCAACTGTTCGGTCGTCGGCGGATTCGCACTGTCCAGCTCCACACCGGCCACCGTCAGCGTGATGCCAAGGCGCCGGGCGAGCGACCAGTAGACGTACCAGTCGTCGACCACCTCCGAACCGGGCGGCGGGTCCACCACGCGCGGCACGTACTGGGCGAACGGCACTTCCAGCAAGGGTTCGTAATGCGGCGACGCGGAGGTGTCCGGCCGCTCGAACTGCAACGTCGGCGGCAGGATGTAGTCGCACAACTGGGCCGTCGGGGTCATGAACGGCTCGACGGCGACGAGCAGATCCAGCGCTTTCAACGCGTCCACCGCCTTGCGCTGGTCGGGCAGGGCGACGGCCGGGTTGCCGCCGTTCACGAACAGCGCACGGAGCCTGCCTTCGTCGGTCCGCAGGATTTCATCGGCCAGCACCCCGCTCATCAGCTCGCCGAACAGGGAACCGTGCCCTGTCGAGGTTTTCGGGCCACGCTCCCATTCGCGGTCCGCGGGCACCACCTCGGCCCGGAACTCCCGCCACGGGTTCTGCACACCGGGGTTGGACACCCGCTCGCCCGCGCGCAAATAGCGGCCACACACCACATTCAGGCACTCGACGAGGTGATCGGCGAGGTTCGAGCGCGGCGACATCGAAGGGCCGGTCCCGGCCGCCGCGACACCGCGCGTCGCTTCGGCCGCGAACATCCGCGCCGCCCGCTCGATCAGCCCGGCGTCCACTCCGGTGCGCGCGGCGACCCTGCCGAGCGTGAAGGGCTCCACCGCCGCCCGTAGCGCCGCCATCCGGGACGCGCCGACGTACTCGTCGCAGAACCCGCCGTCGTTCCAGCCCCGGTCCAGCACGACGCGGAGGATCCCGGCCAGCAGCGCCGGATCCTCCCCCGGTTTGACCTGCAGGAAAAGATCGGCCTGGCGGGCCGTCTCGGTCCGCCTGGGGTCGATCACGATCAGCTTCATGCCACGTTTGAGCGCCGCCTTGAGCCGTTTGACCGGATCGTAGGTCAGCTGGCCCGCCGCAACTGAGACGAACGGGTTGCCCCCGGCGATCAGGTGCACCCCGGAGTCCCCGAGCCGGTGCTTGCCGGCGTTCCAGTACCCCATCCGCCGCATGGTGACCTGCTTCGCGGACTGGTCGATCGTGATGGTGGTGAACACCCGCGTCGAGCCGATCGCCGCCGGCCAGGCCAGCAGGGTGTGATGCGCGGTGACGTTCTTCCAGGTCTGCGTTCCCTTGAAGACGCCGACGCTCTCGCCGCCGCTTTCGGCGAGAATTCCACGAAGGCGGGCGGCGATTTCGTCGAGCGCCTGCTCGAGCCCGATTTCCACGAAACCGCCGGGAGTGCGCTTGAGCGGGCGCAGGATGCGGCCGGGGTGGTACATCGCCTCGGCCGACTGCAGGCCACGCGCGCACGAAAAGCCGTGCGTGAGCGGGTGTTCCTTGTCCGCGACGAGCGAGGTCAGCCTGCCGTCGCCGCCGACGGACGCGATCATCCCGCAGGACCCGCAGCAGTATCGGCAGGCCGTGTGCACGGTGCGGTCCGTCCCACCGCCGGAATTCGCCATCGGATGCCGCCTTTCGCGTTCACGGAACTTCGTCGTCGCCGCGAACCCACAGCCTATTGACGTAAGATAAATGTGTACATGACCGTATTCGTCACGGACACGTGACCACTCCGGTCACCCACCCGGATCACACCCCGGACACATCTTGTATGCTGTTAAGCGAGGGCCTTGAACGCACGCTGGAACCAGGAGGGGCCGTGCCCGGTCGACGCAACGCGCTGCCCAGCGATCCCGGCGCGGCCGCCGAGTCGCTGCTCAAGACGGCCGAGGCCTGCTTCGAGCGCTACGGCGTCAGCCGGGTGACGATGGACGAGATCGCCGTGACGGCGGGCGTTTCCCGCCCCACGCTCTACCGGTACCTCGGCGACCGCGAGAAGCTGCTGCGGGACATCGTCGAGCGGCGCGCCGCGAACCTGGTGACGAAAGTACATCGCGTCATCGCCAAGCACACCACGCTGACGGAAAAACTGGTCACCGGAACGCTTTTCCTCGTCGACATCGGCCGTTCGGACGAGTTCATCCGCGAGCTCCTGCGCTCCGACCGCGCGTCGTTCAGCAGTGAGCTCATGACGGAACACGGCCAGTCGACGGACTTCGCCGCCGCGGTCTGGTCGCCCACCCTGAAATCCGCGCTCGATCAGGGCCTGCTCCCGGCCGGTTTCGACGAGCAAATGGCCTACCGCTGGCTCACGTCGATCAACTACATGATGCTGCTCTGGGCCGACTACGACGACCTCTCGACCACCTACAAGAAGAAGATGCTGCGCGGCTTTCTCGCGCCCGCCTTCCAGAAGTAGGTCTCACGGGCCGGTGGCGACGGCGAGGTACGAGTAGTCGGCAGGGCGCCCGTCTTCAGCGGACATACCCGAGCAACCCGCACGAAGCCCCTCGCAGGTCCAGCGCGCTCCGTCGGCGAGGTGGATGTCCATCCTGGACCGGTAGAGGTTCGAGAAGGCGTTGCCGTCGTGCACCGGGTCGGCGGCGGCGGTGGCCTGGTCGGCCTGCCAGCGCCGGGTGCGCAGCCGGTCGTCGGCGGACGGGTCGTGGGTCAGGTACTTGTCGAACCACGCCGTGGTGTACCAGGCCACGAGGTCCAGCCCGCGGAGCGTGGCGGGAAGAACCGGGACTGACGCGTCAAAAGCGAAGTCGGCGTGCGTACCGCCCTGGATGATGAGCTGGCCGGTGTCGACGCCGGCGGCCGAATACGCCTGTGACGCGGTGGACTTGCCTTCGGGATCAGGGTCCCGCGGAAATCCGGGCAGCACGTAGTCGGCGCTGATGCCGAGCGCGGGTTTTGTCAGCCGCGGAGCCTGCCCGCCCGGCGCGCCGAAGCAGTCGCGCGGGATCCGCGGCGCGAGCGGAAGACTGACCCCGGGCAGGATTTCCGCCTGATCCTGCAGGAACAGGCCCGTGACCTCGTCCGGCGCGGGCTGCACCGGCACGCAAAGACTGTCCCAGGCCACGACGGCCCGCACCCTCGGGTCGTCCTGTGCGACGTAACTGGCTGCCACCGCGCCGTAAGAGTGCCCGGCGAGCCCGACCTCGGCCGGGTTCACCAAGGCCCACAACGGGTTGTAGGCCGCATCGAATCCCGCGGCGGCTCGCGTGCGCTGCTTCTCGGCGTGGCTGGTGTGCGAACTTCGGCTCGGCACCGGGCTGTAGGGATCCGACGGGGTGGACAACGCGAAGTCGAGGGCGTCTTCCGCGCCGTCGTAGAACGGCGAACCATTGTCCGGCAGCCCAGGCGTCCCGCCGCCCGCGCCCTCGGACTGATCGGGCCGCTCGCCGAACTGGTCGGACAGGCCTTCGCCCTGCGCATCGAAGGTCAGCACGACGTAGCCGGATTTCGCCAGCACCTGCGCCTGCGGCCAGTAGCTCTGCTCGAAACCCACGATCGAACCGTTCACGATGACGACCAACGGCCGTTTCGACGGCCCGGACCTGCTCGCCCAGACATGTCCCGACAACGTGGCCCCACTCCGCGCCGTGAAGGCCACCGGAGCGGAGATCTGGTTCCCGTCACTCAGCCGCGGATCCCCGACGCACGCGACGGCCACGGTGCAGGCATCGGGATCGGGATGCCTCCCAGGATCGGCTCGCAGGACGCGGGCACGTTCCGCCGCGGCCGTCAGACCCGCGCGCAGCACCTGCTCCTGGAACTGTGGAGTTCCATAGTGGACGGAGCGCTCCAGCATGCGCGCCTCGTTGACGGGATCGGCGGACGCGGATCCCGCGCAGAGTGCCACCACGCCGAGGAAGACCAGTACGAAACACAAGCCGCGGTTCTCGCCCATCGTTTTCCTCCCCGCCGAGGCGATGCGCGCAAACCTTACGTCTTTAGATTGAGCGGGTCAATACGGATCACCGCTCGAGCACGATCCCGGCGGCGACCCGATCCCAGGCGCCCTCGGTCCGGCCCCGCAGTGCCGCTTTGCGGATCTTGCCCGTCGGCGTGCGCGGGAGCTCGGCGGCGATCTCGACGTACCGGGGCACCATGTACCGCGGCATCCGCGGCGCGAGGAACCCGATCAGCTCGGCCGGTTCGAACCCGGCACCCTCGACGGGAACGACGACCACCTTGATGTCGTCGTCCGAGGCCAGTGCCCCGCGCGGGCGTCCGTCCAATGTGGCCAGTTCGGACGCGACCGCGACGCACGCGCAGTCCTCGACCGCGGGATGGGCCCGCACCTCGGCCTCGACCTCCAGGGAAGACACGTTCTGTCCCCTGGTCCGCAGGTAGTCCGCGATCCGGTCGACGAAAAACCAGTTGCCGTCCTCGTCGCGCCGCAGCATGTCCCCGGTGTGGAACCAGCCGTTGCGCCACGCCCTCGCCGTGGCCTCCCACCGGCCGAGGTAGGAGTCCATCATCAGCCAGGGCAGGTGCGACCTGATGATCAGTTCGCCGGCCTCCCCCACCGGGAGCTCGAAGTCGTCGGCGTCCACGACGCGCGCCTCGTACATCGGGTTGATCCGCCCGCAGCTGCCGGGCACGTCCGGATCGGCGGCCGCCATCGGGAAACCGATCTCGGTCATGCCCCACCCGGTCGAAAGGCGCAGCCCGAACCGTTTGGCGATCGCCTCGTGCTCGGCAGGCACCGGCATGACCAGCGCCCGCACCAGCGGGTTGTCGGCGTCGTCGGGCTGCTCGGGGACATTCGCCAGCACCGGCGCGAAGCCGAGCATGTGGACGTGCGTGCAGTTGAACCGCCGCACGTCGGACCAGAACCCGCTGACGCTGAACCGGGGCCGCATGACCAGCCGCAGCCCCCGGATGACGGCGTAGGTCAGCATGACCTTCCCCGCCGAATGGTAGGTCGGCCATGGCGAGTAACACGCGCCGTCGTCGTAGCGGAATCCGTCTTCTTCGGTGTCCCCGGGGAACATCTGCATCGCCCCGCTGTGCAGGTTCGCCCAGGGCATCACCACACCCTTCGACGGCCCCGTCGTGCCGGACGTGTAGATCACCGCGTAGGCGTCCCGCTCCCGCGGCGGGTCGTCCGTGGGCAGTTCGGGGCCGGACAGCAGCTCGGCCATGGTCACCGCCGGGACGCCGACGTCCGGCGTCTCCTCGTCCACCGTCACGAGCTGCCTGAGCGCGGGCAGCGAGGCGCGGATCGCGGGAATCCGTTCCGCCAGCGCGTTCGTGGTCACCAACACCACCGCACCGGCGTCGGACAACGCGTGTTCGAGAGACCGCCCGCGGAACTCGGTGTTGATGGGCACTTCCCACGCCTTGAGCCACGCCGTGCCCAGCCAGCAGACGTGCGCGAGCGGGGTCGCGTCGAGCATCACCGCGACCCGGTCCCCCGCTTGGACGCCGAGGCGTCGCAACCCCGCGGCGAACCGGAGCACCTCGGAGTGGAAGGCCCCGTTGGTGTAGCCGGGAGAGCCGTCGGCGCAGTCGATCAGCCTGCCGCCTGGATCGGCGGCCGCGCGCCGGGCGACCAGCACGGGCAGCGGCGGGCTCAGCGGGGGTTCGAGACCCCGTACCCCGGCGGTCATCGCGCCCGGTCCCAGGTCCAGGGCACGTCACGGGCGATCGATCCGTGCAGAAGCTGCGTGGCCTTCTCATTCCGGCCCAGCACCAACGCGGGCACACCACCCCGCGGCAGACTGTCCGACACCGACTTCGCCACCACCCAGTCCTCGTCACGCACCGCCCGCAGCACGATCTCCCAGTTCTTCTCCCGGAACCGGCGCGCCTTCTCCGTCACCGGCAACTCCGGCACCAGGAACCACAAATCCACCACACTGCGCGCCGGATCGGTCTCATCCGGCCGGACGTTCCAGATCTCGAAATGCGCCGGCGCCAACGCGATGATCGAACCCGGATAGCTCGTGAAACTCGCGATCGCGTACTTCGTGAACGCCTCGTAATCGAACTCCGCGTCCCGGAACTCCTCCAGCCCCTTACGCGCCACCACCATCCGCCAGTTCTTCCCGAACCGATCACACTTATAGATGTTCGTGTGAAAGAACGGGCCCACCGTGGTCGGATGCACGAACTGCAGATGATAGGCGTCGGTGAACCCGTCCATCACCGTCTTCCAGTTCATGTCCAACCGGAACACCTCATGCCGGTACAACACCGCGCTGCCCACACCACAATGACGGATATCCCGGTCCAGCTCCGGACCGAACCACGCCGCCATATCCAATTCCGCACCCGGCCGCGGGAACACCCACACCAAACCCGCGTAATCCGCTGCGGGATAACGATCCCCAGCGGCATCGACCGCCTCCAGGCCACCGGACCCGGTACGGGTCACCGTCACCCCGGTCGAGCCCGCCGTCGTCGTCACGCTGTCGCCGGGTTTCCGCAGCTGATCCCCGTGCGCCGCGATCCGCGGATGCGCGGTGAACACCGTCTCGAACTCCACCCGCACATAATCCGGATCATAGTAACGAGCCGCATCCACCCACATCGGCTCATCCGCATAATCCGTCGTCCGCGTGTCAATGAAGCCGAGCAACAGCTCGCGCATCCTCACCTTGGTGTCCTGGTGCATCGGTGCACTCCTTCAGTCGGCGCGGGATTTCCGTTCGGTGAAGGGGCGCATGAGTTCCGCTGCCCCCTGCGTGCGCAGTCCTTCCCGGGAAAGGACGTTTTCGGTGTCGTAACGGATGCGCGCGGGCCTGCCGGGCGCCTCACGCATCAGGCGTTTGGCGTCACGGACGGCGTTACCCGGCAACGCGGCCACCTCGGCGGCCAGCGCGATCGCCTGGGACCGGACCTCGTCGTCGCCGACGTAACGGTTCAGCAGCCCGATCTCCGCCGCTCGCGCACCGTCCACGGCCTGGCCGGTGAACAGCATGTCCTTGGCCCGCGAGGTTCCGATCAGGTCCGGCAGCGCCCACGTCAGTGCGGCGTAGCCGTAGGACATCCCGGTGACCTTGAGCTTCGTCGCCGGGCCGCCGACGCGCAGATCGGCGCAGACGGCCAGATAGGAACCGACGCCGTACGCGATGCCCTGTACCGCCGCGACGGTCGGCAGCGGGTGGGCGTACCACCGCCACAACCATTCCTCACGCTCGGTGGTGAGCGCCAGATTCTCCTCGGTGCCTAGAGACGTCATCTCGTGGATGTCCCATCCCGCGGACAAAGCCCGCCCGCCCGCGCCG
>NZ_VMNW02000129.1 GCF_007713735.2 Amycolatopsis acidicola | reverse complement strand
GGGCTCGGTGGGGTGGGCGGTCTTGTCGCCGGACTGCTCGGGCGATTCGTTGTGGCCGCGTTCGTTGTGGCCGCGCGTTCGCTGCGCCAGGGAACCATCGGCACCGTGATCCGCCCTGAGGCCCTCGCTCGTGCGCTCGGCGTCGACGAGACTCTCGATGCTGGGCCGGTCGGGTGGCGTGCCCCGGCGGTCCGTGTCCGCCTGCGGCGGCTCCGCCGCCAGGCCGCCTCGCCGATCGCTGGAGCCCCAAAGGTCCGATGTATGGTGAAGCAAGGAGCCTTTGCTACGGCTCAGGGCGGGAAGTGAGCCGATGTCTGTCACTGATGACGCGATCGAAGCGATCAAGCAGATGATCTTGACGGGCGAGCTGCGCCCGGGTGACAGGCTGCCGCGCGAACCCGAACTCGCTGAGCGGCTCGGGCTCTCCCGCAACTCCTTGCGCGAAGCCGTGCGCGCACTTTCGCTGATCCACGTCCTCGACGTCCGGCAGGGCGACGGCACCTACGTGACGAGCCTCGAACCGGGGCTGCTGATGGACGCGCTCGGCTTCGTCGTGGACTTCCACCGCGACGACACCGTGTTGCAGTTCTTCGAGGCGCGCCGCGTGCTCGAGCCCGCCGTCACGGCGATGGCCGCCATGTACATGAGCGAGTACGACATCCAGAACCTGGCTTACCTGCTCGACTCGCTCCCCGAAGAGCCGACGGTGGACGAGCTGGTCGCGAACGACGTCGAGTTCCACCGGCGCATCGCGGCGGGCTCGGGTAATCCCGTGTTGTGCTCGCTGGTGGAGAACGTGTCCGGGCGGACGACGCGCGCCCGCATGTGGCGCGCGATCACCCAGGACAATGTGGTCGACCGGACGCTGTCCGAGCACCGCGCCATCCTGCAGGCGCTCGCCGCCCGCGAGGTCGAACTCGCCCGGTCCTGGGCCACCGTGCACATCGCGGGCGTCGAGCACTGGATCCGCAAGACACTCGTGGACGGCGCCTGAGCGCCGCCACCCCGACGTGTCACCGCGGCCGGAGCCGCAGTTCCTGCATGCCCCCGTCCACGGCGAGGCCGACCCCGGCCGAGGACGTCGCGCTCGGGCTCGCCAGATACGCCACCGCGTGCGCGATCTCCTCCGCGGACACGAGCCTTCCGTGCGGTTGCCGGGCTTCCAGCGCCGCGCGCTCCGCCGCCGGATCGTCCGCGCGGTCGAGCAGCCTGCCGATCCACGGGGTGTCGGCCGTCCCCGGATGCACGCAGTTCACCCGGATCCCCTCGTGCAGGTGGTCCGCCGCCATCGCCCGCGTCAACGCCGCGACCGCGCCCTTCGACGCGCTGTAGAGCGCCCGCTGCGGCAGCCCCGCGGTCGCCGCGACGGAACCGGTGTTGACGATCGCGGCCGCGGGGGAACGGCGCAGGTGCGGCAGCGCCGCCCGGCTCACCCGCACCATGCCGAGCAGGTTGACGTCCAGCACCCGCAGCCATTCCGCGTCGTCGTTGTCCGCGACCGTGCCCTGTGCGCCGATGCCCGCGTTGTTCACCACGATGTCGATCCGTCCGAAGTGGACGGACACGGCTTCGATCGCCGCCCGGACCGCGGCGTCGTCGGTGACGTCCGCGCGGACCCCGAGCAGCCCGTCTTCGGCGGGCACCTCAGTAAGGTCGAGGGCCGCCACCTTCGCGCCGCGCTTTCGCAGCGTGCGGACCACGGCGGCGCCGATGCCGGAAGCGCCGCCGGTGACCACCGCGACGAGCCCGTCGAACTCGCTCACGCGCGGTCCGTCGCGACGAACTCCTGCCGCTGCCTGCCCAGGCCCTCGATCTCCAGCTCCACCACGTCGCCCGCCTTCAGGTACGGGAACCGGCCCGACAGCGCCACCCCCTGCGGGGTGCCGGTGAGGATCACGTCGCCCGGTTCGAGCGCCAGGTACCGGCTCAGGTTGTGCACCAGATACTCGACCCCGAAGACCATGTCCTTGGTGTTCGAGTCCTGGCGCGGTTCGCCGTTGACCCAGCTGCGCAGCCGCAGGTTCCGGTGGTCGACCTCGTCGGGGGTCACCAGCCACGGGCCGAGCGGGCTGAACCCGGGCGCGCATTTGCCCTTGCTCCACTGGCCGCCGGA
Source organism: Amycolatopsis acidicola (assembly GCF_007713735.2). GTDB lineage: Bacteria > Actinomycetota > Actinomycetes > Mycobacteriales > Pseudonocardiaceae > Amycolatopsis_E > Amycolatopsis_E acidicola. Next base: position 15,593 of record NZ_VMNW02000129.1, on the reverse strand, counting down.
CTCCTCCAGCTGGTAGCGGCGCTCGGAAAGGTCGTTACCCACCAGGAATCCCGCGACGTGCGCCATGCTCTGCTCCGGAGAATCCAGGTACAGCGCGCGCTTGCCGATCACGACGCCGAGCTCCACCTCCCAGTCGGTGCGCTCGCTGCCCGGAGGGATCGCGACGCGGTCGTCTGGTCCGCCGACGGTGTTCGGCGTCTTGAGGAAGATGATCGGCACCTCGGGCGGTTTCGCGCCGGACTCGGCGGCGTGCTCGGCGTAGTTCATGCCCACGCAGACGATCGCGCCCGGGCGGGCGACCGGCGAACCGGTCCGCAGCTGCTCGGCGCCCGCCAGCTCGGGGAGGTCGCCGACGGCCTGCCACGCGGTGTCGAGACCGCCGCCCGCCAGGAAGGCGCCGTCGATGTCCGCGGTCACCCCGGACAGGTCGTAGGCCTTGCCGTCGGCGATGACGACGGGCCGCTCCTGGCCGGCGGGGCCGAGCCGGGCGAATTTCACCATGCACTCCTCACGTCAGTGATCGGGTGTCTGCCGCCCAAGGTGGGGGGCAATGAATCCTTGCTGCGATTCTTGACCACCAGACATCGGATGTCTAGCGTGCTCCTGTGCCGCGTTTCCTCGACCTTCGCACCCACGACGTGCGGTTCCCGACTTCCCGGACGCTCGACGGTTCCGACGCGATGAACCCGGACCCGGACTACTCGGCCGCGTACGTCCGGCTGCGCACCGATCGTCCGGACTGGCCGGAGGGGCACGGGTTCGTCTTCACCATCGGCCGCGGCAACGACGTCCAGGCCGCCGCCATCGAGGCGTTGCGAGAGCACGTCGTCGGCCGCGACGCGGAGGAGGTCCTCGCGGACCTCGGCGCGTTCTGGCGGGAGCTGGTGCACGATTCCCAGCTGCGCTGGCTCGGCCCCGAGAAGGGCATCATGCACATGGCGATCGGCGCGGTCGTCACCGCGCTGTGGGACCTGCGCGCCAAACGAGCCGGGAAACCGTTGTGGCGCCTGCTTTCCGGGCTCACGCCCGAGGAGATCGTCGACCTTGCCGACTTCCGCTACCTCACTGACGCGCTCACCCGCGACGAAGCACTGGAGATCCTGCACCGCGCCGAACCCGGCCGCGCCGGGCGCGAAGCGAAGCTGCTCAGCGACGGATATCCCGCGTACACCACCACTCCCGGCTGGCTCGGCTACGACGACGAAAAGCTGGCGCGCCTGTGCCGCGAGGCCGTCGACGACGGGTTCGGGCTGATCAAGCTCAAGGTCGGCGCCGACCCCGCCGACGACGTCCGCCGCCTCCGGATCGCCCGCGAGGCCGTCGGCCCGGACATCCGCATCGCCGTGGACGCGAACCAGCGCTGGGACGTCGCCGAGGCCATCCGCAGGCTGGATGCCTTGCGCCCCTTCGATCTCGCCTGGATCGAGGAGCCGACGAGCCCCGACGACGTGCTCGGGCACGCCGCGATCGCCCGCGCCGTCGCGCCCCTGCCCGTGGCCACCGGCGAGCACCTGGCGAACCGCGTGCTGGCCAAGCAGTTCCTCCAGGCCCGCGCGCTTTCCGTGCTCCAGCTCGACGCCACCCGGGTGGCCGGGGTCAACGAGAACCTCGCGATCCTGTTGCTGGCGGCCAAGTTCGGCGTCCGCGTATGCCCGCACGCCGGGGGCGTGGGGCTGTGCGAAGCCGTGCAGCACCTCGCGATGTTCGACTACGTAGCCGTTTCCGGGCGCGTCGAGGACCGGATGATCGAGTACGTCGACCACCTCCACGAGCACTTCGTCACCCCGGCCGACGTCCGCGCCGGACGCTACTTCCCGCCGCTCGCCCCCGGCGCCGGCACCGAGCTGCGCGAAGAGTCCATTGTGGAGTACACCTACGCCCACCCGGCGGGCTGACCAGGCACGGCGGCCTCTACCATGGCGCGGGTGACCGCCTACGACGACCTGTTCGAGCACCTCGACACCACCGCGCTGCCGCCCCGCCAGCAGCGCATCCTGGCCGCGATCCGGGACTGGGTCGTCCACCACGGCTACTCGCCGAGCGCCCGCGAAATCGGGGACGCGGTGGGCCTGCGTTCGTCGTCCACGGTCTCCAAGCACCTGAAAGCCTTGGAGGACAAGGGTTTCCTGCGGCGCGGCGGTTCGGTCACCCGGCCGATCGACGTGCGCGCCTTCCTGCAGGAGCCCGCGGGCGGGCGCGCGTCGGCGGATTCGGTCCCGGTCCCGGTCGTCGGTGACATCGCCGCGGGCGCCCCGATCACCGCCGACGAGCACCTCGACGACGTGCTGAACCTGCCGCGTGATCTCACCGGCCGCGGCACGGTGTTCGGCCTGCGCGTGCGCGGTGATTCGATGATCGACGCCGCGATCTGCGACGGCGACATCGTGGTGGTGCGCCAGCAGCAGGAGGCGCATTCCGGGCAGATCGTCGCCGCGATGATCGACGGCGAAGCCACCGTGAAGGTGTTCCGCCGCCGCGACGGGCACGTGTACCTGGAGCCCCGCAACCCGGCGTACGACGTGATCGACGGCGACGAGGCCGTGGTGCTGGGTGCCGTGGTTTCGGTGCTGCGCAGCGTCTGAAACCTGCCCGACAGCTGTAGGGTAACGGCATGAGCGCAGAGGTGCTGGTCGTCGTCGGCAGCGGTGGGATGGGGCAGGCGGCGGCTCGCCGCCAGGGCCCGGGGCGGACGGTCCTGCTGGCCGACTTCGACGAGAAAACCCTGGGCACGGCGGCGGAATCCTTGCGCGAAGCCGGTCATGACGTGCGCACTCGGCCCGTCGACGTCGCCTCGGCCGAGTCCGTCCCCGCCCTGGCCGCGAGGGCCGCGGAACTGGGCCGGGTCACCCAGGTGGTGCACACGGCTGGGCTGTCCCCGGCGCAGGCGTCCGCCGAGGCGATCTTGAAGGTCGACCTGCTCGGCGTCGGGCTGGTGCTCGCGGAGTTCGCCGAGGTGATCGCGCCCGGCGGCGCGGGCGTGGTCATCTCCAGCATGGCCGGGCACATGGCGCCCCCGCTGCCCGCCGAACAGGAGCAGGCGCTGCTCGCCACCGCGCCCGCCGAACTGCTGACCCTCCCGTTCGCGAACCCGGCGAACGTGACCGAGCCGGGCGCGGCGTACTCGATCGCCAAGCTCGCCAACCGTGTCCAGGTCCAGGCCGCGAGCGTCGCCTGGGGCCGGCGCGGCGCCCGCGTCAACTCGATCAGCCCGGGCGTCATCTCCACCGCGATGGGGCAGCAGGAACTGGCCTCGCCCTCAGGCGCGTTCATGCGCACGATGATCGAGAAGTCCGGCACCGGCCGCGTCGGCACGGCGGACGACATCGCCGCCGCGGCGGCGTTCCTCCTGGGCCCGGAGTCGAGCTTCGTGACGGGCACGGACCTGCTCGTCGACGGCGGCGTGGTCGCGGCGCTGCGATCCGGCGCGCTGCAGCGCTGAGCCTCAGTCGAACTGCACGAAACAGCGCAACGTGCCCGGGCCGAAGTCGCGGGTTTCCGCGTAGCCGAGGCTTTCGTAGAACGCGCGCTGCGCGGGCTCGTCATCGGTGAGCAGCACCTTCTGGCGCACGTTCGCGTAGCGGTCGAGCATCGCTTGCACGAGCAGCCGCCCGACGCCGTTTCGCCGCTCTTCCGGGCGCACCAGCACATCCTGCAGGTAGCAGATCGTCGCGCCGTCGGACAGGGCGCGCGCCAGCCCGATCAGCCGCCCGCCGCGCCGCGCGGTGACCACAAAGGACGAACCGGCGATCGCCGTCGCGAGCAGATCCGGCTCCTTGGTGTAAGCGGACCAGCCAACGGATTCGTACAGCGGCAGCAGTTCCGCCGTGGTCAGTCCGGGTCGTTCTTCGAGCACGGGTTCGTCCACCCCGTGATTCTGGCACTCCTCAGCGGTTTCCCTCGCGGGGATTCCGGCGGAACCGGCGCCGGCGCCAGGCGGCCGCGAGCCGGGAATGCGGCTGCCACTCCAGCCCGTTGGGCAGGTTCCAGCCGAAGCGCACCGCGGCGACCCGGAACAACAGCGCGCCCACGATCCCGGCGACGATCCCGGTGATCGGCGAGCCGAGGTAGGTGCAGATGACCATGGTGGAGGCGACCGCCGCGGCGACCGTGCCGTAGAGCGGAGTCCCGCCGAACACGGCCGGGACACGGCGCAACATGATGTCGCGCAAGGCACCCCCGCCGACCGCGGTGGTCGTGCCCAGCAGGATCGCCGGGAGCCACCCGAGGCCGGTGGCCAGCGTCTTCTGCGCCCCCGTGACGGCCCAGAAGCCGATCACCGCCGCGTCGAGCGCGGTGAACAGCTTGTCCCACGCGCTTTCGCTGATCGAGATGAAGAACGCCAGCAGCGCCCCGGCCAGCGCGGTCGGGAGATAGGCGTAGTCGGTCAGCGCGACGGGTGTGCCGTGCTGGAGCAGGGTGTCGCGGATGACGCCGCCACCGAGCCCGGACACGCTGCCCACGACGAGGAAGCCGAACAGGTCGAGGCGCTCGGTGCGGGCGATCGCGCCGCCGAGTATCGCGCAGGCGAACACCCCGGCCAGATCGAGATATCGGGTGACCTGGTTGATCGCTTCCACCGCCGCCATACCGGCACCTTAAGCGGCGGGTCCGCGCGGCGCGTGCCGAGCACATCCGAGAAACTGGTTCTCCAAGATCGGGACTGTTATTCTCGGATCATGGCGGACGAGCTGGGCGCGGCGGGGCTGCGGTTCGAACGGGACGGGGTGTTCGGCTGGTGCGTACTCGACCGCCCGCGGGCGCGCAACGCGCTCACCCCGGCCATGTACTTCGGCATCAAACGCGCGCTGAAGCTGGTCGAGGAATCCGGCGAGCTGGCCGCGCTGATCATCACCGGCACCGGGGACGTGTTCGCGCCGGGCGGTGACCTCGGCGGCCGCGCCGAGCCGGGCGACGACCTGCCGGACGGGCTGGACGGGCCGGACGTGCTGCCGTTCGTGGCCATCCGGGACAGCCGCGTGCCCGTCGTCGCCGCCGTGAACGGGATCTGCCAGGCGGGCGGGCTGTTGATCGCGATGCTCTCGGACATCGCGGTGGCCAGCGACCGGGCGACGTTCCGGGTGCCGGAGCTGCTGCGCGGCATCCCCGACGCCACCTATGCCAGCGTCCTGCCCGCGCACGTCGGCGTTGCCATCGCGCGGGATCTGCTGTTGTCCGGCAGGCGGTTCGACGCCGCCGAGGCGCAGCGGCTCGGCGTGATCAGCCGTGTCGTCCCGCATGGCGAACTGCGTTCCGCGGCCACGCGGGCGGCGTCGGAAATCCTGCGCGCGGGCCCGGACGCCCGGCTGCACGTCAAACGCATGCTGAACGAGCACTACGGGCCGATCGACTACCAGACCATGTTCTGGTCACTGCGAAACTCCCGCGAGCCGCGCGAGGGGATGCGCGCGTTCATGGAAAAACGGGACCCGGACTGGATTCCCGGCGACTGACACGTACCCCCGGCGGTCCACAGTGGACGGCGCGACGGCCGGGGGCGAATCCCGGCCGCCGCCTCCCACCATCACCGATGGGCGAGGGAAACCCGGCGGCGATGCCGGTTAGAGAATAACATTCTCACCTCCGGTCCGCATTACTTCCGGACGGCTGTCAACTGTCGGCCCGCTCAAGCAGGGCGGCAGAACAGCGCACCCGCCTAGACCCCCGGTACATCGCGGCTCGTCCATCGGAACGGGACGCCGTGTGTGGTCGCGGGGTCGGTCAGCAGCGTGTACTCGTCCCGCGCCGTCACGCGGATTCGCTTGGCAGCCAGATACTCCGCGGCCACGTCGACATCCCGCACCCGGAACGCGGCCGCATGGTGGATTTCGTTGCAGGCGGCCAGATCGGCCGCGGCGAGGGTGCCGTCGGTGTTCGGAGTGGACAGTTGCACCACGGTGTCGCCCAGCTGCACGTAGCTGTCGTCGGTGCCGGTGAGCGCCGACGAATCGCGGTGCAGCACGGTTCCGCCCAGTATCCCGGCATAGATCCGCTCCGCGCGTTCGAGGTCGCGCGCCAGCACGGTCGTGTAGGCGAGCCCGGGGCAGCCCAGCGGATGCCCGTCCACCGGCCCATCGACGTTCCAGTCGCGCCGCAGCCGCGGGTCGCGGTCGCGCACGGCCCGGTGCGGGCCCATGAACTGCAGCTGGGTGAGCGTGTCCTTGGGATGCGTCATGACGATCCCGTCCGGCGCCGGGCGTTCGTCCGCCAGCACCCGGATCCCGGCGGCGGTGCAGCGCTCCCAGATCTCCCCGGCATCGTCGGTGTACCAGGCGATCGAGTGCCAGTGCGGGCCGAACCGCCGGTAGAACCGCCCCAGCGGCGACGCCTCCCAGCCCGGTTCCCGGAAGGCCGGGGCGGCCGGTTCGAGCACGCTGTCGCCGACCAGGATCAGCGACGCATCCCGCTTCTCCTGCTCGGAATAGTTGTGCTCGAAGAACGTCCGCACCGGGAAGACGTCGGCGTACCACTCTTCCAGCGCGCGCACGTCGGAACTCAGCTGAATGAGGTGGAACAGTTTCCCGATCGGCATCTCAGCGCCCTTGCTTCACCTGGCGGAACGGCACATCCCGGTCGGCGGCGTACTCGCGGGGCATCCCCAGCACCCGCTCGCTGATCACGTTCCGCGCCATTTCCACGCTGCCCCCGGCGATGGCGTTGGCCTGCCGGTAGATGTAGTCCTGCCCGGCCTGCCCGAGCCCGTGCTCCTCGCCCGCCCCGCCGGTCACCCCGGCCGCGCCGCCGATCCGCAGCGCCAGGTCGCTTTGCAGCAGGATGCTTTCGGCCTTGAACAACCGGATGACCGACGCCGCGGGCCCGTCCATCGTGCCCGACGCGATCGCCTGCCCGACCCGCGCGACGAGCTGGTTTTCGATCACCCGCATCGCCTGCGCCGCACCGATGTCCTCCCGCACGCGCGGGTCGTCGAGCTGGCCGGTTTCGCGGGCCAGCCCGATCAGGTTCGCCATCTCGCCGCCGATGCGCGGCCGTGCCCCGCTGAAGTACGGTGAACCGCCGCCCATCGCGCTGCGTTCGTGGTACAGCTGCCGCGACGCGACCGCCCAGCCGCCGTTCACCTCGCCGAGCACGCACGAATCGGGCAGCATGACGTTGTCGAAGAACTCCTGGCAGAACTCGTCCGACCCGTTCGTCTGCCGGATCCGCTGGATCGTCACGCCTTCCGCGTGCACCGGCATCAAAAACATCGTCAGGCCACGGTGTTTCGGCGCGTCCCAGTCGGTGCGCGCCAGGCAGAGCGCGTAGTCGGCGGCGTAGGCGCTCGAGCTCCAGATCTTGGACCCGTTGAGGATCCACATGTCTCCATCGCGTTCGGCGCGGGTGGTCAGCCCCGCGAGGTCCGAGCCGCCCCGGGGCTCGGACAGGAACTGCACCAGGATCTCGTCCCCGGCGAGCACCGCGCGCAGGTGCTCACGCTTCTGCTCCTCGGTGCCACAGTCCAAAATGGTCGGCGCGCACACCCCGAACGTCGGCATGTTCAGCACCAGCGGCATTTCGTAGGCCAGCGACTCCTCGGTGAACGCCCGCTGGTGCTCCTGCGTGAGCCCGAGGCCACCGTATTCGCGCGGGAAGCAGATCCCGGCGAATCCGCCTTCGTAGAGCCGTTTCTGAAGCACGCGTGCGCGCTCCCAGGTCTGCTCGTCGCCGTCCGCCGCGAGTTTTTCCGGCGCGGGCGGCAGGTTTTCCTTCAGCCAGCGCCGGGCGCGGGCGCGGAAGCTTTCCACCGGCTCGTTCATGCGGCACTCCTGGTCAGCAGGTCGGTGATCAGCCGCCGGTGCTCCTCCGGCGTCCCGTACAACGCGCGCCCGAGCGTCACGCGGCGCAGGTACAGATGGATGTCGTGCTCCCAGGTCACGCCGATGCCGCCGTGCAGCTGCACGCAGTCCTGCACGATCACCGGGGCTTTCGCGCCGACGTAGGACTTGGCCGTGCTGACCGCTTCCGGCGCCGACGACGGGTCCTCGTCGATCGTGCGGGCGGCGGCCGCGGACGTGGCGAGGCAGGCTTCGAGCCAGGTCTTGTTGTCCGCCATGCGGTGTTTGAGCGCCTGATAGGACGCGAGTGGCCGGCCGAAGGAATAGCGGTCGAACATCCACTGCACGGTGAACTCGAACGTCCGCTCGGCCGCCTCCGCCATCTCCGCGGCGGACAACACCGCGGCGGTCTGGAGTTGTGCCTCGACGGCATCCTCGGCGTCTTTTCCGCGCTGCACCACCGAATCGGCCCGGACATCGGCGAACCGCACCGAAGCGGTATGCCGCACCAGGTCCAGCGTCCATACGCGGGTGACGGTGACGCCGGGCGCGTCGGCGGGGACGAGCACTTGGACGAGCCCGTCGGGGGAGTGCGCGGTCACGAGGAAGACATCGGCCTGGTCGCCGCATTCCACGCGGTCCGCTTCGCCGGACAGCCGATAGCCGTCGCCGTCTGGTTCCGCTTGCACGCCATAGTGGCCGAGCCCGCGCGCGGGCCGGTAAAACGCCCACGCCGCAACGGTTTCCCCGCTCACGATCTCGCCGATCCGCTCGGCGAAGGGCTCGCCCGCGCGCACGAGTCCGGTCAGTACCGCGCTCGTGGTCAGCAGCGGGCCGGGCGCGCAGGCGCGGCCCATCTCCCCGGCGACGACGGCCAGGTCCGACATCGGGGCGCCGGAGACGCTACCGCCGCCGAGCCGTTCCGGCACGAGCATCGCAGTCCAGCCCAGTTCCGCGCCGCGGACCCACCAGTCGCGCTCGAAGCCCACGGGGGATTCGGACAGCTCACGGACCCGGCTGACCGGCACGGTCCTGGCGAGGAAGTCCCGGGTGGTCGAGGCGAACAGCCGCTGGTCCCCGGTCAGCTCACCGGTCGTAGAAACCATATTCTAAATTTAGCAGAATGACATTCTCGTCGGGAAGTGCCAGGACTTGCGCGCGGGCGGATCAAGAACCGATACTGACCCGGCAGATTCCCGGGAGTCGTGTTCTCGCAGGAGGAAGTCCGATGGCGCAGCTGCTGGTGTTCTCCAACGCGAAGGACGGCCGCGACGACGACTACAACGAGTGGTACGACTCGATCCATCTGCCCGACATGCTCGGCGTGCCCGGGGTGAAGTCCGGCGCCCGTTACCGCGTAAGGGAGCTGCCCGGCAGGCCGTCCGAGCACAAGTACCTCGCCGTCTACGAGCTCGACCGCGACGCGGGCGAAGTACTGAAGGAGATCGGCGAGCTGATGGCCTCCGACCCGTCGCGCGCCACCGATTCGCTCGACTTCGGCACGGTGGTCGCCACCGTCTGGGAACGCCAGTGACCCGTCTCGGCTTCGTCGGCGCGGGCCGGATGGGCCTGCCGATGGTGCGACGGCTCGCCGCGGCCGGGCACGAAGTCCGCGCGCTGGGCCGCACTCCCGGAAAACGGGCCGAGCTGACGGCCGCGGGCGCGCAGCCGGTCTCCGAGATCGCCGACGCCACAGGGGAAATCGTCTTCGTGTGCGTGTTCGACGACGCCCAGGTTCGCCGCGTGTGCCTGGAAAGCGAGCTGCTGCCGCAGGACGCCGTCGTCGTTCTCCATACGACGGGAAGTCCGCGCACCGCCGAGGAAATCGCCGCTCGCGGGGTCGAGGTGGTGGACGCGCCGGTCAGTGGGGGGCCGCACGACATCGCCGCGGGGCGGCTGACGGTCTTCGCCGGCGGCAGCGCCGAGGCCGTGGCGAAGGTGCGCCCGGTGCTCGAAAGTTACGGCGATCCCGTCCTGCATGTCGGCCCGCTGGGTGCGGGGCAACGGGTCAAGCTGGTCAACAACACGCTCTTCGCGGCCAACATCGGACTTCTCGCCGAGGCCGTGCGCCTCGCGGGCCAACTGGGCGTGGCCGAGGAGACGCTTCTGGACGCGCTCACGCACGGCAGCGGTGCCAGCCGTGCGCTCGCGGGCGTCGCGCAGCGGGGTTCGGTCGGCGCTTTCACCAGCGCGGTCGCGGATTTCGTCGGCAAGGACGTGGCGGTGGCCCGGAAGCTGGCCGCCGAGCTTGACGGTGATCCCGGGGTGCTCGGCGCCGCGATCGACTCCGTCTCCTGGTGAATCCCGCTCCTGTGTGGTGAGTCACGCTCCGTCGTGCCCGGAATTCGACAGACCGGCGGAAAAGGGCCATCGGGGCCTGCTATAGTAAGTCAATCAATTGATTTAACTCGCGTCCCCGAGCATGCCTCAAGACAGGAGAGTCGTCCCCATGACTCACGCCATCGCCCGGCCCGCCGGCCCGGAGGACGGCGCCAAGGTGCGGCCGGGAGCCATCGTGGCCGTCCTGGCCTTCGGCGGGATCGTGGTCTCGCTGATGCAGACCCTGATCATCCCGCTGGTGTCCGAGCTGCCCACGCTGCTCCACTCCACCGCGTCCGACGCCACCTGGGCGATCACCGCCACCCTGCTCGCCGCCGCCGTCGCCACGCCGACGATGGGCAGGCTCGGCGACATGTACGGCAAGCGGCGCATGCTGCTGTTCAGCGTGTGCATGCTCGTGATCGGCTCGGTCGTCTGCGCGCTCGCGGGCAACCTGCCGTTGATGGTCGTCGGCCGTGCGCTGCAAGGGCTCGCGTCCGGCGTGATCCCGCTGGGCATCAGCATCATGCGCGACGAACTGCCGCCTGAGAAGCTCGGTTCGGCCATCGCGCTGATGAGCGCTTCGCTCGGCATCGGCGGCGCGCTCGGCCTGCCCGCGGCGGCGCTGATCGCCCAGAACTTCGACTGGCACGTGCTGTTCTGGTCCTCCGCCGTCCTCGGCGCGATCGCCGGGGTGCTGGCGGTCATCCTGGTGCCGGAGTCGAAGGTGCGCACCGGCGGCCGGTTCGACTTCGTGGGCGCGCTCGGGCTTTCGGTGGCGCTGTTGTGCCTGCTGCTCGGCATTTCGAAGGGCTCGGACTGGGGCTGGGACAGCGGCCTCACCCTGGGGTCGCTGATCGCGGCCGTCGTCGTGTTCCTGGTCTGGGGCTGGTACGAGCTGCGCACGACGCAGCCGCTGGTCGACCTGCGCACCACCGCCCGCCGTCAGGTGCTGCTCACCAACATCGCCTCGGTGGTCTTCGGGTTCGCGATGTTCGCGATGTCGCTGGTGCTGCCGCAGCTGCTGCAGCTGCCGAAGGCGACCGGGTACGGGCTGGGCCAGACGATGGTCGTCGCGGGCCTGGTGCTGGCGCCGGGCGGCCTGCTGATGATGGCCACCGCGCCGGTCTCCGCCTGGATTTCCCGGACGAGGGGCCCGAAGGTCACGCTGATGATCGGCGCGCTCATCGTCGCGATCGGGTATGGGCTGAGCATCATGCTGATGGGCGCGGTGTGGCAGGTGCTGATCGGCGCCTGCGTCGTGATGCTCGGCATCGGGCTCGCCTACGGCGCGATGCCCGCACTCGTCATGGGCGGTGTGCCGCAGTCGGAAACCGCCGCGGCCAACAGTCTCAACACTCTGATGCGTTCGCTCGGGACTTCGTTCGCCAGCGCGATCGCGGGCGTGATCCTGGCCAGCATGACCACCCAGTTCGGCCCCGTCTCGGTGCCCTCGAAGAGCGGGTTCCAGGTGGTGCTCGCGATCAGCGTCGGCGCCGCGCTCACGGCGTTGATCATCGCCTCCTTCCTGCCCGGCCGTAAACCCGCGCCGGCCCGTGAAACCCCGGTGGCACAGGAGACTCCGGCCGTCGCGACGCCCGCTGCCGGTGGAGTGCTGTCCGGACGGCTGCTCACCAGCGCGGGCAGCCCGGTGCCGAACGGCGTGCTCACGGTGACCAGCGCGGACGGGCATCAGGTCGGCCGGGCGCGCGCCGGCGCCGACGGGAAGTACACAGTGGACGGTCTGCGTCCCGGCGCCTACACGCTGATCGTCACCGTGGCCGGGTTCGAGCCGGAGGCAGCCTCGGTCACCGTCGGCCCCGCCGGCGCGGTGCACGACTTCGAGCTCGCGGGCGGCGGCGCGGTGACCGGGATCGTCCGCCGCGCGCCGGAAGGCGCCGAGGTGCCCGGCGCGGGCGTCGCGGCCATGGACGCGGCGGGACAGGTCGTCGGGAGCACGCAGTGTGCCGACGACGGCACGTTCTACCTCGCCGGGCTTCCGTCCGGGGAAATCACCGTGGTGGCCCAGGTTCCCGGTCACCAGCCGCAGGCGCTGACGGTCACGATCACCGGTCAGGAACCGGCGGTGGTGGACCTGGTCGTCGAGTCGGCGGGCCGCTTGCGCGGCATCGTCAGCGGGCCGGACGGGCGTCCGCTCGCCGAAGCCACGGTTTCCGTCGCCAGGGCTGACGGTGAACTGGCGGGCACGACCGTCACCGACGCCGAGGGCCGGTACGAGCTGCGCGGCCTCGAACCCGGTGAGTACACCGTGGTCACCAGCCTCTACACGCCATCGGTGCGGCACGTCAGCCTCACCTCGGGCGAGCAGGGGAACGTGGATCTCGACCTCGGCACCGCGAACGCCGAACAGGCGACGGTCTGACGAACACGACGGGGGTGGCGGCTCTTCGCGGAGCCGCCACCCCTTTTTTCACGGTATATCCAGGGATTCCGAACGCTGGATCGTACCGGTGACGGCCGAGGAGGCCAACGCCACCGCCGCATCGGCCATCGCCTCCGGCGGTTCCACGGCCTCGGGCGGGATCCGTTGCCCGCCACCGCCCGCGGCCCAGCCTTCGGTGAGGACGACCCGCGAGGGCCGCAGGCAGTTCACCGCGATGTTGTCCGGTTCCAGCTGCACCGCCAGGCCGAGGTAGAGCCGCTCGACGGCGGCTTTGCTGACCCAGTAGGCGTTCGCGCCACGGTCGGTCATCTCCACGCCGCTCGTCGTCACCGCGATCATCGACCCGCCGCCGCGCTCCCGCAGGCGCGGGATCACCGCCTTGGTCACCAGGAAAACGCCGGTGAGATTCACGTCGAGACAGCGCTGCCAGCGGCTGAGCGGGGTGGACTCCACCGGCCCCAGCCACAGCACCCCGGCGTTCGCGACCAGGATGTCGATCCCGCCGAACTCCTTGACGGCCAAGGAAACCGCCCGCTCGACGGACTCCTCGTCGGTCACGTCGCACGCCACCGGCACCGCGCGCCCGCCATCGGCGTTGATGCCCTCGGCGACCGAATGGATCGTGCCCGGCAGCCTGCCCTCGGTCTCCGACCGGGCCGCCACCGCGACCGCGGCGCCCGCCCGCGCGAGCCCCTGCGCGATGTTCCGCCCGATGCCGCGGCTCGCCCCGGCGACGAAGGCGGCTTTCCCGGCCAGCACGGTCATTTCGGCGGGAAGCGCAGCGCGCCGTCGAGACGGATGACCTCGCCGTTGAGATAGTCGTTCTCGCAGATGGACTGGACCAGCTGCGCGTACTCCGACGAACGCCCCATCCGCTTCGGGAACGGGACCTGCGGCCCCCAGTACGCCTCCAGCTGATCGCCCGCCTTGCCGTAGGCCGGGGTCAGCATCGTGCCCGGCGCGATCGTCACCACGCGCACGCCCAGCGGCGAGAGGTCACGCGCGGCCACCAGCGTCATCCCGATCACCCCGCCTTTCGCGGCGGAGTAGGCGATCTGGCCGATCTGCCCTTCGTACCCGGCGATCGAGGCCGTGTTGACGATGATCCCGCGATGCCCTTCCTCCGTCACCGGCTCCTGCCGCCCGATGGCCGCCGCGGTCAGGCGGAGCACGTTGAACACGGCGACGAGGTAGTACTCGATGGTCGTCTTGAACCCGTCGAGCCCGGTGGGTTCGCCGTCGCGCCCGACGAGCCTGCCGCCGGCGGCGGGGCCGCCGTGGGTGTCCACCGAGATCCGCAGAGGACCGGCGTCCTCGGCTTCGGCGATGGCCGCGCGGATGTCCTCCTCGCTGGTCGCGTCCGTGTGCACGTACCGGACGCCCAGCTCCGCCGCCAGCGCTTTGCCCTTCTCGTCGGCGACGTCGGCGACGACGACCTTCGCGCCCGCGGCGTGCAACCGGCGCACCGTCGCCTCGCCCAGCCCGCCGGTGCCGCCGACCACAAGGGCGGAGCTCCCGCTGATGTCCATCCCGGCTCCTCTCGCGAAATCAACGCTCTACGGAAGAGAGAATATCATTCTCGATCAAATCCCGGGCTGGCCAGAGTTCTCAGCGCTCCGAGTCGAGGGGCTTACCGCCGACTCTGCGTGTTCGTGAAAACGCGATTCTCGCTCAATGAGACCCTTGTCACAGGAGTGGGAACCGACCTAGTGTGTGTTCGGTAGGTCGACGAGGACAAGGGAGTCCGGTGACCGGGCAACGTCCATACGCGGCACTGTTGGCCAAGGGCGCCGATACGCGGCAGCGCATTCTCGCCGTCGCGCAACGGCTGCTCGTCCGCCAGGGGTGGCGCACCACCACGCTCGGCCAGATCGCGCGTGAGGCCGGGGTCAGCACGGCCGGGCTCCTGCACCATTTCGACTCGAAGGACAACCTGCTGCACGCGGTTCTCGAAGCCAGGGACGCCTACGACGAGGAGAACCTGGACCCCACGGGCGCCAGGGACATCTTCGAGCAGGTCGAGGGCGCGGCCCGGCGGTTCCGCGAGGTGCCGCACCTGGTCGGCATGTTCGTGGTGCTGCTGATCGAAAACCTCGACGCGAACGCCCCGCTGCACGACCGTCTCGGCGGGCGCTACCAGGCCGCGCTCGCCGAGGTGGCCGCCGGCATCCGGCGCGGCCAGCTCGCCGGGCGCTACCGCACGGATCTGGACCCGGCCCTCAAGGCCGTGGAAATCGTCGCTTTTCTCTACGGGATGGAGACATCATGGCTGCTCGATCCTTCGATTCCGCTGACCGAGGTGTTCAAGGAGTACACCCGGTCGCTCTCCCGTCAGCTGACCGGGCCAGCCGCAGGCCGCTCCAGCGGCGGGTGATCGCGGTCGGGCGCAGCACGGCCGACGTCGTGCGGTGCGCTGGCGGCTGGCTGTTCGACTGCTGCCTGGCGGGACAGGACGTCATGGTGCTCGCGCCGGAAGCGGGGGACGAGCGTTCGCTGCGAATCCTCGGCGCCCACGCCGGAGACCTCGAAGCGGCGCTGTCGTCGCGTGATCGCGGGCCCCGGCCGCACGTGCTCGCCGTCGACACCGGCCTGTACGAGACGGATGCCCGTGTCCGCAAGCTCGTGCGGCTCTCACTGGAGCAGGGGCTGACGGAGGTCCGGTTCTGGGGCGGCGAACGGCAGAGCGCCGAAACCGGCGCGGTGGAACACCGGCTGAGCATGGCGGCGCTGGCTTTCAAGACCCAGGCGCTCGCCGCCGCGGCCGCGCCGACCGGGCTGCTGGACACCACCGAGGTGTTCCTCAGCGGTGAACTGGTGCCCGAGCCGCCCGCTCCCGATCTGGTTCCGGTGGCGTAGCAAACGTTTGCGCCCCAGCACTTCCCCGCCGCTCCGCGTGTTGGCCGTTCCCGCCGCCATGTTGGCCGCTCCGGGCCGTGTGGTGGCCGTTCCGGGGGGCGTGTTGGCTGTTTCGGGCCGTGTGGTGGCCGTTCCGGGGGGCGTGTTGGCTGTTTCGGGCCGTGTGGTGGCCGCTCCCGCCGCCATGTTGGCCGCTCCGGGCCGTGTGGTGGCCGTTCTTGTCCGTGTGGTGGCCCCTCCCGACC
>NZ_VMNW02000128.1 GCF_007713735.2 Amycolatopsis acidicola | reverse complement strand
GGCATACCAAGCGCGACACTCACGCCCCCAGCCTACTCACTGAAGCCGGATGGGGTTCACGATGTCAGCCGTCACGGTGAGCAGCGTTACGGCGCCGCCGACGAACACGAGAACCATCGTGATGGCGGACAGCTTCGTGTAGTCGACCGGCCCGCCCGCGGCCTTGCCGCGCAGCCCGCGCACCCAGTCCCGCACGCGCTCGTACCAGGTCACCGCGATATGCCCGCCGTCAAGCGGGAGCAGCGGCAGCAGGTTGAACACGCCGACGAAGAAGTTCAGGCTCGCCAGCAGGATCAGGAACAGCGGCCATAGTCCGGCTTCGACCGCTTCGCCGCCGATCCGGCTCGCGCCGACCACGCTGACCGGGGTGTTCGGGTCGCGCTCGCCGCCGAAGATCGAGTGCACCACGGCCGGGATCCGCTCCGGGAACTCCAGCAGCCTGTCCCAGGTCTGGGCGAACATGTCGGCGGTGAACATGCCGGCGCCGCCGAACGCGCTGACCGCGTTGTAGTGCAGGTAGGTCGGGAAGCCGACGCCGATGGTGCCGACCTTGACGATCTTCGTCGCGCCCTGCGAGCCGCTGCTGGTGTCGGAGACCGGGCGCTCGACCTGCGCCACGTTGATCGTCAGGTGGATCAGCTGGCCGTCGCGCTTGACCTCGAAGTCGACCGGGCCGGACAGCGGCTGGATCTTCGCCGTGACATCGGAATAGGTCTTGGTCTCCGTGCCGCCGACGGCGACGATCTCGTCACCGGGCTGGAGGCCGCCGGCCTTCGCCGGCGCGACGGTCGCGCCCGTGGACTGGCAGTTCGGGTTGAGGACCTGATCCTCGGTGGTGGCGTTCTGGACGCAGTCGGCCACCGTGGCGATCTGCGCCTTGCCGATCATGGCGTTCGGCAGGCCCATGGTGCAGGCCATCAGGTAGAGCACGATGAACCCGAGCAGGAAGTGCGTCACCGAACCGGCGGCCAGCACGATCGTGCGCTTCCACGTCTTGAACCGCCACATCGCGCGCGGCGCCTCGTCCGGCGTCACCTCGTCGAGCGCGGTCATCCCGGCGATGTCGCAGAACCCGCCGAGCGGGATCCACTTGACGCCGTACTCCGTCTCGCCGCGGCGGAACGAGAAGACCTTCGGCCCGAAGCCGATGAAGTAACGCCGGACCTTCATGCCGAAGGCCTTCGCGCTGAGCATGTGTCCCGCCTCGTGCAGCGCGACGGACACGCAGATGCCCAGCGCGAACAGCACGACTCCGAAAATGTAGGCGAGCACGCCCTAGTTCCTTCCGGTCGTCTCGGTGGTTTCGGCCGCGCGGGCCCTGGCCCACTCCTCCGCGGCGAACACGTCCTCCAGGTCACGGGGGTCCCGGCGCCAGCCGTCGGCAGCCTGGAGCACCCTTTCAATAGTGTCCACGATGGACGTGAAGCGGGTGTTCTGCGTCAGGAACGCCTCGACCAGCACCTCGTTGGCCGCGTTGAAGACCGCCGGGAGCAGCCCGCCGACGGTGCCGGCGTGCCGGGCCAGCTCCACCGCCGGGAAGGCCACGCTGTCCAGCGGCTCGAACGTCCAGGCCGTGGCCTTGTCCCAGACGCACGCGGACGCGGCGCCGGGCACCCGGTTCGGCCAGTCCAAGGCCATCGAGATCGGCAGCCGCATGTCCGGCGGGCTGGCCTGTGCCAGTGTCGAACCGTCGGTGAAGGTGGCCATCGAGTGCACGACCGACTGCGGGTGCACGACCACGTCGATCCGGTCACAGGGCACGCCGAACAGCAGATGCGCCTCGATCAGCTCGAGGCCCTTGTTGACCAGCGTGGCCGAGTTGATCGTGACGAGCTTGCCCATCGACCAGGTGGGGTGCGCGAGCGCGTCCTCCACCGTGACGTCCGTCAAGGCCTCGCGGGCGCGGCCGCGGAAAGGACCACCGGAAGCGGTGAGCACGAGCCTGTCCACCTCTTCGGCCCGGCCGCCGCGCAGGGCCTGCGCCATCGCGGAATGCTCGGAGTCGACCGGGACGAGCTGGCCGGGCTTGGCGGCCGCGAGCACGAGTGGGCCGCCTGCGATCAGCGATTCCTTGTTCGCCAGCGCCAGCTTCGCGCCCGTCTCCAGCGCGCGCAGCGTCGGGGCCAGGCCCTGTGAGCCGGGCAACCCGTTGAGCACGACGTCCACCGGGACAGCGGCGATCAGCTCCGTCACGGCGTCGGCACCCGCGAAGATGCGCGGGAGACGGAACTCACCTCTGGCGTAGCCGCGCTGCTGCGCCTCCGTGTACAGCGCCAGCTGCAGGTCCTCGACCACCGTCGGCCTGGTCACGGCGATGGCGTCCACCTGGTGCGCGAGCGCCTGCGCGGCGAGCAGGGCCGGGTCGGAACCGCCGGCGGCGAGCCCGGCGATGCGGAAGCGATCGGTGTTCCGGGCTGCCACGTCGAGGGCCTGCGTGCCGATCGATCCCGTGGAACCGAGCACGAGGACGGTGCGAGTCGTGTTCATCACCACCATTGTCCCGAACCGCCCGGCGCGGGTTCGCGCCGCATGTGGGATTATCCCCAGTGCAGGTGAAGACAGGGCGTGGAGGAGAGTTCGCGGTGGCTACCAAGGCGGTCGAAAAGCGGCAGAAGGCCGAAGCGCAAAAGGTCGACCCCCGTGACGAGCCGTCGGCCGAATGGGGCTGGCACGGGCATTTCCCGAAGGCCACCCGGATCGCCGGCTGGTTCAGCGCGTTCGTGCTGCTCGTGATGATCTACAACAACCACGAGAACAACACCGAGAACGTGTGGCTGATCGGCCTCGCCGCCGCTCTGGTCATCCTGCTGCTGATCGACCTCAAGCGGTCGCGCACCGCCTGGAGGCGTTGAGCCCGGGACGAAAAGGGCCGCGGACCCGGCTGGGTTCGCGGCCCTTTTTCATTCGTCCACAATGGACTCGTCAGGTTTTCAGCCTTCGGCGGCCAGCTGCCCGCAGGCGGCGGCGATCTCCTGGCCGCGGGTGTCACGAACCGTGCACGCCACTCCCCCGGCGTTGACGCGGCGCACGAACTCCCGCTCGACCGGCTTCGGCGACGCGTCCCACTTCGAGCCCGGCGTCGGGTTCAGCGGGATGACGTTCACGTGCACCAGCTGGTTCAGGTGCTTGCGCAACCGCTTCGCCAGCAGATCCGCCCGCCACGGCTGGTCGTTGATGTCGCGGATCAAGGCGTACTCGATCGACACCCGGCGCCCGCTCGTGTCCGCGTAGTACCGCGCCGCTTCGAGCACCTCGTCCACCGACCACCGGTTGTTCACCGGCACCAGCGTGTCCCGCAGCTCGTCGTCCGGCGTGTGCAGCGAAACCGCAAGGCGCACCTGCATCTTCTCGTCCGCCAGCTTCCGGATCGCGGGCGCGAGGCCGACCGTGGACACCGTGACCGAACGCTGCGAGATCCCGAGCCCGCCGGGCGCGGGATCGGTGATGCGGCGGACCGCGGCCACGACGCGCTTGTAATTCGCCAGCGGTTCGCCCATCCCCATGAAGACGATGTTCGACAGCCTGCCGGGTCCGCCGGTCATCGTGCCGTCGCGCATCACCGCGGCCGCGGCGCGCACCTGGTCCACGATCTCCGCGGTGGACAGGTTCCTGTCCAGCCCGCCCTGACCCGTCGCGCAGAACGGGCACGCCATCCCGCAGCCAGCCTGGCTGGAAATGCACAACGTGGCCCTGTCCGGGTAGCGCATCAAAACGCTCTCCAGCAGCGTGCCGTCGTGAGCGCGCCACAGCGTCTTGCGCGTCGTGCCGTCGTCACACGCCAGCGCGCGCACCTCCGTCAGCAGCGGTGGCATCAGCTCGCCGACCAGCCGCTCCCGCGAGGCCGCCGGGATGTCCGTCATCGCCTCCGGGTCGACCGTCAGCCGGGAGAAGTAGTGGTTCGACAGCTGTTTGGCACGGAACGGCTTCTCACCGAGCTCGGCGACCGCTTCGGCCCGCTCGGCGACGGTGAGGTCGGCGAGGTGCCGCGGCGGCAGGCCGCGGCGAGGTGCTTCGAAGACCAGAGGGAGGGCAGTCATAACCGCTCAAGTGTCTCATGACCTGCGGAGTTGCGTTCCGACTGTTTCCGATATATCGTAAGCATGTCGGGACACAACGAGATGTCTCGGCGAACATCGACAAGAAGGAGAAAGATCATGAGAAGGCATCCCTTCCCCCCTGGTCCGGAAATGCGCGGGGCGTTCGGTCCCCGCTCGCGCGGCGGGTTCGGCGAGTTCCCGCCCGGTTGGGGTCCTGGTGGCCCCGGAGGTCCCGGCGGCCCGTTCGGCGGACCGCGTGGGCCCATGCGTGGTCGTCGCGGCGGCCGTCGCGGACGGCGCGGTGACGTGCGCGCGGCCGTGCTGGCCCTGCTGGCCGAGCAGCCGCGGCACGGCTACGAGATCATTAGTGAGATCGCCGAGCGCAGTAACGGTTTCTGGCGCCCGAGCCCGGGTTCCATCTACCCGACGCTGCAGCTGCTCGCCGACGAAGGCCTGGTCGTGAGCCGGGACGAAGGCGGCAAGAAGCTGTTCGAGCTGACCGACGAAGGCCGCGCCGCCGCCGAGCGACACGAGGGCGCCCCGCCGTGGGAACTGATCGCGGACGAGGTCGACCCCACCGAGGTCAACCTGCGCAAGGCCGGCGCCACGCTGGCGGCAGCCGCGATGCAGGTCTCCCAGGCCGGCACGCCCAGCCAGAAGAAGCGCGCGGTCGAGGTCCTCAACGAGGCCCGGCGCTCGCTCTACGGCATCCTCGGCGAGACCACTTCCGAGGACGACGAGGAAGACGAGTGATCAAGCAGCACGATGCCGGTGGGCTTTTCGCGGACAAGGACCCGGTAACCCACCGGCATCGTGTACCCGTCGGCAGCGGAACCGTTGTCGCGTAAGACCTCCTTGATGGCCGCGGCGGCCACGGCTGGGCTGAACTCGATCTTCAGCACGGCTTCCAGGTCCGCGCGGCAGGCGAACCGCCAGCGCGTGTCCACCCTGCGACAGCGAAAACCCTGGCGGTGAAAGAACTTCTCCACCGCGGCCGGGTCGTAATGAGGCAGATCCGCGCGCATCCAGCGCCCGTAGGGCCCGGCCGTGGCGTCGAGGTCGACGATCACCAGTTTGCCGCCCGGCCGCAGCACCCGGTCCGCCTCGCGCAGCCCCGGATCGCAACCGGGGCCGAAGAAATACGCCGTCCGCGCGTGCACGAGATCGACGCTGGCGTCCGGCAACGGCAGCCGTTCGGCGGAACCGCTCAGCGTCCGTACCGTGGTCAGCTCTTGCGTCCGTTGCCGGGCCCGGCGCACCAGCGGCTCATGCGGCTCGACGCCCACGACGGACTTCGCCCCCGCCGCGAACCGAGGCAGGTGGAATCCGTCCCCACAGCCGACATCGGCCACATCGCGGCCGGTCCAGTCCGCTTCCTCCGCCAGCACGCGCCAGATCTCGTCACCGGCGTCCTGCGCCCTGTTCTCGATCTCGTAGACGCCGGGGTGGTACCAGATGTTCGGACTCGGCACGACGCCCGCGTCGCGGGAGAGCGCTTTCAGCCCGCGACGGGCGGCGTTCCACATCCGCCGAGTGTACGACGCGTAACACCGAAACGATCTCCTGTTCGCCTTAGACTGAGGTACCCGGGACAGGAGGCACCATGGCACTCGGCCCGTCGGTCATCCGCTCGACACTCCCCTCCGGTATTCCGTGCTGGATCGAGCTGGCCACCTTCGACGAGGACAGCGCGCAGCGGTTCTACAACGAGCTGTTCGGCTGGAAGTACACGCTGAACCGCGATCCGGCGACGGCCACCGGGAGATATTCGATCGCGTCCCTCGGCGAAGCCGACGTGGGCGGCATCTACCGCGCCGGGGCGAACCAGCCGAGCCTGTGGACCATCAACGTTTCGGTCAGCAACACCGCGACGGCCGCGGAATGGGTCACGCACCTCGGCGGCACCATCACCCTCGGGCCGGTCCAGCTGCCCGACCGCGGCAGCATCCTGCACGCGACCGACCCGTCAGGCGCGCCGATCGTGTTCTGGCAGCCCGAGAACTGGACCTTCACCACCGGGGTGCCCGGCACGTTCGCGACCGCCGACCTCAACACGCACAACGGCGAAGCGGCGGACGGCTTCTTCTGCCGCCTCTTCAACTACACGTCGCGGCAGATCGGCGACCCGCGCGGCGTGGACTACGCCGAGTGGAGCCTGGATCAGGAGCCCGTGCTCTACCGCTACGTGATGGGGTCGGAGTATCCGCCGGATACCCTGCCGCACTGGATGATCTACTTCGACGTGGACCCGGCGCGCGGCACGGACGCGACGGCCGGGCACGCCCTGATGCTCGGCGGGCGCGTGGTCCTCGATCCGTACGACACCCCGTGGGGCCGCATGTCGGTACTCGCCGATCCCTGCGGCGCGGTGTTCTCGATCGTCGATCGCACGCAGCGGCAAGGAGAATGGGGCCGGGCGGAAGTGGACGACCCCTACGACGACTGAAGCCCGGCTAAGCCACGAACGCTGTCAGCAGCACCCACGACACGACGGCCGACGGCAGCAGTGAATCCAGGCGGTCCATCAGACCGCCGTGGCCGGGCAGCATGGTGCCCATGTCCTTGATGCCGAGATCCCGCTTGATCAGCGACTCCACGAGATCGCCCAGCGTCGCGGTCAGCACGATCGCGGCGCCGAACAGCACGCCCTGCCAGGCGTGCGCGTCCAGCAGGAAGCTGAAGGTGAGCGCTCCGGCGGCGATACCCGCGACGAGCGAACCGCCGAACCCTTCCCAGGACTTCTTCGGGCTGATCGACGGCGCCATCGGATGGCGGCCCTTGAGCACGCCTGCCGCGTAGCCGCCCGTGTCGGACGCGACCACGCCGATCATGAACGTGAGCACCCGCGCCGCGCCGTCCGACGGCGGCACCATCATCGCCGCGAACGCCCCGCACAGGGGCAGGTACGCGGCGGCGAACACGGTCGCCGAAATGTCCCGCAGATAACCTTCGGCACCACCCGGCAGGCGCCACAGCAGGCACGCGAGCATGGTGAGCGCGAACGCGACAAGGGTGCCGCTCAGGCCGAACGGCCAGGTCAGCCAGACCATCGCCTGGCCGCCGACGAGCAGCGGGATCAACGCCAGCTTGATCCCCGCCGCCCGGCGCAGCGCCTGCGCGAACTCGATCGTGCCGACCGCCATCGCGACCCCGATGATCCCGATGAACAGGAACCGCACGGTCAGCAGCGAGACCAGGACGGCCGCGCCGAGCACCAGGCCGACCCCGATCGCCGCCGGGAGGTTCCGGCCGGCCCGCGACGGTTTCTTCGCCGGTTCCGCGGGCTCGTCCGGCTCGGGAGAAGACATCGGTATCGGCGCCTTCTCGCGTTCTTCGCTCACCTGGGCCATCAGACCTCGAGTAGCTCGGCTTCCTTGTGTTTCACGAGCTCCTCGACCTGGTTCACGTAGCTGTCGGTGAGGTTCTGCAGCTCCTTCTCGGCGCGCGCGACCTCGTCCTCACCGGCCTCGCCGTCCTTGGCGATGCGGTCCAGCTCCTCCTTGGCCTTGCGCCGGACGCCGCGGATGTGCACCTTCGCGTCCTCGCCCTTGCCCTTGGCCATCTTCGCCATCTCGCGCCGCCGCTCCTCGGTCAGCTGCGGGATCACGATCCGGATGATCTGCCCGTCGTTGCTCGGGTTCACGCCGAGGTCGGAGTCGCGGATGGCCTTCTCGATGGCGCCGAGCTGCCCCTGGTCGTACGGCTTGACGATCGCCATCCTCGCTTCGGGGATGTTCACGCTCGCCACCTGGTTGAGCGGCATCGTCGAGCCGTAGGCCTCGACCACCACGCGGGAGAACATCGACGGGGTGGCCCGGCCGGTCCGCACCGACGACAGATCCTCCTTCGCGAAGGACACCGCTTTTTCCATCTTCTCCTCGGCGTCGAGGAGGGTCTCGTCGATCACGGCTACTCCCGTTGTCTCTCAGTTGTCTCCTGCGATCCCACCAGGGCTAGGCGTCCGGCCCGACAGTGGGGGTGCTGACCAGCGTGCCGATCCTCTCACCACGCACCGCGCGCGCGATGTTCCCCTCGGTGAGCAGGTTGAACACGATGATCGGCATGTTGTTGTCCATGCAGAGGCTGAACGCGGTCGCGTCGGCGACCTTGAGACCCCGCTCCAGCACCTCGCGATGGGTGATCTCGTCGAACATCTTCGCGCTCGGGTCGCTCTTCGGGTCGGCCGTGAACACGCCGTCGACGGCCTTGGCCATCAGCACGGCCTCGCACCCGATCTCCAGCGCGCGCTGCGCGGCGGCGGTGTCCGTGGAGAAGTACGGCATCCCGACGCCGGCGGCGAAGATGACCGCGCGCCCCTTTTCCAGGTGACGCTCGGCGCGGCGCGGAATGTAGGGCTCGGCGACCTGCCCCATCGTGATGGCGCTCTGCACCCGCGTGGGGATTCCTTCCTTTTCCAGGAAGTCCTGCATCGCGATGCAGTTCATCACGGTGCCCAGCATGGCCATGTAGTCTGCGCGGTCACGGTCCATTCCCCGCTGGGAGAGTTCCGCGCCGCGGAAGTAGTTACCGCCGCCGATGACCACCGCCATCTGCACGCCGGTGCGGACGACGTCCGCGATCTGCACGGCAACCGAGTGCACCACGTCGGGGTCCACGCCCAGCGAACCGCCGCCGAGCATCTCGCCGCCGAGCTTCAGCAGTACCCGCCGAAAGCCGTCCTGCGCCCCCTGCCGGGAAGCCACCCCCACCTCAGTCACGCCCGCCTCACCTCCGCTGGGTACCGCTCTGCCCAAAAGTCCTCGTTCGTAACCGTGCCCCGTCCCCGATTCTCCGGAGACGGGGCACGATACGCGTCAGCCGCGAGGGCCTACTGCTGGCCCACTTCGAACCGGGCGAACCGGGTGACGGTCACGCCCGCCTCGTCGAGCAGCTGCTTGACGGTCTTCTTGTTGTCGGTCACCGAGGGCTGCTCGAGCAGCACGGTGTCCTTGTAGAACGCGTTGACCTTGCCTTCGATGATCTTCGGCAGGGCCTGCTCGGGCTTGCCCTCGTTCCGGGCGGTCTCCTCGGCGATGCGCCGCTCGTTGTCGACCAGCTCGGCCGGGACCTGCTCGCGGGTCAGGTACTTCGGCTTCAGCGCCGCGATCTGCAGCGCCGCGCCGCGGGCCGCGTCAGCGCTGTCACCGGTGTACTCGACCAGCACGCCGACGGCCGGCGGGAGGCCGGCGCCACGGCGGTGGAGGTAGGTCTCGACGGTGCCGTCGAAGGAGGCGACCCGGCGCAGGACGAGCTTCTCGCCGATCTTCGCGGCGAGCTCCTGCACGGCGTCGTTGACGGTCTGGCCGCCCTCGATCTCGGCAGCGGCCAGCTTCTCGACGTCGTCGGTGCGGGCGGTCTTGGCCGCCGCCACGATCTTGTCGGCGAGCTGCTGGAACTGCTCGTTCTTGGCGACGAAGTCGGTCTCGGAGTTGAGCTCGATGAGCACGCCGCCGTCGCCGGCGACGAGGCCCTCGGCGGTGGCGCGCTCGGCGCGCTTGCCGACGTCCTTGGCGCCCTTGATGCGCAGAGCCTCGACGGCCTTCTCGAAGTCGCCGTCGCTCTCCTCGAGCGCCTTCTTGCAGTCCATCATGCCGGAGCCGGTGAGCTCGCGGAGACGCTTCACGTCAGCCGCGGTGTAGTTCGCCATCGTGCGCTTTCCGTTCCCTTCGGGAAAGTCAGGGCCCGGCGGCCGCCGGCGAAGACGGCCGGCCGGGGCTGGGGTCGATCAGGAAGAGGTGGTCTGCTCGGCGGGCTGGCCGCCTTCGTTGCCGGCGAGGAGTTCCTTCTCCCACTCGGCCAGCGGCTCGTCGGTCGCGACGCCCGGCTCGGGCTTGTCCTGGCCCTCCGGAGCCGAACCGTTGCGGCCCGAACGGGCGAGCAGGCCGGCGGCGGCCGCCTCGGCGACGACCTTGGTGAGCAGCGCGGCCGAGCGGATCGCGTCGTCGTTGCCCGGGATCGGGTAGTCGACCTCGTCCGGGTCGCAGTTGGTGTCGAGCACCGCGACGACGGGGATGTTCAGCTTGCGCGCCTCGCCGACGGCGATGTGCTCCTTCTTGGTGTCCACGATCCACACGGCGGAGGGCACCTTCGCCATGTCGCGGATACCGCCGAGGGTCTTCTCCAGCTTGTCCTTCTCGCGGGTCAGCGTCAGGATCTCGCGCTTGGTCAGGCCCTGGAAGCCGCCGGTCTGCTCCTGGGACTCGAGCTCCTTGAGGCGCTGCAGCCGCTTGTGCACGGTCTGGAAGTTGGTCAGCATGCCGCCCAGCCAGCGCTGGTTCACGAAGGGCATGCCCACGCGCTGGGCCTCGGCCGCGATCGCTTCCTGGGCCTGCTTCTTGGTGCCCACGAACATGATCGTGCCGCCGTGCGCGACGGTTTCCTTGATGAACTCGAAGGCACGGTCGATGTAGGTCAGCGTCTGCTGCAGGTCGATGATGTAGATGCCGTTGCGCTCGGTGAGGATGTAGCGCTTCATCTTCGGGTTCCAGCGCCGGGTCTGGTGCCCGAAGTGCACACCGGAATCGAGCAGCTGCTTCATGGTGACGACGGCCATGGCCGGATTCGCACCTCTTCTGTCTTGAGCGCGCCGGGTGCGACCCGGCACGCATGGTCGGTTTGTCGCCGCCGGCCGGGTGACCGGAGGCCCTGGTGCAGTGCCGGTGCCCGGACCCCGTGTCTCCACGGGGACCGCCGGGCGCCGTGTGTCCCACCGCCTGATACCGCCTGATGGAAATGTGGGACATGCACGTACACGCGAAGTCGACCTGTGCCAGCACAGGCCGCGCGAACAGTGTACGCCCAGGCCCGGCGCGGTTCACCACGGGCGACTCGATGGCGGTGACTTGTCCACACCACCCCGGTTGTCCACAGGCCCGCCAACTTTTTCACCACCCGGGCCCCAGCCAGGCCAAGCTGGACCAGTGACCATCCTGATCCGCCTGGCGCTGACGTTCCTGCTGCTAGCGGGATCGCTGGCGGCTTCGCCGCGCGCACTGGCCCAGAGCGCCGAGCCCCGCTTCGCCTGGCCGCTGTCGCCGGCACCGCAGGTGACGCGGACGTTCGACGCGCCGGAGAGCCCGTACGGCCCTGGGCACCGAGGCGTGGACCTGGCCGCAGCGCCAGGCCAGCAGGTCCTCGCCGCCGGGCCGGGTGTCGTGGTGTTCGCGGGCCAGGTGGCCGGCGCAGGCGTCGTCTCCATCGACCACGACGGCGGCCTGCGCACCACGTACGAGCCGGTCACGCCCCTGGTCGCGGCGGGCGCGCAGGTGTACGGAGGTCAGCCGATCGGGACGGTCAATCCGGGGCATCCCGGTTGCAGCGTCGCGGCCTGCCTGCACTGGGGCGTCCGGCGGGGCGAGGAGTACCTGGACCCGCTGGCCCTGATCCGGACGGAGTCCGTGATCAGGCTGAAGCCGTGGACCCTGCCCTCCGACGCGGAGGTACGCCCACCCGACGAGCCCCCTTGATACGGCCCACCGATCCGAGTGCCACCCGCTCACCCCACCAGGCGAGCCCTGCGTGCCGTGCCTTGCCTTGCTTCGGTTTCGGCCCGGCCGCCGCTTCGGCCCTGGCCCCTGCTTCGGCCCTGGCCCTGGCTTCTGCTTCGCCCCCGACCCCCGGCTTCGGCCTTGGCCCAGGCTCTGGCCCAGGCTCCGACTCCAGCTCCGGCTTTGGCTCCGACTCTGGCTCTGGCCCGGCTCCGGCTCTCGCTCCGGCTTCACGCCCGGCTCCGGCCTTGGCTCCGGCTCCGGCTCCGGCCCTGGCTCCGGCTCCGGCCCTGGCTCCGGCTCCGGCTCCGGCTCCGGCTCCGGCTCTCGCTCCGCTCCGGCCCCGGCTCCGGCTCCGGCTCCGGCTCCGGCTCCGGCTGAAGCCTGCCCCGATCGCCCTGCACCCACCACGCCCCGCTAGATCCCGTGCCGCACTGGACCGCGTGCCCCAATCGGCACCGCAAGGAGGACACCACGCACCTATCACCGCGTTCGCGAGCACGCGTCTCCGCGTTCACGAGTTCGCGCTTTCGTCCAGGCTCAGACCCCGGCCTGTTCGGTGAGCCGAGCCCGCAGCCGCAGGACGGCCCGAGTGTGCAGCTGGCTCACCCGTGATTCGGTGACGCCGAGGACCTTGCCGATTTCGGCGAGGGTGAGGCTTTCGAAGTAGTAGAGGCTGACCACGATCCGGTCCCGCTCGGTCAGCTGCGCGATCGCCTCGGCCAGCTGCCGCCGGTTGTCCCGATCGACCAGAACGGCCACCGGGTCCACGGCGTCGTCGTCGGGCAGGGTGTCGACCAGAGATCCGCTGTCCTTGCCTGCCGAAACGAGGTCTTCCAGCGCGACCACGCTGGTCAGGCGAAGCTGGCCGTAGAGGTCGCGGAGCTCGTCGAGGCTGATCTCGAGCTCGAGGGCCAGTTCGGTGTCGGTCGGAGTGCGGTGAAGCCGCGCGCCGAGGCGTTCCAATGCCCGTTCGGCCTCACGGAGGCGGCTGCGGACCACCCGGGGCACCCAGTCCTGGGAGCGGAGGTCGTCGAGGATCGCGCCTCTGATGCGCTGCATCGCGTAGGTCTCGAACCGGAGCCCGCGTTCGGGGTCGAACTTCTCGATGGCGTCGATCAGGCCGAAGATGCCTGACTGGACGAGATCGCCCACGTCGACGTGGGTCGGCAACCCGGTGCCCACCCGCCCGGCGACGTACTTGACCAGGGGGGCGTAGTGGAGCACCAGCCGTTCTCGCAGCCGCTGGTGCGGCTTGGCCCGGAATTCGAGCCACAACGCGTGAATCGCCGCGTCAACGTCGTTCACCGCCGCCCCCGCCGAGGCCGTTGCTGTTTCCGTCCCCGATCCTGGCGCCTCGGCGGCGACCTCGCCAGTTGAGTCCGCGCTGGTCCCGCCGGACACCGCGTCACGCGCACCCACGGCCACGTTTTCGCCCGGTGATCCACCCGTTTCGCCCAGCCCCGCGGTCGCGGCGCCCTCGCCAGCCGCGTCCACGTGGGCCGGTGCGCCGTCGCCACGCGCGGCCGTGTCAGCCGACGCACCGTCGCCACGCGGCGCCGTATCGACGGGTGCACCGTCGCTGCGCGCGGCCATGTCGGCGGGCGCACCGTCACCAGGCGCGTCCGTGTCGGTGGGTGCGCCGTCACCAGGCGCGGCCACGTCAGCCGATGCACCGTCGCTGCGCGCGTCCGTGCTGGTGAGCACACCGTCGCCACGCGCGGCCATGCTGGCGGATGCACCGTCGCTAGGCGCGGCTGTGTCCACCGGTGCACCGTCGCCGGGTGTGTCGAAGCGGCCGGCTTCCGGGTTCGCGAGCTTGCCGGTGCGCTTGTCCGCATCGGTACCGGATACCTGCCCTGCCGCATTCCCGGCACGGCTCATCGCCGTCTTGGTCGCGGTTCCCCCTTTGCCGCCGACCGCACTGTTCTTGGCCCCCTCGGCCACATCGCCCCCGCTGTCGTCAACCGGCACCATCGCGGCACCGCCGACCACCACTCCCCCGACGCGGTTGGTCACTCCCTTTCGGCCGTCCCCAGCGGCGACGTCCGACTCCTCGAACCTGCCGGACGCAGCCTCCACACCGGCCGCATCCTTCCGAGCGCCGCCCCCATCGGCCAGCGCACCGGGCACATCCACTGCCGAGTCTGCCGTATCGCGCTTTCCGGCCTCGTCCGCAGTCCCCACCGGACCTGATCCCTGCCGGGAAATTTCCTCGGCAGGCAGACCTTCGCCCTCCCGATGACCATCCTCAGTAGACCCACCGGCATGGCCGTTCGAAGATACGCCGAGACGACCACTCGGGTCGCTACCCGAGCGGTCTGCGTCCATGCGTCGCAAATCGGCCGTCACAGGACGGCCGTTCTCGGCAGCGGGCTCAGTTCGGTCTCCGGGCTCGTTAGCGGTCGGTCGCGGCAAAGACAACTCCTCGAGACCCGCCGCACCGCGCCCGAGTTCATCGGGCGCGCGGGTGGGCTCGATCATGAATCGCCTTAAGCCGCTCGACTGTCACATGAGTGTAGAGCTGCGTTGTCGCAAGCGTAGCGTGACCGAGCAATTCCTGAACGCTGCGGAGATCGGCGCCGCCCTCCAGGAGATGCGTCGCCGCGGTATGCCGCAGCCCATGTGGCCCCATATCCGCGGCACCGGGCACCGAACCAACGGCCTCGTGGACCACCCGCCGCACCGCGCGCGGATCGAGCCGGCCACCACGGATCCCCAGGAAGAGCGCCGTGGCGTGCGGTTTCGACGCGGACTCCACCAGCGCCGGCCTGCCCTCGTCCAACCAGCTGCGCAAGGCCTTGTCGGCAGGCACGCCGAAGGGCACCACACGTTCCTTGCCACCCTTGCCGAGCACCCGCACGACCCGGCTCCCGAGATCTACGTCGCCGAGATCGAGTCCACAAAGCTCGGACACCCGAACCCCGGTGGCGTAGAGCAGCTCGAGTACGGCGTGGTCCCGCAACGCTTCGGGGTCCAGTTGAACCGCACCGGCACTCGATGCCTTCAAGACGCTGCCGGCCTCATCCGTCCGGAGCACCGCGGGCAGGGGCCGATGCGTGCGCGGCGCGACCAGCCTCGCACCTGGATCCGAATCGAGCGCACCTTGCCGCCGGGCCCAAGCCGTGAAGGTCCGCGCCGCGGCCGAACGGCGGGCCAGAGTCGTCCGGCTGGCACCGCCCGCATGCAGTTCCGCCAGCCAGGCGCGCAACGCCGCCGTGTCCAGTCCCTGCAAAGCCGTGCGGCTATCAGGATTCCTGCCGTTCTCATTCGGCACTCCGTGCAGGAATCCCAGTAGGGACACGATGTCGCCCACGTAGGCGCGCACAGTGTGCTCGGAAAGTCCGCGCTCGAGCCCAAGATGGCGCTCGTATTGGTCCACCAGCGCGCCTGCCTCGGGCGGCAGCTCCGCGCGGACAAGCCGGAGGTCGATCCGGCTTTCGGACGTTTTCCGGGCAGCCATGTTCACACCGCCGTCGTCTCGTCAGGCGACTTTCCGCTCCCCGCACCGTGTGTTCGCGGCACGAACGCACGTTCGCCCGTCGTGCAACCGAGAGTGGACCGGAACATGCTCTTCACGCTGGGCGAAGTGGCACCGTTGGTCAAGCATCGCCACACCGCCATCGCCTGCGTATCGCATCACCTCCCCGCGTCTTACCGCGCTGACAGCCGGCGATCATGCGGTCTTCTGTGATTTCTTCACGACCGGGCTCAGTTGCCACCCGCTTTCGCCACGCTGCGCGAAGGCCTCCAACTCCAGCGCCGGCAGAACGGCCCGGACTCGCGGCACGGGTACTCCTGATTCGGCCGCGATCTCTTCGACGGACTTGCCCTCTCGCTTCTCGAGCGTTTCGTGAACCCGTAGCGCGTCCGAACCGAGGCCGTCGGTCGGGCGTCGAGACTTGCTCTTCTCGGCGGGCTGCGTGCCCAGCTTGCCGACCACATCCATGATGTCGCCGACCGAAGAGACCAGCGTGGCCGCCGAGTCCCGGATCAGCTCATGACAGCCAGCGGAAAGCCTCGATCCGACAGGACCCGGCACGGCCATCACGCTCTTCCCGAGCACTCCGGCCGTGGTTGCGGTGTTTCGCGCTCCGCTGCGCTGCGCCGCCTCGACAACGACCGTGCCCTCGGTCAAAGCGGCGATCAGTCTGTTCCGGACGAGGAAACGATGCCGGGCAGGCGGCGTCCCAGGTGGATATTCACTGACCACGAGACCACCTTGATCCGCGATACGAGACAGCAAGCCGGTGTGTGAAGCCGGATACCCCGTGTCGATCCCACAGCCGAGAAAAGCCGCGGTCAGCCCTTCCGCGGACAAGGCGCCGCGGTGCGCCGCGCCGTCGATTCCGTAGGCAGCGCCGGAAAAGACAGCCATCCCGTGGCCGACGAGACCATAGGCGAACTCGCCGGCCAGGCTCTCCCCGTAGGCGGTTGCCGCGCGGGCGCCGACGATGGCGACCGCGGAACTCGCTGCCTCGTCGAGCCGCGGCTGGCCTCGAACCCACAGCGCCAGCGGAGTCACGGCACTGCGCACTCCCCGCCGCTCGGCGTTTTCCAGGGAGAGCAACGGCCACGCCGGCCATTCCTCGTCCTCCGGGATGACAAGTCGGATTCCTCTTCGTTTTGCTTCGACGAGGTCCTGCTCGGCTTGGTCCACCTCCCGGCGGGCTGTGGTCTCCTGCACCACACGCGGTGGGCACTGTCCTTTTCGGACCAGTTCGGCAGCGGTCACGGGGCCGACCTCGTTGACGAACGCGACGAGGGCGGCCGCGGGCGGTTCCGCTACGCGGGCGAGGTATGCCCGCGCGAGATGTAATTCGTTCATGACGGCCTCCGAGCCGGAAAATCGCAGTGATGAAAGGCCGTGGGCGTTCAGGGAGTAACGCAGGCGCAGACGGCGCTCGCAACGACAGGGCGAAAGGCCTGCCGGAGGGCGCTCGAAGTCGTGCGGGAATTCGCTTACGCGGCGCCTCGATCGCGGAATTCGAGTGCGGCGGCGACGTGATCGGGCTCCGGGCGTGATGCCTTGGCGAGGTCGGCGAGTGTCCAAGCTATGCGAAGGCATCGGTCGGCTCCCCGGGCAGTGAGGAAACCGCGCTCGAGACTGCGGTCGACCAATGCGGTTGTCTTGAGGGGCAAGGCGAACTCACGCCGCAACGCCGGACCCGGCACCTCGGCGTTCGTGCGCCAACCGTGTTCCGCCCAGCGCGCGGCAGCCCGCTCCCGCGCGCCGATTACTCGCTTGCGCACCACTTCGGTGGCCTCGGTGGTGCCGTGCTCGTGAGTGGTCATTGCCGTGATCGGCCGCATTTTGACGCGGATGTCGACCCTGTCGAGCAAGGGGCCGGACAGCCGGGCCAGGTACCGACGACGCGCCCACGGCGTGCAGGTGCAGTCGCTCTCTCTCGGGGGTGCGCAAGGACAAGGGTTTGTCGCCAGGACCAACTGGAAGCGCGCGGGATAGCAGACCGAGCCCTTGGAACGGGCGATGCGGACTTCGCCTTCTTCCAGCGCCGTCCGAAGAGATTCCAGGACCGCCGTGTTGAACTCGCAAGCCTCGTCCAGCAACAGAATCCCGCGATGCGCCTGACTGATGAGCCCTGGCGACGCCATCCCGCTGCCACCACCGATCAGCGCCGCGACGGAAGCGGAATGGTGTGGCGCGACGAAGGGCGGGATCTTGATCAGCGGGGAGGCGCGGGACAGCGACCCGTGCACGGACCGCACGGCTGTCACCTCCAGCGACTCCTCCGGAGACAGGACCGGCAACAGACCCGGCAACCGTTTGGCGAGCATGGTTTTGCCGACGCCGGGCGGCCCGGTGAGCAGCAAATGATGCCCGCCCGCCGCCGCGACTTCCAACGCCCAGCGGGCCTCGGGCTGGCCTACGACGTCGGCCAGATCAGGCACGTCATCAGGCGGACTCGAAGCCGAGGGCTCCGGCTCGCTCAGGACATTCTCGCCCTGCAGCCAGGCTATGACGTCTTGCAGGCGGGTTGCTCCGAACACGTCGAGCCCGTCGACGAGCGCGGCCTCGAACAGTGAATGGGCAGGCACGACGGCGCGCTTCATGCCCGCCTTTCTGGCCGCCAGCAAGCCGGGCAGGAGACCGCGGACTTCGCGGATCCGGCCGTCCAGCGACAACTCACCGAACAGCACCGTGCCCATCAGCCTGGCGGAGGGCACCCGCTCGGCGGCGACGAGTACCGCGATCGCGATGGCCAGGTCGTACCCGGACCCGAGCTTGGGGAGGTTCGCCGGGGACAGCCCCAGTGTGAGCTTCTCCCCCGGCCACGGTTGGCCGGAATTGCGGACCGCTGAGCGGACTCTGTCCTTTGCCTCGCGCAGACCGGCATCGGGCAGGCCGACGAGCTTCATCCCGGGCATTCCGCCACCGAGATCGGCCTCCACCTCGATCAGCCTGCCGTCTATCCCGATCAGGGCGACCGACCAGGTGTTCCCCATCGGCATCAGAACGCTCCCGGGTAATGCCGCAGGCACATGGCGCCGGGAGGCGCGAGCACGATTGCGATCACATCGAATCGGACCGTGCACCAGTTGACGCAATGCGCGCTGAGCCACTGGCCGGTTATGCGGCGGATGCGCGCGACCTTGGCCGGGGTGACCGCCTCGGTGGGGTCGCCGAACCGGTCGCCTGCTCTGGTCTTGACCTCGCACACGACCAGCGTGTTGCGATCGGTGACGACGAGGTCGAGCTCGCCTTCGCGACAACGCCAGTTCCGGGACAGCACGATGAACCCCTGCTTCTGCAGATACCGGGCGGCCATCTGCTCGCCTCGGCGCCCCAGATCGAGGTGCGGCGCCGTCGGCGGCCTGGCCGCGGTGAGGACCGCAGCGTCGTTCATTTCGAACCCCCAGTGTCGAAATCTTCGCGTCCCCGAAGACGCTGCCAGGTTCACGACCCCGGGGCCAGACGGAATTCTCCTGCCTGTGGACAACCCACCCCATGTGGACAACTGCTGGGGCTGGCTGCGGGATGAGGGGGTGAGCGGGGCGCCGGTGGGGC
>NZ_VMNW02000127.1 GCF_007713735.2 Amycolatopsis acidicola | reverse complement strand
CCCCACGGATCACCCCGGCACGCCACCCCCGACCCGCCACCCACATCGGTGGCTTTCCGCGCCGGGGCGCCGCCCTCGCGGCCCCCCGAATCCACCTCTTCCGGCTCGTGAACGACTGTCGGGGTGTTTCCCGACACGGGACTTCACCCGCTCGGGTTCCTTGCACCCCGCCCGCGTGCGATCTAAGGTCAACCGCTATATCTAGTAGTTACACGGCTGTAGTTGGTCCACAAGTTGGGGTAGACTGAGAAGCGAGTTATCCACAGCTGCTGGGCGTTCACCCACCGGATATCCACAAGTCGATCAACAGATCGGCCCCGTTGCGTGGCGGGACGGGTATCCGGGGGCTCGACGGGGAAGGGAAGTGATCGGTCCATGCGGTGTCCGTTCTGCCGGCATGCCGACTCCCGGGTCGTCGATTCCCGAGAGGTGGACGAGGGGCAGGCGATCCGCCGCCGCAGGTCTTGTTCGGCTTGCGGACGCCGGTTCACCACCTCGGAGACGATGGTGCTCGCCGTCGTCAAGCGGTCCGGGGTCACCGAGCAGTTCAGCAGGGACAAGGTGGTCCGGGGCGTACGCAGGGCCTGCCAGGGCAGGCCGGTCGACGACGACGCCCTGAAACAACTCGCGCAACGGGTCGAGGAGTCGATCCGCTCCGCTGGCGTCGCGGAGATCCCGAGCCACGAGGTTGGCCTGGCCATCCTCGGCCCGCTCCGGGAGCTCGACGAGGTCGCGTACCTCCGGTTCGCCAGCGTTTACCGCTCCTTCTCCTCGGTCGAGGACTTCGAGAAGGAGATAGCGGACCTTCGCCAGGCCGTGGCGGAATCGGCAGCGGGAGACGAGTGAGCTCGTCGCACGGCGGGAGAGGGAGAGCCATGACGGAGACCGTGGCGACAGGAAACAAGAGCGCGAAGAGGGGCAAGCGCGGGCTCACAGTCGAGCGCGTGTTCACCACCGAGGGCGTGCACCCCTACGAAGAGGTGAAGTGGGAACAGCGCGACGTCGTCATGACCAACTGGCGTGACGGCTCGATCAACTTCGAGCAGCGCGGGGTCGAGTTCCCCGAGTTCTGGTCGGTCAACGCGACCAACATCGTCACCAGCAAGTACTTCCGCGGCGCGGTCGGCAGCGCGCAGCGCGAGAACAGCCTCAAGCAGCTGATCGACCGGGTCGTGCGGACGTACGTCCGCTCCGGCACGGAGAACGGCTACTTCGGCACCGCGAAGGACGCCGAGATCTTCGAGCACGAGCTCACCTGGATGCTGCTGCACCAGGTGTTCAGCTTCAACTCGCCGGTCTGGTTCAACGTCGGCACCACATCGAAGCAGCAGGTCAGCGCCTGCTTCATCCTCGCGGTCGACGACAACATGGACTCGATCCTCAACTGGTACAAGGAAGAGGGCCTGATCTTCAAGGGCGGTTCCGGCGCGGGCCTGAACCTCTCCCGGATCCGTTCCTCCAAGGAGCTGCTCTCCTCCGGCGGCACCGCCTCCGGCCCGGTTTCGTTCATGCGCGGCGCCGACGCGTCCGCGGGCACCATCAAGTCCGGTGGCGCCACCCGCCGCGCGGCGAAGATGGTCGTGCTGGACGTGGACCACCCGGACATCGAGGAGTTCATCGCCACCAAGGCGCGCGAGGAAGAGAAGATCAAGGTCCTGCGCGACGCCGGGTTCGACATGGACCTCTCCGGCGCGGACATCCACTCGGTGCAGTACCAGAACGCGAACAACTCGGTCCGCGTGAACGACGAGTTCATGCGCGCCGTCGAGTCGGGCTCCGAGTTCGGGCTGCGCGCCCGGCTCACCGGTGAGGTCATCGACACCACCGACGCCAGGAAGCTGTTCCGCTCCATGTCGCAGGCCGCGTGGGAGTGCGCGGACCCCGGCATCCAGTACGACAGCACGATCAACGACTGGCACACCTGCCCCGAGTCTGGCCGGATCACCGCGTCGAACCCGTGCAGCGAGTACATGCACCTGGACAACTCCAGCTGCAACCTCGCTT
The DNA here is from genome assembly GCF_007713735.2 of Amycolatopsis acidicola. Taxonomy (GTDB): domain Bacteria; phylum Actinomycetota; class Actinomycetes; order Mycobacteriales; family Pseudonocardiaceae; genus Amycolatopsis_E; species Amycolatopsis_E acidicola. The sequence goes on along the minus strand of NZ_VMNW02000127.1, from coordinate 16,819 downwards.
CGCTGAACCTGCTGAAGTTCCTCAAGGACGACGGCATGTTCGACGCGCAGCTGTTCGTCAAGGCCGTCGAGTTCGTCATCACCGCGATGGACATCTCGATCTGCTTCGCGGACTTCCCGACCGAGCCGATCGGCGACACCACCCGCAAGTTCCGCCAGCTGGGCATCGGCTACGCCAACCTCGGCGCGCTGCTGATGGCCACCGGGCACGCGTACGACTCGGACGGCGGGCGCGCGCTCGCCGCGTCGATCACCTCGCTGATGACCGGTGTCTCCTACCGTCGCTCGGCGGAGCTGGCCGGCGTCGTCGGCCCGTACGAGGGCTACGCCCGTAACGCCGAGGCGCACCAGCGCGTCATGCGCAAGCACTCGGTGGCGAACGACGCGATCCGCACGATGCACGCCAACGACGTGGCGATCCGCGACGTGGCCACCAAGGAGTGGCAGCGCGGCATCGAGGTCGGCGGCAAGAACGGCTGGCGCAACGCGCAGGCCAGCGTGCTCGCGCCCACCGGCACCATCGGCTTCATGATGGACTGCGACACCACCGGGATCGAGCCGGACTTCTCGCTGGTGAAGTTCAAGAAGCTGGTCGGCGGCGGCTCGATGCAGATCGTCAACCAGACGATCCCGCGCGCGCTGGGCGTGCTGGGCTACCAGGAAGAGCAGATCGAGGCGATCGTCGAGTACATCGCCGAGCACGGCCACGTCGTGGACGCGCCGGGCCTGCGCCCGGAGCACTACGAGGTGTTCGACTGCGCGGTCGGCGCGCGGTCCATCAAGCCGATGGGCCACGTGCGGATGATGGCCGCGGTGCAGCCGTTCATCTCGGGCGCGATCTCCAAGACGGTGAACATGCCGGAGTCGGCCACCGTCGAAGAGGTCGAGGAGATCTACTTCGAGGGCTGGAAGCTGGGCCTCAAGGCGCTCGCGATCTATCGCGACAACTGCAAGGTCGGCCAGCCGCTGTCCACGGGCAAGAAGACCGAGGCGAAGGCCGAGCCGGAGAAGGTCGTCGAGTACAAGCCGGTCCGCAAGCGGCTGCCGAAGAAGCGCCCGAGCCAGACGCTGTCGTTCACCGTCGGCGGCGCCGAGGGTTACCTGCACGCGGGGTCCTACCCGGACGACGGGCTCGGCGAGATCTTCGTGAAGCTGGGCAAGCAGGGTTCCACGCTCGCCGGCGTGATGGACGCCTTCTCGATGTCGATCTCGGTGGGCCTGCAGTACGGGATCCCGCTGGAGTTCTACGTTTCGAAGTTCTCCAACCTGCGCTTCGAGCCCGCAGGCATGACCGACGACCAGGACATCCGGATCGCCACCAGCGTGCTGGACTACCTGTTCCGCAGGCTGGCGCTGGACTACCTGCCGTACGAGAAGCGAGCGCAGCTGGGCATCTTCACCGCCGCCGAGCGCACCGCACAGGTCGAGGCCGAGTACGGCGGCTCCGGCACGGCGGAGTCGGAGAGCATGGACCTCGAGACGATGCGGTCCACTGTGGACTCCACCCCGGCGCAGCCGGAAACGGAGCCCGCACACAGCACCGCGGAGCTGATGGACCTCCACCTCGGCAAGGCGAACGACGCGCCGCTGTGCATGACCTGCGGAACGAAGATGCGCCCGGCGGGTTCCTGCTACGCCTGCGAGGGCTGTGGCGCCACCTCCGGCTGCAGCTGATCGACGCATGAGGGTGTCGGCCAGGGTGGTTCTGCCACCCTGGCCGACACCCTCATGACGAGTGGCGCGCGCGATCGTCAGAACCGCAGTGCCGGGGCCAAGTTCTCCAGCTGCGCGATCCCTGCCTCGAACTCGGTGCCGATGGGGAGTAGCAGGGTCACGTGGTCGGCGCCCGCGGCGAGGTGTTCGTGCACTTTCGCGGCGATGGAGTCCGGGCCGCGGTGGGGGACGACCGCGGCCACCAGCCTGTCGTCCGCCTCCGTCGAGTAGCCCAGTCCGGCCATGGCCTTGCGGTAGGCGGGAGCCTCGAGCAGGGCCTCGACCCGTTGCCGCGCCTCGGCTTTCGCTTCGGTGGGGTCGGGGTTGACGCCCACGGACAAGCCGGTCACGAGCAGCTTGTCCGGCCCCAGCAGTTGCCGGGCCTGCGCGGTCTGCTCCGGCGGGTACATGGCCGGAAGCGCGCCGTCGCTGATTTCTCCTGCCAGTGCAAGCATTTTCGGCCCGTTGGCGGCGATGATCCGCGGGTAGGCGGCGTCCGGCGCCGGCGGGTAGGTCTCACTGTCCATTCGCGACAGATAGTCGCGCATCCGCGCCAGCGGGCTGCCGAACTCCCGCCCCGTGGCTTCGGCCTGCGCCGGGTAGCCAACGCCGAGCCCGAGCACGAGCCTGCCGGGGTAGGCCTGGGCGAGCGTCGCCGCCGCGCCGTTCGCGGTTTCCGGTTCCCTGGCCCACACGTTGGCGATGCAGGTGCCGAACACCATCCGCTCGGTGGCGGCGAGCAGCACGGACAGCTGCACGAGCGCGTCCTTGCCGAGCACCTCGTTGGTCCACACCGCGCGGTAGCCTGCCCGTTCCAGCCGGCCGACCGCCTCGCGCTGCGCGTCGATCGGCGCGGTGGCGGCGAACGAAACCGGCAGGGCCACGCCCACCGGCCCGAGCGCGCGGCGGGCGTCTTCGATCGTTGTCCCCATGAAGATCCTCCGATGAATCGGTTGCCCTTCCACTGTCCTGCGCCCGTCCGCCACACGGCCAATGAATGTTTCGCACCGCGCATCCCGTTTTGTGCATCACTGCAGCTAGGATGATGTCATGGCCGACGCCGAGGACCTCGATCTGAAGCTGGTCCGCGCGTTCACCGTGGTCGCTGAGCGTCGGCATTTCGGCCGCGCCGCCGAGTCCCTCCACGTGACCCAGTCCTCGCTGAGCCGTCAGATCGTGCGGCTCGAGCAGCAGGTGGGCGCGCGTCTGCTGAATCGCACGCCGCAGGGCACCCAGCTCACCGAAGCCGGTGAGGCGTTCCTGCCGCTCGCGGTCGCCGTGCTGCGTTCGTCGGCGCAGGCCGCCGCGCGGGCGAGGACGGCCGCCTCGCCGAGCCGCGTCATCATCGGCTTCACCGGAGACCTCATCGTCACCCCGGCCGTGCGCGAGCTTCGCCACCGCCACCCCGACGCGGAGGTGCGCACCCAGCACGTGGACTGGCAGCAGCCGCACCGGGCGTTGCTGGACCACGAAGTCGACGCAGTGGTGACGAGGCTGCCGTTCCCGACCGACGGCCTGCAGGTCACGGTGCTCTACGACGAACCCCGCGTGCTGCTGGTCCCGCGTGAACACCGCTTGGCGGGCAAGGAATCCGTGACGCTCGACGACATCGCCGACGAACCGATGGCCCGGATCAACGACCCGCTCCGGGACGCGTTCTGGCGGATCGACCCCCGCCCCGACGGGAGCCGTGCGCCGGACGGCCCGCTGATCAAGGCGTTGGGCGACAAGTTCGAGGTCGTCGCCAGCGGTGACGCCGTGGTGGTCGTCCCCGGCGGTTCGTGGCTCGAAAGCGTGCGCCCCGACCTGGCGGTGATCCCGCTCCACGGCGTCGAGCCGAGTCATGTCGTGCTGGCCACCCGCGCCGGCGAGCGCGCCCGGCTGGTCATGGCCTTCTGCCGGTACGCGCGGGCACAGCTCACCGGACCAGTTTTGCACTGACCTGTCCAAAACGTGCTACGGTGGCATCATGGCCCGGCCCAAGGAGTTCGACGAGCAGCGTGCGGTGGACGCCGCCATGCGCACCTTCTGGGTCAACGGCTACGAGGCCACGTCCACGCAGGACCTTTGCGCGGCAACGGGTCTCGGACGCAGCAGCATCTACAACACCTTCGAGAGCAAGCACAACCTGTTCCGTCGTGCCCTGCTGCGGTACATGGAGCTGATGAACGCCCAGCACTACGGCGTGCTGGAAGACGAGAAAATGCCCGCGCTGCAGCGTGTTCGTGTGCTCATGCAGTCCCTTGTGGACGGTGAGTGCGAGAACCGTGAGTACGGGCGCAGTATCGGCTGCCTCACCGTGAACAGCACGGTGGAGCTCGCCGGCCGGGATCCGGAAGCGGGCGCGATCCTGCGGAAGGACACCGAGCAGCGGCTCGCCCTCCTGCGAGACGTGATCGCCGCCGGACAACGGGACGGCGAGATCACGTCCGGCCGTGATGCGGCCGCTCTCGCCTCGTATGTGAACACCGTGGTCGGCGGGATGCGCGTTGCGGCGCAAGGCGGCGCGAGCCGGGAAGAGCTGGAATCCATTGCTGCCACGGCATTGGACGTGCTGACCTGCTGATCGCTTTTTCGTGCGCAGGTTTTGAACTGATCGATCCAAAACAAGGGGAGAGTCATGCCCAGATCCGTGTACCTGCTCGCCCTCGGGGTCTTCGCGATGGTGACGAGCGAGTTCGCCGTCGCCGGCCTGATGCCGCAGCTGGCCGCGGGATTCGGCGTCACCGTCTCGGAAGTCGGGTACCTGATCACCGCTTTCGGCCTGGCGATGTCGCTCGTGGGCCCGGTCCTCGCCGTCGGACTTCTGCGCACCAGGCCCAAAAACGCGCTGCTCATCGTGTTCGCCGTCTTCCTCACCGGGAACGTGCTCGCGGCGGTTTCCGGCGGCTACACGATGATGTTGATCGCGCGGGTGATCACTGGCGCGGCGTCGCAGGCGTTCTTCGGGCTCGCGGTCTCGCTGTGCGTGCGGACGGCGGCGCCGGAGGTTCGCGGCAGGGCGATCGCGGTCGTCATGAACGGGCTCATGCTGGGCACCCTCCTCGGGCTGCCGCTCGCGACCGTGACCGGCGAAGCGCTGGGCTGGCGCGCCGCGTTCTGGGCCGTGTCGGCGGTGACGGTGATCGCCGCGGCCGGGATCCTCGCCGGGGTGCCGGATCTGGCGTCCGACGAAGCCGGCGGGAACTTCCGCGCGGAGCTGCGCGGGTTCGCGAAACCCAAGCTGTGGCTGGTGTTCGCGACGAGCACGTGCATCATCGGCGCCACGTTCGCGGCCTTCAGCTATTTCAGCCCGATCCTGACCGACCTCAGCGGGTTCGGCACCGGAACCGTGCCGCTCCTGCTGGTCGCGTACGGCGCCGCGACCCTGGTCGGCAACACCGTCGTCGGCAGGCTGGCCGACCGGTTCGCCTTGCCGGTGCTCGCTTCCGGGCTGGCACTGAACATCCTGTTCCTGGCCGGTTTCGCGTTGCTCGCGCACCTGGCCGTGCCGGCGGTGCTGTTCATGCTCGGCATCGGCCTGGTCGGCGTGACGATGAACCCCGCGATGGTCACCCGCGTGCAGCGTGTCGGCAATGCCCGGCCGCTGCTGAACACCGTGCATTCGTCGTTCATCACGTTCGGCGTCGTCATCGGCTCTTCGGTCGGCGGGCTGGCCATTCCGGTGTTCGGGTTGCGGGGGCCGTTGTGGCTTGGCGCGCTCCTCGCCGTGCTGGGCGTCCTGACGCTGGTGCCCGACCTCGTCAAGCGGTCAGGCAGCCATCGCGTAGAGGACCTCGCGGAGGTCTCGTGAATCGTCCTCGCGCCAGACGACGCGGAGAGCGAGCTCGGTGGGCGGGGCGTCGAGCGCGACGAGTGTGCCGTCGGCGAGGTCGCCCGCGACCGCGAACTCCGGGAGCAGGGCGACCCCGAGGCCCTGGGTGATCCACGAGCGGATGGTGGAAACGCTGTCGAACTCGATGCGCCGCGCGTACTCCGGCAGCGTCCGCTCGGCCGCCATCCGGAACGAGCAGCCCTCCGGCGTGATCAGCAAGGTGTCGGCGGGCGCATCGCCTGGCTTCGCGACGAGGAACAACCGGACCGTGCCGATGTCCGCGAACGACAGGTCCGGCGTCTCGAAACCCAGCTCTCCCAAGGTATCCCCGGCGTCGAGGAGCAGGCCCGCGTCCAGGTCGCCGCGCGCGACGGCGGTCAGCAACGGGCGGCGCATGAGGGAGCGGACGCCCAGTTCGAGATCCGGCCGCCGGTCGGCAAGACGGCCCAGTATCGCGGGAAGCCTCGTGGCGACCAGCGTTTCCAGCGCGCCGACGGTGATCCGCCGCCGGGCGTCGGTCATCAGGCGGTGGATCGAGTCGGCGTGTTCGAGCAGGCGACGCGCTTCGGGCAGCAGCAGTTTGCCGCGTTCGGTGAGCGCCATGCCTGTCGGCCGCCGGTCGAACAACGACACTTCGAGCGACGTCTCCAACGCCCTGATCTGCTCCGACACCGTGGCAGGGGAGAGCCCCAGCCGTTCCGCCGCCGCGGTGACCGTGCCCGCCGTGGCGACGGCCACGAAACCGCGAAGCTGCCGGAGTTCCATGAGATCCACCTTAACCGCGGGGCATTCGGAAAAACCGAACGCGGCATCCGGCATCGCCCGTTGAGCGGGACGCGAGCCGGATCGCAGAGTCGCTGTCGTGAACCGCTTGATCGGCGTCTCGCTCGCCTATTTCCTCGTCCTGCTCGACACGACCGTGCTCACCGTCGCTCTCCCGGCCCTCGGCGGTTCCGTCGCGATGCGCCAGTGGGTGGTCAACGGCTACACCCTGGCTTTCGCGGCGTTCCTGCTCGGCGGCGGCGCGCTGGCCGACCGGTTCGGGCCGTTGCGCGTTTTCCGTTGGGGCGTAACCGGTTTCGGTGTGCTCTCGCTCGCCTGCGCCGCGGCGCCGGACCTATGGGTGCTGGTTGTGCTGCGGGTGCTGCTCGGTGTGGCCGGGGCAGCGTGCCTGCCCAGTTCGCTCGCCCTGATCGGCGCCCTCTACCCGGACCCGAAGCGCCGCGCGAAGGCGCTCGGGGCGTGGGCGGCGATCACCGGCGTCGCCCTGGCGGCCGGCCCGGTGGTCGGCGGGGTGCTCGTGGATCTCGCGGGCTGGCGGACGGTGTTCCTGGTCAACGTGCCGCTGGCCGTGCTCGCGCTCCTGCTCGCCCGCGGCATTCCGTCCACCCCGAACCCGCGCGGCATCGACTGGCGCACGCAGCTCGCCGCCTGCGCCTTCCTCGCCTTGCTGACCGATGCGATCACCAGCGAGCGGCTGCTCTCCGGGATCGCCGCGCTCGTCGTGCTCACCGTTTTCGTGCTCTGGGAACGGCGGAGCAGCGCCCCGACCGTGCCGCCACGCCTGGTGCGTGCGCCCGGGGTGGCGGCGAACCTGTTCGCGGGAGCGGCGGTGAACTTCGCGCTCTCCGGCGCGTTGTTCACCGTCACCCTTGCCCTGCAACGGAATCTCTCCCCGGTGCAGACCGGGCTGGCCTTCCTGCCGCTGACCCTGCCGACCGCGTTCAACCCCCTCGTCACGAGCCGCATCGTCGCCGCCCGCGGCCCGAAGCCACCCGTCCTTTGTGGACTGGCCCTGCTCACCGCGGGCACGGTGACGCTGGCCCTGACCGTGGACGCGCCGTACCCGCTGCTTGCGCTCGGCCTGCTGCTCACCGGGTTCGGCGTCTCCTTCTCCCTGCCCGCGTTGGTGACCGGCGTGGTCGGGTCCGCACCCGACGGCTACGCCGGAACCGCCGGTGGCCTGCTCAACGCCATCCGGCAGGTGGGCGCGACCGTCGGCGTGGCCGCGATGGGCGCGCTCGTGGCCGCCGGAGCCTTCGGCCCGGCCTTCGCGGTCGCCGCCGCGGTGTGCGCGACGGCAGGGATCGCGCTTGCTAGGACCTGAGGTTCCGCCACAGGTACTCGAACAGCAGCGCCCACTTCTGCGCCAGCTGCTCGTTGTCCGCCGCCGCGCCATGCCCCCCTTCGATGTTCTCGTGGTAGCGCACGCCGTAACCGGCTTCGAGCAGCTTCGCCACCATCTTGCGGGCGTGCGCGGGATGCACCCTGTCGTCACGGGTCGAGGTCATGAACAACGTGGGTGGGTACGGCTGCCCGGGCCGGATGTTCTGGTACGGCGAGTATTTGCTGATGTACTCCCATTCCGCGGGGTCGTCCGGGTCGCCGTACTCGGCCATCCACGACGCGCCCGCCAGCAGCAGGTGGTAGCGGCGCATGTCTAGCAACGGCACCTGGCAGACGATCGCGCCGAACAGCTCGGGGTAGCGGGTGAGCATGACGCCCATCAGCAGGCCGCCGTTGCTGCCGCCGTGGATGCCCAGCCGCTCCGGGGTGGTGATCCCGCGCTCGACGAGATCCGTTGCCACCGCGGCGAAATCCTCGTACACGAGGTAGCGGTTCTCCTTCATCGCCTGGGTGTGCCAGCCCGGGCCGTACTCCCCGCCGCCGCGGATGTTCGCCACCACGTACGTGCCGCCGCGGGCGAGCCAGCCCCGGCCCGTGACGCCGCTGTAGCCGGGCAGCCGCGACACCTCGAACCCGCCGTAACCGGTGAGCATCGTCGGGCCGCCTTCCGCCCGCGGGCGCACGACGAAATACGGGATTTCCGTGCCGTCACGGGAAGTGGCGAAGTACTGGTCGACCGTCATGCCCTCGGCGTCGAACCGCGCCGGTGACTGCTTGAGCACGTCCACCTCGCCGCCGACCTGGCCGTAGCTGAGCGTGGGCGGCTCGGTGAACCCGCTCGTGCTGAGCAGGTACTCGTCATTGGTGTCCGGGTCGGTGTCGAGGATCTCGGCGATGCCGAGGTCGGGCCCGCCGGTCAGCGGCTCGCGGCGCCAGCCCTCGGCCGGGGTCAGCACGTACAGCTCCGTGCGGACGTCGGACAGCGTTGTCAGCAGCAGGTGGTTGCGCGTCCAGTCGTAGGCCTCCAGCGACGTGCGGGCGTCCGGCTCGAACAGCACGGTCAGCTCGGCCGTGCCCGCAAGGTACGCGTCGAACGGGGCGGCGAGCAGCGTGCCTTCGAGGTAGTCGCGGCCGCCGACGGACCACGGGGAGCGCAGCCGGATGAGCAGCCACTCCCGCTCGACCGTGGTCTGCGCGTCGTCAGGGACCTCGATGCGCGTGAGTTTTTCGCCGGTGCGCAAGTACTTCTCGGTGCGGTAGAAGTCCGGTGAGCGGCCGACGAAATCGCGCTCGTAGCCCGGTGTCGGGTCGTGGTAGGCGAAGGCCGCCACGTCGTCCGGCTTGCCCTCGTAGACGGTGACCGCGGCCGACAGCGGGGTGCCGCGGCGCCATTCCTTGATCACCCGCGGATAGCCGGACGTGGTCAGCGAGCCCTCGCCGAAGTCGGTGCCCACGTAGATCAGGTCCTCGTCGATCCAGCTGACCCGGCTCTTGGCCTCGGGCAGGAAGAACCCGTCCTCGACGAACTCGTGCCGGTTCACGTCGAACTCGCGCACGACGGTCGCGTCCGCCCCGCCGCGTGACAGTTCGACGAGCGCGCGGCGGAAATGCGGCCGCAGCACGGCGGCGCCCTGCCAGACCCAGTTCTCGCCCTCGGCCTCGGCGAGCGCGTCCACGTCGAGCAGGATCTCCCACGCCGGCTGCTCTTTGCGGTACTCCTCCAGCGTGGTGCGCCGCCACAGCCCGCGGGGATGGGCGGCGTCCTGCCAGAAGTTGTAGAAGTGCTCGCCGCGGCGCCGGATGTACGGAATCCGGTCGTCCGCGTCGAGCACTTCGCGGATCTCGTCGCGCAGCCGGTCGAAGCGCTCGCCACCGGCCAGCTCATCGAGCGTCTCGGTGTTGCGGGCCCTTACCCAGTCGAGCGCCGCCTCTCCGGTCACGTCCTCGAGCCACAGGAACGGGTCTTCATCAGCCATGAGAACAGTCTGCCAGTTGAGCAGCCGTTTTCAGCGCCAGTCGGAAGAACGACCCAGAAGCGCGATGAAACGGTTCAAATCGGACGCTTGCCTGACGGGCACGACGGGTTTGAACGCGCCACGTTCCGCGCGGGACTCCGGATCGGCCGGGATCCGCTCGGCGAAAGCGAGCGCGGCGCGCACGATGTCGGCGTCCTGCGCGTAGGGAAGGCCGAGTGATTCGGCGATGTCCCAGCCGTGCGCGACGGTGTCGCCGAGATGCATGGAGGCCGCGACCGCGCTGGGGAAGGTGCCGAACTCGCGTACGGTCACCTCGCGCCGCAGCAGTCCATCGTCCTCGTACGCGGCGAGCACGCGCTCGACCGAATCGGCATAGGCGCGATACGCGTCTTCGCCGAGATCGCCGGAATCCCAGTCCGGTGCCGATCCTTCGCGCAGCGCGACGCCGAAGGCCCTGTTCTCGCTCACCTGGTGGCGCAGCAGATCGGCGAGAGTCCAGCCCTCGCACGGAGTGGGCCGATCGAGGTCGGCCGGGGTCACGGTACTGACGAGCTTGTCGAGCACAGTGAGTGCCCGGCGGTCGAGGTCACGTACGTCCATGCGGCCACCGTAAGCGGGAGAATGCCTTGTGGTAGAGCCAAAAACCGGAAAATGTCGGTGGGCCGATCTATGCTCGCGGACGTGGAACTGCACATCGACGTTTCGGACGGCCGGGAGCTGCGGGAGAAGATCTCCCGGCAGATCCGTGCGTCGATCCTCGACGGGCGGCTGCGCGAGGGTGACGCGCTGCCGCCGAGCCGCGAGCTGGCCCAGCGGCTGGCCGTCTCGCGGAACACGGTCACGGCCGCGTACGAGTTGCTGGCGGCGGAAGGGTTCGTGCACGCGAAGGCGGGCGCGGGCACCTTCGTGAGTTCCGGGGCGCGCCGGGTCGAGCGGCCGCCCGCGGAGGTGTCCGAACTGCGGCCGGCCGAGGTCTGGGATTCGGTGCCGGATCCGCCGCTCCGGTTCGCGGTGGAGGCGGAGTTCGACTTCCGGGCAGGTGCCCCGGACGTGCGGCTGTTCCCCTTCGAAACGTGGCGTCGGCTCGTTACGGAGCAGCTGCGCGGGTCGCGGCCCGAGGTGCTTACGTATGGCGATCCGCGCGGTCATGCGGGGCTGCGCGCGGAGATAGCGCGGCAGCTGTCGTTGTCCCGCAATGTGCGCGCGGGTCCGGAGGACGTGCTGGTCACCAACGGTTCGCAGCAGGCGCTCGACCTCGCGGCCCGGGTTTTGTTGTGCCCGGGCGATGTCGTGGCGGTGGAGGATCCGGGTTATCCGCCGCCGCGGCAGTTGTTCACCACGCTGGGAGCGCGGCTCGCGGCGGTACCGGTGGACGGCGAGGGCATCGTGGTCGACAGGATCCCCGCTGGCTGCCGGCTGGTGTATGTCACGCCTTCGCACCAGTTTCCGCTCGGCACGTCGATGTCGCCCGCCCGACGCGTGGCGCTCATCGAATGGGCGAAACGGAACGATGCCGCGATCTTGGAGGACGACTACGACACGGAGTTCCGCTACACTGGCCGTCCGCTGGAACCGTTGCACAGTTTGGACAACGCGGGCCGGGTGCTGTACGTCGGGTCGTTCTCCAAGGTGCTGCTTCCCGCGCTGCGCCTGGGTTTCCTGATCGCACCGCCGGGCCTGCGGGAGGCGCTCGGCAAGGCGAAGTACCTGACGGACTGGCATTCCGCGAGCGTCGGGCAGGCCGCGCTCGCCCGGTTCCTCGCCGAAGGGGGTTTCGCCCGCTACGTAAGGAAAATGCGCCGCGAGTACCGGAAGCGGCACGATCTGGTCCGCCGGATCCTGGAGGAGGATTTCGCCGGGCTCCTCGAGCCTCTTCCTTCGGACGCGGGGTTGCACCTGAGCGCGTACAGCTCGATCGACGCTCGGCCGGTGGTGCGCGCGGCACGGCGCGCCGGGGTCCGGCTCTACGCGCTGGGTGATTTCACGGAGCGGCGAGATTCCTTGCAGGGCTTGGTTTTCGGGTTCGGCTCGGTGCCGCTCGAGGACATCGGGCCGGGGCTGCGGAGATTGCGAGGAGTCATGTGACGATGTCGTGCCGGTGCTCGGCGAACTCGGCCGAACGCACTTCGGTCTCCTGCTCGTAGCGCGCGGCGCGGTCCTGCCAGTCGCTCCGCACGCCGAAAGCCCGTGCGGCGAAGTTCGTCGCGCGAATGGCCTCGGGTACTTCGTCGAGCTGGTCCGGCGTGAGTACCCGCATCGGCGAGCCGATGGCGGTGGTGTGCGGCGGCACGAAGCACGCTTCGGGCACTTCGGTCCCGGCGTGCACCAGCGCGCCGACGGCGATGGACGAGCCGGTGCCCAGCACCGCGCCGTGCAGCACCGTGGTCTGCGCGGCGAGGTAGCAGCAACGCCGGATGGTCGCGCCGAGCACTGTCGCATGTGGTCCGACGAAGGTGTGGTCGCCGATCAGCACGGGCAGGGCGGTGCCGGTCACGGCGGAGCCGCGTAGCACGGCGTGTTCCGCCACGATCGTCGTGGCGCCCACGTCGATGTGCGCTCCCTCCGCGTCGAGCACCGCGCCGTACATCACGCGGGCGTGTGGGCCGACGCGCACGTCGCCGACGAGCGTCGCGGTGGGGGCGACGTACGCATCCGGGTGGACCTGGGGTGTCCGTTCTCGGTGCCGGATGAGCATGCTTCCAGCGTCACGCGAGTGCCCCGGAGGCCGCTGGCGGAAATCAGACGAGGCGTTCGCCCGGTTCGCGGCTTTCGCGCTCCGGCCTTGGGCCCTACCCTGATATGACCCAGATCACGACCCGGGAGGCACCGGATGAGGATCGCGGACCTACTGCGGACCAAGGGCAGCGCGGTGGCGACGGTGACGCCGCAGACCACCGTGGCCGAGCTCCTGGCCGGGTTGTCCGAGCACAACATCGGCGCGATGGTCGTGCTCGGCCCGGACGGGCTGGCGGGCATCGTCTCGGAGCGCGACGTGGTGCGCAAACTGCACGAACGCGGCGCGGCTCTGCTCGGGCAGCCGGTCGCGGAGATCATGACCACCGTGGTCGCCACCTGCTCGCCGCGGGATTCGGTGGACGATCTGAGCGTCCTGATGACGCAGCGGCGCGTGCGGCACGTGCCGGTGCTCGAGGACGGCACGCTCACCGGCATCGTCAGCATCGGTGACGTGGTGAAGACCAGGATGGAGGAGCTGGAGACCACTCAGCAGCAGCTCCAGGCCTACATCGCGCACGGCTAGAGTTCGCGTGGCGGTGGCGGGCAGGGGAACCTGCCGACCGCCCCGGACCTAGCCGGACCAGCTCGCCAGCACCTTGTCGATCGTGGCGCGGATGCGGTCGCGTGCGTCGGCGCGGGGTACCCCGGCCATCAGCAACGCGTCGTAGTCGGTGTCCTGGTGCCGGACGGACGCGATCACCGCGAGCCGGACGGCCTCTTCGTCGAGCGCGCGGCCGGCGGCGGAGCGGCCCACCCGGCCGCTGCCGCGCGTGCCCGCGTGCTCGGCGATCGCCTGCGCGCGTTCGGCCGTGCACCCCGGATACAGCCGCCGGATCTCGGTCGCCATCGCCGCCTGGAAGTCCACGTCCTGCGCGGCCCTGCGCACAGCGTCGCGTTCCCGGCGACGGGCTCGCACGTCCTCGTCGGCCAGGCATTGCGCCTCGGCGCGCTCCAACGCGGCTTCGTCGACCAGGATCCCTTGCCGCTCGTTGCGTTTCCGGCGCCGGTTGAACCGCATGACGAGCACCGAGAGAGCGCTCTCCTGCTTCGCGCGCCGGGACAGCGCAGCGTTGCCCGCCGCGAGGAACGTCAGGTGGTCGAAATCGGCGCAGGACAGGCAAACCCGCTGCTCGCCCTCCAGGAGGACGAATTCGCCCGCGGGTTGCCGCGTTCGGCACACGTCGCAGTCCCAGTCCTTGTCGGTCACCCACACCGCCAGGTCGGGCGCTTTGTTCTGCCGTGCCGTCAGGCGTTCGCGCTGTTTGTCCGATAACTGTGGCGAAAGCCAGTGCACACGGAAGACGCGTTGCAGGGCCTCGTTCTCCGCGAAGACGAGCGGACGCTGGTCCCGGGTTCCGGCGACGTACGCGACTTCGTCCGGCTGCAGGCCTCGCTCTCGCGCCCACTCGCGAAGGTGCTCGAAGGCCGTGGTCACCCTCTCCTCGTCCACCGGCAGCGCCCGCGTCAGCGCGTCCACCCGGCCGCGGCGCCAGTCCTCCACCGTTGCCGCGCCCACCCAGCGCAGGCCCACGAGGATGTCGACGGGTGCGACGTATTTCTGCTTCTGCAGCAGGCTTTCCGCGGTTTGGTGCACGCGCTGGCGCAGCTTGGCTCGATCGGACATGGTGCCGCGAAGTCTAGCCGGAGAGCGATGGGCTCAGTCCCGCACCAGCCCGGCGCGGTAGGCGAAGGCGACCGCTTGCGCCCTGTCCCGCAGGCCGGCCTTGGCGAACAGATGGTTCACGTGGGTCTTCACGGTGGCTTCGCTGATCACCAGCTTGCGCGCGATCTCGCCGTTGGACAGCCCGGCCGCGATGAGCCGCAGCACTTCGACCTCGCGTCCGGTGAGACCTTCGGTCTCCTCGGCACGAGGCGCCCGGCCGCGGGAGGCTGCTTCGACGAGCCGCCCTTGTAGCTTGGCGTCCACAGTGGACATACCGCTCGCAGCGGAGCGGAGCGCGCGCACGATCGACTCGGCGTCGGCGTCCTTCGTGAGGAACCCGCGCGCACCGGCACGCAGCGCGGAGAGCAGCGAATCGTCGTCGGAGTACGTGGTGAGCACGACGACTTCGGTGCCGGGGTGGTCTGCACGGACGCGTTCGGTGGTCGAAACCCCGTCGCGGCGCGGCATCCGCAGGTCCACCAGCAGCACGTCCGGCCGATGCCGGGCGACCAGCTCCAGCGCTTCTTCCCCGTCCGCGGCCGCGCCCACGACTTCGACCTCGGGCAGCAGGCCGAGCAGTGTGACCAGGCCTTCCCGTACCACGGCCTGGTCGTCGGCGAGCACGACACGCAGCGGCGTCACGCCGGGATCGCCAGGTGTACCCGCCATCCGTCCTCCTCCGGGCCGGTCGACAACTGTCCGCCGAGCAGCTCGGCACGCTCACGCATCCCGCGCAAACCGTAGCCGGTGAGCGGGGCGGCGGCGGGCTTCCTGCCCTGGTGATCCAGCACCGTGACCGTGACCTCGTCGTCCTCGAAGACCAGCGTGACCTGAACGGACGAGCCGGGCGCGTGTTTGCGGGTGTTGGACAACGCCTCCTGCACCGCGCGAAGCACTGTCGCTGTCGTTGTCGCTTCCACGGCTCTCGGCTCGCCGTGCACGATCAGCTCGGCTTCGGCGCTGGTGTCGAGCCGGTAGCCGTCCAGCAGATCCCGGATCGCACGCTCCAGCGGGACGGGATCCTCGCGCAGCGCCGCAACTGCTTTGCGCGCTTCGGAAAGCCCTTCCACCGCAAGCTGTTGCGCGCGCTCGACCTGCGCGACCGCTTCGGCGCTCGCGCCGTCGCGTCGCAGCATCAGCCGGGCGCCCTGGAGGTTGAGCGCGAGGCCCGAAAGAGAGTGCGCCAAGACGTCGTGCAGCTCGCGGGCGATCCGGGCGCGCTCGGCGAGAGTGGCCGCGCGTGCGTGTTCCTCCGCCGCTGTCTGTGCGCGGGCGAGGGCGAGCTGGGTCTGTTCGAGGCGAGCTGTGCGGCTGCGGCGGTTCAACCCGAGTAGCACGACGACCGCCACCAGTGCCATGTCGAGCAAGCCGCTGCGCAGGCTGACGTCGAACCGGAACCACCCGGCGACGAACGCGCCGACCACGACGACTATCACCGGTATGGCGGTGCGAAGGCTGCCGAAGCGGACGGCGTAGAAGAGCGTGGTGAAGACGATCACCGGCATCAGGCCGGTGGGGTGCGACAGCCAGAGCAGGCTGCCCGAGATGCCGAGGAGGACCAGGCTGGTGCCTAGTAGCCAGTCGGGGTGGGTCGGCAGCCACAGCATGGGGAGTGAGGTCAGCAGGACGACGCCGGCCAACGGCCATTCCCAGCCGGCCAGATGTGGCACGGTGCTCGCGAGCGGCAGGGCGATCAGGAGCCACCGCAGTGACTCGAGGATCCGCGAGTACCGGTTCATGCTGTTCAGAGTGCCTCACCCGCGGGGTTGCGCGACCTCGGAACGACTTCCGGCGACCGGCAGCCCGCGGCGGCGAGCCCTCGTGTAGATCACGACGTTCTGCACGCCGATGCTCAACCCGATCGACAGGAGGATCGACGCGCCGGTGAGCCGGTCCGTGCCACTCGCGTGCGCCCCGAACACCGCGAACCCGACCCGGGCGGCGATCGTCAGCAGCCACAGGACGAGCGTGAGCGCGGTGCCCTTCTGGTAGGCGTTCCCGTCGTGGAGCGACAGCCGCACGGTTGTGGCCCGCGCGACCCCGAGGACGGCGAGTACGGCCAGATCCACCACCAGGAGCACGATTTCGGTGCCGGAGGCGCCGGGCAGGACCTGCGCGCAGTTGACGACGCCGAGGATGACGAGGATGCCGGGGATGAGCGCCAGGCCCCGGGGGGTGACCGCGCTGCCGAGCAACTGGCGGACGATCACCCGCCAGACGACCAACCCGGCGATCACCAGGTAGAGCAGGATCTGGGTGGGGTTCATCGAGTCCTCGTTTCCCTTCCTCTGGCGGTTTCGCGTTTGCTTTGTTGCGGTGTGTTTTGGTTGTTGCGCAGTGGTCTAGCGTTGTTTCGTCGGGTGGCGTTCTCGCCTGCGGTGGCCGCGGATGAGCTCTAGATGCCGCCGCGCCTCTGTTTTCCCGCCCAGCGGCCGATTCCCGATCAATTTCCCGACTCGACTCGCGGCCTCGCCCCGCGCCGACTGAGCCTCGGAGTCACCGCATCCCCGCCCGCGCGTCGCGTCCGGGTATCCGCTGCGCTGAGCAACCCTCGCGCCACCAACCGCCCACGCCCGCAGATACCAACGCCAGCAACCACGAGCCCCAGCAACCACGAGCCCCAGTAACCCCCAACGCCAGCAACCACGAGCCTCAGCAACCACGAGCCTCAGCAATCCCGCGCCACCGCTCCAGAATCCCGCGCCGCCGGGGGCCGCGCGTCCGCGCCGGGGTGGCTTCCGGGTTGATCCGCGCCTCCACCCGGGGGTGGAGTTGTCCACACCACCCCGGT
>NZ_VMNW02000126.1 GCF_007713735.2 Amycolatopsis acidicola | reverse complement strand
ACCGCGGTGGCGAGGCCGACCCCCGACGTGCCACCCGCGATCAGCACCCCGCTGCCGGAGAAGTCGAATCCCTCGTCGGCGCGGGGAATGGAGCTGGTCATGGTGCGCGTCCCTCCTGGTCGGTTCCGTGTAGAGGCCGGTTCGGTGCTCGACGCGCGGACGGCGTCGAAGCGGAGCGTTCCTTCCTCGAAACGCTTGTGCAGCACGAACTTCTGGATCTTCCCGCTCGGCGTGGCCGGCATTTCGTCCACGAAAGCCCAGTAGACCGGCGTCTTGTGCGGCGCGAGCTGCGAGCGCAGGTACGTGGTCAGCTCCTCCAGCGATGGCCGTCCGGCGCCGGCCCGCAGGGTGACGACCGCGCCGATCTGCTCGCCCCACTTGGCATCGGGCACCCCGATCACCGCGGCGTACTCGATGGCCGGGTGGTCGCCGAGCGCGGCCTCGATCTCGGCCGGGTAGATGTTGAGCCCGCCGCGGATGATCATGTCCTTCGACCGGCCGCGGATCCGGATGAACCCGCGCTCGTCCATCGAGCCGAGATCGCCCATGTGCAGCCAGCCTTCGGCGTCGATCGTGGCCGCGGTCTCGGCCTCCATCCGGAAGTAGCCGAGCATGTTCTGGTAGCCACGGCAGCAGATCTCGCCCGTCTCTCCCGGCGCGACCGGTTCGCCGGTGACCTGGTCGGCGATCTTCACCTCCAGCCGCGGCAGCGGCTGCCCGACCGTCTCCGCCTGGTCCTCTGGCGAGTCGGTCACCCTGGTCTGGCTGATCACGCCGTGAGTCTCCGTCTGTCCGAAAAGGATGGTGAACTGGCAGCCCAGCAGCCGCTGTGTCTTGTGCACCAGCGAGGCGGGCACCGACGCGGCTCCACTGAGGACGGTCTGCATGCTGGTCAGGTCCCGCCGCGCGCGGTCGGGGTGGTCGAGCACCGCGATCAGCATGGTCGGCACGACCAGGGTGTGCGTGCCTCGGTACGTCTCGACCGCCTCCAGCAGCAGGCCGGGGTCGAACCCGGGCAGGATCACGAACGTGCCCCGCTTGGCCCAGGCCCCGAACGACGTGACCGCGCCGCCGCCGATGTGGTACATCGGCATCGCGTTGACGTAGACCCCGCCGTCGCCCATCCCGGCGCGCTCGGCGACGTGCCTCGCCTCGTTCACCAGTCCTTTGTGGTGCAGCATCGCGCCTTTGGGGAAGCCGGTCGTCCCGGAGGTGTACTGGATCTGGATCACGTCCTCCGGCGCGACCGCGGGCAGTTCCCGGCCAGGGTCCCCGCCGGCGAGGAACTCGTCCCAGTCCTCGAACGTCACGATCTTCCGGAGCTCCGGCGTTTCCGGGCGGATGTCGTCGAGCATGCCGCGCATGGCGAACCCGCGGTGCTCGGCCGGGCAGAACAGCCCCGCCGCCCCGGACTGCCGCAGCACGAAGCTCACCTCGCGGGCGCGGTAGGCCGGATTCAGCGCCACCAGCACCATCCCGGCCAGTGCGACGCCGTGCTGCAGGACGATCCACCGGGCGCTGTTCGGCGCCCACACCGCGATGCGCTCACCCGGCGCGAACGTGGCCAGCAAAGCCCGCGCGACGCGCTCGGCGTCCGCCAGGAGTTCCGCGTAGGTCCAGGTTTCGCGCGCCCCGGCGTCCGGCACGCAGTCGACGAGCGCCAGGCGTTCCGGCACCGTCGCGGCGGCGTGCCGGAGCGTCTCGCAGACGGTCGTGTCGTGGACGTCTCCCGGCTCCGCGGGCCAGTACGAAGTCTCCAGGACCCGGGCGTCGGCCATCTCGGTACTCCCTTGTATCGACGTGTGACTCGGGTCACCGAAGTGTACAGATTCGGTCCGACCTTGAAAATAGTTGGACCAAAATTACTATGACATGCGCGTGAATTGTGTTCCGTTGAGTGTAGATCGAATGCCGCGATCTATGGGGAAACACAATGGTCAGTGGCGGTGGGCGGTGTGGTGTTTGTCTACGTTGCCGCGCTCTGGGTCCTCGGGCCCGTAAAGTACGCATAGACCAGGCACCGACCAGCAGGAGGCGCGCATGCCGACCCCCGGTGCGCTCGAAAGCTCGCCCCGCGAGTCCGCCGACGCCACCCTGACCCACGGCAGCGCGCGCTCGCTGCTGATCACGATGCTCGGTGAGCTGGTGTGGCGGACCGGGGAACCGGTGTGGACCTCGACGCTGGTGCACATCTTCGCCGGGCTGGGCATCGAGGAGCAGACGGCCCGGCAGGCGATCGCCCGCGCGTCGGCCTCGGGCTGGATCACGCCGGAACGCCACGGCCGCGAGGTGCGCTGGTCGCTCACGGACAAGCTCACCCACATCTTCGAGACCGGCTCCCGCCGCGTGTACTCGCTCAGCGACCCGTACACGAGCTGGGACGGCACCTGGCTCGCCCTCTGGGTGATCATCCCGCAGACGCTGCGCCGCGCGCGCCGCCCGCTCTACGCCGGCCTGACCTGGGCGGGTTTCGGGAATCCGGCGCCGGGCCTGTGGCTGACGCCGCACGTCGAGCGCTCCGGCGAGGTCGGCAGCCTGCTCGAACAGCTCGAACTGAAGGAGCACACCTTCGCGTTCACCGGCGCGCTCGACGCGGTGGGCCTGCCGCGCGACCAGATCGTGGAACGCGGCTGGGACCTGGCCGCGCTGCGAGCCCGGTACGAAGAGGTGTGGCAGGCGATGGACGCGCTGCACCCGAAGACCGAGGACGAAACGCTGTTCACGCACATCCGGCTGATCAGCGAATGGCAGGAGTTCCCGCGGGTGGATCCGCAGCTGCCCGAGGCGATCCTGCCGGACTGGGTCGGCAGGCGCGTCGCCCGGCGGATCGAGGCGCTGCGGGCGGAGTGGACGCCCATCGTGCGGCGCCGCTTCGCCGAACTCAACACGGCCTGAGCGCCGGGCGATTTTCTTCGAGGAGCGTGAATGGACACGGTGACCACGTGTCACAACCGGCATGACTTCCGGCCCGGCGGCCCCGAGATCATGTTCGGGGTCGACGAGCTGACCACCGGCGAAACCGGCTGCCGCGGATACATGACGAGCGGTCCCTGGTCGGCAGGGCCCGCGAACGCCGCGGCCGTCGGCGTGCTCGCGGACAACGTGCTCGGGTACGCGCTCATCGCCTCGGCCCCGCTCGGCTGGTGGTCGGTGAGCACGGAGATCTCGCTCGATTTCTTCGTCCCGCTCCCGTCCGACGGGACGCGGATAGCCGCCGAGGGGCACGTGGTGCACGCCTCGCCGGGCACCGGGCTCGCCGAGGGCTCGCTTTTTTCCTCGGACGGCGAGCTGGTCGCCCGATGCCGCCAGTGGGGCCGGTTCGTCGAAGGAAGCCCTGCCCGTGACGGCGGCACGGGCGGGTTCAGCGGCCCGTGCCGGTCCGTCGCCGAAGTCGCCGAGGCCGTGCTGCGTGACGCGCCCGCCTCAGACGGCCGTGCCTGGTTCTCACTGCCCGTCGAGGACGATCTCGTCAATCCACTTCGGACACTCCACGGCGGGGTCACGTTGTGGCTGGCGGAACTCCTGGCGAGCCGGGCGGTCGGCTCCGTCGCGAACGACCTCGTCCCGGCCTCGCTGGCCGTCAGCTACCTCCGGCCTCTTTTGCACGGCGACGTCGCCACCTTCCGCGCCGAGGTCACCAGCCGGGGCCGGAGGCTGGCGGTGACCCAGGTGACGGGGCTCAACGGGGACGGAAAGCCCTGTATCGTCGCCTCGGCGCACCACCACGGCCCCGGCTGAGCGCTACGAAGCGTCCACTGTGGACGGCAGGTTCGCCGCCAGTGAGTGCAGGATGCCGGCCGCCTCGGCCGCCATCCGGGGCACGAACTCCGCGACGTCGACCAGGTCCTTGATCGCCGAGGCCACCTGACCGGTCAGCACCAGGCTGTTCTCGGTGTCACCCTCGGTCTGCGCCCGCTGCATCGACTCGATCTTCCGCCGGGTCAGCTCGACCGGATCCGCGTCGTCGTGCCGCGTTTCCTCGAGGAGTTGCCGTGACGCCGCGTTGCGCAGTCCGCGGCAGGGGCCGTACACGCCGTCGAACGCCACGTCGTCGCCCTCCTGCGCGTCCAGCAGTGCCTGGATGTACGCGGGATGCCAGTCCGAGTTGGCGGTGCTGGTGATGAACCGCGTGCCCATGGCCACCCCCTCGGCGCCGAGCGACAGCGCGGCCGCCAGCCCCCGCCCATCCCTGGCCCCGCCGGTGAGCAGCACCGGCACATCGACCGCCTCGGTCACGCTCGGCACGAGCACGAAACTGTGCACTGCCTTGCTCGGCGCGTGCCCGCCCATCTCGAAACCCGCGGCGATGACGACGTCGACCCCGGCTTCGGCGGCCTTCACCGCCTGGCGGGTGGAGCCGACCTTGTGCTGGTGGACCATTCCGGCGTCCTTGACGCGGGCGATGTAGTCGCCGGGGAACCCCGCGGACGTGGTCAGCACGCGCAACCGGCGCGCGAGCTCCGGATCGGCCGCGCGCGCTTCCAGTGCCGTCCGGATATAGATGTCAGTGAAGGGGAGCACGTCTCCGTTGCTGTCGACTCCCACCGGGATGTTCACGGCGAACGGGCGCTCGGTCATCCCGGCGCACTCCTCGATGTGCTCGCGGAACGTCCGGGCGCCTGCCGCGATGTCCTCCGGCATCCCGGGCATCGAAACCGTGCCGAGCCCGCCCGCATTGGAGACGGCGGCGGCGAGTTTCGGGGTGCGGAACGGGCCGAGGCCCTCCTGGACGATCGGGTGCTCGATACCGGTGAGCTGGGTATAGCGGTTGACGATCGGTGGCATGCCGGGCTCCGTTCGACGGTGAACACTTTACGTACATTGTGATCGGATCACGTGAGGCGTAGAGTATCGAACAGACCCGACGAGAGGAACCCGCAGCGATGTCCCAGGCGTCTTCGGCAGCCATGGCCAGACTGGCCGAGGTGGCCCGCGATCCACGCGCCTACCTCGGGCGGTGGCGCGCCGCGCACCCCGCCCGTCCCGTGCTGGCGATCCTGCCCATGAACTTCCCGCGCGAACTGGCGCACGCGCTCGGCGCGCTGCCGGTGATCGTCCAGGACGACCAGGAGCCGGTCACCGAAGGCCGCGCGCTGCTGGCCGAGTTCTACTGCGGGTACACCCGCAACCTCGCCGACCAGGCGGCCACCGGCCGGTTTTCGGTCTACGACGCGGTGTTCACCGCCGACCATTGCATCCAGCTGATCGGCTCGGCCGACATCGTGCGCGCGCTGGAACCGGACAAGACGGTGTTCCTGGGCATGCTCAACTCGTCCATGAACGACTCGTGGGCGGCCGACCGGGTCTCGGAGATGATGCGGCGGATCCGCGCGGAGCTGGAATCCTTCACCGGCAAGGAGATCGACGCGGACGTGCTCCGCGAAAGCATCGCCGCGTACAACCGGGACCGCCGGCTGATCCGGCGCCTGCTCGACGAGCGCAGCGCCGGTGAGGCCGCCTTCGGACCGGTGGAACTGCAGGACATCATCGCGTCGAGCATGGTGATGGACCCGGACGAGCACTACGCCTTGCTGACCGAGGCGCTGGGCGAGCCACGTCCGTCCAAACGGGACGACCGGGTGCGAGTGCACCTGTCGGGCCACCTGTGCCACGCGCCGCGGCGGGAACTGCTCGAAGTGATCGAGGACAGCGGCGCGCTGGTGGTCGACGACGACCTCTTCCACGGCCGCCGCTACGTCTCCACCGATGTGCCGGAGTCAGGGGACCCGATGGCGGCGCTGGGGGAGTGGTACGCGCGGCGCAACGTCACGATCCCTTGTCCCACCAGGGTTCAGCAGGACGTGGACTGGGACGGCTACCTCGTGGACTCCGTGCGCGGCAGCGGGGCGGAAGCGGTGATCCACCTGATGCCGAAGTTCTGCGAACCGCACATGCTCTACTACCCCGAACTGCGCAAGCGCCTGGACGTGGAGAACATCCCGCAGCTGCGGATCGAGACCGAACACGAGGGCATCCCGCTCGAGTCCTTCCGCACGCGGATCGAGGCGCTGGTGGAACGCACCCGCCGGCGCCGTCCCGCGCACGTCTGACACCCGAGCCGACAGGAGAAGGTGCGAAAATGCTGGAAACCCAGGAAAAGCCCGCCGAGGACAAGACCAACCGGCTCGGTATCACCCGCGCCGGCGGGCAGCTGATCTCCGACTACTGGGAGGATCTGTTCACCGCGCGGGAACAGGGCAAGCAGATCGTCTGGTACAACGGCGGCGCGCTCAACCCCATGTTCCAGGCCGCCGGGCTCGCCTGGTGCCACGGCGAGGCGTTCGCCGCGCGGCTGGCCGCGCAGCGGCTGGAAGGCCCAGCGCAGCTGGCCGGGGCCGAGTACGGCTACAACGCCGAGCTGTGCTCGTATTCGCGGACTCACCTGGGCTGTTCCGTGCTTACCGTGCAGGGCACCGAAGGCGACCAGACGGGTGTCGTCGGGGTGCACGATCAAGAGGTGCTGGCCGCGAAGCTTCCTGCGCCCGACTTCTTCGTCAACAACTACGCGGGCTGCAGCACCGGCCAGCAGTGGGACGGCATCTCGTACCGCGTCTTCGGCAAGAAACTCCCCATCTTCAACATTTCCCACCCGTTCCTCTGGGGGAACAAGCCGGACTCCGGCTACCTCAAGGGTGAGGAATGGGAGGACGCGTCGAAGTTCGTGGCCGAGCAGCTGCGGAATCTCATCGATTTCCTCGAACAGCAGACCGGCCGTCCCTTCGACTACGACGCGCTGTCGGAAAGCATGACCTACATCAAGCGCGCCGCCGAGCTTCGGCGTGAGGGGCTCGACCTGTGCAAGGCGAAGCCCACGCCCGCCACGTTCTGGGACTGGATCGCGAGCGTCGCCCCGATCAACTTCCTGCCCGGAAACCAGGATCTGGTCGACTACTTCGCGGCGGTCCGCGACGAGATCCAGGGCCGGATCGACACCGGGATCTCCGCGGTCAAGGACGAGAAGTACCGGCTGTACTTCGACGGCATCATGAACTGGAACAAACTCGGCTTCCTGTCTCGCAAATTCGCCGAGTACGGGGTGGCGGTGCTGGCCGGGCGCTACATCCAGAACGCGTTCTGGCAGGAGCCGCAGCTGATCGACACCAGCGACCCGATCATGGGCATGGCCCAGCACTATCTGCTGTGCCCCACCAACCACGGCGCGAAAACGCTGGAGTACCTGACGTTGCGGGACTGCGAGGAGTACGGCCTCGACGGGCTGGTGTTCCACTCCACCCGCACCTGCCGGGCGTTCACCGGGCCGCAGCGGCTGCTGGCCAAGTCCGCGCAGGACAAGCTGGGCCTCCCGTCGATCTTCTTCGAGGGCGACGTGGCGGACGCGGCGTTCTACAAGGACGGCATCCTGGAGAGCCGGCTGGTGGCCATGCTGGAAGCGATCGACGTGCGCAGGCAGCGTGGCGCCCTGCCCACCGGGTTCGCGCCGATCTCATGACCGCGTACTACCTCGGCGTCGATCTCGGCTCCACCACCGCGAAGGCCGTCGTCGTGGACGAAGCCGGTGCCATCGCGGGCACCAGTGTCATCCAGATGGGCGCGGTGAGCCGGAAAGGCATGCACGCGGCCATCGACGACGCGCTGGCGGACGCCGACATCGCCGAAGGGGACATCCGCGGCACCGTGTCGACCGGGTACGGGCGCAAGCTCGTGCCCGGCGCGCAGCGGACTTTCACGGAGATCACGTGTCACGCGCGCGGCACGGCCGAGATGTGCCCCGGGGTCAAGCTGATCATCGACATCGGCGGCCAGGACAGCAAGGCGATCACCGTCGACGCCGAGGGGCTCGTGGACGACTTCGCGATGAACGACCGGTGCGCGAGCGGTACCGGCCGGTTCTACGAAGTGCTGGCGCGGGCGCTGGAATGCGAGATCGGCACGCTGGGCGAGTTGGCGTTGCGGGGCAAGCAGGATCTCGAGGTCAGCAGCATGTGCGCGACCTTCGCCGAGACGGAGATCGTGTCCATGCTGGCGGAAGGACTGCCGGCGCCGGACATCGCGGCGTCCGTGCACCGCGCGATCGCGGGCCGGACCCTGGCGCTGGTGGCGCAGGTCGGGCGGCACGCGCCGGTCGTGTTGACCGGTGGCGTCGCCCGGAACCCGGCGGCCGTGCGGTTCCTGGAGCGGGCGCTCGATCTCGAGGTGCGGGTGCCGGACCATCCCCAGATCACCGGTGCCTACGGGGCCGCGCTGCTGGCGAGGGAATCGTCCGGCCCGGTGCCGGCCGGACAGGACGCCGACACCGAGATCCGGCTGTTTCCCCATAGCGGGGAAGGACATTCGTGCGCCGGATGCGACGGCTCCGCGGGCGGCGCCGTCCACCTCGGCGCGAAGATCGGCCTCCGCCGGGGCTGACCAGCCGGATCCTGCCGCCATCGTTCCTGGCTTCGGTGGGGCTGGGGTTGGCGGGTCCCGCGTTCGCGAGCCGCGCGTGCGCGACCTAAGCAGGCCGGGGACAGCGGCGCTCGGGAACCCCTCGATCCCGGCCTCAGCGAACCGTCACCCAAGCGCCCCTCCTGGCCTCAGCGAAGCGCCGCCGCACCACCCGTCTCGAGCGAACTTGGACCGCAGCTGCGTCCCATCCCGTGCCACCCGGGCCGGAAGAACGCTCTGGACAGGACGAATCCAAACTCGTATATTCTCCTCATCAAGAATATACGATCGGCGGTCCTGCTGGTCGTGTCCCCACCACGGAGGTCAACGGTGACCGACTCGCAGATGGCTGCCCGCAGCGCCGATGGCGCTTCGCCGGGCGAGTCCTCCCCACGATCCAGCCGCCGGATGCGGAACCGGGTGCTCGTCTCGAGCTTCATCGGGTCCGTCATCGAGTGGTACGACTTCTATCTCTTCGGCATCGCCTCGGCGGCGGTGTTCAACAAGCTCTTCTTCCCGGGATTCAGCTCCACGGCGGGCACTCTCGCCTCCTTCGCGACGCTCGCGGCGGGCTTCATCGCCCGGCCGGTGGGCGGCATCATCTGGGGCCATTTCGGGGACCGCGCCGGCCGCAAGCGCATGCTCGTGCTGTCGATCCTCCTGATGGGACTCTCGACGGTGGTCGTGGGCCTGCTGCCCGGCTACGCCACGATCGGCATCGCCGCGCCGGTCATCCTCGTGGTGCTGCGCCTGGTCCAGGGCGTCTCCGCCGGTGGCGAGTGGGGCGGCGCCGTGCTGATGTCCATGGAGCACGCGCCGAAACGCCGCGGGCTGTCGAGCTCGGTCGCGCAAATGGGGCTGTACGGCGGAATCCTGCTCGCGAACGGCGTGTTCGCGCTGACCTCGGCGCTCACCGGGGACTCGTTCCTGGCCTGGGGCTGGCGCATCCCGTTCCTCATCTCCGCGGCGCTGGTCGTGATCGGCCTGTGGATCCGGCTCGGGGTCGAGGAAAGCCCGGTGTTCAAGGAAGCCCGTGAGAAGGCGGCCCGTGCGACGGCCGGAACCCCGAAGCTCCCGGTGATCGAAGTGCTGCGGCGTCCGAAAAACCTGCTGCTGTCGGTCTTTCTCGTGCTCGGCGCGTTCGCGGCGAGCGCCGTGTACGGCACGTGGATCGTCAGCTACGGCATCACGGCCGGTTTCCCGCGCGCCGACATTCTCAACGCGGTGCTCGTCTCCGCCGCCATCGGCCTGGTGTTCCAGCCGGTGTTCGCGTACCTCTCCGATCTCTGGGGGCGTCGCGTCGTCGTCGGGGCCGGGGCGGTGCTGCAGGCGATCAGCATCCCGGTGATGTTCGCGCTCATGGCAGGCGGCGGCGTGGGGGAGATGTACCTGGGCATCTCGCTCGCCGCGTTCACCCACGCCATCGTCTACAGCCCGCTCGGCGCCTGGCTCGGCGAGCTGTTCCCGACGACCCAGCGCTACACCGGCGCGTCGCTCGGCTACCAGATCGCCGGCACCATCGGCGGCGGCTTCACGCCGCTGATCTGCGCGTCGCTGCTCGCCTCCGGGGGCGGCGGCACCGCCGGGATCTCCCTGTTCATGGGCGCGACCTGTCTGCTCACGGTGATCGCGGTCTTCTTCGCCCGCGAGACCAGCCGCACCGCACTGTAAGGAGGAAAACATGACCCTCACTGACACCCGCCCGGCGGGAACCCCGGTGCAGGAGAAGCTCGGCATCATCGACACCGACTTCCACCCGATGCCACTGCCGGCCGATCCTCAGGTCGCCGAGCACCTGCCCCAGCGGTGGCGGGACTACATCGCGCGCTACGGGCTCGGCAGTTTCGGCGGCGGCGTTTCCCCTTCGCAGCGGGAGTTCACGCACCGGCTGGACGCGGTCGACGAGCACGGGCGGGTCGGGGTGGACCCGCACCTGGCCGTGGAGCAGGTGGTGAACAAGTACGACATGTCCGCGGTGGTGCTGACCTGCCCGCAGACCTACATCATCACCCACGGCGGCGCGAACATGCCGTACGAGTGCGCCTTCGCGATCTACCGCGCCTACAACGACGCGCTGGCCTGCACCTGGGCGGGCGCGGACGACCGGTTCAAGGCCAGCATCACCCTGCCCCGCGACCTGGCTGGCGCCGCGGACGAAATCGTGCGCTGCAAGGAAGGCCCGGCCGGGGACACCTACGTCCAGGTGCTGATGTCCCCGGCAGGCCAAGACCCGCTGGGCAAACAGCGTTACTGGCCGATCTTCGAGGCCTGCGAGCACTACGGCATCCCGCTGGGCTTCCACGTGCCGGGCATGGGCCGCCAGCCCACCGGCGCCGGGCGGCAGAACTTCTACGCCGAGATGCACGCGGCGTTCGCGGTGCTGCCGATCTCGATGGTGTCCAGCCTGGTCTTCGAGGGCGTGTTCGAGCGGTTCCCGAAGCTCAAGATCGCACTGCTGGAACTGGGCTGGGACTGGGCCGTGCCGTACGCGTGGCGCCTGGACGCCACTTTCGGGAAGCTGCGCGACGAACTGCCGCACCTGTCCCGCAAGCCGTCGGAGTACCTGCGCGAGCATTTCTGGTTCTCCACGCAGCCCATCGAGGAGCCCGAGAATCCACAGTGGACTCCGGCCGTGTACGAGATGTTCGAGGAGAGCGGGTTCGCCGACCGGCTGATGTTCTCCTCGGACTACCCGCACTGGGACTTCGATTCGCCGTACGAGTCGGTGCCACAGTCGTTCCCGCTGGAGCGGCGGCGCCGGATACTCGGCGCGAACGCGAGCGCGCTGTACAACATCCCGTTACGCACTGGCCACGGCATTCCGGCGGTCGGGGCATGACCTTCGTCGAAGACGCGCGCCGCAGGCGGGCGGCCCGGCTGCTCGACGCCGCGGACGCCCAGCGCGCCGCCGCCCGTGCGCTTCCCCGCGGCATCCGGGAGTACGTCGACGGCGGCGCCGAGGGTGAAGTCACGTTGCGGCGCAACGCAAAGGCCTTCGAGGAGGTGGCGTTCGCGCCGCGCATGGCCACCTGGATCGACGAGCCGGACCTGTCGACGAAGGTGCTCGGCTCGCCGATCGACCTGCCCGTGCTGACCGCCCCGTGCGGCGGGATGCGCCTGGTGCACCCGGACGGCGACCTCGGGCTGGCAACCGGGGCGGCGCGAGCGGGCACGATCCATGTCGCTTCGTCGGCCGCCGGGTACACGCTGGAGGACATCGCCAAGGTCGAGGGGCCGCAGTGGTTCCAGCTCTACCGCTTCTCCGCACAGTCCACAATGGAGAACCTCGTCGGCAGGGCGCAGGCGGCGGGCTACTCGGCGCTCGTGGCCACTGTGGACACCGCGGTGTCGGGGTTCCGGCCGCGCGACTACAAGAACGGCTTCAGCTACTCGATGCGGGTCAACGCCCGTAACGCGGTCAAGCTCGCGCCGCAGCTGCTGCCGAAGCCGGCCTGGCTGACCAGGTACCTGCTCGACGGGCTGCCGTTCGAGATCCCGAACACCGCGCAGGTCACCGTCGACGGCAGGCCGATGGTGCTCACGGAGATGACCAAGGGCGGCGCGGGCTCGCACTCGCCGACCTGGACCGACCTCGGCTGGCTGCGCGCGAACTGGCAGGGCCCGTTGGTGGTCAAGGGAATCCTCACGCCCGAGGACGCGCTGAGGGCGGTCGATGCCGGGGCGGACGCGGTGATCGTGTCCAATCACGGAGGCCGTCAGCTCGACGGCTCGCCCGCCACGCTCACCGCGCTGCCGCGCATCGTCGACGCCGTCGGCGACCGGGCGGAAGTGTTGTGCGACAGCGGGATCCGTCGCGGCAGTGACGTGCTGAAAGCGCTTTCGCTGGGCGCCAGGGCAGTGCTGGTCGGCAGGCTTCCGGCCTGGGGCCTCGCCGCCGCCGGCACCGCGGGCGTCGAGCGGGTGCTGGAAATCCTGCGCACCGAGATGGTCCGCACGATGCGGCTGATGGGCTGCCGCGCCGTCACCGATCTGGACCCGGCCTGGCTGGACGCCGCCACCGTACCCGGCCCGAAACCAAAGGAGGCCTCGTGACGAGCTCATCCACCCGGCCGATCCGCACGACTCGGTTCGTGGTCGGCCGCGTCGAGGAGATCCCGCCGGGACAGCGCCGGATCGTGGAGGCGAACGGCCGCGAGATCGGCGTGTTCAACATCGGCGGCAGGTTCTACGCGATGCTCAACCGCTGCCCGCACCTCGGCGCGCCGCTGTGCGAAGGCGGGGTGGTCAACCAGATCGACTCCCCGGTTCCGGGCGACGTCACCCTCGATGCCGGCCAGACGTTCGTGACCTGCCCTTACCACAACTGGGAGTTCGACGTCGAGAACGGCCGGTCCTACTGGAACCCGCGCCTGCGGGCCCGGCCGTTCGCCGTCGCGCTCGAAGGCGCCGACGAGGTGAAAGCCGCGCTCGAATCCGGTGAGCTCGGCCGGATTCCCGGCCCCTACACCGCCGAAACCGTCGACGTGACGGTCGAGTCCGACTACATCGTGCTGTCCCTGCGGCCGGCCCGAGGAGGAAAGTCATGAGCGCCCCCCTGCTCCGAGAGTCCACAAGGGACGAACTGTGGACCGGGCCCGTCGTCGACTGCGACGTGCACGCCACCCCGCCGTCGCTGGAAGCGCTTTTCCCTTACACGGATCCCGTTTGGGTGCAGGGCGCGCAGGAGCGCGGCTGGAAGGGCCCCAACGGCCAGGCGCTGGCCTACCCGCCGAACGCGCCCACCACGGCGCGCGACGAGTGGCGCCCCGAAGGCCGTCCGCCCGCGTCCAAAGTAGAGGATCTCCGGCAGCACGTCCTCGACCCGTGGCGCACGGAGGCCGCGCTCGTCAACACGGCCTACGGCGTGGATTCCCTGCGTCATCCCGATTGGGCGCCCGCGCTCGCGCGGGCGGTCAACGACTGGCTGATCGCCGAATGGCTCGACCGTGACCCGCGGCTCGTCGGCTCCATGGTGATCCCGGCGCGTGACCCCGCCGCCGCGGCCGCCGAGATCGAACGCGTCGGCGCGCACCCGAGGATCGTGCAGGTCACGATGCCGGTGCGGTCGGAAAGGCTGTACGGGCAACGGGTTTTCTGGCCGATCTACGAGGCCATGACCCGCCACGACCTCGTGCTGGGGCTGAGCTGGGGCGGTACCTCGGAGGACGCGCCTTCGCCCACCGGGTACGCCTCCTGGTACGCCGAGGAGTACGCGGCGGAGATCCAGGTCTACGGCGCGCAGCTGACGAGCCTGATCTACGAGGGCATCTTCCAGAAGTTCCCCGGCATGCGCGTGACGATGTTGGAAAGCGGGTTCGCGTGGGTGCCGACGTGGAGCTGGAGCATCAACAAGAAGTGGAAGGGCCTGCGCCGCGAGATCCCGTGGGTCGACCGGCTCCCGACCGACATCCTCCGCGATCACTTCCGGTTTTCGATCGCCCCGGCCGATCTCGGGCCCGCCCCGCACGCGCGGCGGATCATCGAATGGCTGGGGTCGGAGGACATCCTGCTGTTCGCCACCGACTACCCGCATCTGCACACCGACGACCTGGCCGCCGTGCTCGACGTGATGCCCGAGTCCATGCGCCCCAAGGTGATGCACGAGTCGGCACGGCAGTGGTACCGCCTCGACAAGGCCCTGGCATGAGCTATTCCGCCACCACCGGGGCCCACCCCAACCGGCTCCGCGCGTTGCTGGAGTCGGGCGGCACGGCCGTCGGTTTGGCTTGTCACACAGGCGATCCGCACGTCGCGGAGACCCTGGCGATGGCCGGGTTCGACTATCTGTACCTTGACCAGCAACACAGCGTCGGCGGGTTGGCGAGTCCCGTGGAAATGCTGCGCGCCACCGCGAGGACCGGCACGACGGCGCTGGTCCGGGTCGCCGCCAACGATCTCGTGCTGATCGGCCGGGCGCTCGATGCCGGTGCCGAGGGGGTCATCGTGCCGAACGTCGAGTCCGCCGCGGAAGCCGCCCGCGCCGCGGCGGCCGCGCATTACCCGCCCGAAGGCAGGCGCAGCTGGGGGCCGACGCGGTCGGCGTTCGGCCTCGGTTCGGACCCTGGATGCGTCAACGGCCAGGTGCTGTGCCTCGTCATGATCGAGACCGCGGAAGGCGTTGCCAGGGCCAAAGAAATCACCGCGGTGCCCGGGGTACACGGCGTGTATGTCGGGCCGGGTGATCTCGCGGTGAGCCTGGGCCTGGACCCCGTGACCGGGCCGAAGGACGAGCGGCACCGCCAAGCCGTCGCGGAAATCCGTGAAGCCTGCGCCACAGCGGGGATCGCGGCGGGCATCACCGGCGACCCGGTCACCGAGGCGGGCCGGGGCTTCCGGATGGTCACCGCGGGCTCGGACGTCTCGTTCCTCAAAGCGGGCCTCGCCGCCGCCCGCGTTCGCCGCGAAGCACTCACGAACGAAGGAGAACTATGAGCAGCGTCAACACCTTGCGTGGCCCCATCGACAGCTCGCGCATCGGCACTGCCCTGATGCACGAGCACATCATGGCCCGCAACCCGGAGCTCGAGCAGAACATCGTGCACCCGGAGTACGACGAGGCCGCGATCTTCGAGCGGGCGCGGAAAAGCCTGACCTCGCTGCACGTGGACAAGGGCATCGACACCTTCGTCGACCTCACCGTGCTCGGCCTCGGCCGCGACGTCCCGACGGTGCGGCGGCTCACCGAGGGCGTGCCGCTCAACATCGTCGTGGCGACCGGGTACTACACGGCGAAGGACCTGCCGACGTACTTCCACACGCACGCCCCGGACGGGCTCGTCGGCAAAACCCTCGGCGGCCCCGACGTGCTGGAGAAGATGTTCCTCGACGACCTGACGAACGGCATCCCGCGTACGGACGGCGTCAAGGCGGGCATCATCAAGATCGTCACCGACGAGCACGGCATCACCGGAGATCTCGATCGCGTCTACCGTGCCGCCGCCCGCGCGCAGGCCGAGACCGGCGTGCCGATCTCCACCCACACCAACGTCCACTTCGCCAACGGCCGCGACCAGCAGAAGTGGTTCAAGGCCAACGGGGTCGACCTGGAGCGCACCGTCATCGGGCACAGCGGGGACTCCACGGACCTGGACTACCTCAAGGAGCTGATGGACAACGGTTCCTTCCTCGGCATGGACCGGTTCGGCATGGAGTTCGTGCTCGACGACGAGTCCCGTGTGGACACTCTGGAGAAGCTGCTCGCGCAGGGTTACGCGGAGAAGATCACGCTGTCGCACGACGCCGGGTTCTTCTCCATCAACACCCCGCCGTCGTGGCGCGCGAAGCACACGCCGAACTGGCATCACCACCGCATCTCCGACTACGTGCTGCCGGAGCTGCGCAAACGCGGGGTCACCGAGGACCAGATCACGCAGATGATGGTCGTCAACCCGGTGCAGGTGCTGACCGGGGACGCCGATGCGGCGAAGGCCGCCGCCGTGCAGGCAGGCATCTCGTGACGGACCCCGAAATCACCGCGGTCGTCGCCGCGATCGAGCCCGAGGCGGACGGGATCGTCTCGCTGCGCCTGGAGCCCGCGGCGGGGGAGAAGATGCCCGCCTGGGAACCAGGCGCGCACGTCGACCTCATCCTCGGCGCGGACCTGGAGCGGCAGTACTCGCTGTGCGGAGATCCGGGCGAGTTGTCGCATTGGCGACTCGGTGTCCTGCGTGAACCGGAAAGCCGTGGTGGGTCGTCCTACGTGCACGAGACTCTCGCCGTCGGAGACCGAGTGGCGTGCCGCGGGCCCCGCAACAACTTCGCCCTGGTCGAGGCGGACAAGTACCTGTTCATCGCGGGCGGCATCGGGATCACGCCGATCCTGCCGATGATCGCCGCATGCGAGGACGCGGGGAAGCCGTGGCGGCTGTACTACGGCGGGCGCCGGGAGTCGTCCATGGCGTTCCGCGGCGAGCTGGCCCGGTACGGCGGCAGGGTCGCCTTCCTGCCGCAGGACACGCACGGACTCCTCGACCTGGCCACGATTCTGGGCACGCCGGGCCCGGGCACCGCGGTCTACTGCTGCGGTCCCGGGGCGCTGCTCGACGCCGTCGAGGAACGGTGCCCGGCCGGGGTCCTGCACCTGGAGCGCTTCCGGCCGAAGGAGGGCGCGCTCGCCGGGGTGAACGTGGCGTTCGAGGTTGAGCTTGAGGCGTCGGGCATCACCCTGACCGTGGGCGCG
This sequence comes from Amycolatopsis acidicola, assembly GCF_007713735.2. GTDB lineage: Bacteria > Actinomycetota > Actinomycetes > Mycobacteriales > Pseudonocardiaceae > Amycolatopsis_E > Amycolatopsis_E acidicola. Next base: position 2,942 of record NZ_VMNW02000126.1, on the reverse strand, counting down.
GACCAGACCCTGGCCGAGGCGATCGAGGCGGCGGGGGTCGACCTGCCGACCTCGTGCCGGGAAGGAACCTGCGGGACCTGCGAGACCTACGTCCTGGAGGGGGAGCCGGAGCACCGGGACTCCTACCTCGGCGCGGAGGAGCAGGCCTCCGGGGAGGTGATCATGCCGTGTTGCTCGCGCTCCCGGTCACCCCGTCTGGTCCTCGATCTGTGACGGCTAGAATCCATGACGTGGCGAAGGAGGGGAAAGAGCAGCTCCGGAGCAACGTCGCGAGCGCGATCCGGGACCAGATCATGGCGCGGACGGTGCATCCGGGGGACACGCTCCGCCTGGGGCAGCTGGCGGAGCAGCTCGGGGTGAGCGTGACTCCCGTCCGCGAAGCGCTGCTGCTCCTCACGCAGGACGGCTGGGTGCGCCACGAGCCGAACCGGGGCTTCCGCGTCGCGGCGATCCGGCGCAAGGACGTCGAGGACACGTACCTGATGTGGTCGACGGCCGAGGGCGAGATCGCCGCGCGCGCGGCGACGAGGGCGACCTCGCGGGACGTCGACTACCTGCGGGAGATCGACCGGCGCATCCGCGAAGCCGACCCCGAGGACGGGCGGCTGGCCACGGAGCTGAACGCGAAGCTGCACCACTACGTCTCGGTGATCGCGGACGCGCCGAAGCTGGACTGGTTCGCCCGGGCCGCCAGCAGGCTGGTGCCGTTGCAGTTCCCCGAGAACTTCCACGTGGTGCCCGGCTGGTCCGAGGTGAACCGCACGCAGCACGGGCCGCTGATCGACGCCCTCGCCGCCGGGGACGTCGAGGCGGCCCGGTCGGGGACAGCCGCGCACTTCCACGGCACCGGCGAACTCCTCATGCGGTGGCTCGATTCCCTGTCGTTCTGGGAGGAACCGGACGACGACCTGGTGGCGCCCCGCAGCCCGGGGCGGCTCGCGGGCTGACGCACGGGAGTCCTGCGGTGGGGCCACGCTCGTGGGCGCCGTCCTTCGGGCGCGTCGGGACACTGTGGACAGTCAGCCGAAGAAGGACTTCAGTCGTTCGGCCGCGTCGGGCGCGAGGCCCATCTGCTCCATCTGCGCCGCGCCTTCCGCGATTTCCTCGGCGCGGTCGAGCATTTCGGCTTCGTAGGTGGTGATTGCGGCGGCGAGGTCTCCGCGGTTGTCCGCGAGGGCGTGGGCCAGCATGACGCCGTCGAGCATCGCCTGGTTGGCGCCGTCGCCCACGGGCGGCATGAGGTGGGCGGCGTCGCCGACGAGGGTGACATCGGGCCGGGGCTGCCACCGCGTGCCGACCGGCAGGGCTTCGATCGTGCGTCCCACGAGCGTGCCGGGGTCGCAGGCGTCGATCAAAGCGGTCAATTCCGGTGCCCAGCCGGAGAAAAGCGCGTGCAGGCGCGCCACGACTTCCGGCCATTCCATGGTGTCGAACCGCTGGCGGTCGATCCAGTGCTCGTCGGCCCGGATCGTCACGGAGACGCGGATGCTGCCGTCGCCGGACCGCTGCGCGCCGAGGTTCAGGTTGTCGCCGAGGGCCATCAGGCTGCCCGGGCCGACGAAATCCGCCACGCGTGGCCGGCGCCGGTCGGCGTCGGCGATGAACATCGAGAGATAGCCGGAGAGGTGGACCGGCTGGGCGTCGGTGAGGAGTGCGCGGATGCGGGAGCGTCCGCCGTCGGCGCCGACGAGGAGGTCGCAGTCGCTGTGGGTGCCGTCGGCGAAGTGCAAGCGGTGGCCGCCGGTGGGCAGTTGTTCGGTGCCAGTCAGGTGGTGGCCCCAGCGCAGGGCGCTGTCGGGGACCCGCGACAGCAGTAGTTTCCGCAGGGCGCCGCGGTCGATTTCCGGCCGGGTGCCGCTGCCCGGCTCGGGGGCGTGCTTGCCCACGATGGTGCCGCTGGGGTCGAGAATGCGCAGGGATTCGCCCTCGGGCCGGGCTTCGGTCGCGAACGCGTCGGCCAGTCCGAGTTCGTCCAGGGCGCGTTGTCCCGATTCGGGGTGCAGGTCGAGCGAGCCTCCCTGGGCGCGGGCGCCCGGATCGGTGTCCCGCTCGTAGACGGTGGCCGGGATTCCGTGCCGGTCCAGCATTCCCGCCAGTACCAGGCCGCCGATGCCGCCGCCGGCGATGGCGATCCGTGGGCTCGTGTTCGTGGGTCCTCCTCGTAGTTCCGTACAGTGTACAGAAACTACCGTACACCGTACAGAACGAGGACGTCGTACGGTAGGGGCCGTGGAACTGATCTGGGAGCGCCCCGAACCGCGGGGCCGCACGGTCGTCCCCGTGGACCGGGGCCGGATCGTCAAGGCCGCGATCGCCCTGGCCGACGAGGAGGGGCTGTCCGGGCTGTCGATGCGCAAGGCCGCCGCCGCGCTCGGGGTCAGTGCGATGCGGTTGTACGGCTATGTCGCCACCAAGGACGAACTGCTCGACCTCATGGCCGACGCCGTGTACGGGGAGATCGCGGCCGAGCTCGGCGACCACCCGGAGCGGGAGGAGGCGCTTCTCGTGATCGCCGTGGCGACCCGGGAATCCGCCCTGCGGCACGAATGGTTCGTCGAGCTGATCGGCGGCAGGCCGCATCTGGGGCCGAACGCCCTCACGGTGATGGAAGCGACCGCCACCGCGCTGGATCGTGCGCTGGGGCCGGGCGGGGGTGACCGCATCATGGCCGCGCTCGGGGTTTACAACGCCTACCTCGTGGGCGCCGTCCGCAACGAGGTGACCGAGCGGCGCCTCAACCGGGAGAGCGGCACCGAGGAGACGGCGTGGCAGGCGTCAGTCGGGGCCTACCTCGGGCGGCAGCTGGAGACCGGCCGCTACCCGACCACGGCGCGAATCCTCGGCGGGGAACCGGAAGGCGACCCCGCGAAGACGTTCGCCGAGGAAGTCGCGATCATCATCCGCGGCGTGACCCGCACCGGGTGACCAGGGCCGGTTTCTGC
>NZ_VMNW02000125.1 GCF_007713735.2 Amycolatopsis acidicola | reverse complement strand
CCCCGGTCCCCACCTTCGGCGTGAGTTGTCCACACTCGCTGGCGTGTTTGCCCCTCGCGTCGATGTGTTGGCCCGCGCCGTCGGTGTATTGGCACCTGTCGTGGCTGTGTTGGCCCCGCACGGCGCCAACACAGCCACGACAGGTTATCCACAGGCCCCGGGTTATCCACAGGTCATCAAATTAGTTCCCCGAACGGCCCGCGCAGCGCTCAAGCTGGATAAATGCTCAACATCATCAATTCACGGCACGGGGCGGCGAAGCGGCAGGACGCGGCCGCCGCTTTGGGTGAAAGTGTCCTCAGAGGCGCGTTGAAGGACGGGGTGCTCGTCCAGTTGTGGCGCGGCGTGATCGTCGATAGTCGACGTCTGCTGGAGCCCGAAACCAGAGCGGCTGCGGCACTGTTCGCAGCCGGCCGCGGCGCCGTGCTGTCACACCGGACGGCCGCTTTTCTGCATGGCTGCACCGCCGCCGATTCGGTCGATGTCCACGTGACGGTTCCCTACGACAACTGGGTGCGCTCGAGACCTGGCCTGGTGATCCATCACGACCGGTTCGACCCGGCGGACACGGTGTCGCGAAACGGCCTGCCGATGTGTCCATTGGACGAGACGATCGCCGAACTGTTGTGCACGGATATTCGGTGGAAGGCGCTCGCTTGCCTGGACCAGGCCTTGGCCGGGCTGACCAAACCCGAGATCGGAGCTTTCCTCGCGAACACCGCGGACTGTATTTCGCGGCGAGATGACCGTCGGGGTACCAGGAGGGGCGAATCGCTGCTGGCGCTGGCCGCGTCGGATGTGGAGTCACCGCAGGAAAGCCGCCTGCGGTTGGTTGTCATCGACGCCGGTTTTCCGGTTCCGGTGACCCAGCATCCCATTCTGACCCTGGCCGGTGAGCTGCTGTACCGACTCGATCTGGCGTGGCCGGAGCTACGGATCGCGGTCGAATACGACGGTTTCGAGGCACACGAGGGACGCGAGGAGAACGATCTCGAACGTGATGAGCGGTTGTCGGCCCGCGGCTGGCGGGTGATCCGGGTCCGCAAGGAGGACATGGCCGACTCAGGGCGGTTTCTCGGCGACTTGCGTCAAGCGTTCACACAGCGAAAGTGCCCGGTGGGTGCGTGAGGGCAGACCGCAGTCACCCTGACCGCAGTGGTCCGACAGCGTCTGGGGCAAACTCGCCAGCGGGAGTGGCCAACTCCCCGACGGGAGTGGCCAACACACTCACTGGGGCGGCCAACTCGCGGACGGGGGTGGCCAACACGCGGAGTTGGAGAGAATCAGGTGGCGATGCCCCGGCAGGGCCGTGTGCGGAGGTCGTCGACGTAGTCGGCGGGCGCGGCGGCGGCCTCGGCGGCGTCCGCGAGAACGCCGAGGTAGCGGGCCGAGGGCAGGCCGCCCTCGTACGCGTCGAGCACGTAGAACCAGGCCACCACGGCGCCGTCCATGGTCTGCACGCGCAGCCGGATCTTGTTGTGCAGACCGAGCTCGCCGCCTTCCCAGCGGTCCAGCTGGGCCTCGTCGAGCGGGGTCACGTCGTAGAGCACCACGAAGACCCGGCTTCCCGGGTCTTCGACGATCGTGGCCAGGGCACCTTCCCAGCCGATGTCCTCGCCGCCGAAGGTCAGCCGCCAGCCTTCCAGCCAGCCGGTACCCGCCATCGGCGAATGCGGCGCGCGCTCCATCATCTGGGCGGGCTCCATGTTGGACCCGTAAGCGGCATACAACGGCACGGCCACAGCCTAGCGACCCGTCGCTCCCCCGACCGGACGTAGTCCGGGTGTCCCCTCTTAAGGTGGGTGTGAGCCGCGTGAGTAGGAGGATGTCGTGACCAGGATCGTGATCATGGGCGGTGGCCCGGCCGGCTACGAGGCGGCGCTGGTGGCCGCCCAGCACGGCGCGAACGTCACGGTCGTGGAGCGCGACGGGCTCGGCGGCGCGTGCGTGCTCTACGACTGCGTCCCGTCGAAGACGTTCATCGCGTCGTCCGGGGCCAGGGCCAGCATGCACGGCCTCGGTGAGCTGGGCATCGTCACGGATCTGGACAAGGCCCGCATCGACCTGCCCACCGTGCACGGCCGCGTCAAGGGCCTCGCGCTGGCGCAGTCCGCCGACATCCGGGCGCGGGTGCAGCGCGAGGGCGTGCGGGTGATCACCGGCGAGGCGCGCTTCCACGACGACGAGCCCGGCCTCGCCACGCACAAAGTCCTCGTAACCCCTCGTTCGGGTGAGCCCGAGGTCCTCGACGCCGACGTGGTTCTCGTCGCGACGGGCGCCACACCGCGCGTGTTGCCGGGCGCGGTGCCGGACGGCGAGCGCATTCTCGACTGGCGCCAGCTGTACGACCTGAAGGAGCTGCCGGAGCACCTGGCCGTGATCGGCTCGGGCGTCACCGGCGCCGAGTTCGCGTCCGCGTACACCGAAATGGGCGTCAAGGTCACCGTGGTGTCCAGCCGGGACAGGGTCCTGCCCCACGAGGACGCCGACGCCGCGGCAGTGCTCGAAGAAGTGTTCTCACAGCGCGGTACAGCGGTCGCGAAGCAGGCGCGGGCGGAGAAGGTCGAGCGCACCGGCGACGGCGTCACAGTGCACCTGACGGACGGCCGCAAGATCGACGCCAGCCACGCGCTGATGACGGTCGGGTCCATCCCGAACACCGGCGACATCGGGCTGGAGCGCGTCGGCATCGAGCCGGGCCCCGGCGGTTTCATCACCGTGGACAGGGTTTCCCGCACCAGCGTCCCCGGCGTGTACGCGGCGGGGGACTGCACCGGCGTGTTGATGCTCGCCTCGGTCGCCAGCATGCAGGGCCGCATCGCGATGTGGCACGCGCTCGGCGAAGGCGTCGCCCCGATCAAGCTGAAGACGGTCGCGGCGAACGTGTTCACCCACCCCGAGATCGCCACCGTCGGTATTTCGCAGCAGGCGATCGACTCCGGCGAGGTGCCCGCGCGCACGATCATGCTGCCGCTGGCCACCAACGCCCGCGCGAAAATGGAAGGTCTGCGGCACGGTTTCGTGAAGCTGTTCTGCCGCCCCGCAACGGGTGTGGTCGTCGGCGGCGTCGTCGTCGCGCCGAGTGCCAGCGAGCTGATCCTGCCGATCGCGCTGGCGGTGCAGAACCAGTTGACGGTGGAGCACCTGGCGCTGACTTTCTCGGTGTATCCCTCGCTTTCGGGCTCGATCACCGAAGCGGGCCGCCAGCTGATGCGCCACGACGATCTGGACTGACGCGAGTTGATCCTCGCGGGCAACCGCGAGCCCCCGGAGCGCGTTTAGTCGACGGCAGGGTTTGCCGGAGACAGGGGGCTCGTGGTGAGACGTCGGCTGTTGCTGTTTTTCGCCGTGCTGGTGGTCGGCGGCTGTACGGCGCAGCCCACCGCCGCGCCGCCGGTAGCGCCGAGTGATCCCCCGTCCGTCAAAGGGATGTCGCGCGCGGTTCCCGAAAGCGTGGACATCACGAAGATCGACGCGCATTCGACGCTCGTCCCGCTGGGCCTCAACGCGGACCAGACGATCCAGGTTCCGCCGGTCAGCCAGCCGCTGCAGGCGGGCTGGTACCAGTACGGCCCCACGCCGGGCGAAGTCGGGCCGGCGGTGATCCTCGGCCATGTGGACGGGAACAAACAGAAGGGTATTTTCTGGCGCCTCAAGGAACTCGCGCCAGGTGACGAGGTCTCGGTGTCCAGAAAGGACGGTTCGACCGCGCGGTTCAGGGTGACCAGGGTGGAACAGATCGACAAGGACACCTTCCCGACGGACGCCGTCTACGGCGACACCGCGGACCCAGAGCTCCGCCTCATCACGTGCGGCGGCAGTTTCGACCGGGATGCGCACAGTTACCGCGACAACATCATCGTGTACGCCGTCCTCGAGTAGCCCCGTTTTTGTCGGTGCCCGGTGCCACACTGGTGGCCTGCGACACAGCACCGACGAAGACAGGAGCTCGAAATGACCTTCCGCGACACCCCCTGGCCCGAAGGCACCCCGTGCTGGGTCGACCTGATGACGGACGACCCGGCCCGTGCCGACGCGTTCTACGGCGCGCTGTTCGGCTGGGAAATAGCAGACCAGGGCGAGGAGTACGGCCATTACCGGATAGCGCTGCTCGAGGGCAGAAGCGTGGCGGCGTTCGGCCCGAAGCCACCGGGGATGGAACAGGCTCCCTCAGTCTGGACAACGTATTTGGCAGTGGCCGACGCGGACAAGACAGTCGCGAAGGTCAGCGAGGCGGGCGGTCAGGTGCTGATGCCGCCCGGCGATGTCGGCGATGCCGGCCGGATGGCGGTGGTCGCCGATCCGACGGGTGCGGTCTTCAGCCTTTGGCAGGCAAGGGAAAACATCGGACTGCAGAACGTCAACGTGCCCGGCACGGTGGTGTGGAACGAGGGCATGAGCCGCGATTTCGACCGGGCGAAGACGTTCTACAGCGAGGTGTTCGGCTACCACCTCGGTGACCTGTCGAACGCCGATTTCTCTTACACCACACTGGATCTCGACGGCAGGCCGATCGGCGGACTCGGCGGGATCAGCGAGGGCGAGTCGCATTGGTCCACGTATTTCGGCGTGACGGACACGGATGCGGCGGTCGCGAAAGTCGTGCAGCTGGGCGGTTCGGTCCGTGGTGAGCCCTCGGACAGTCCTTATGGCCGGATGGCTCAGGTGGCTGACGACCAGGGGGTCGTTTTCAACATTATTTCCGTGACTGGTTGAGACAACCTCCACGCGCTCCCCGGAGTGTTCTCCTTGTAAGGGAACACACCTGGAGGAGGTGCGTGGTGCACAAAACGGGGATTTTCCTTGGGGCGACACTGCTCGCGCTGGCGGGCGGTGTGCTGTCCGCGCCAGTCGCGAGCGCGACTGCTCCGCCGCCGACGCTGCGTGTCAGCCCGGCGACGGTGCAGCCGGGCGGAACGCTGAACTTCACGGCGACCTGTTACGGGAGCCCGAGTTCGCTGACGTCGCCCGGTTTGGCGGGTGCGGTCACATTGAAACCGGGCCAGAGCCCGGGATTCACGGGTACGGGAAAGGCGGGTGAAAAGCCGGGAACCTACACGGCGACGTTCAACTGCGAGACTGGTCTGCCTGCCGCGCACGGTCCGGCGTCGGTGCAGTTCACCGTCGCCTGCCGGCCGACGACGAAGCCGACTTCGCCCACCACGACGGAGCCGCCCGAGTCGTCGGCGTCGCCCGAGCCGACGACGGGTGCGCCGGATTCGCCAACGGCCACAACGGAACCGGAGGTGACCACGGCCGCCGTGGCACCCGCGGCCGTGGTCAGCTGCGGTTCGACGGGAACGGGTTCGGGTTCGACTGCGCCCGCGCCTGCTCCGCAGGTGAAGGTGCTGCCGAAGGGCGCGCCCGAGACCGGGGACGGTTCAGAGGCCGCGGCGGCCTGATTTCACGTGCGCTGAGTTGGTGCGTTGCGCGGATTTGGTGCGCTGAGTTGGTGCGCGCTGATTTCGTGCGAGTGAGTGGCCGGAGTCTGGCCGGATTCTTTGTGGTGACCCGGATTTCCGTTGCCACGCAACGGAAATCCGGGACCGGTGGCGTGGAGCCGGGCGAGTGCGTGCCGGCGCCGCTCCCACGAGAGCGGCGCCGGCCGGTCACTCGACCCAGTCGAAGGTCTTGGTCACGGCCTTCTTCCAGTTGTGGTACTGGGCTTCGCGGGTGGACTCGGCCATCGCCGGGGTCCATTCCTTGTCCTGGGCCCAGTTGCTGCGGATGTCGTCCTCGCTCTTCCAGAACCCGACGGCCAGCCCGGCGGCGTACGCGGCACCGAGCGCGGTGGTTTCGTTGACCACCGGCCGGATCACCGGCACGCCGAGGATGTCCGCCTGGAACTGCATGAGCAGCTCGTTGACGACCATCCCGCCGTCGACCTTCAGCGACTTGAGGGGAACACCGGAGTCGGCGTTCATCGCGTCGATGACCTCGCGCGTCTGGAAAGCCGTGGCCTCCAGCACGGCGCGGCACAGATGTCCTTTGTTGACGAACCGGGTGAGCCCGACGATCGCCCCACGAGCGTCGGACCGCCAGTAAGGAGCGAACAGACCGGAAAACGCGGGAACGAAATACGCGCCACCGTTGTCCTCGACGGTCCTCGCGTGTTGCTCGATCTCGGCGGCGGTGCCGATCATGCCCAGGTTGTCCCGCAGCCACTGCACCAGCGAACCGGTGACGGCGATGGAACCCTCCAGCGCGTACACCGTGTCGTTCGAGCCGATCTTGTAGCAGACCGTGGTCAGCAACCCGTTCTGCGACATGACCTTCTCGGTGCCGGTGTTGAGCAGCACGAAGTTACCGGTGCCATAGGTGTTCTTGGCTTCACCGGGGGAAAGGCACGCCTGCCCGAACGTGGCGGCCTGCTGGTCGCCGAGTATCCCGGCGATCGGCACGCCCGCCAGCACGCCGCGTTCGCGGACCTTGCCGTACTCCTCCGACGACGACCGGATCTCCGGCAGCATCGAGAGCGGGATACCCATGTCCGCCGCGTTGCTTTCGCTCCACGACAACGTCTCCAGGTCCATCAACAGGGTGCGGGAGGCGTTGGTGGGGTCGGTGACGTGCACGCCCCCGTTGGGGCCGCCGGTCATGTTCCACAACACCCAGGTGTCCATGTTGCCGAACAACAGGTCACCGGCTTCGGCGCGCTCGCGTACACCGTCCACATTGTCCAGGATCCACTTCACCTTGGGCCCGGAGAAGTACGTGGCCAGCGGCAGCCCGGTGGTTTCCCGGTACCGCTCCTGACCGCCGCCGAGCGCGCCCAGCTCCTCGACGATCTTGTCGGTCCTGGTGTCCTGCCAGACGATCGCGTTGTACACCGGCTTGCCGGTTTTGCGGTCCCACACCAGCGTGGTCTCGCGCTGGTTCGTGATGCCGACGGCGACGATGTCCTTGGCCTGCAGGTCGGCCCTGGCGAGCGCGCCCGCGGTGACGGTGCGGGTGTTCTCCCAGATCTCCTCCGCGTTGTGCTCGACCCAGCCGGCCTGCGGGAAGATCTGCTCGTGTTCCTTCTGGTCTGCGGCGACGACCCGGCCGGAGTGGTCGAAGATCATCGCGCGGGTCGAGGTGGTGCCCTGGTCGATCGCGGCGACGTAAGAAGTCATGTTTTCTCCCGGATCAGGTGAGGTTGTGGACGCCGAGGTAGAGCAGCGCGGCGAGCGCGCCACCGGCCAGCGGGCCGAACACCGGGACCCACGAGTAGCCCCAGTCGCCGTCCCGCTTGCCCTTGATCGGCAACATGAACGCGTAGGCGATGCGCGGGCCGAGGTCACGGGCCGGGTTGATGGCGTACCCCGTCGGCCCGCCCAGTGAAATACCGATCACCAGCACGACGAACGAAACGCCCGCGTAGCCCAGCGCCGAGTTGCCGAAGCTGGGCGTGCCGTCCGTGCCCGTCTTGATGGTCGGGCTGAGCAGGATCCAGGCCACCAGCACGAAGGTGCCGATGATCTCGGTGACGAGGTTCCACGCCTTGTTCCGGATCTGCGGCGCGGTCGAGAAGATCCCCAGCGTGTTCTGCGGCTCGGGATGGTCGTCGAACTGCAGCTTGTACGCCGCCCAGCACAGCACGGCGCCGACGATCGCGCCCACCATCTGGCCCGCCCAGTAGATCGGCAGGTCCTTCCACGGCGATTCGCCCGCGAGCGTCAGCCCCAGTGTGACCGCGGGATTCAGGTGCGCACCGCTGGGCGCGGCAAGGCTCGCGCCGGTGAACACACCGAAAGCCCAGCCGAAGGTGATGAACAGGGTGCCTGCCTGGTACCCGTTGTTCTTCCGCAGCACGACGTTCGCCACCACGCCGTTGCCGAGGAGGATCAAGGCCGCGGTGCCGATCAGTTCCCAGACGAAAATCGCGATCAGACTCATCCGGCTCCCTCCGAAGATCGCACTTCGTGAAGAACCGACGAGGCGAGCCCCGGCACCATCGCCGATTCACGATCAACTTCAACCTAGTTGGACCGTAAGGGCAAACCAAGAGGCTTCCGACCACATCCGATCGGGTGTCGGGCGACACCCGCGCTCATCCGACCGAACCCGGTGGTCCGTGACATGCTGGACGGCGTAGCAGCAGGCTCGAGAAGGGAAGCCGGAGTGACTGAGGCGGAACTGGGGCCGGCCGCGCGTGAGCGTTCCTGGCGGCGGCTCGGTGAAGAAACGTTCGACCTCGTGGTCGTCGGCGGCGGTGTGGTCGGGGCCGGAACCGCGTTGGACGCCGCGACCCGCGGGCTGAGGGTGGCGCTGGTGGAGGCGCGCGATCTCGCATCCGGCACGTCGAGCCGGTCGAGCAAACTTTTCCACGGCGGGCTGCGCTATCTGGAGCAACTGGAGTTCGGCCTGGTGCGCGAAGCGTTGCGGGAGCGGGAGCTGATGCTCACCCGGCTCGCGCCGCACCTGGTGAAACCGGTGAGCTTCCTGTACCCGCTGACGCACCGTGTGTGGGAGCGCCCGTACACGGCCGCCGGGTTGTTCATGTACGACACGATGGGCGGCGCGCGTTCGGTGCCCGGCCAGAAGCACCTGACAAGGGCGGGCGCGCTACGGATGGTGCCGGCGCTGAAACGGGACGCGCTCATCGGCGGAATCCGTTACTACGACGCACAGTCCGACGACGCCCGGCACACGATGACGGTCGCCCGCACGGCCGCGCACTACGGCGCGGTGGTCCGGACCTCTACCCAGGTGGTCGAGTTCCTGCGCGAGGCGGACCGCGTGTCCGGGGTCCGCGTGCGGGACGTGGAGGACGGCCGCGAGACCGAGATCCAGGCCAACGCGGTGATCAACTGCACCGGGGTGTGGACCGACGAGCTGCAGCGCCTGTCCGGCAGCCGCGGCCGGTTCCGGGTGCGCGCCAGCAAGGGCGTGCACATCGTGGTGCCGCGGGACAGGATCGTTTCGGAGTCGGGGCTGATCCTGCGTACCGAAAAGTCCGTGCTGTTCGTCATTCCCTGGCGCAATCACTGGATCGTGGGCACCACGGACACCGACTGGGAGCTCGACCTCGCGCATCCGGCCGCGACCAAGCACGACATCGACTACCTCCTCGAGCACGTGAACTCGGTGCTCGCGACGCCGCTCAAGCACGAGGACATCGAGGGTGTGTACGCCGGGCTGCGGCCGTTGCTGGCGGGGGAGAGCGAGGAAACCTCGAAGCTGTCCCGTGAACACGCGGTGGCGCGCGTCGCGCCGGGCCTGGTCGCGATCGCGGGCGGCAAGTACACGACGTACCGCGTGATGGCCGCCGACGCCGTGGACGCGGCGGCGGTGGACCTCCCGGGCCGCGCGCAGTCGTCGATCACCGACAAGGTCCCACTGCTGGGCGCGGACGGTTACCACGCGCTGGTGAACCAGGCCGACCATCTCGCCGCGCAGCACGGGCTGCACCCGTACCGGGTCCGGCATTTGCTGGACCGCTACGGCTCGATGGTGCACGAGGTGCTCGCTCTCGCGGATGGGAAGCCGGAGCTGCTCCGGCCGATCGAGCACGCGCCGGACTACCTGGCCGTCGAGGCGGTGTACGCGGTGAGCCACGAAGGCGCGCTGCACCTGGAGGACGTGCTCGCCCGGCGCACGCGGATCTCGATCGAGTACCCGCACCGCGGCGTGGACTGCGCGGCGCAGGTCGCGATGCTGATGGGCCAGGTGCTGGGCTGGTCGGACGAGACCATCACGCGCGAGGTCGAGGTCTACAACGCGCGAGTGGCCGCGGAACGCGATTCGCAGGACCAGCCGAACGACGAGGCGGCAGACGCCCGGCGCGCCAGCGCGCCCGAGGCCCGGACCCGGCTCACGGAGCCTGTGGGCTAGGGCTTACCGGGCCCCGAGAGGTGGGCCCACGGCGCGCGGAGGGTTAGGACTCAGGGCCCGGGAGGCCGGGCTCGCATGGCCCGGCGGTTTAGGGCTTACGGGGCCGAGGGGTAAGGCTCGCGGCGCCCGGAAGGGTTTAGGACTTAGGGCCCGGGAGGCCGGGCTCGGTGGGTTCGAGCTCGCGGGGCTCGAGAGGTGGGCCCACGGCGCCCGAGAGGGTTTAGGACTCAGGGCCTGGAGGCCGGGCTCGGTGGGTTAGAGCTCACGCGGCCCGGTGGGATAGGGCTCGCGGGGCCCGGGTAGCGCGGAGGTTTAGCGCGCGCGGGTGCCGCTCATCTGGGGCAGTCGCGCGCCCGGTCGCAACGAAGGCCCGGCCGAACCGAGGGGTTCGGCCGGGCCTTCGTGCAATGGGGGCGCCTCGGCCGAGCCTCGTTCGCTCTGGGGCCGGTCACTCAGCCGAGCCTCGCTCGTTCAGGCAGCGGGGGCGGCCGGTCGCGGCCCAAGGCAGAGCCTCACGACTCCCGACCAGACCCCATCCCAGCCCTCAGATCGCCGGCGGGGTGGCGGTTTCCGTCTGCAGGGGCTCCGGCACTCGCTCGTGCAGGACCACGGTGTCGCCTGCCAGCAGGGCCTTCACGGTGATCCGGTTCCCGATCGGGTGCGACATCGGCGCGATCAGCAGCACCTGCTGCGGCCCGTCCGGACGCGGCTCGACCGTGCGCGCGAACTCTTCGTAGATCTCGTTGTAGGACACCAGTTTCCCGCCCTCGGTCGGGAAGACCGTCTCCACCGAGCGCGGCATCACGATGTCGCTCTGGCGGGTCTTCGTGCCGCTCCCGGCCAGCAGCAGCGGCCCGGCCGGATCGGAGGACAGCACGTGGTCGGGCGCGAGCTCTTCGATGGCGCTGCCTTCCACGTGCGCGACCCTGGCCCCCCGCAGCTGCGCGGCGATCTGCAGCAGAATTGTTTCCGGCATGTTTCCGCCGGTGATCGCGACTGTTTGCCCGGGAGAAATGCCCTCGTTCTTCAGCGTCCCATGCAGCCGTCGCAATGTGTCAAAGGTCTCTTGGTAGCTCATCGAACGGCTTTGATGGGCGAAAGCGATTTTGTCGCCGCCATCACACAGCACGTCGAGGATGCGGGTCAAGAAGAGACTGGAGTCGCCCACGTTTCCCCCGTTCGGCGCTGAATCAGGTGTCGATTCCAGATCATCACAACTCCGCGGAATGCGAAAGTAATTGTGTTGCCCGGCACAGAGTGATCAGAATTGCCGCCGTATGCGCGACCGCGCATGCGGCCCGAGCTGGGCGGTCCGGGGCCTCGGCGCTCCACAATGGACTGACGTGCCGGCAACGCGAAATGGTCCGGCGCGGGAATTTTTCGGGCCGCCCGGAAATACGGTCGCGGTTCAGCCCGCCCGCTGGATCCATTCGACCAGCCGGCCGCCGGGCTGCCGGGGATCCCCGCCGAGGCCGAGCCGGGTGAAGGCGCACCGTTTCGCGACGGCGGCCGACGCGTGGTTGTCCGGGTGGTGCCGGTAGCCGATGTCCAGCAGCCCCAGCGTTTCGAAACCGAAGCGCAGGGCGGCGCGCACGGCGACGACCGAGATCCCGCGCCCGCGGGCGTTCGGGTGGATCCACAGCGCGATCTCGGCGAGCCGTTCCGCGAGGTCGAGGCTCTTCAAGCCGACTTCGCCGAGCAGCTCTTCGGTGGCGGGCTCCGCGATGGCCCACGAACACCGCTCGTCCCCGAACCACTCGGCGGCGCGCTGGTTGACGTAGCTCGCCGCCTGAGACAGGTTCCGCACGTTGTAGTTGACGATGTAGCGCGAGTGCTCGGGGTCGGCGAAGGCCGCGATCAGGGCCGGCCTGTCGTCGATCGTGGCGTCCGCGCGCAGTTGCCGCAGCCGGTACCCGCCCGCGCTGATCTCGACCGGTTCCATCGGGCTAACGGGACCTCGTCCCGATCAGCAGCGCCACCACGGCCGGCAGCAGGAACACCAGCCACACCTTCGCCACCGTGAAGAAAAGGATCGCGGCGACGACGAAAGCGAGGGTGACCGCGCCGGCGCCGAGCCTCGGCGCCGGCTGGGGTTTGCCCGGCGCAGGCCGTGCCCGTACCGCCTTGAGCACCGAAGGATGCGGCTCGGGCAGGTCGTCGAACAGCGGCTTCAGCTCGTTGCGGGTCTTGGCCGCGCTCGCACGGGCGGAGCGGGTGCCGAACTCGTCTATGTCGAGCCTGCCGGTGCGGACGTGCTCGGATAACGCCTCGATGGCTTCATTGCGCTCAGCGTCGCTGAGCCGCATGTCCGCGCTCACGCGCCGATCCTAGTGCCGTCGCCGGTCACGCAGGTCGCGGCGCCGGTCACGCTCTTCACGCCAGCGCGGGTCTTTGTCCCAGTCCCGGCCCCACAGGCGCTGGCCGACCGCGCCCAGGACGAGCGGCAGCGCGAACCACCACCAGCCGCCCACGGTGAAGAACAGTACGAGCCCGACCAGGAAGGCCACCGGGAGCACCGCGGCCGCGAGCCGCTGGCTCAGCGGGCGGTCGGTGTACGCGACGGGGGCACCGGGCTTCGGCACTTCGGCGGGCGGGGCCGGCTGTTTCGGCGCTTCGCCGTACGTGGGATGCGGCTCGGGCAGGTCGGTGAAGACCTCGGCGAGGTCGCCGCGGGTCTTGGCCGCGGTGACCTTCGCCGAACGTTCCCCGTACTCGTCGATGTCCAGCCGGCCCGCGCTCATGTGCTCGCCGAGCGCCGTGAGCGCGGTTTCCCGGTCCGTATCGCTGATGCGGATCTCCGGGGAGGAGGGGCCTGGGTTCACCCCACGATTTTATGCCTCCCCGCCAGGCTCAGTCCTTGATTTCGAGCAGCACGGAACCCTGGGTCACGGCGGAACCGACCTCGACGGACAAACCGTTCACGGTGCCGGCCTTGTGCGCGGTCACCGGGTTCTCCATCTTCATCGCTTCCAGCACGACGACGAGCTCGCCCGCCTCGACCTGCTGGCCGTCCTCGACCGCGACCTTGACGATGGTGCCCTGCATCGGAGCCGTCACCGCGTCCCCGCTGACCGCCGTCTTGGTGCCGCCGGCGCGCTTGCGCGGCTTCGCCTTCGCGGCGGCCGCGCCGCCGCCACCGCCGGACAGCGCCAGGTCACCGGGCAGGGAGACCTCGAGCCTGCGTCCGCCGACCTCGACGACCAGTGTCTGCCGCTCCGCGGGCTCCTCGTCGGCCTCGCCGGGCGCGGTGAACGGCTCGATCTGGTTGTCGAACTCGGTCTCGATCCAGCGGGTGTGCACCTTGAACGACTCGCCGTCACCGATGAACGCCTCGTCCCGCACGATCGCGCGGTGGAACGGGACCACGGTGGCCATGCCCTCGACGATCAGCTCGTCGAGCGCGCGGCGGCTGCGCTCCAGCGCGTTCTCGCGATCGGAGCCGGTGACGATCAGCTTCGCC
The DNA here is from genome assembly GCF_007713735.2 of Amycolatopsis acidicola. GTDB lineage: Bacteria > Actinomycetota > Actinomycetes > Mycobacteriales > Pseudonocardiaceae > Amycolatopsis_E > Amycolatopsis_E acidicola. The sequence goes on along the minus strand of NZ_VMNW02000125.1, from coordinate 6,321 downwards.
AGCATCGAGTCGAACGACCCGCCGACGACGCTGCCGGTGTGCACGCCGGAGTCGACGCGGACGCCGGGGCCCTCCGGGAAGACCAGCTTGGTCACGGTGCCCGGCGCCGGCAGGAAGTTGCGGCCCGCGTCCTCACCGTTGATGCGGAACTCGATCGAGTGGCCGCGCGGGGCCGGGTCCTCGGTGAAGCGGAGCTTTTCGCCGCGGGCGATGCGGAACATCTCGCGCACCAGGTCGAGTCCGGTGGTCTCCTCCGAGACCGGGTGCTCGACCTGCAGGCGGGTGTTGACCTCGAGGAAGGAAATGGTGCCGTCCACGCCGACGAGGTACTCGACGGTGCCGGCGCCGGAGTAGCCGGCCTCCTTGCAGATGGCCTTGGCGGAGCTGTGGATGGTGGCGCGCTGCTCGTCGCTGAGGAACGGGGCGGGGGCTTCTTCCACCAGCTTCTGGTGACGTCGCTGCAGCGAGCAGTCGCGGGTGCCGACGACGATCGCGTTGCCATGCTTGTCCGCCAGCACCTGCGCCTCGACGTGGCGCGGCTTGTCCAGGTAGCGCTCGACGAAGCACTCGCCGCGGCCGAAGGCGGACACGGCCTCCCGGGTGGCGGATTCGAACAGCTCCGGGATCTCTTCGATGGTGCGGGCGACCTTGAGGCCGCGGCCGCCACCACCGAAGGCGGCCTTGATCGCGACCGGCAGGCCGTTCTCGTTGGCGAAGGCGATGATCTCGTCCGCGTTGGCCACCGGGTCCTTGGTGCCCGGCACCAGCGGGGCACCGGCCTTGGTCGCGATGTGCCGCGCGGTGACCTTGTCACCGAGGTCGCGGATGGCCTGCGGGCTCGGCCCGATCCAGGTCAGGCCCGCGTCGATGACCGCCTGGGCGAAGTCGGCGTTCTCCGAGAGGAAGCCGTAGCCGGGGTGCACCGAGTCGGCACCGGACTTCTTCGCGACGTCGATCAGCTTGTCGATGACGAGGTAGCTGTCCGCCGCCGTGGTGCCGCCGAGACCGAACGCCTCGTCGGCGAGCTGCACGTGCGGCGCGTCCCGATCCGGATCGGCGTAGACCGCGACGCTGGTGAGGCCCGCGTCCTTGGCCGCTCTGATCACACGCACCGCGATCTCGCCCCGGTTGGCGACGAGGATCTTGGTGACCGGTCCGCCTTGGCTGCCGCTGGCCTGCTCGGGCACGCCCTACCTCCATGTGGATTTTCCGCCTGCTCCCCGGGGACGTCCCTCCTGCGGCGCACCCGTGGGCCTTCCGGTGAGTTTACGGCGAGGGTGTCCGCGTGCGGAGAGACGCGGCTCACGCTTACCCTGGCTCTCGGTGACCAGGCCGGGGGGAGAGGGGATTACGCGTGGGAGCGAGGCGGGCTCCTCGGTCCGTGGTGGTCACGGCCGTGCTGGCCGCAGTGGTCACGATCGCGGCTCTGGTTGTGGTGCGTGAGCTGCGGCCGGAGAACAGTTCGGTGCCCGGGGTCGAGGCGGCGATACCGGCGGGCGCGCCGACTTCGAACGCGCTGGAGTGCGGTGACGGGCCGTGTGCGGTCGTCGCCACCCAGACGGTGGGCGGGGATTCGGTCGCGCTGATGGCCGACGCCGCCGGCGGTAACGGGCGGCTCCGTGCCGGGGCGGTGGTGCTCCAGACGACTGTCACCGAATTGGGTGCCAAGCTTTCCGCCGATTCACTGACCTGCGTGCAGGCTTCGACTTCGGCGTGCATCGTGGACGCCCCGCTGAACGGCGGGCGGATCGCGCAGCTGTTCATCGATCGCGCGGACGGCTGGCGTTCGGTGGACAAGCCGTATTTCTCGGCGGCGGGCGCGGTCGCGCTGGGCAACGTGTCCGGTTCGGACGCGCCGGAGATCACCGTGGTGGACAGTTCCCCGGTGGTGGCGCGGGTGTACGCCTTGGACGGCAGTGTCGTCGGCTGCACGAAGAAGTACAGCTACGCCTCGCAGTTGCGGGGCTGGCCGAACATCCGCCTGCAGGCGAGTGATCTGCGCGCCTGTTCGTGAAGACGCCACCGGTCCGCGGTCTGGCGACCGCGGACCGGTTGGTGCGTAAGGAAAACGCGACTCAGGCCGGCACGGGTTCGCGCTCTTCGGAGTCCAGCAGGGGCGGCGGGGTGTGCGAGTGCAGCACCTCGTCGTCGAGCAGGTTCTCGGTGCGCGCGATCCACGTCGGGATGGCGATCTGGCCGGTCACGTTGGTCGCGGTGCGCATCATGTCGAGGATCGGGTCGATCCCGTAGATCACCGCTATGCCGGTCGCGATCACCTCGGGCGGCAGGTTCAGTGTGCTCAAGGTCAGCGTGAGCATGGTGAACCAGCCGGTCACCCCGGCGGTCGCGATCGCGCCGAACACGGCCACCACGACGATCAGCACATAGTCGCCGAAGCCGAGGTGGATGCCGAAAAGGTTCGCGATGAAAATGCTGGCCACCGCAGGATAAACGGCCGCGCAACCGTCCATTTTGGTCGTCGTGCCGAGCGGCACCGCGAAGCTCGCGTAACCGGGGTCGACGCCGAGGTTGACCGCGGTCTGGCGGGCCAGCGGCAGGGTCGCGCCGGAGGACCGGGACACGAAGGCGAACTGGATCGCCGTCCACGCCTTGCGGAAGAACAGCGCCGGGCTGACCTTGCCGACGAACTTCAGCAGCAGCGGGTAGACGACGAACAGCACGAGCAGCGTGCCGATGTACACCGCGACGATCAGCGAAAGCAGCGGCCGCACGAACTTGTCGCCGTAGGTGGCGAAGGCGTGCCCGATCAGGCCCAGCACACCGATCGGGGCGAGTTTGATGATCCAGCTCAGCACCTTCTGCACCAGGTCGAACACGACCTTGTTGAACCGCACGAACGGTTCGGCGCGGTCGCCGAGGCTGTACGCGGCGAGCCCGACCGCGAGCGAGATCACCACGACCTGCAGGATCTCGCCGTCGGCGAAGGCCTCGAACAGGTTGCTCGGGATCAGGTTGTTCACCAGGTCCAGCCACGAACCCTGGTCACGGCTCGCGAGCTTCTGCACCGTGGCGGAGTCCGGTTTGAGCGAGACGCCGGTGCCGGGGTTGATGATCTTGCCGACCACGATCCCGATCAGCACCGCGATGAACGAGGTGGTGGCGAACCACAGCACCGTCTTCCCGCCGAGGCGGGCCGCGGTGCGCGCGCCGCCGAGCCCGCGCAGGCTCGTGATGCCGAGCACGATCGCGGTGAACACCAGCGGCAGGACGGTGACCTGCAGCAGGTTGGCGAAGATCGTGCCGATCGTCTCCAGCGTGGTGCCCAGCCAGGACAGCTGGGCCTGCTTGGCCACGAAGCCGAGCACGGCACCGAGAACGAGGGCGACGACCACGACGAGGCCGAACACCTTGGGCCTGGAATAGGACCGTAAAAGGGACACGGGGTTGCTCCGGTGCTAGCGAACTGCTTACCGGATTGGTCTACACCGCGAAGACGAGTTTTCTTCCCGTTCCCATTATGTGAGAGACCACAGGTCGACGACGCTCACGCCCACCTGGGCGAGGAGCCGCCGGGTGAGCGGCAGGCTGATCCCGATCACGCTCGACGGGTCCCCGTCGATGCCCTCCACGAACCAGCCGCCGCGGCCGTCGAGGGTGAACGCGCCCGCGACGCCGAGCGGTTCGCCGGTGGCGATGTACGCCTCGATCTCGGCGGGGGTGGGGTCGGCGAACCGCACCGTCGTGGTGTGACTGTCCACCGCCTGCCGGGTGCGCTGGCCGTTTTCGATGCGGAGCACGGCATGCCCGGTCAGCAGTTCGCCGGATCCGCCCGCCATCTGCGCCCAGCGTTTGCGGGCGATCTCCGGCTCGTGCGGTTTGCCGAGCAGCTCGCCGCCGATGGACAACATCGAGTCGCAGCCGACGATCACCGCGTCCGAATGCGTGCCCGCCACCTCCGCGAGCACGGCCTCGGCCTTGGCCAGCGCGAGCGTGCTGACCAGTTCGGCCGGTGACGGGTCGGTCAGTGACGCGGTCACGGCGTCCTCGTCGACGCCGGAGACCACGACACTGGGTTCGATTCCCGCCGCGCGAAGCACGCCGAGACGGGCAGGGGAGGCGGAAGCCAGGACGAAACGCACCGGCGCAGCTTATCGGTCCGCGGCGGCCAGCTTGGTCTCGGCGGCGCTCGGGTCCCGCGGGGTGACCCGTTTCATCGCCGTCGCCGCGATGGCGCCGAGCAGCAGCACGGCGGCGGGCAGGATGATCGTTTCGCGGGCCGCGTCGGTGAGCGCCTGCGGCACGTTTCCGTGCGTGGCAGCCATGTTCGACGTGATCCGCGCCTGCAGCAGCACGCCGATCGCCGCCGAGCCGAGCACGCCGCCGACCTGGCGGGCGGTGTTGAAGATGCCCGAGGCCGCGCCCGCGAGCGTCCGGTCGACCGAACTCATCGTCACGTTGCTCATCGGCGCGAACACGCAGCCCGTGCCGAGCCCGCAGACCAGCAGCGCCGGCACCAGCGCCCACGGGTTCGTGGTGGCTTCGGCCTGCACGGTGATGATGATCAGGCCCGCGGCGAGCGCGGTGAAGCCGAACATCACCAGGTACTTGGCGTTCACCTTGTCCGAGAGCCTGCCGACGAACGGCGCGACGATGCCGGAGAGCAGCGACATCGGGGCGGTGAGCAGGCCCGCCTTGCTCGGGGTCATGCCGAGCACGTCCTGGATGTAGACCACCAGCGGGACGAACATGCCGGTCATCGAGAAGCCGATCGCCATGGCCGTCACGCTGCCCGCGGAGAAGTTGCGGTTCTTGAACACGCGCAGGGGGAGCAGCGGCTCACGCTGGTTGAACCGTTGCCACACCACGAAAACCACGAGCAGCAGGACGCCGGCGCCGATGATCTCGGGGATGCTGACCGGGCCCCAGACGTCGCCCCAGTCGTACTGCTGTCCATTTTGGATTCCGAAGACGAGCAGGAACAGGCCGGCCGCGGAGAGCAGGATTCCGGGGATGTCGAAGGAATGCGAGTGCTTCGGCTGCCAGTCCGGCACCAGGAGCACGGTCAGCACGATCGCGAGCACGCCGACCGGGACGTTCACGAAGAAGATCCACTCCCAGCCGAGGCTGTCCACCAGCACGCCGCCCAGCAGCGGCCCGGTGATCGTGGCCAGTCCGGCGACCCCGCCCCACAAACCCATTGCGGGGCCCCGTTTCGCGGGCGGGAAGAGGTGCGTGATGAACGCGAGGGTTTGCGGGGTCATCAGCGCCGCGCCGAGGCCCTGCACCGCGCGGGCGGCGATGAGCATCTCGGCCGTGCCGGAGAGCCCGCACCACAGGGAGGCGGCGGTGAATACGAACAGCCCGGCGAGGAACACCCGCTTCGGACCGAACCGGTCGCCGAGGCGGCTGGTGAACAGCATCGGGACCGCGTAGGTCAGCAGGTACACCGACAGCACCCAGACCACCGAGTTGAGGCTGGTGTCCAGCCCGCGCACCATGCCGGGGATCGCGATGGACACGATGGTGGTGTCCAGCAGGATCATGAAGAAACCCAGGCACAGTGCGGAAAGCGCGGCCCAGGGGTTAGCTTGCCTTGTCATCGTGGGTGTCCTTGATCAGTTCGAATGCCGGTGAGTGTCTCTTGCGGTGCTGCCATTCCAGCCGCCCGGACTCGATGTCGGCGACGAGCTGTTTGGTCCAGTTCAGCTCGAACTCGCGTGCGGCGGCGGTGTACTGCCAGTCGATCCAGTAAATTCGCGGGAGCTTTTTCGCGATGAGCCCCTTCTGGATGGCTTGCTGTGCAGCGACTTCCGCCTCCAGGCGCAGCACCCGCAGCTGTAGTTGGGCGAGCGCGACCTCGGGATCGAGGTCGTCGAGCACGGCCAGGCCGCTGGTGTACTCCGGGTGTTCCGTGGCCACCGTGCTCAAGATCGCCGTGGCCCGCTCGACGAACGCGTCCCGGCCCTGTTCGGTGAGCGCGTAGACGGTGCGTTCGGGGCGTCGTCCTTCGCGCTGTGTCTCGACCACCTCGAGGTGTCCGTCGGCCAGCAGCCGGTCGACGGTGTGGTAGAGCGAGCCGGGCTTGATGTTGACCCGGTTCTCGACGTGGCGATCGCGCAGGAGCTGGTTCATCTCGTAGGGGTGCATGGGTTTTTCGTGCAGCAGCTCCAGCACCGCCATCGCCATCGGCGTGAGCTTCCCTCGCCCCATCCCGTGCGCACCTCCGCTTGGTGATCCAATCCGTTTATTCCACGTGGACTATACGGCGCGGGATAGCGGCTGTCGAGGGCTTTCGGTGGGGGGATCGTGGTCGGGTGGAGTCGAGAGGGAGGGGATGTGGAGGGGATGTCGTGGTTGGGG
>NZ_VMNW02000124.1 GCF_007713735.2 Amycolatopsis acidicola | reverse complement strand
CTCCCGGCACCGGCCCACCCCCGCGCTCCCCGTACTCGGCGGCGCACGCCCGGGAACGGCCGACGCACCGGCGCGGGAGGCCAACACACCGGCGCGGACGGCCAACACGCCAGCGCGGGAGGCGAACACACCAACGGGAGCGGCGAACACACACACGCTGGACAGGAGAAAAACCGGGCGTCCGGTTACGGTGGGCAGGTGATCACCGACCGGTTCTTCTCGTCCTTCGAAGAGGGGGACCCGGTTCCCCGCACCGGGGTGGCCGGGAGCGGGCCGGAACGGTCACCGGCGGCGAAATCCGGCGCGGGGTTCACCGGCCTGCGGGCGCTGCGGTTCACCGGAGCCGACGGCGGCACGCTCTTCGACGTGGACCTCGCAACGGAGGAACACGACGAACTCAGCTACGTCGTCTTCCCCGACCGCGACCCGGAGTACACGAGCACGAAGACCTTCCTCGGCGTCGAGTTCGCCGACGGCGGCACGCTCACCGCCGCCCTCGACCCGAAAGCGCTCTATCCCGACCAGTGGAACCTCGTGCGGCGCCCGCTGCCGCCGGGCCGCCGGGTCCGCGCCATCACCCTCACCGCGCACGGCAGCGGCTGGATCGACGACGTGCGCATCGCGAACCGCACGCCCCGGAGCGGCGATGCCGTCGACTGGGTGCGCACCACCCGCGGCACTCACTCCAGCAACGAGTTCTCGCGGGGCAACACCTTCCCGGCCACCGCCGTCCCGCACGGGTTCAACTTCTGGACCCCGGTCACCGACAGCCATTCCACGACCTGGCTGTACGAGTACCACCGCCGCAACAACGCCGCCAACCGCCCGGTACTGGCCGGGTTCGCGCTCAGCCACCAGCCCAGCCCGTGGATGGGCGACCGGCACACGTTCCACGTCATCCCCGGCGGGCCGCTGGCGTTCGGGCACGAGAACGAGGCCGATCACCCCTACCAGTACGGCGTGGTCTTCGACAACGGCACCGCGGTCAACCTCGCCCCGGCCGACCACGCCGCGATGATCCACTTCGCGTTCGCCGCCGAGCCCACGGTTCGCTTTCACTGCGCGAAGGGCAGTGTCCGCGTCAGTCCGAAAGGGACGGTCACCGGCTACACCCGGGTCCGCAGCCGCCTTTCCACCGGCGCGCGGCGGATGTTCGTCTACGGCACGTTCGACCAGGAGGGCCGCCGCGACGGCCGGACGCTGACCTTCGACACGCCCACGGTGCGGCTGCGCCTCGGCACCTCGCTGATCAGTCTCGCGCAGGCCCGGCGCAACCTGGAGAACGAGATCCCGGCAGGCACGTCGTTCGAGACGGTCCGGGACAAGGCGCGCGACGCGTGGCAGGAGCTGCTCGGCCGGGTCGAACTGGAGGGCGCGACGGAGGATCAGCGCATCTCGTTCTACTCAGGGTTGTATCGCCTGTTCCTGTACCCGAACTCCGCGCACGAGAAGACGCCGAAGGGCCGCCGCCACGCCAGCCCGGTGCGCCGCCGCTGGTGGCCGAGCACCCGCCGCCGCACCGGCGCGAAGGTCGTCGACGGGCCGATGTCGGTGAACAACGGCTTCTGGGACACCTACCGCACCTGCTGGCCCGCGTACGCGCTGCTCTCGCCGAAGCGCTGCGGCGAGCTGATCGAGGGCTTCGTGCAGCAGTTCCGTGAAGGCGGCTGGATCGCGCGCTGGTCCTCCCCCGGCTACGCGAACCTCATGACCGGCACCAGTTCCGACGTCGCCTTCGCCGACGCATACCTCAAGGGCGTGCGAAACTTCGACGTCGAGGCGGCATACCAGGCGGCGCTGCGCAACGCGACCGTCCCGCCCGGGCACAAGGGCGTGGGCCGCAAGGGACTGGACACGTCGATCTTCCTCGGCTTCACCCCGTTGTCGACGCCGGAAGGGATGTCGTGGGCGCTGGAAGGCTGCGTCAACGACTTCGGCCTCGCCAACCTCGCCGAGGCGCTGGGCAAGACCGACGACGCCCGCTACTTCCGGCAGCGCGCCTTGAACTACGTGCACCACTTCGACGAGCGCACCGGGTTCTTCCAGGGCCGCCACCGCGACGGCCGCCGGCGCTGGACGCCCGAGGAGTACGACCCGGCGGTCTGGGGCTTCGACTACACCGAGACCGACGGCTGGAACATGGCCTTCACCGTGCCGCACGACGGCACCGGGCTGGCGAACCTGCTCGGCGGCCGCGCGGCGCTGGAGTCCAAACTGGACACTTTCTTCGCCACGCCCGAAACGGGGCGCGAGCCGGGGTCCTACGGCGGCATCATCCACGAGATGACCGAGGCGGCCGACCTGCGGCTGGGCCAGTACGGGCATTCGAACCAGCCCTCGCACCACATCCCGTTCCTCTATCACTACGCGGGCGCCCCGGCGAAAGCACAGGCGGTGGTGCGCGAGGTGCTTGAACGCTGTTACTCCGGCAGCGACATCGGCCAGGGTTACCCCGGCGACGAGGACAACGGCGAGATGTCCGCGTGGTACGTCTTCGCCACACTCGGGCTGTACCCGCTGGCCGTGGGCAGCCCGGTGTACCTGCTCGGCGCCCCGCTGTTCCCGCGCGCGAAAATCGCGCTGGAGAACGGGAAAACCCTGGAGATCACCGCCTCGGGGCACGGCCCGTACGTCGCCGGGCTGCGGGTGAACGGCGAGCCCAGCACGAGGCTGTGGATCACGCACGACGTGCTCACCGCGGGCGCGCGGCTGGAGTTCACGCTGGCCGGGGAACCCGCGCGCTGGGGCGAAGTTCCGCCGTCGCTCACAACCGGCGACACGCTCCCCCGCCCGCTCACCGACATCACCGAACCCCGGCACGGCAGGCTCTTCGACGACAGCAGCCGCACCCAGGTCACCTACACCGGCCCGGCCGCCACCATCCCGTACACAGTGGACGGTCCGGCGCTGCCGGTGGAGATCTACACCATCACCAGCGGGACCCGGGGTGCCCCGGCGGCGTGGGTGCTGGAAGGCTCTGACGACGGCAGGACCTGGCAGGTGCTGGACGAGCGCGACGGCGAGACGTTCACCTGGCACCGGCAGACGCGCCCGTTCGCGCTCGCCGAACCGGCCGCGCGCCGGCACTGGCGGCTGCGGGTCCTGCGCACGGACGGAAGGAGACTTTCCTTGGCGCAGTGGGAACTGCTGGCGCGGGAGCGGTGATGGACAGGTTCGCCAGGATGTGGGACCGCTTGCGGGACCGCCTCGTCGCCGCCGACCCCGGGCTGATCCGGCTGCGGCTGGCCGGGCTCGCGGTGGGCGGCATCGGCATCTCCATCCTCGTGATCGCGGGTCTGGGCCGCCCGATCCCGACGATCATGGTGGCCGGGATCGCGGCCATGCAGGCGGCGTTCAACGTCAACGACCGCACCCCCGGCAAGCAGGCGGTCACCCTCGTGCTGGCCTTCTGCTCGGGCGCGCTGTCGATGACGGTGGCGGCGTTCGGGTCCACCGCGCCGCCGCTGGACAGCATCCTGTTCGTCGTCCTGATCTTCTTCGCGGTGTACGCGCAACGCTTCGCGCCGCGGGGCAACGCGCTGGGCGCGCTCGCGTTCTTCATGTTCTTCTTCGCGATGTTCCTGCAACTCAAGCCCGCGCAGCTGCCGACGTTCCTCGAATCGCTGGCGATCGGGCTGGCGGCGAACGCGGTGATGCGGTTCGTCATCCTGCGCCGCAGGCCCGAACGCGAGCTGGTGCGCGTGCGCCGGGCGTTCCGCGCGCGGCTCGCCGCGGTCGCCCGCGGCGCGGCGGCGTACCTGGCGAGCGGCGGCTCGGACCGGCGCCGCGCCCAGCTGCTGCGCGCGGACTCGCGGCTACACGAAGCGGTGCTGATGATCGAGGACGCGATCGAGGACGTGCTGGAGCCGCCGTCGTCGGAACTGTTGCGGCGCCGGGCGATCGAGGTCGAGCTGGCGGCGCAGTGGCTGTCGCTGACCACCCGCCGCACCAACATGGAGAAGCTCTCCGACGAGACGCGCGACGAGCTCGTCGGCAACCTGCTGCGCTTCGAGTCGCTCATCGAGAACGATCCGCGCGCGCTGCCGGTGATCAGCGATACCGAGGAGTTCAGCAAGCTCCTGGTGGCGGGCAGCAGGCTCGACAAGAAGTCCCCCGGCGACGATCTGCGCCGCGCCATCGCCGAACTCGCCCTCGCCGACGTCAACGCTCAGCGCATCGCGCAGAACGACTACTCCGCCGAAGCCGAGCTGCCCGCGCACGAGGAGCCGGAGCGGAAGAAGATCTTCGCCTACGACAACCGCACCCGCAGCGCCATCCAGGCCACCATCGCGGGCGGGCTCGCCGTGCTCGGCGGCGAGCTGGTGTCGCACGCGCGGTGGTACTGGGCGGTGCTGACGGTGTTCGTGGTCTTCCTCAACACCAACACCACGGGCGCGACGTTCGTGAAGGGGTTCCGGCGGGTCACCGGCACGATGGTCGGGATCTTCGGCGGGATGCTGCTGGCCCTGCTCGTCACCGGCGACACCACCGCGACTCTCGTGCTGCTGCTGGTGTGCGTGTTCTGTCTCGTCTACACCGCGCGGGTTTCGCAGGTGGTGATGTCGTTCTTCATCACCTGCATGCTCGGCCTGCTCTACAGCCTCCTCGGCACGTTCACCTTCGAGGTGCTTTGGCTGCGCGTGGCCGAAACCGCCGTCGGCGCGGTCGCGGGCATCCTCGCCGCCATGGCCGTGCTGCCGGTGCGCACCCGCACCGTGCTGCGCTCGGACCTCGACGCGGTGCTCGACGACGTGACGGCTTTCGTGGAGCAGGTGGAGGTGCTGCTGTCGGGGCGGGAGAACGTGAACGTGATCGAACTCTCGCGGGAGCTGGACCGCTCCGTGGAAAAGGCGCGCACCACCATCGAACCGCTCACGCACCCGATGAGCCTGTCCAGCCGGCGGGACTACGGTTCCTACGTGCTCACGGCCCTGGACCGGATTTCGTTCCGCGCCCGGCACGTCGCCGCCCGCGCCGAGCCCGGGATGTTCGCCGGGCAGGAACGGCTGGAAGCGCTCACCGACCGCATCATCCACAACGTCGAAGTGCTGCGCGAGGCGATCGGTGAGGGCAGCACGCAGCAGAAGCTGGACCGCGACACTGAGACCCCGCTCACCCACGATTCCGACGATGCCCGGCAACGCTCCGTGCTGACCAGTCTCGGCCGCCTTGACGAGGGGATTGTCGCGCTGGGCAGGGTGTTCGAGGTGCCCACTACCGAATCGGTTCAGCCGAACGTGAGGCGACGCACCGAGTCGTCGCAGGCAGTGGCCGATAGAGTCACGAGCATCAGCGAAGAACCCGTCCGCAGGAGTACGCAATGACCCAAGCCCCCGTCAACGTCACCGTCACCGGCGCCGCCGGCCAGATCGGCTACGCGCTGCTGTTCCGCATCGCGTCCGGTCAGCTGCTCGGCCCGGACACCCCGGTGAAGCTGCGGTTGCTGGAGATCCCGCAGGCGGTCAAGGCGGCCGAGGGCACCGCGATGGAGCTCGAAGACGGGGCTTTCCCGCTGCTGGCGGGCACCGACATCTTCGACGATCCGAAGCAGGCCTTCTCCGGCGCCAACGTCGCGCTGCTGGTCGGCGCCCGCCCGCGCACGAAGGGCATGGAGCGTGGTGACCTGCTAGAGGCCAACGGCGGCATCTTCAAGCCGCAGGGCGAGGCCATCAACGCCGGTGCCGCCGAGGACATCAAGGTGCTCGTGGTCGGGAACCCGGCCAACACCAACGCGCTGATCGCCCAGTCCAACGCGCCCGACGTGCCCGCCGAGCGGTTCACCGCGATGACGCGCCTCGACCACAACCGCGCCGCCGCGCAGCTGGCGAAGAAGCTGGGTGTTTCGGTCGGTGACATCAAGAAGCTGACCATCTGGGGCAACCACTCCGCCACCCAGTACCCGGACCTGTTCCACGCCGAGGTCGCGGGCAAGAACGCCGCCGAGGCCGTGAACGACCAGAAGTGGCTGGAGGACGAGTTCATCCCGACCGTCGCCAAGCGGGGCGCCGCGATCATCGAGGCCAGGGGCGCGTCCTCGGCCGCGTCGGCCGCGTCCGCCGCAATCGACCACGTGTACACCTGGGTCAACGGCACCGAGGCCGGCAACTGGACCTCGATGGCCGTCCCGTCCGACGGTTCCTACGGCGTGCCGGAGGGCATCATCTCCTCCTTCCCGGTCACCACCGCGAACGGCAAGTACGAGATCGTGCAGGGCCTGGAGATCGACGAGTTCTCCCGCGGCAAGATCGACGCCTCGGTCCAGGAACTGGTCGAGGAGCGCGACGCCGTCCGCAAGCTCGGCCTGGTCTGAGTTCCGCCGGAAGTCACAGGAAGCCCGGTCCCTGGTGGGGGGACCGGGCTTTCTTTTTTGGGGGTTTTTGTTTTATGACAACAAACTGACACCCGGCAACGCGAAGCGAGCCACCCCACCGACCACACCCCACCATCGCCCCGATCCCCAACCGTCCCTTGGGAACACTCACGGATCGGGGCGGTGGTGGGGTGCACCCAGCGCGCCCTGCGCGCGTCCCTTGCTGCCTCAACCCGCACCGAGCAGCGCGAAGAAAACCGAAAAACCGAAAGAAAAAGACCCCTCGCCGGGAGGCAGGCTCCAGGATGAAGGGGGTCCGTAGCTCGGGTTCAGCTCCGAGCGTGGTTGGGAAGTGGAGTTGGGTGGACCGCTGGCGCGGTCCACCCCCGTTCGATGCTCGTCCGGCTGGTGTCTTAGGCCCCTGTCAGGCCCCGTCGTTCCAGCAGCGGTGCGATTTCCGGGTCCCTGCCCCGGAAGTCGCGGAAGGCTTGCATCGAGTCGATGCTTCCGCCGCGGCTGAGGAGCGTCTTGCGGAAGTGGTCGCCGTTGGCGCGGGTCAGGCCGCCGTTCTCCTTGAACCATTCCACGGTGTCGGCGTCGAGCACTTCGCTCCAGATATACGAGTAATACCCGGCCGAATAACCGCCGCTGAAAATGTGCGCGAAATACGTGCTGCGGTAGCGCGGCGGTATGACTGCCAGCGCCACGCCCGCCTTTTCCAGCGCGGCCGACTCGAAGGCCACGGCATCCGAAAGGTCGTCGTCCGGGCTGATCGTGTGCCACGCCTGATCGAGCAGGGACGCGGCGAGGTACTCCGTGGTGTCGTGGCCCTGGCCGTACTGCGCCGACTCCCGCAGTTTCTCCACCAGCCGCTGCGGCAGCGGCTCACCGGTGCGGTAGTGCTTGGCGTAGTTGGCCAGCACCTCCGGCCACAGCATCCACATCTCGTTGACCTGCGAGGGATACTCGACGAAGTCCCGCGGCACGCTGGTGCCCGAGAAGTACGGGTACCGCACGTCCGAGAGCAGAGCATGCAACGCGTGCCCGAACTCGTGGAACGCGGTGACCACCTCGTCGAAAGTGAGCAGGGTCGGCTCACCATCGGGCGGGCGCGAGATGTTGAGGTTGTTCACCACCACGGTCCGCTCGCCCAGCAGGCGCGACTGGTCGACGAAGGTGTTCATCCACGCGCCACCGCGCTTGGAGTCACGCGTGTAGTAGTCGCCGAGGAACAGCCCGCGCGGGGTGCCGTCGGCGTCGGTCACCTCGAACACCCGCACTTCGGGGTGGTAGACCGGCAGATCGTGCCGCTCGGTGAAGTTCAGGCCGTACAACTTGTTCGCGGCGAAGAAGACCCCGTCCCGCAGCACACGGTCCAGCTCGAAGTACGGGCGCAGGGTGGCTTCGTCGATGTCGTAACGGGCCTTGCGCACGCGTTCGCCATAGAACGCCCAGTCCCACGGCTCGAGCTTCGCGCCCGGCAGGTCCTGCTCCAGAAACCGTTGCAGCTCTTCGGCATCCCGCTTCGCGTTGGCCACCGCGGCCGGGGCGAGCCGCTCCAGCAGGCCGATCGCGGTGTCCGCGGTGTGCGCCGTCTGATCGGAGATCACGTACCCGGCATGGTGCGGGTAGCCCAGCAGCCGGGCGCGTTCGGCCCGCAGGCTAGCGATCCTCGTCAGCACGCCCTTGTTGTCGTTGGCGTTGTCGCGGTTGCCCCGCGAGATCGACGCGCGGAACAGCCGTTCGCGCAGCGCGCGGTTCTCCAGGGAACCCAGCAGCGGCTGGGAAGTGGGCAGATTCAGGCTGAGCAGGTACCGGCCGTCGACGGCCCGCGAAATCGCCGCTTCCCGTGCGGCCGCGATGGTCTCCGGGGCGAGCCCAGCGAGCTCGGCTTCGTCGTCGACCACGACGGCGAGCTCGTTGGTGTCGCGCAGCAGGTTCTCCTGGAACGTGGTGCTCAGCTTCGACAGTTCCTCGTTGAGCTCACGCAACCGCTGCTGGTCCCCCGGCGGCAGCCCGGCGCCGGCCCGCTGGAAATCCGTGTGCCTGCGCTCCAGCAGCCACGCCGAATCCGGCTCCAGGCCAAGGGAATCCCGCTGTTCGTACAGCGCGCGGATCCGCGCGTAGAGCCGCGGGTCGAGGTGGATGGCGTCGTGGTGCGCGGCGAGCTTCGGGGCGATCTCGGCCTGCAGCCCCTGCCGCGCGGGGTTGGTGTCGGAGGAGGTGAGGTTGAAGAACACCGCCGAAACCCGGTTCAGCAACCTGCCGGCGCGTTCCAGCGCGACGAGCGTGTTCTCCACCGTCGGCGGCTCGGGGTCGGTCGCGATCTTCTCGAGTTCAGCGCGGTGCCCGGCGAGCCCCGCTTCGAAGGCGGGGCCGAAGTCCGCGTCGGCGATGCGGTCGAACGGCGGCAGTCCGTGGGGCAGGTCGCTCGCCAGCGCGAACGGGTTCTCCGAAGTCAGCGATTCGCTCACTGGTTGCCCTTTCGTCCCGTGGATCCCCCGACTTCCGCGTCGGAGGATGCCTTCTTCCTACCGCGCTGGGGCTTCGGCGGCACCACCCCGCCGAAATCCGAACTGTGATCATTGACGCGCAGCACGAACGGCCGGGTCTCGGTGTAGCGGACCACCGACACCGCCGCCGGGTCCACCACGATGCGCTGGAAGGAATCCAGGTGCTGCCCGAGCGCGTCGGCGATGATCGATTTCAGCACGTCACCGTGGCTGCACAGCAACCACACCGCGTGGTCCCCGTGCTCGGCGGTGATCCGCGCGTCGTGCTCGCGGACCGCCGTCACGGCCCTCGCCTGCATCGCCGCGAGCCCTTCGCCGCCAGGGAAGACCGCCGCGGACGGGTGCGCCTGCACCACCCGCCACAGCGGTTCCTTCACCAGCGTCTTCAGCTCCCGCCCCGTCCACTCGCCATAGTCCACTTCGGACACCCGCGGCTCGACCGTGCGCCCGAGCCCGCGCTCGGCCAGCAACGGCGCCACGGTCTGCTTGCAGCGCAGCAGCGGTGACACGACCGCCTCGGCCAGCGGCACCCCGGCCAGCCGGTCGATCAGCGCTTTCGCCTGCGCGCGGCCGGTTTCGTCGAGCCCCACCTTGGGGGTGCGGCCGGCCAGCACGCCGGAACCGTTGGCCGAGGACCGGCCGTGTCTGAGCAGGATGACGGTAGCCACGGGCGCCACTCTACGTGCCCGCTCACAGGGCGGGACCGGCGTTCGGGTCGAGCACGCCGGTGTAGATGAGCACGAACAGCGCGATGCCCAGCGCCACCCGGTAGATCACGAACGGCACGTAGCTCTTGGTCTTGATGAACTTCATCAGCCACGCGATCACCAGGTAGCCGACGCCGAACGCGACCAGGGTGGCCAGGATCGTCGGCCCCCACTGCGGGCTCTCGCCACCGCTGCCGATGTCGGTCAGCTTGTACAGCCCCGAACCGAAGACCGCGGGCACGGCCAGCAGGAACGCGTACTCGGTGGCGTCGGACCGCGTGTAGCCCAGCAGCAGCCCGGCGCTGACCGTGCCGCCGGAGCGCGACACCCCGGGCACGATCGCCAGCGCCTGCGCGAACCCGTAGGCGAGCCCGTGCGGCACCGTGAGGTGATCGAGATCGCGGTACTGCTTCCCGATCCGGTCGGCGACGAGCAGGATCATGCCGAACACGATCAGCATGGTCGCGGTGACCCGGAGATCGCGGAAGGCGTGGTCGATGGCGTCCTGGAAGAACAGGCCGAGCACGATGATCGGGATCGAGCCGACGATGATCAGCCAGCCCAGCCTGGCGTCCGGGTGCCCGCGCCAGTCCCTTTTGTACAGCGAGAAGAACCAGGCGACGAGGATCCGCCCGATCTTCGGCGCGAAGTAGAGGATCACCGCGAGCTCGGTGCCGATCTGGGTCACGGCGGTGAACGCCGCGCCGGGGTCGTCCCAGCCCGCCAGCGCGGCGGTGATGCGCAGGTGCGCGCTGGAGGAGATCGGCAGGAACTCGGTCAGGCCCTGCACCAGGCCGAGGATGATGGCTTCGAACCAGCCCATGCTCACCGAGCCTTCGTCGGATTAAGTCTGATTTGCACGGTGGGTGAGGGTATCGGCCGGTTGCGCCGCGCCGACCGCCCGCCTTGGTCAAACTCTCGATCACCGAACGTTAGTCTGCTGATTCATGGAGAAGCGACAGCTCGGCCGTTCGGGACTCCGCGTCTCCAGGATGGCGCTCGGCACCATGAGCTGGGGCGGCGAGACCGACGCGGAGGAGGCGGCGAGCCAGCTCGTCGCCTTCGTCGACGCCGGGGGCACCCTGGTCGACACCGCGGACATCTACGCCGACGGGGAGGGCGAGCGGATCCTGGGGTCGCTGCTGGGGGACCTCGTGCCGAGGGACGACATCGTGCTGGCCACGAAGGCCGTCGCGCGGCGCACGGACGGGCCGTTCGGCGGCGGCGCCTCCCGCGGCGCGCTGCTGAGCGCGCTGGACGGGTCGTTGCGCCGCCTGGGCGTCGACCACATCGACCTGTGGCAGCTGCACGCCTGGGACGAGACCGTGCCCATCGCGGAGACGCTGTCCGCGCTCGAATACGCGGTCACGTCCGGCAAAGTGCGCTACGTGGGCGTCTCGAACTACGCGGGCTGGCAGCTGGCCACCGCCGCGGCCGGTTCGGCGTTCGTGTCCTCGCTGGTGTCCGCGCAGGCCGAGTACTCGCTCGTCGAACGCGGCGTCGAGCGCGAAGTCGTGCCGGCCGCGCTGCACCACGGGATCGGGCTGCTGCCGTGGGCGCCGCTGGGCCGGGGCGTGCTGACCGGCAAGTACCGCACCGGCACCCCGGCCGACTCGCGTGGCGCGTCCGCGACGTATGCCGGGTACGTGGAGCAGCACCGCACGGATCGCGCCGCCCGGATCGTCGAGGCGGTGTCCACGGCGGCCGACGGGCTCGGCACGTCACCCCTCGTGGTGGCGCTCGCCTGGGTGCGGGACCGGCCGGGCGTGGTGGCGCCCGTGGTCGGCGCCCGCGACACCGGCCAGCTCACAGGTTCTCTCGCGGCGGAGGAGATCTCCCTGCCGCGAGCCATCAAGGCCGCGCTCGACGACGTGAGCGCCATCCAGTTCGGTTACCCGGAGCGGTGGCCCAAGTGACAAGCAGGTGACACAGACGTGACGTGGCGGGCATTGTGGAGGATGCTGAGGTCGAATGCCGTGAGGTCCGGAGGTCGCGTGCGGAGGTCCGCCGTGGTGGTTGCGCTGCCGCTGACGTGTGCGCTGCTCGCCTCGGGCTGCTCCGGCAAGTCCGGTGGCGGCGATGACGACCTCCAGATCGTGGCGAATCCGGTGGCCGCCACGGCCCCGGCGTCGCCCCAGCCCACCGTTCCCCCGGCCGGAACGGTGCTGGGTTCCTCCGGCGTCAAGGCGATGGCCACCGACGCGAGCAGCGGCACGCTGGTCGTCGCCGTGGACGGCGCGGTGCTGCTGTACCGGCTGGACGATCTTTCGGCCGCGCCGGCGCGGGTTCCGGTGAGCGGGGCCGTCGAGCAGCTGAGCGCGTCCGGCGGGCAGGCGCTGGCCACCATCCCGTCGCAGGGCAAGGTCACGCGCATCGCGCTGCCGTCCGGGCAGACCAGCGATCTCACGGTGGCCGGGCAGCCGGCGGACGCGGTGGCCGAGGGCGGGCAGACGCTCGTCGCGGTGCGGGACCGCAAGGCCGTCGAGGTCTTCGACGAGGGCGGCAAACCCGTCAAGACGATCGAAGGCGGGTTGTACAGCGCGGACGAGGTGCTGCAGGCGAACAACGGGCACACCGTGGTGCTGGACAGGCTCCGCACGGCGGTGTTCTCGGTCGACGTCGCGGGCGGTTCGGTCGGTGAAGGGCTGCGTGCGGGCGACGGCGCGACGAACGCGGTCGCGGACTCGTTCGGCCGCGTGCTGGTCACCGACACACGGGCGGGCGCACTGCTCGCGTTCTCCACGGACCCGTTGCTGCTGCGGCAGATGTACCCGGTGCCGGGCGGCGCGTACGCGATCGCCTACGACAGCGGGCGGAACCTCGCGTGGGTCACGCTGACCGGACGCAACGAGGTGGTGGGCTTCGACGTGAAGGGCGGCGAGCCGGTCGAGAAGTACCGCTTCGCCACCGTGCGCCAGCCGGATTCGGTCACCGTCGACGAGAAGACCTCCCGGGTCGTCGTCGGTTCGGCAACGGGAGAAGGGATCCAGGTGATCCAGCCATGATTCAGCAGGAGGCGGTGGTCGACGAAGACTGGGAGTACCGCCGGCTGCAGCTCCCGCCGGGCGTGTCCCGGCGTGCGGCCGCGACCCAGCTGTCCATCCACGCCGAGTTCGCGGGCTGGGAACTGTCGACGGTACGCCTGTACTCCGACGGCTCACGCCGCGTCTGGCTACGCCGCAAGCGGCGGCCCGCCGAAGTCGGGTACCTGGCGTCGTAAGCCCGGCGCCGCGCCGATTTGGGCGGGCGTGTTTGCCGCCCCCGCGGGCGAATTGGCCGCCCGCGTCGGCATGTTGGCTGCTCCCGCGGGCGTGTTGGCCGCCCGCGCCTGCGAGTTGGCCCGCGAGCCCCTGCGGACCGGCGAACTCGGCCGCCGGTCCGGCGAGCGCATCCCCACCACTGGCCAACACACGAACCCCGGCGGCCAACACATCCCCACCACCCGCCAACACACGCACGCGGGCGGCCAACATGCGTGGCGGCTGCCGCGGGCGCGCGGGGCGTGGCGTGGCGCGGGCGGCGCGGGCCGGGGCGGCGCGGAATGCTTAGCTGGCGCGGAAGAAGCGGTCCAGCACGCGCGTGCCGAACTCGAGGGCTTCCACCGGGACCCGCTCGTCCACGCCGTGGAACAGGGCCGAGAAGTCCAGGTCCGCCGGGAGCTTCAGCGGCGCGAAGCCGAAGTTCCGGATGCCCAGCGACTGGAACGATTTCGCGTCGGTCCCACCGGAAAGCATGTACGGCAGCGTTTTCGCGCCCGGGTCCTCCGCCAGCACCGCGGCGGTCATCGCGTCGACGATCGCGCCGTCGAAGGTGGTCTCGACCGGCGGGAGCTCCATCCACTCCTTCTCGATGTCCGGCCCGAGCAACTCCTCCAGCTCGCGGTCGAACGCCTCCAGCCTGCCCGGAAGGATGCGGCAGTCGACGGCCGCTTCGGCGAAGGACGGGATCACGTTCGACTTGTAGCCGGCCGTCAGCATCGTCGGGTTCGCGGTGTCGCGCAGCGTCGCGCCGATCATGCGGGAGATGTTGCCCAGCTTGGCGACCGCGCCGTCGAGGTCGTCCTCCGGGAAGTCCCAGCCGGTGATCTCGGTGACCCCGGCGAGGAACTCGCGCACGGAATCGGTCAGCACGAGCGGAAAGCGGTGGTTGCCCAGTTTCGCCACCGCCTCGGACAGTTTCGTGACCGCGTTGTCGCGGTGGATCATCGAGCCGTGCCCGGCGGTGCCGCGCACGCGCAGCTTCATCCAGCGGATGCCCTTCTCCGCCGTCTCGATGAGGTACGTGCGCACGCCGTCCTTGAACGTCACCGAGAAACCGCCGACCTCGCTGATCGCCTCGGTGGCGCCTTCGAACAGGTCGGGCCGGTGGTCCACCAGCCATTGCGCGCCGAACTTCCCGCCGGCCTCCTCGTCGGCGAGGAAGGCGAAGATGATGTCGCGCGGCGGAACCACGCCCGCGAGCTTGTAGTGGCGGGCCAGCGCGAGCGTCATGCCGACCATGTCCTTCATGTCGACGGCGCCGCGGCCCCACACGTACCCGTCCTGGATCGCGCCGGAGAACGGGTGCACCGACCATTCCGCGGGATCCGCGGGCACCACGTCGAGATGCCCGTGCACGAGCAGCGCGCCCCGCGAAGGGTCGGCGCCCGCCAGGCGGGTGATCACGTTGTGCCGGTTCTTACCGCCGGACTCGACGTACTCGATCTCGTAGCCGACTTCGGTGAGCTTCTCCGCGACGTACTCCGCCGCGGCCCGCTCGCCCACCAGCGTCTCGGGATCGCCGGTGTTCGTGGTGTCGATGCGCAGCAGCTCGCTGGTCAGGGTGACGGCCTCGGCAGCCGCGGTGTCGATCGTGCTCACCCCGCATTCCTATCACCTCAGCCCCCGAGCAGCCGCGTGATCCCATAGGCGAGCGCGGCCACCGCCGCGGCGGCCGGGAACGTCAGCAGCCAGCCCAGCACGATGTCCCGCGCCACGCCCCAGCGGACCGCGGACAGCCGCCGCGTCGCGCCGACGCCCATCACGGCCGACGTGATCACGTGCGTCGTGGAAACCGGCGCCTTGAAGGCGAACGCGGTGAGGTACAGCACCGAGGAACCGACCGCTTCCGCGACGAACCCGTGCGGTGGGTCGAGCGGGAACACCCGGCGCCCCAGGGTGCGCATGATCCGCAGCCCGCCGGAATAGGTGCCGAGGCTGAGCGAAACCGCGCAGAGCAGGGTGACCCACAGCGGCACCGTGAACTCCTGCTGCTCCCCCGCGGCCACCAGCGCGAGCACGATGATCCCCATGCCCTTCTGCGCGTCCTGCAGCCCGTGCCCGAGCGCGAGGCTGGCCGCCGAGACGATCTGCGCGCGGCGGAACGCGTGCCCGACGCGGTGCTGGTTGCGGTTCCGGAACAGCCACAGCACCGCGACCATCGCGAGGTAGCCGAACACCAGGCCGACCACGGGCGAAAGCACCATCGGGATGATCACCTTCTCCAGCACCCCGCCCCAGTGCACCGTGCCCGCGGCGGCCAGCGCGGCCCCGACGAGCCCGCCCACCAGCGCGTGCGAAGAGGACGAGGGCAGCCCGAAGTACCAGGTGATCAGGTTCCACGCCACGGCACCGATCAGCGCCGCGAACACCACGCTCAACGCGGCCGGGCCCGAGGGCGGGTCGATCAGTCCTTTGGCGACGGTGACGGCGACGCCGGTGCTCAGCAGCGCGCCGATGAGGTTCATCACCCCGGCGAGGATCAGCGCCGCGCGCAACGAGAGCGCCCGGGTGGACACCGCGCTGGCGATCGCGTTGGACGCGTCGTGGAAACCGTTGGTGTAATCGAAAAAGACCGTGAGCAGGATGACGACGACGAGCGCGGCCGTGCCGGTCATCAGGATTCCTTGACCGCGATGGTCTGGACCACATCCGCGACGTGCTCGAAGGAGTCCGCCGCCGACTCCAGCCGGTCGATCACCTCCTTGGTCTTGAGCACGGTCAGCGGGTCCGCGCCGTTGTTGAACAGGTACGCGAGCAGCCGCCGGTAGACGCCGTCGGCCTCGTCCTCGATCGAGTTCGCCTCCCGCCAGAACGGCGCGAGCTCGGTGACCTTGCGCAGCCCCGGCATCGCCCCGGCGGTCAGGTCCGCGGCGCGGCACAGCAGTTCGACGAGCTTTTCCACCCCGGGCGGGAAGTCCCCGATCTGGTACAGCACCGCAAGGTCGGCGGCCTCGTCCATCTCGTCGAGCACGTCGTCGAGGCGCGCGGCGAGGATGCCGATGTCCTGCCGGTCGAACGGGGTGATGAAGGAAGTGTTGAGGGTCAGCATGATCTCGTGCGTGACGTCGTCGCCGGCGTTCTCGATCTCGTGCATCCGGGCCGCGATCGGCCCGCGCTCCCCCGGCGGCGCGGCGACGAGTTCGCTGAGCAGCTTGGCGCCCGTCACGAGGTTCGTAGCGGCCTGGGTGAGCAGTTCGAAGAACCGGTTGTCCCGGGGCGTCAAACGCACGGAGGTCCCTTCGTCGTTAACCTTCCGTGCACCCTAACGCCCACTCCCGTCCACTCGGGAACTTACCCGGCGAGTGTCGTTCAGGGCTCCAGGCGCGGCTTGCCGGAGCGCTCGATCCGTTGCCGCGCAACACGCGGCACGCGCCAGTCCAGCCGCGCGCCCGCGCTGCGCTCCAGCTTGGCCAGTACCCCGCGCGCGGCGGCGAACGCGGCTTCCTGTTCGGCCGGGGTCGACCCGCCCTCGGCGAGTTCGAGCAGTTTGATGCCCTGGGCGATCAACGCCCGTTCCTCCGCGGTGAACCGGGAGGCCCGCAGCTTCTCGGCGGCTTCCTTGGCCGCCTCCCACGCCTGCACGGCGTTGCCCGCCGCCTGAACGAACTGGCGCGCCATCTGCTCGGGCGGGAACTCGTCGGTGTGCAGGGCCATCGCCTCGTGGAAGGTGTCGATGAACCGGCCCGTGGACGGCACCGCCGGATCGGCGAGCGCGGGCAGCCGGAGCACCTGGAGCGGATCCGACTCGTAGGCGCCGTACTCCCCCGCCACCTTGGCGTAGCGCTCCTTGGCGGCCGACCAGCGCGTGCGCAGGGAAGCCCCGGGCGCGACCGGGCCGGGCACGCCCGGACGGCGCTGCCCGGGCTGCGGGTGCATCCGCCAGCGCCGGTACATCGCCGCGCGCGAGCGCATCGACACGATCACCCACATCAGCACGATGACCGGCCACAGCAGTGGCCCGAGATCCTGAAACGGCGACATGGCGCCTCCTCACACACGGCCGGCACCCTCCATCATGCGCCCGCCCGGCTGAGATTCCCGTGCGCCGCAAGGGAAAACGATCATCGCGTACCGGGCGCGGGGCGGACATCCGGTGCGAAAGCACCGGGCCGAACGGCCCTACCGGGTACCGGACGCCCAGGTCATCGTGGCGGCTGGGGTTTCCGCGTGCGAGGAGACACGATGGATCTGTCCGGCCTCGAGAACGTGGACCCGGAGGAGTGCTTCCGCCTGCTGGCCCAGGTGGACGTGGGGCGGGTGGTGTTCACGATCCGCGGGTTGCCCGCCGTGCAGCCGGTGCGGTACGCGCTGTGGGAGGAGGCCGTGTGGTTCCTGGCGCGCGCGGACAGTGACCTGTTCGGCGCCGCCCAGGACGGTGTGGTGGCCTTCGAGATCGACCATTTCGACGCCGGGCTGCGGACCGGCTGGTGGGTGACCGTGCTGGGCAGGGCCGCCGCGGTGCCCGGCCGTGACCTGCCGCGGCGGCTGCCCGGGTTATCCTGGCAGCTGCCATTGCCCGCGGATGTGCGGTGTGTCCGGATCCCGGTCGAGGTCGTGTCCGGGCGCAAGGTGGCGCGCTGAGCGCAGGGCGCTCCGGCCAGGGGAGTTCCAGTGATCGAAACCAGCACCCGCGCGCTGCTGGACGCCGTGGCGGGGATCGCGGCGGACCTGGACCTGCCCGCCGTGCTGCGCCGCGTCGTCGAGTCGGCGCGCGCGCTCACCGGCGCCGGCCACGGCGTGCTCGCGGTGCTGGGTGAGCAGGAACGGTTCGCCGAGGTCGTGCAGTCCGGCGGCCACGCCGAGTACGCCACCGCCGCCGATCTCCCGGACGGGCCCGAGGCGCTCGCCGTAGCGGTGCAGGTCCGCGACAAGGTCTACGGCAGGCTGTGCCTCACCGGCAAGGACGACGGCTTCACGGCTCAGGACCACGACCAGGTGGCCGCGCTCGCCGCGGCGGCCGGGGTCGCGATCGACAACGCGACGCTGTACGAAGAGGCGTTGCGGCGTGAGCGCTGGCGCGCGGCGTCCCAGCAGCTGACGGCCGCGCTGCTGACCGGCGAGGACAGCGGGAAGACGTTGCACACCATCGCCGAGCGGGCCCGCCAGGTCGCCAACGCCTCCGGCGCCGCGATCGCCATGCCGAACGCGCAGGACCCGTCGACCCTGGTGTTCGAGGTGGTCGCCTCGCCCGAGCCGGGGCACCAGAAACTCGTGGGCGCCACGGTTCCGCTCGAAGGCACGGCCAGCGGGGTCGCGTTCTCCTCCGGCCAGCCCGTGGTGGTGCGCGAGTACGGCGGGTACGTGGTGCGGCAGCAGGCGGAGGCGATCCCGGCGATGCCGGTGAACGTGAGCTCGCTGGACTCGGCGGTGGTGGTGCCGATGATCGTCGGCGCGGACACGCTCGGCGTCCTGCTGGTCACCAAGTTCCGCGACACCGCGCCGTTCACCGACGCGGAGGTGGACCTGATCCAGGACTTCGCCGGGCACGCGGCGCTGGCCGTGGAGTTCGCCAGGGCCGAGGGCGACCGGCGGCGGCTGGCGGTGTTCGAGGACCGGGACCGGATCGCGCGCGACCTGCACGACCTGGTGATCCAGCGGCTGTTCGCGGTCGGGCTGGGGCTGGAAAGCCTGCGCAAGGTGACCCCGGACGAGCAGATCGCGGAGCGCGTGGCGGGGTTCGTGCGCGAGCTCGACCGCACGATCCGCGACGTGCGCAACAGCATCTTTTCCTTGCAGGAGCCCGCGGAGGCGCACGCCGGGGTGCGCTCGGATCTGCTGCGGATGGCGCAGGACAGCTCCGGGATGCTCGGTTTCGAGCCGCGCATCAGCTTCGACGGGCCGCTCGACGCCGCGGTCACCGGGCCCGTGCGGACGGATCTGCTCGCCACCGTCCGCGAAGCGCTGTCGAACGTCGCCCGGCACGCGGAGGCGAAGGCGGTGTCGGTGGACGTGGCGGTGGACTCGGCGGGCCGGCGGCTGACGGTGCGCGTCACCGATGACGGGAGCGGTCCCGGCGCGGGGCCGGACGGCGGGCTGACGAGCCTGCGCAGGCGCGCGGACCGGTGGAATGGGACGTTGACGGTGAACGCGGGTGAGCACGGCGGCACGGTGCTGGCGTGGACGGCCGAACTGCCGCGGGCGGAGGGTGCGCGATGACGATCTCGGTGTTCCTGCTCGACGACCACGAAGTCGTGCGCGCCGGGCTGAAAACGTTGCTGGAGGCCGAAAACGACCTGCGCGTCGCGGGCGAGGCGGCCACCGCGGCGGAGGCGATGGCGCGGATCCCGGCCGTGCGGCCGGACGTCGCGATCCTGGACAACCGGCTGCCCGACGGGGACGGCGTGACGGTGTGCCGCGAGATCCGCGACCTGCTCGATCCGCCGCCGGGCTGCCTGATGCTGACGTCCTACTCGGATGACGAGGCGTTGTTCGGCGCGGTGCTGGCCGGCGCGGCGGGGTATCTGCTCAAGCAGGTTTCGGGGTCGAACCTGGTGGACGCGGTCCGCACGATCGCCGCCGGTGGCTCATTGCTGGACCCGGGCCTGGCCGCCGCCGTGCGAACGCGAATGCGCGGCGACGAGCCCGATCCGCGGTACGACCAGCTGAGCCCGCAGGAGCGGCGGGTGCTGGAGCTGATCGCCGCGGGGCTGACCAACAGGCAGATCGCGCAGCGGCTGTACCTGGCGGAGAAGACGATCAAGAACTACGTGTCCTCGCTGCTGCACAAGCTGGGCTTCGAGCGCCGCACCGAGGCGGCCGTGTACCTGGCCAACCGGCGGCGCCGGGGTTGAGTTGGGCCGCGGTGGCTGCGTGGTGGGGAGTCGGGGTGGCGCTGGGGATCGAG
>NZ_VMNW02000123.1 GCF_007713735.2 Amycolatopsis acidicola | reverse complement strand
CCCGGCGGCTGTCCGGCCCCTGTCGGCCTCTCGCCCGGCGCTGGTCCGCTTCCCGTCCGGCGCCAGCCCGCTTCTCGCCCGGCGCCGGGCCCGCCCTGTTGTCCCGCGCCGATCCGCTTCCTGTCTGGCGCCTGCCCGGCCGTCTGTCCGGTCCCTGCCCGCCTCTCGTCCGCCTGGCGTCTGTCCGGTCCCTGCCCGCTTGCTGTCCGGCGCCGATCCGTCGCCCGCCTGCCCGGCCGCCTCTCGCCCCGGCGCCTGCCCGCCCGCCTGCCCGGCCGCCCGTGCGAAGCGCCGCCTTGACATTGCTGGAACGTTGTTCCACACTGGCCTGGAACAACGTTCCACAAAGGGGGCTGGTCATGACGAGCACTGACGACGATCACTGGGTCCGCTCCTGGGCCGCCGCGCCCCAACGCACTGACCAGGAATCGCTGGAGGTCGCCGGGTCGACCTTGCGCCAGGAAGTTCGCCTCAGTTGCGGGGGCAGCCGGGTCCGGATCCGGTTCACGAACGAGTCCGGCGGAACCGGGCTGAAGATCGGGGCGGCACGGGTGGGCATCGCGGGCCCCGGCGGAGCGGTGTCGCCGGGCAGCGATCGCCCGCTCACGTTCGCCGGCGCGCGGTCGGCGTACGTCCCGGCGGGTGCCCCCGCGGTTTCCGACGCGGTGGATCTCGTCGTGCCGGCCTTGGCGACGCTCGTGGTCAGTGTCTATTTGCCCGGCGGCGTAAAGGAAATCACCGGGCACAACCTCGTCGCCGGGCCCGGCTGGATCATCCCCGGCGACGAGACCGCGGCGGCCGGACTTCCTGCCGGCGCCGAACCTTTGGACGGCCGGGTGCTGTTGTCGGGTGTCGAGACGCTCGTCGCCGGCTCTGCCGTGGGCATCGTCGCGATCGGCAGTTCCGGCACCGACGGCGCGGGGGCGACGAACGCGGCCGGCGGCGGCTGGCCCGAGCGACTCGCCGCCCGGTTCGCCCGCGCCTCGGACCGTCCCGTGGCCGTCGCCAACCAGGGCATCAGCGGAAACCGTCTCCTCAATGACGGCTTCGGCGCATCGATCCTCGCCCGGCTCGACCGCGACGTGCTCGCCCTGCCCGGGGTGACGCATCTCGTCCTGCTCGGCGGCATGAACGACCTCGCCTTTTCCGTCGCGTCCGGCGAGGTGGACCCGGAGTTCGCCGGGATCATGAAGACCGACGCGCCGGTCGGGACGGCGGATGTCCTCGCGGCATACCGGCAGATCATCGAACGGGCGCACGCGCGCGGGGTCACGGTGTTCGGTGGCACGCTCACGCCCTGCGGCGGTTCGGGTTCCAGCACCCCGGACGGCGAAGCGGCCCGCCTTCAGGTCAACGACTGGATCCGCGGCAGCGGAGCGTTCGACGCGGTCCTCGACTTCGACGCCGTGTGGCGCGACCCCGAAGATCCCTCCCGCATGCTGCCCGGTTTCGACTTCGGCGACCACCAGCACGGCAACGACGCCGGCCATCAGGCGCTGGCGGCCTCGATCGACCTCGGGCTGTTCGGCGGCTGAGCCGCTCAGCCGAAAACGGCGTCGTGGAAGGCGGTTTCCGCGGCGAGCATGCCGGTGAACCACGCGTGCACCCTGGCGTCCGGGATGTCCGCCGGCAGTGCGTCGACAGCCGCGGCGAGGGCGCGGACGCCTGCGTGGAACGGTTCGGCCGCGTGCAGCTCGACCCAGTCGGCGATGGGGCCCGGCGGCACGTTCCCCTTCTCGTGCGCCGCGGAACACCAGGTGTGATAAAGGGTTTCGGCCGCGAACAGCGTCGTCATCACCGCCGCGTAGCCGCCTTCGCGCGCGGCCTCCAGGGCGAATTCGCTGAGCCGCTCCGACTGCGCGAGCTGCTTTTCCGACATGTCGGCGGCAGCAGGCCACTCCGCGCGGGCGGCGCGGAAGTACGCCGTCTGCTCGCCCACGAGCGCGTGCACAGCGCGGGCATTCGCCTCCACCGCGGTCCAGGATGGCGCATCCCAGACCGCGAGCCCGTGCAGCCGCGTCGCGGTCCGCACGAAGGCCTCCTCGATCAGCAGGTAGTTCGCGTACGGGACGGGCGCGATCGTGCCGTCGGAGACCTCGCGGATGAACCGCATTTCCAGCGCCTCGGCCAATTCCCCACCCGCGACCAACATCTCCGCACGACTCACCGCGCGAGCCATTCGACGAGCCCGCCGAAGATCCGCGCATACCCCGGCCATTCCTCGCAGAACGGTTCCGGCGCCCAATGCGGCGAACAGTCCGAAGTGAACACCGCGCTGCGGCCCGCGCCGAACTCCGACACGGCCACCAGCGGATCACCGTCGAGAGTGGCCAGCACGGAGCTGTTCGCGCGCGGCAGCACCCGGTTATAGCCCAGCAGCAAAGGCCAGTCGCCCTCAGCGCCGCCCAGCGCCGGGTGGCTGGGCTCTTTCACGTCGGCTTGCAGACCGGCGGGAGACTCGACGCGGTCGTCCTCGGCGAGCAGCTCCACCGGGAGCACGTCGTGCAGGGAAGTGTTGCGGTAGGCCGCTTTCCCCTCGAAACCCGTGAACGACAGGTAACCGCCGACCATGAGCAGCCCACCGCCGGCGTGCACCCAGTCCCGCAACGCGCCGAGCCTGTCACTGCCCGGCCGCGCCTGCTCGAACACGCTGGGGGAGAGCTGGATCGAGTTCGCGCCGATGTCCGACAGCACCACCACGTCGTACGCGGAAAGCGCTTCCCCGTCGTCCGGGAACTGTGCCGGGACGAGGTGCGCGGGCAGGTGCGTGACCTCGTGCCCACGCCCGGTCAGCGCGCGGCGCAAGGGCTCCACGCCCTCGACGTAAGCGCTGGTGGTGAACGAGTCCATGCCCTTCACGTGCACGGAATGGGTCATCCAGCTTTCGCCGGCGATCAGCACGCGGCTCACTCAGTTTCCTTTCGCTGCGGCGGCGAACAAACGCGCCGGGTTGGTGGTGAGAAGTTCGCCCGCCGACACGCCGAGTTCGGCGAGGCGTTGGGCGAACAGGGTTGGTACGTAACGGAAGCCGTTGCCGCCGTAGGTGGTCAGCATCGATTTCAGGAACACGTCGTGCGACAGCAGGAGCTGCCGTTCGTGTCCATTGTGGACGAGTTCGGCGATGGCCAGCGCGGTGCGGTCGGGCGGGGGAGACGTGCCCTCGCCGGGATAGGTGAACGGCATCCCGATCATGTCGAACTCCAGCCACACCCCGCGTTCCGCGACGGCCCGCTGGTAGCCGCCGTCCTCGCCGGAGGGGTCCATATGGCACAGCACCACCGCTTCCGGCGCGACACCGTAATCGCCGAGCACGATGTCCAGCACCTCGTGCGCCCGCCGTTGCCAGCCGGGCAGGTGCACGAACAGCGGCACGCCCGTCTCCCGCTGCGCGCGGGCCGCGGCGCGCAACGTCTTGTGCTCGTCGGGCGTGAAATCGGGGGACACGCCGATCTCGCCGATCACGCCGGGCCGGATGCCGGGCCCGCTGAACTCGGCGACCAGTCCGGCGGCCAGTTCCTGTTCTCCCGTAACGGAAATCCCGGCCGGGTGGAACGGCTCAAGGTACCAGCCCGAGCCCATCACGATCCGCACACCGGTCCGCTCCGCGAAACCGCGCAACGCCTCCGGGTTCCGGCCGATCCCGGGCGGGGTCAGGTCGATCACCGTGCGCCCGCCGGCCTCGGCGAACGCTGTCAGATCGGCCTCGGTCGCGCGGGCGTCGTCGAGCACGCAGTGGTCCAGGCAGGCGTACGGCTCCTCGCGGAGCAGCCACGCGATGTCCGGCGCGGTTTTGGCTTCCCGCAACCAGTTCAGCTCCGGATCGCGAGGCGGGCGCACGGCGGAGCGGATGTCGTTGGCCAGGTGCTCGTGGGGCAGCGTCAGGCCCAGCTCCGCCGCGGGCACCGGGCCGGTGACCGTCTGCACGGCCGTCATCGGCGGGCCAGATGGGCGAACAGATCGGCGAAGGACCGGCCGCGCAGGTTGACCCAGATCGCGAGGATCAGCACCAGCCCGGTGACGATCGGGGTGAGGAACGGGCTGACCCCCAGCAGCGTCAGCCCGTTCGCGATGACCCCGGTGATCACCGCGCCGATCACGGTGCCGATCATCGTGCCGCGCCCGCCGAACAGGTTCGTGCCGCCCAGCACCACGGCCGCGATCACCGTCAGTTCGAAGCCCTGTCCCGAGTTCGACGAGCCCGAGCCCAGCCGCGCCGCGGTGAGGATGCCCGCCGCTCCCGCGGCGAGCCCCGCCAGCGCGAGCGTGATCATCTTGATCCGCGCGGTGCGGACCCCGGCGCGGCGCACCGACTCCTCCTGCGAGCCGATCCCGTTGACGTAGTTGCCGAACGGGGTCTTCGCCAGCAGCAGCCCGCCGACGAGGACGGTGACCAGCGCGATCCACGCCAGCACGGAGAAGCCGAGTAACTTCGCCGAACCGATCCGCGCGACGAACAGCCGCGAGTCGATCGGCACCGAGAAACCCTGCGTCCACAGCTGGGCGATGCCGCGGATCACCGACATCGTGGCGAGCGTGACGATGAACGGCGGGATCTTCTGGTACGCCGAAAGCCAGCCGTTGAGCAGGCCCCACGCGAGCCCGGCGGCCAGCCCGATCACGATCACGATCGACGAGTCCAGCCCCGCCTCCAGCAGTTCCGCGGTGCAGGCCGCGACGAACGCCAGCGTGGAGCCGACCGACAGGTCGATCTGCCCGGTGGTGATCACGAACGTCATCGCGACCGCGACGATCAGCGTGATCGCCACCTGGGTGGCCAGGTTCGACAGGTTGTCGAAGCTGAGGAAGTTCGGCGCGGCGATGCCGAACACGATGAACAGCAGCACGGTCACGCCGAGCATCGCCACGGTCGCCTTGTTCGAGCGCTGCCACCAGGAAGGGGTTTCGGCGCGCACCGTGGGCGCGGAAAGGGTCGCGGTCATGCCGCCTCCTTTTCGGACGCGGCAAGCCGCGGCAGTGTTCCAGCGTCGGCGAGCATGGCGCTCGATGATTCGGACCTGCAAGCAGTCCTCATGCCGCCTCCTCGGAGTTCGCCCGCGTGATCATGGCCACGAGCGTTTCGATGTCCAGGTCGGCCACGGCCTCGTCCTCGACGCTGCGGCCCTCGTACATCACGGTGATCCGGTCGCACACCTCGAACAGGTCCTGCAGCCGGTGCGTGATCAGGATGACCCCGACCCCGCGCGCGGCGACCTCGGCGATCATCCGCAGCACCTGCCGCACCTCGGCCACGGCCAGCGCGGCGGTCGGCTCGTCCAGGATCAGCACCGCCGGGTCGAACGACACCGCCCGCGCGATGGCGACCGCCTGGCGCTGGCCGCCGGAGAGCTGGCCGATCTCCTGGTAGGTGGACTTCACGCGAACGTGCAAAGTGGACAGTGTCTCGGCCGCCGCGCGGTGCATCTTCCCGCGGTCGACGAACGGGCCCCGTTTCGGCTCACGGCCGAGGAAAAGGTTGCTGGCGACGTCGAGCGTGTCGCACAGCGCGAGGTCCTGGTACACGATCCCGATGCGCTCGCGCCGCGCGTCGGCCGGGCTGGTGAAGCTCACCGGCCTGCCGTTGATCCGGATTTCGCCGGAGTCGTGCCGCAGCGCCCCGGAGAGCACCTTCATCAGCGTCGACTTGCCAGCGCCGTTGTCGCCGACCAGGCCCAGCACCTCGCCCCGGCGCAGGGTCAGGTCGACCCCGTCGAGGGAGCGCACCGCGCCGAAGGACTTGGTGATGCCGCGCAGCGACACCAGTTCCTCGTCACTCATCACTTCTCCAGGTAGTACTGGTAGTCCGTCACGTTCTCGGGGGTGACGATCTGGATCGGCACCGGCACGTCCTTGGGCGCCTGCCTGCCGCAGGCGAGGTCGATCGCCGCGTTCATCGACTGATAGCCGAACTCGAAGCTGTTCTGCTGCACGACACCGGCGATCCAGCCCGCGCGCAGCCCGCCGACGGCCTGTTCCGAGAGGTCCCAGCCGACGACCTTGACGTTCCCGGTGCGCTGCTGGCTGGTCACCGCGGCGGCGAGCCCGATCAGCGCCGGTTCGCCGGTGGCGTAGACGTAGCCGAGCTCGGGGTTGCCGGTCAGCAGGTTCTCGGCCGAGGTCTGCGCGTTCTCCTGGATGTTGCGGCCGTCGACGACGGTGCCCACCTTCATCCCCTTGGCCGTCACCTCGTCGGTGAACCCCTTCTGCCGCTCGTTCTGGATGGTGCTGTTGAGCGCGCCGACGATGCCGACTTCGCCCTTGCCGCCGGAGATCTGCACGAGCTTGTCGGCGATCTGCTTGCCGCCGTCCGCGTTGGCGACGCCGACCTGGGTGGACACCGCCGGGTCGTCCACGACCGCGTCGACCGCCACGACCTTCACCCCGGCCGCGGCCGCGCGCCGGATCGCGGGCTTGATGCCCTCGGTGTCCACCGCGTCCACGATGATCGCCTGGTAGCCGTTGGCCACGAGGTCGTCGATCGCGTTGGACTGGGTGGTGGAGTCGTCGTTGCCGTTGACGATCTGGGTCTGCGCCCCGGCCAGGTCCGCGACGCGCTGGGCGCCGGTGTCGACCTGGTTGAAGAACAGGGCCTGCAGGTTGATCGGCACGATCCCGACCTTCGGCTTGCCGCCGTTGACCGTGCAGGACTGCGCGACCGTCGTCGGTGGTGGCGGACCCTGTTGCGCCGCTTGCCTTTCGGCGGCTTGCTGCGCGCGTACGGCGGAGTCGCAAGCGGTGAGGCCGATCGCGAGCACGCCCGCGATCAGGGCGATTGCTGTCCGGCGCATGTCTTCTCCTCTTCGGAAGTCGGAAAACGGCGGAGCAGGGGGAGTACCTCGGAGCGGCGGGGCGAACCGGCCCTGGCACCGGGCCGGGTGCAGGACAGGCCCGCGGCGACGCCGGCGAAGCGGGCGGCGGCGAGCGGGTCGGCGCCACGGTCGAGTTCGGCGCAGTACGTGCCGGTGAAGCAGTCTCCGGCGCCGGTCGCGTCGACCACGGTGACTTCGAGCGCGGGTTCGTGGTGCGTTTCGCCGCCGGGGGAGTGCAGCCACCAGCCGAGCGCCCCGGCGGTGACGGTGAGGTGGACGCGGCATTCGACGGCGAGCGCGGCCAGGTCGGTGCCGCCGAAAAGCCGCGCCGCCTGGTCCCGGCCGACGATCACGTGCCGGGCGAGCGTCAACGCTTCCCTTGCGGCGTAAGGGTCTTCGCAGCCGTCCAGGTCCACAATGGACGTTACTCCGGTGCGGGCGAGCGCCTCGGCGGCCGCCGGGAACCGGTAGCCGTCGAGGTAGAGCAGCCCGTCCGCGGCGGCCGTCGCGTCCGCGACGCGGCCGATGTGGGCGGCGGTGACGGCGTCGTCCTGGCTGATGATCGAGCGCTCCCCGTCCGGGGTGAGCAGCACGACCGCGGTGGTGAGCATCCCGGTGCGGGCGGTCCAGGACGTGTCGATGCCCTCGGCGTTCAGCACGGCCAGGAAGGCGTCGCTCGCCGGATCTTCGCCGACCACGCCGGCGAACCGGGTTTCGGCTTCCATCCGGGCCGCGGCGACGGCGGCGTTGGCGCCCATCCCGCCGTCGCGCCGGTCCACCGCGGTGGCCTGCACCCGGTCCGCGGCGCCGGGCAGCACCGGGACGCTGACGGTGAGGTCGCTGTTGGCGTAGCCGCAGAACGCGATCACGGCAGTTCCGCCCCGGCCGCCTCGGCGGCCTTGGTCAGCTGGCGCACCTTGGCCTGGTCCACCCGGCCCCACCAGCGGTTGTTGTCCTTCACCGAGGACGCCACGATCACGCCGTCGCAGGCCGGCAGCAGCTCCCCGATGTTGCCCGCGGTGATGCCGGAACCGATCACCACCGGCAACGTCGTGTTGTCCTTGATCCCGGCGACCTCGTCGAGCGCGGCGGCGTCGCCGGTGCGGGAGCCGGTCGCGATGAGCACGTCGGCGTCGAAGAACTCGGCGTCCTCGGTCTGCTCGGCCAGCGTGCGGTCGGCGACGATCGCGTGCGCGCCGTGCTTGACGTGCACGTCGGCGAACACCTTCACCGGGTTGGCGCCGATGCGGCTGCGGTAGCGCGCGGCGTGCGCCGCCTGGCCTTCGATGATTCCTTCGTTGGCGACGTAGGCGTTGGCCCACTGGTTCACGCGCACGAACCCGGCGCCGCCCGCCCAAGCGGACGCGATCGAGCACTCGGCGGCGTTGGACAGCACGCTCACCCCGAGTGGCGCGCGGGAGTCCGCGCGCACCCGCTCGGTGACCACGGCCATCGCCGCCGCGGTCTCGTAACCGTGCTCGCCGGGCTTGAGAAACGGGATGTCCCAGTGGTTCTCGACGATCACCCCGTGGCAGCCGCCGCCGAGGTAGCCCGCGGCCTCCTCGACGGCGAACCGGGAGATCTCGTCGAGCGGCGTGCCGCGGTAGTGCGGGCTGCCCGGCAGCGGCGGCAGGTGCACCACCCCGATGACCACCTTGTCCGTGCCGAACAGCTCGGCGACGGCGTTCGGCTTGGTCGGGAACACACCTGCGGACACTTCGGCTCCTGATGTAATCGATTGCACTCGGTTTCCGAGAAAGCTAGATACCTTCCCCGGCGGAGTCAAGGAGTATGCTCACCGAACTGGGGCTTACCCGATTAAGTTCGGGTTGCCAGCTGTCACGGGGAGGTAAACGATTGCATCGGGTGACCATCGCTGAGGTGGCAGAACGCGCCGGCGTGTCCACGGCGACCGTCTCGCGGGCGCTGTCCGGAGGGCGCCCGGTCTCGGCCGAGGTGACGCGCCGGGTCCGCAAGGCGGCGGCCGAGCTGGGCTACGCGGTCAACCCGATCGCGCGGGCGCTGCGCAACAGCCGCACGGACACGGTCGGCATGGTCGTGCCGAGTATCTCGAACCCGTTCTTCACGTCCCTGGTCGAGAGTGTCGAACACGCGCTGGGGCGGGACGGCAAGGAGCTTTTCCTTTGTGACGCCCAGTCCGACCCGGTGGTCGAGGCGAAACGCCTGGCGTCACTGGTTTCCCGCAACGTGGACGGCATCATCGTCAGCCCCACGCACGGAACCGAGAGCGCGTCGGCCGTCCTCGAGACCGCGCGGCGCCTGCCGCTGGTGCAGCTGGACCGGTTCGTCGGCGGCACGAGTACCGACTGGGTCGGGGTGGACGACCTCGCCGCCATGCGGCTGGTGCTCGATCATCTGCACGCCGCGGGCGCGCGTTCGGTGGCGTTCGTGGGGTCGCTGCTGACGAACTCGTCGACCGAGCAACGGCTCGCCGGATTCCGGCGGCGCAGCGCGGAACTGGATCTGAAGGTCGGGCCGGATTCGGTGCTGCTGGGGGATTACAGCGTCGAGTGGGGCGAAGCGGCCGCGGGCAAGTTGATCGACGCGGGAGAGCCGCCGGACGCCGTGGTGTGCGCCGACGACCTGATCGCGCTCGGCGTCACCCGCGGCTGCCGGGCGCGAGGCGTTTCGGTGCCCGGGCAGCTGCAGGTGACCGGATTCGACAACATCGAGTTCGCGCGGCTGAGCGATCCCGCGCTGACCACGGTGGACCAGCCGCGCGAGCGGATCGCCGCGGAGGCGGTGCGGTTGCTGGCGGCAGCGGGAAAGGCGGACGCGGGCGAAAAGCAGGCGAGTGCTCATATCGCGCTGGTGCCGGAGCTGGTGGTCCGCCAGAGCACGAAGCCCGTCGGTTGACAGGTCCCGCCCTGGCACACGGCCGCTGCTCGACCTTCACCCCGCGCCCGGCGGGCCGTCAAGGTGCTAATACGTATTAGTACTGCTGTTGTCCGAAAACGGACAGGAATCCCCGAACGGCATTGACGCACCCGCACTCGTCGCAGATCCTCGCCTAATCCGCATTAGCGACGAGGGAGGTGGGCGATGACGCGACGTTCGGGGATGGTGCGGCAGGCCGACATCGCCCGCATCGCCGGGGTCTCGCAGGCGACGGTTTCGGTGGTACTGGGCGGATCCAGCTCGGTGCGGATGTCCGAGGAGACCCGCGCCCGCGTGCTGCGGGTGGCCGAGCAACTCGGCTACGTGCCGCACCCCGTGGCGACGCGGCTGGCGTCGGCGCGGTCGCACATGCTCGGCCTTTACACCTTCCGCACCACGTTCCCGACCGACATCGCCGACTCGTACTACCCGATCCTGGTCGGGGTCGAGGAGGAGGCCGCGGCGCTGGGCCAGGACCTGATCCTGTTCACCGGCACCAGCGGCCCCGGTGCCTCGGAGGAGGCCGCGATCCGCCGGACCCGCGTCGCCGACGGGTGCCTGTTCTTCGGCAGGCACGTGCCCGAGGAGCCGGTCGCCGGGCTGGTCGAAGCCGGGTTCCCGTTCGTCTACATCGGACGGAGGCCGGAGCTGGGCGGCCGGATCCCTTACGTGGGCGCGGATTACGTGACGGCCTCGGCCGGGGTGCTGACCAGGCTGCTGGAACTGGGGCACCGCGAGATCCGCTACGTCCGGGAGTCCGACGAGGCGCCCTCGTCACGTGACCGGCAACGCGGCGTGCTCGACGCGGCGCCCGCGACCACGATCGTCCGCATCGACGGACCGCGGCTGGACCCGGACATCGTGCGGGGGTGGGTGCGCGACGGGGTGACGGCTGTCGTCGTGGAAGGCACCGACACCGGCGCCGCGCATGCGGCCGTGTCCACCGCTATCGCCGAAGCCGGACTGTCCACACCGGACGATCTCTCCCTGGCCGTGCTCGGCGGTCCGCCGGAAGCGAGCGGCTTCGCTGTGCCGATGCGGGAGATGGGCAGGCGCGCGGTGCGGTTGCTCGTGGATCTCGTGACAGACAAGGAAACCACGCCGCAACAGCTGCTGGCGTGCCCACCGGTGGCCGGCGAGA
Organism: Amycolatopsis acidicola; assembly: GCF_007713735.2. Classification (GTDB taxonomy): domain Bacteria; phylum Actinomycetota; class Actinomycetes; order Mycobacteriales; family Pseudonocardiaceae; genus Amycolatopsis_E; species Amycolatopsis_E acidicola. Next base: position 9,073 of record NZ_VMNW02000123.1, on the reverse strand, counting down.
CCGTCGGCCCACCCCGGAACCGTTCGTAGCAAACGAACAGCACAGAAGGACGGAGCATGCCTGAACTCGGCACCGAAATCCTCGTCGTCGGCGGCGGACTCGGCGGCGTGGCCGCCGCGCTGGCCGCCGCGCGGGCGGGGCATCAGGTCGTGCTGACCGAGGAGACCGATTGGCTCGGCGGTCAGCTCACGGCCCAGGCGGTTCCCCCGGACGAGCACCCGTGGATCGAGCGGTTCGGCGGAACCGCGACGTACCGGCAGCTGCGCGAGGGCATCCGCGACTACTACCGCCGCAACTACCCGCTGCGCGCCGAGGCCATCCGGCTGTCGGGGCTGAACCCGGGCGCCGGGCGGGTGAGCAAGCTGTGCCACGAACCGCGCGTCGCGCTCGCGGTGCTGGACGCGATGCTCGCGCCGCATCGGGCGGCCGGGCGGATCACGGTGCTGACCGAGCACCGGCCGGTCGCCGCCGAGGTCACCGGCGATCGGGTGGAGGCGGTCGTGCTGGAACACGGCGGCGAACGCGTCACGGTCCGCGCCGAATACGTCCTCGACGCCACCGAGAACGGCGACCTGCTTCCCTTGACGGGCACCGAATTCGTGGTCGGCGCGGAATCCCGCGGCGAGTACGGCGAGCCGCACGCGCCCGAGAAAGCCGATCCGGGGAACTTGCAGGGCATCACCTACTGCTTCGCCGTGTCACACCACGCCGGGCAGAACTACGTGATCGACCGGCCCGCGATGTACGACTTCTGGCGCTCCTACACGCCCGAGTTCTGGCCCGGTCCGCTGCTGGGTTTCCTCGCCCCCGACCCGCGCACCCTGGAGGCGGTCGGCCGGACGTTCGTGCCCAATCCCGACGCCGATCCGCTCGCGATCAACGCCGACCAGAGCGCCGACGCGGGGGACAAGGAGTTGTGGGGTTTCCGCCGCATCCTGGCGCGCGGGCTGCACGAGCCGGGTGCGTTCGACTCCGACATCACGCTGGTCAACTGGCCGCTCAACGACTACTGGCTGCGCCCGGCCCTGGAGATCGACGGCGTCGCCGGGCCCGAAGACGTCGCGCGGGCGCACCACGAGGCGAAGCAGTTGTCCCTGTCGGTGTTGTACTGGCTGCAAACCGAGGCGCCCCGCGTCGACGGTGGTACCGGTTTCCCGGGGCTGAAGCTGCGGCCCGACATCGTGGGCAGCGCCGATGGGCTGGCGAAATCCGCGTACGTAAGGGAATCGCGGCGGATCCGGGCGGTCACGACGGTGACGGAGCAGGACGTGTCGCTCGACATCCTCGGCCCGACCGGCCGTAAGTCCTATGTGGACTCGGTCGGGGTGGGGAGCTACCGTATCGACCTCCATCCGTCCACTGGTGGCGACAACTACGTGGACGTGGCGAGTGTGCCGTTCGAGATCCCGCTCGGCGCGCTGCTGCCGCAACGGATGCGGAACCTGGTGCCCGCCAACAAGAACCTCGGCACGACGCACATCACCAACGGCTGTTACCGGCTGCATCCGGTGGAGTGGAACATCGGCGAGGTCGCCGGTCACCTCGCGGGTTTCGCCCTGCGCCGCGGCAGCGAACCCCACCAGATCCGAGACGACGACAAGCTTTTCGACGAGTTCGCCCGCGTCCTCGACCAGGCGGGCGTCGAACGCCGCTGGCCCGAGGTGCGCGGCTATTAGCTGTTTTGGTAAGCGGCGGAGCCGTTTGCGGTGGGCCGTCACCTTGCACCGCCGGGGGTTCTGAGGTGGCCGCTGGCGAGGACAGCGCCGAAGTGGTGAATTGGCATTCATGATGAGGCGATCCCGGAGTCAGGGGGCGCCTCAGGTTCCCCTACCCGCACCGCCACGCAAACCACCTTGAAACATCTGTAGACCCACCAACTGGAGGTGTGGGCAATGAGGCAACATCCCAGCGGAGTGCGCATCGGGATCGATGTGGGCGGGACGTTCACCGACGCGGTCGCCGTGGACGCGCGGTCGTTCGAGCTGCTCGGCCAGGCCAAGGTTCCCACGAGTCACGATCATCCCGACGGTGTCGCGCACGGCATCCTGGAGGCGCTGGAAAAGCTGCAATCCGATGTGGGAATCAGCGCCGGTGACGTCTCCTTCCTGGCGCACGGCACCACGCAGGCCACGAACGCGCTGCTGGAAGGCGACGTCGCGACGGTCGGCATCGCGGGCATCGGCACCGGGTTCGACGCGTTCGCCACTCGCCGGCTTTCCGCGCTGGAGAAGCTCGAGCTGGCGCCGGGCCGCCGCCTGCCGATCCGGTACGCCGCGGTGCGCGATCCCAGCGACCCGGTCGCGGTCAAGGAGACGATCGCGCGGCTGCGGGAGCAGGGTGCCGAGGTACTGGTCGCGGTGGAACCGTTCAGTGTGGACGATCCCGATGGCGAACGCCTCGTCGTCACCGCCGCCCGCGACCAGGGCCTGCTCGCCACCGCGACGGACGAGATCACCAGCCTCTACGGCCTGACCAAACGCGCCCGCACCGCCGTGCTCAACGCCGGGATCATGCCGCGCATGGTGTCCACCGCCGACCTGGTCGAGGCCAGCGTGCAGCGCGCGGGCATCACCACGCCGCTCATGGTGATGCGCGGCGACGGCGGCGTCACCTCGCTGCCCGAGATGCGCCGGCGGCCGTTGCTGACAGCGCTTTCCGGTCCGGCGGCGGGCGTCGCCGGGGCGTTGATGGCGGAGAAGCTCAGCGAAGGGTTCTTCCTCGAAACCGGCGGGACGTCGACCGACATCAGCGCGATCCGGCGCGGCCGGGTGCCCGTGCGGCATGCCCGGCTCGGCGGCCGCGAGACGTACCTGCCTTCCCTGGACGTCCGCACGGTCGCGATCGGCGGCGGGTCGCTGGTGCGGCTGGCCGGGCACACCGTGACCGACGTCGGGCCGCGCAGCGCGCACATCGCGGGCCTGCCCTATGCCTGTTTCGCGCCCGCGTCCGTCCTTAGTGGAGCAAAGCTGGTCACGATGTCGCCGCGGCCAGGGGATCCGGCCGACTACGTCGCACTCGACGCCGCCAACGGCACACGGTACGCGCTCACCCTCACCTGCGCGGCCAACGCGCTCGGGGTCGTGCCTGCCGATGCTTACGCCCGCAGTGACCCGGAGTCGGCCCGGCTCGCGTTGCAGCCGCTGGCCGAGGCGCTCGGCGGCACCGTCGAGCAGGCCGCGCGAACCGTTCTGCGGCAAGCGATCAAGCCCATCCGGGCGGTGCTCGACGAACTGACCCGCGATTACCGCCTGGAGCACGTGACGCTGGTCGGCGGTGGCGGCGGGGCCGCGGCGGTGACGCCGTTCCTCGGCGCGGAAACCGGCGAGGACTGGCGGATCGCCCGGCACAGCGAGGTGATCAGCCCGCTCGGCGCGGCGCTGGCCCTGGTGCGCGAGTCGGTCGAACGCATCGTGCCCAACCCGTCCAACGCCGACATCCTCGCGGCGCGCGGGGCCGCCGAGAGCGCGGTGATCGAGCAGGGCGCCGACCCGGCCGGGGTCGAGGTGGAGGTCACCGTGGACCCGCAGCGCAACCTGATCCGCGCCGTGGCCACCGGCTCGACCGAGCTGCGTACCAAGGACCGATCGTCCACTGTGGACGAGAAGGCCGTGGTCGCCGAAGTGGCGCGCGGGATCGGGGTACCGGTCGCCGAGGTGCGCGAGCTGGCCTCGACGCCCCAGCACACCGTCTTCGGCGCCAAGGCCCGGCGCCGGGGCGTGTTCGGCCGGTTCGCCCCGCCCGCGCAGCACGTGCGCGTCGTCGACGGTGAGGGAGTCGTCCGGCTGCACGCCTCCGACGCCGTCGTGGCGAGCACCGAAGCCGGTGCCGCGCAAACGAAACTGGGCTCGCTGATCGACGCGCACACCCGCTACGGCGACGGCGGTTCCCGTGCGCCCGCTGTCTGGTTGCTCGCCGGGCCCAAGATCGCCGACCTGTCCGGCGTGCTCGACCGCGACCAGCTCGTCGCGCTGCTGGGCGCCGAGCTCAAGACCAGGGCGCCGGAGGAACCGGTCGTCGCGATACTGGAGGACCGCCGGTGAACGACGTCGACCTGGCCGTGCGCCTGCTGCGCGCCACGCCCACCCACGAACGCCGCGACGAGGCGCAGCTGCGCCGGTGGGCCGAGATCGCGCTGGCCTTCGGTGACGAACTCGCCGAAGCGGCCGAAGACGAGGACGTGCCCGTCGTCGAGCGCGATGGCGGCGTGACCGATGGCGAGCTGCTGCTCGCCGAATACCGCAAGGGCACGGTCACGGTCTACCGGGATTCGGTGGCACGGATGACGAAAATGGCCACCCGGCGGGGCTGGCCCGTGTCCGCGGACGCGTTGCGCAAGGCGGCCGTCGCGCACGAACTGGCCCACCACCGCATCGACGTGCGCGAGCTGAACCGCCGTCTCGGCCACACCGCCGCGCGGCTCGACCGGTTCCGGGTGCGCGGGCACGTCGCGGGCGCCGACGAGATCGCCGCCCACCGCTTCGCCCACCGCCGCAGCGGGATCGGCGTGAGCCCGCTCTTGCTGTCCACCGCCTTGTCCCAGGGAGACTGATCATGGGAATCGCGATTCTCGTCCTGATGGCCGTGGGCGTGGTCCTCATGCTCACCCGGGTGCTGCCCACCGCGTTCGCGCTCGTGCTGCTGGCGCTGGGCATTTCGATCCTGGCCGGCGCGCCGTGGTTCGGTGACAAGAACAGCATCCTCACCTCCGTGCTGCAAACCGGCGCGGCTTCGCTGGCGTCCACGATGATCGCCGTACTGCTCGGATCCTGGCTGGGCACGCTGATGGACGAAACGGGCATCGCCTCGACGCTGGTGCGCAAGATCGTCGAGTTCGGCGGCGAACGGCCGTCCGTGGTGGCGCTGGGCGTGTTCGCGGTGTCGATCCTGTGCGGCAGCATCACCGGTTCCGCCCCCGCCGCGATGCTCGCCGGGGTGGTCGGCATCCCGGCGATGATCGCGGTCGGGGTGTCGCCGGTGGTCGCGGGCGGCACGGTGCTGATGGGCGTCGGCGCGGGCTCCCCGCTGGAGCTGCCGGTGTGGCAGTTCCTCGCGGACGCGCTCGGCGCCCCGGTCGCCGACGTGAAATCGGTGATGATCAAGCTGTTCCCGATGGCGCTGGTGCTCGGCATCGCTTATGTGCTCGTCGAAACGCGGCGCAAGGGCGCGCGGCACGCCTGGGCGGTCAAGCTCGGCCGGCCGAAGGCGCGGGTCCGCCGCGGGGACGCGCCGTGGTACGCGCTGCTCACCCCGCTCGTGCCGATCGTGCTGGCGCTCGGTTTCGCGGTCCCGATCGTGCCTTCGCTGCTGGCGGGCGTGGTCTACGCGCTGGCGACGACGGCCCGGTGGGGCGAAATCAACGGGAGGGCACTGCGGTCGCTGTACCGGGCTTTCGAGGTGGCTGCGCCGCCGATCGCCTTGTTCGCCGCGATCGGCATCCTGCTCGCCGCGGTCAAACTGCCTGGCGCGAAGAACGCGCTGACGCCCATCGTGTCCGCGATCAGTCCCGCGGCGCCGTTCTGGTTCGTCGTCGTGTTCGTGATCCTCGTGCCGCTGTGCCTGTTCCGCGGGCCGCTCAACGTGTTCGGGCTCGGCGCCGGGGTCGCGGGCGTGCTGGTGACCGGCGGGATCTACCCGATGTCCGGCGTGATCGGCATGATGGCCTCGTACAACCAGGTGTTCGGCGTGTCCGACCCGACGAGCACGCAGACGGTGTGGGCGGCCCAGTACGCGGGCGTGCGGGCGGAGAAGGCGATGGCCTCGACCCTGCCTTACACGTGGGTGGTCGCGCTCGGCGGGATGATCCTGACCGCGGTGCTGTACCTGTGATCACCACGGCCGACGGACTGCGGCTCGAATCGCTCCGCCAGGGCAGTGGCCCGCCCGTGGTGCTCGCGCACGGCATCACGGCGGACCTGGACGAGCACGGGCTGTTCGTGCGCCTCGCGGATCGTCTCGACGAGGCCGGTTTCTCCGTGCTGCGCTTCAGCTTTCGTGGTCACGGCCGCAGCGACGGCACGCCCGGGGAGATGACGATCGCGGGGGAGCGGCTGGACCTGGCCGCGGCGGTCGGGGCGGCGGGTGGCCCGGTGTCGATCGTCGCGTCCAGTTTCGGCGCGGTGAGCACCACGCTGTCCCTGGCGGAGCTGCCGGTCTCGTCGGTGGTGCTGTGGCAGCCGGTGCTCGACCTGCGCGGCACGTTCCTGCGGCCGTCGCTGCCGCGCGCCCGTGCCCTGTACGAGAACAAGGAGTCGTTGCGGGACAACGGGTTTCTCGACATCGAAGGCCGGTTCGAGCTGGGTGCCCGGCTGTTCGAGGAGTTCGCGGAGCTGGATCCGCCGGCCGCGTTCCGCGCGGCCGGGCAGCCTGCGCTGCTCATCCACGGTGACGCCGACGAGCACATCTCCTTCGACGTCGCCCGCGACGCCGCGAGGCGTCCGCGCACCGACTGGCATCCCGTGGCCGGGGACGGTCACGGGTTCGCGAAGTACGGCAACGAAGTAGTGGACGCGACCGTCCGCTGGCTGACCCGCCAACCGAAGGGCTAGACCGTGACCAACCACGTTTCCCGCCGCTCCATGCTGTTCGGCACGGCCGCTGCCGTGTTCCTCGGCTCGGCCGTCGTCGCGCCCCGGGCGGTCGCCGCGACGAGCACGGACTTCGCGACCGTGCGCGCGCAATGGCGTGGCACGCTGATCGGCAGCTACGACACGTCCGACAAGGTCGTCACCACCTATGTGCGCGGGCTGGCCGGCACGGCCGACGACCTCTGGACGAAGCTGAACACCTCGGCCTCGCGCACCTACCTGTGGGCGGACCTGGACAGCAGCACGACCTCGGCCGTGCAGACCAGCGTCATGGGCCGCCTGCGCCGGCTCGCGCTGGCCTACGCGTCACCGGGTTCTTCCTTGTCCGGCAACGCTTCCCTGCTCGCCGACCTGCGCTCGGCGCTGGACTGGTTCCTGGCGAACAAGTATGGCGTCGGCGCGCAGTACGACAACTGGTGGGACTTCCAGATCGGCATTCCCATCGCCCTCAACGACTTCTGCGTGGTCCTGTTCGACCAGCTCTCGGCGAGCCAGATCGCGACGGCCAACGCGGCGATCAACCGGTACGCGCCCGACCCCAGCCAGGTCGCCGGAGCCCCGGCGACGGGCGCCAACCTCACCTGGAGCGCCTCGATCGGCGTCCTGCGCGGCGCGCTGACCGAAAACGCCGACACGATCGACGCCGCCATGACAGCGCTGAAGAAGCTCTACGCCTACAGCACGAGCGGCGACGGGTTCTACCCGGACGGCGGGTTCATCCAGCACACTTACTTCCCCTACAACGGTTCCTACGCCGTGTCCCTGCTGCAGTACCTGAGCTATCTGCTGGTCGCCGTGCAGTCCACGCCGTGGAGCGCCCCGGCCGATCAGGTGCGGCGTGTGTTCGACTGGACGCAGGCCAATTTCCGGCCGTGGATCTACCGGGGCGCGTTCCTCGACATGGTGCGCGGGCGGGCGCTGTCCCGGTTCTACGAGAACGACCACCGCATCGGCAGGCTGACCGGCGCCACGCTGCTGCAGCTGGCCCGCGTGCTGCCCGCCGAGCAGGCGCTCACCCTGCGGTCGCAGGTCAAGGGCTGGATCAAGGCCGACGACTACCAGGATTTCTTCACCTACGACCCGGTGCCGATCGAGCAGGTGCGGATCGACTCCATCGCGCTCGGCCGCGCGGTGCTCGCGGACGCGAAGATCCCGGCCGCCCCGGAGGACACCACGTCCGTGGTCGCGACCTCGATGGCCCGGATCGTCCACCGCAGGCCGGGTTTCGCGCTCGGGATCGCGATGGACAGCACGAAGATCAAGCCGTACGAGAGCGCGAACAAGGAGAACCTGCAAGGCTGGTACACCGGCGAAGGCGCCACTTATCTGTATCTGCCCACCCAGCCGGGGCACTGGACCAACGAATACTGGCCCACGGCGAACAAGTACCGGCTGCCCGGCGTCACGCTGGACACGAAAACGCTGGCGCTGGGCACGAACCGCGGGTCGACCAACACCTGGGCCGGCGGGGCGGTCCTGGACGGAAACGTCGCCGCGGGCATGGGCCTTTCGTTCGCGGTGCAGACGCTCAAGGGCCGCAAATCCTGGTTCTGCCTCGGTGACGTGATCGTGTGCCTCGGCGCGGGGATCACCAGCACGGACGGGCATACCGTCGAATCGGTGATCGAGAACCGCAACACCGGGCCGGACGGGCGTACGAACGTGCACGTCGACGGCGCGGTCGTGCTGCCGACGCCGAGCAGCACGCCCCTCGTGGTACAGCCGAAATGGATCTATGTCGACGGAATCGGCGGCTATGTGTTTCCGGCGGGCGGGCACGTGAACCTGCTGCGCGAGGACCGCACCGGGAAGTGGACCGACATGGACCACCGTGGCGTGTACGACGACACGACGGCCTACACGCGGCGGTTCATCACGATGTGGGTCGACCACGGGGTGAGCCCGAGCGACGGCAGTTATCAGTACATCCAGCTGCCCGCGGCCACGGCCGGCCGGACGGCGTCGTTCGCCGCGGACAACGACGTGACCGTGACGGCCAACTCGGCGCAGGTGCAGGCGGTGACCCAGGGCGCGACCGCGATGGCCAACGTGTGGCAGGCGGGCGCGCCCAAGGCCTCAGGCATCACCACCGACGCCCCGGCCTCGGTGGTCACGAGCCGCTCCGCGGGGACGTTGAGCGTCGCGGTGAGTGACCCGACGAAGCTCCAAACCGGACCGGTGACGGTCACCGTGGACGGGGCGGCGAGGTCGGTCGTGTCTGCGGATCCCGGGGTGACGGTGGTGGCTACTCGTCCGGATGTGGTGATTTCGGTGGAGGTTGGTGGGGCTGCGGGGGAGACTTTCGTGGCGCGGTTTGCTGCTTGAGGGGTTTCTCGCGTTGAGACAGCAACGGACGCGCGTAGCGCGCGCTGTGTGACACCCCACCACCGCCCCGATCTTTGAGTGTTCGCGATCTTGCCGCCGCGTCAAGGCGGGAAAGATGCCTTGACCCAGCGCCAAGATCGCAAGGACGGGCTGGGGATCGGGGC
>NZ_VMNW02000122.1 GCF_007713735.2 Amycolatopsis acidicola | reverse complement strand
CACCCCTCCACCGCCCCGATCCCCAGCCTGCTCTTGCGATCTTGGCGCTGGGTCAAGGCATCTTTCCCGCCTTGACGCAGTGACAAGGTCGCGAACACTCACAGATCGGGGCGGTGGTGGGGTGTCACACAGCGCGCGCTACGCGCGTCCGTTGCTGTCAAAAGCCGCCACAAATAGCGTCAAGCCACAACCGGCGAAACCCGACCTAAAAGTCGCTGCTCCCCGGCAACTTGGGCGGATTGGTCCGATACACCGCCGGAGTCGCCGACAAACGGATCGGGTTGCGGATTTGCGCTACGCCTTCGCCCTCGGGTTCGTCGGTGGGGTGCACCACCGGGTCCAGGCCCAGCTCCTCCGCCAGCGCCACCGCTTGGCCGAGGTCGTTGATCGGGCCGTTCGGTACCCCGGCCTCGACCAGGACCGAGAACCAGTGGTCGGCGTCGCGGGTGCGGAAGACCGACTCGAGTTCCTTGATCAGCTCCTCGCGGTGCGCCACGCGCGCCGTGTTCGTCGAGTAGCGATCGTCGTCGGCCAGCTCCTCGCGGCCCAGTGCCCGTGCCAGCGCGCGGAACTGCTTGTCGTTCGCCGCGGCCACCGCGAGTGGGCGGTCGGCCGTCATCACCGGCTGGTACGGGCACACGCTCGGGTGCGCGTTGCCCATCAGGCCTGGCACGCTCCCGGTCAGGATGTGCCCGGTGATCTGGTTCGTGAGCGAAGCCAGCGCCGACGACAGCAGGTTCACCTCCACATATTGACCTTCGCCGGTGCGTAGCCGGTGGATCAGCGCGGTCTGGATGCCGATGGCCGCGTGCAACCCGGTGATGGCGTCGACCAGCGCGACACCCACCTTCTGCGGGCCGGTGTCCGGGTGCCCGGTGATGCTCATCAGCCCGCCGGTGGCCTGCGCGATCAGGTCGTAGCCGGGCAGGTGCGCGCCCTTGCCGGAGCCGAACCCGGTGACAGAGCAGAAAACCAGCCCGGGGAACTCGGCCTTCAGCTGCTCATAGCCCAGCCCGTACCGTTCCATCGTGCCGGGCTTGAAGTTTTCCACCACCACGTCCGCGGTCGCGATCAGCTTCCGCACCTCGGCGCGGTCGTGCTCGTCGGTCAGGTCGAAGCCCAGCGACCTCTTGTTCCGGTTGAGCCCCAGGAAGTAAGTCGCTTCGCCTTCGTGCCACGGCGGGCCCCATTGCCGGGTGTCGTCGCCGACGCCGGGCCGTTCCAGCCTGATCACTTCGGCACCGAAATCGCCGAGCAGCATCGTGGCGTACGGTCCGGCCAGCACACGGCTGAAATCGATGATCCGGAACCCGTCGAGTGCGCCCGTCATCGTTCCCCTTTCAGGCTTCGCTCTTGCTGGCACGGCGGAGTGCCGGCGCGTTCCGCCAGTCGGGCAGGCCCAGTTCGGGCGTGCCGACGACGGCGGTGCCGCCCGACTCCACTGTCCAATGCGCATGGTTGAGCTGGTGGATATTGAAACCTGCCTGCAGCGCCGATTGGAAGCCCATCGCGTCCACGGCCTGGTTCACCGAGTCCTTGATCAGCAGCGAAGCCATCGTGGGCAGCGCGGCGACGCGGCGGGCGAACTCCAGCGTGCGGTCTCCCAGCTCCTCGCCGGGGAACACCTTGCTGACCATGCCGAGCCCATACGCGTCGTCGGCGGTCAGGTAGTCACCGGTGAGCAGCAGTTCCTTCGCCTTGCGCGGCCCGAACTCCCACGGGTGGCCGAAGTATTCGACCCCGCACATGCCCAGCCGCGTGCCCACCACGTCGGCGAACACGGTGTCCTCGGCCGCGACGATCAGGTCGCACGCCCAGGCCAGCATCAGCGCCGCCGCGAGCACGTTGCCGTGCACCTGCGCGATGGTGATCTTGCGCAGTTCACGCCAGCGGCGGGTGTTGTCGAAGTAGTAGTGGTACTCCTGCCGGTGCCTGCTCTCGACCGGGCCGTTCGTGGCGCCGTTGCAGGTGAACGTCGGATGCTGGTCCGGGCCCGGCGCGCGTTCGGCCTTCATCTCCTTCGAGCCGAGGTCGTGCCCGGCGGAGAAGGCGGGACCCTCGCCGCTGAGGATCACCACGCGCACTTCGTCGTCCCGCTCGGCTTCCATGAACGCCTCGTCGAGTTCGACGAGCAGCCCGCGGTGCTGGGCGTTGCGGGCCTGCGGGCGGTTCAGGACGATCCGCGCGATCCGCCCGTCGTCCACCTTCTCGTACTTCACATACCGGTACACGTTGCTCCTTCGATCACGGTGAGCGCCTGCTCGAACAGGGATTGGGCGACCGCGTGGAACTGCTTGCCGAGCACGGGATCCGCCTTGCCCGCGCAACCGCGGGCGTGCGTGCCCTCCAGCAGGATGCCGAGCCGGTAACAGGCCAGCGCGTGGTACCACGGCATGGCGCTCAGGTCCCGGCTGCTGCCGGCGGCGTAGCGGGCGACCACCTCCTGCTTCGACGGCAGCGCGTCGAGCGTGACGGCGAGGCCGCGGGTGCGCGGTTCGGCGGGGTCGGGCCAGGTGGCGAGCAGGTGCCCGAGGTCGAGCAGCGGGTCGCCGATGGTGGCCAGCTCCCAGTCGACGACGGCGGCGACCCGCGCGGTCTCCGGGTCGAACAGCACGTTGCCGAAATGGTAGTCGCCGTGGATGAGGCCCGGGGTCCACGAGCCGGGCTGGTTCGCGGTGAGCCAGTCACTCACCTCGGTCAGCCCCGGCAGCTCCGGGCCGGGCCAGTTTTCCAGCTGGGCATAGGAATCCAGCTGTTTGGCCCAGCGCGGCACCTGCCGCGCGAGCCAGCCTCCGGGGCGGCCGAGGCCGGCCAGCCCGGTGGCTTCGGGGTCGACCCTGCCCAGCCCGGCGAGAGCGTCCACTATGGACTCGCCGAGTACGCGGTGCCTCGCGGGATCGGCCGCGATCGCGTCGGGCACGGACTCCGTCGCGGTGAACCCGTCGACGGCGGCCATCACGTAGAAGACACACCCGAGCACGTCGAGATCCGTGCACGCGGCGACCAGTTCGGGATGCGGGACGTCGCTCGACGCCAGCCCGGCGAGCACCCGCGCCTCGCGGCGCATCGTGTCGTCGCTGCGGTCCCGTTTGTGCCGGGGCGGCCGGCGGAGCACGTAGTCACGCCCGTCGCGGGTGAAGCGCATCAACACGTTCTGCGTGCCGCCGGTGAGGAACCCGACCGATCCGAGGGGGCCACTGCCCACGCCCTTGGCGTCCAGCCAGGGCACCAGCGCCTCGAGCGGCACCAGATCCGCGTCGGTCATGTTCGTCTCCTCGGTGAGTCGGCGGGTGTCCCGCACTCTACACATTCATGTTCATGGTTGCTATGGTTTGCCTCAATAGCCAGGAGGTGACACGTGGGAATCGGCATGGTTCTCGACATGGCCGCGGACACCCATCCGGATCGGCTCGCGTTCGGCGGCGAAGCGGACGGGATGAGTTACGCGCAGCTGCGGGCGGCCGCGGCCGGGGGAGCGCGGCAGCTGCAGGACGCCCGGCAGCTCGTCTTCATCGGGGCGAACGGGCCCGCCCTGCCGGTGCTGCTGTTCTCCGCCGCTGCCGCCGCGGTGCCGTTCGTGCCGCTGAACTACCGGTTGTCCGCCGAGCAGCTCAGGCAGCTGATCGGCCGCCTCGACAAACCGCTGGTGGTGGCCGACGAGGCGTACGTCGGGGTGCTGGCCGGATGTGGCGCGCCGGTGCTGACCACCGACGAGTTCGTGGCCCGCGCCAAGACGGGCACCGGGGAGGCCAAGGACGCCCCCGACGACGAGGTCGCGATCGTGCTGTTCACCAGCGGGACGACGGCCGCGCCGAAGGGCGTGCTGCTGCGCCACCACAACCTGGTGTCCTACCTGCTGCAGACGGTCGAGTTCGCCGCCGCCGACCCCGACGACGCCGCGCTGGTGAGCACCCCGCCGTATCACATCGCGGGCATGAGCCAGCTGCTGTCGAACCTCTACACCGGGCGCCGGATGGTCTACCTCCCCGACTTCACCCCCGAGGGCTGGCTGGAGACCGTGCGCCGGGAGAACGTCGGCACCGCGATGGTCGTGCCGACGATGCTGGCCAGGATCGTCGAGCACCTTGACGGCGCGAAGGCCGAGGTCCCGAGCCTGCGCTCGCTGGCCTACGGCGGCGCGAGGATGCCGCTGCCGGTGCTGGAAAAGGCACTGGAACTGTTCCCGGACACCGGGTTCGTCAACGCCTACGGGCTCACCGAGACCAGCTCCACCATCGCCGTGCTCGGGCCGGAGGACCACCGCGAGGCCATCGCGGACCCGGCGCTGCGCGCGCGGCTCGGCTCCGTCGGACGGCCGGTGCCTGGCGTCGAAGCCCAAATCCGTGATGAGGCCGGCACGGTGTTGCCCGAGGGGCGGGCCGGGCTGCTTTTCGTGCGCGGCGCCCAGGTCAGCGGCGAATACCTGGAGCAGGGCACCTCGCTGGACGACGACGGCTGGTTCCCGACCCGCGATCAGGCCCGCCTCGAAGACGGCTTCCTCTACCTCGACGGCCGCGCCGACGACACGATCATCCGCGGCGGCGAGAACATCTCGCCGGCCGAGATCGAGGACGTGCTGCTGACGCACCCCGCGGTGCGCGAGGTCGCCGTCGTCGGGCTGCCCGACGAGGAATGGGGCGAGCGAACCGGCGCCTTCGTCGTCGTCGGCGCCGAGGTCGCCGCGCAGGAGCTGCGGGACTTCGTCCGCGCGCGGCTGCGCGGTTCCCGCACTCCCGACGAGGTGCACTTCGTGACCGAGCTGCCGCGCACGCCCACCGGGAAGCTCGTCCGCCGCACCCTGATCGCCGACTTCTCGTGACCGGACGACGCGGCCGGGAGTGGTGGCTGCGCCGGCACGTGACCGGCCGCCCCGCCCCGGCCGACGTCGAGTTGGTCGAGGTCGACGTCGAAGCTCCGCCGCCGGGTAGCGCGCTGGTCGCGAACGAGTTCATGTCCGTCGAGCCCTACATGCGCGGGCGGATGGACGGGCGCGCGAACTACGCGGCCCCCTACGAACTGGACCGGCCGATGACCGGTTCCGCGGTCGGCCGGGTGGTCTCGTCGGACTCGCTGCCCGTGGGCGCGCTGGTGCGTCACGATCTGGGCTGGCGTGAGTACGCCACCGTTCCCGCGAAGGACTGTGAACTGCTCCCCGCGACGGACTTGCCGGCCTCGGCTTTCCTGGGTGTGCTGGGCATTCCGGGGCTGACCGCGTGGGCCGGGCTGAACAAGATCGCGCGGCTGCGCGAAGGCGAGACGGTCTTCGTGTCCTCGGCCGCGGGTGGCGTCGGCTCGGTGGCGGTGCAGCTGGCCAAAGCGGCGGGCTGCACGGTGCTCGCCAGTGCCGGTTCGGCCGAGAAAGTCCTTATGGTGCGCGAAGTTCTGGGCGCCGACGCCGTCTTCGACCACCGCGGGCCGGTCACCGTCCGGCTGAAGGAGGCGCTCGCCGAGGCCGGCTCGCCGGGGATCGACGTCTACTTCGACAACGTCGGCGGCGAGCAGCTCGAAGCCGCGCTGCGCTTCCTCAACGACCGCGCGCGGGTCGTGTTGTGCGGAATGATCAGCATCTACAACAACACCGGGAAGACCCCCGGGCCCGCGAACCTCATCCGGCTGGTGTGGCGGCGGGCGCGGATGGAGGGTTTCCTGGTGTCCGACCACCTCGGCGACCGGCCGGAGTTCGAGGCCGAGCTGACCGGGCTGATCCGCCGCGGCGCCGTGAAACCCGTGGAAACCGTGGTGCGAGGCGGGATCGAGGCGGCGTTCGACGCGTTGCTCGGGATGCTCGGCGGGCGGGTGACGGGGAAGACCGTGGTCTCCCTTGTCTCGGATAACCATCATAACTATGATAAGGAAAACGAACGGTGGAGAGGAGCTCGTCATGGCCGATGAAGACCAGGCGGGGACGCTGGCGGGCAACGGCAGCCGGGTGCGCTGCACCGAATGCGGCTCGGAGGCGATCGTCACCAGCGCCGGCGGGTCCGCGCTGAGCTGTTGTGGCAAGCCGGTCGAGATCACGTTCCCCGGATCGAAGTGAGGGCATCATGAACCAGATCGGCAAGCGCTACGTCTGCCAGACCTGCCAGACCCAGATCACGTGCGTGAAGAAGGGCGACGGGGAGTTCCACTGCCACGGCGTCCCGATGGAGCTGGTGACGGCCAAGCCGCTGCCCTCCTCGGACTGAGGGGGCGGCGTGAGGCTCGCCCTGCGTTACGACATGCGCGCGCCCGGGGTCGGGGTCGGCAGCGCGGAGCAGTACCCGGCGGTGCTGGACCACGTCGAGTGGGCCGACTCGCTCGGGTTCGAGACCGTCTACCTGGCCGAACACCACGGCGCCGACGACGGCTACTGCGCGTCGCCGATGATCCTCGGCTCCGCGATCCTGGGCCGCACCCGGCGGATCGGCGTGCACTTCTCCGCGCTGATCGCGGTGCTGCACCAGCCGTTGCGCCTCGCCGAGGACCTCGCGGCGCTGGACCTGATCGGTTCGGGTCGCGTGGAGCTGACGCTGGGGCTCGGCTACCGCGACCACGAGTACCGGATGTTCGGCGTCGACCGGCGCAAACGTGTGCGGCTGCTGGAAGAGATCATCGGCGTGCTGCAGCGGGCGTGGACGGGGGAGCCCTTCGACTTCCGCGGCGAACGCGTGCGGATCCGCCCGCGGCCCGCCCGCGCCGGAGGGCCGCCGCTGTACATCGGCGGTTCCGGCGAGGCTTCGGCGTTGCGTGCCGCCCGGCTCGGCGACGGGTACCGGCCTGCCGGGAGTGAGAAGGACAAGCTTTACGCGGTGTACGAAGCGGAGCGGGAAAAGCTCGGCAAGCCGGTGCCGCCGCGCGGGCCGGTGACCGGTCCGTTGTTCCTGTACGTGTCGGAAGACCCGGAACGGGACTGGCCGGTCGTGGCGCCGCACGTGCTCTACACGACGAACGCGAACGCGGCCTGGGCGAAGGAACGTGGCGTCGGCACCACGGCGTACCGGGCGGCTTCCGGCGTCGAGGACCTCAAGGGCGACCCGAACATCAGGGTCGTCACCCCGGACGAATGCGTGGCGCTGTGCAGGGAACTGGGCCCGGACGCGGAGCTGGTCTTCCAGCCGCTGCTCGGCGGACTCGGACTGGAAGACGGCTGGCGGAGCCTGCGCCTGTTCGAGACGGCGGTGCTGCCGAAGCTCGTGGAACTGGGCTACCGCAAGGAAATGACGACTTAGAGGCAGGCTTTCGATGGACATCAGCTACCCCGAGGAGGCCGAGGGGTACCGGCGCACCGTGCGGGAGTTCCTCGCGCGCAGCCTGCCGGAGAACTGGGCCGGGATGGGCGCGCTCGCGCCCGCCGAACGGGAACGGTTCAAAGTGGACTGGCGCCGCACGCTCGGCGAAGCGGGCCTGATCGCGCCCTCGTGGCCGAAGGAGTACGGCGGCGCCGGGCTCACTCAGGTCGAGCAGGTCGTGCTGGCCGAGGAACTGGCCCGCGCGGGCGTGCCCGAGGGTTTCGAGAACGACGCGCTGGGCATCAAACTGCTCGGCAACACCCTGATCGTGCTCGGCACCGAAGCGCAGAAGGAACACTTCCTGCCGCGCATCCTGTCCGGCGAATACGTGTTCTGCCAAGGGTATTCGGAGCCGGAGGCGGGTTCGGACCTCGCCGGGATGCGCACCCGCGCCGTCCTCGACGGCGACGAGTGGGTGCTGAACGGGCAGAAGATCTGGACCTCCGGCGGCAGCAACGCCAACTGGATGTTCGTCATCGCCCGCACCGACACGTCCGTGCCCAAGCACAAGGGCCTCTCCTTCCTGCTGCTGCCGATGGACCAGCCGGGCGTCGAAGTCCGGCCCATCGTCAACGCCGCCGGGTACACCGCCTTCGACGAGGTCTTCTTCACCGACGCGCGGCTGCCGAAGGACCACGTCCTCGGCGAGGTCAACGGCGGCTGGAAGGTGGCCAACACGCTGCTCGGTTTCGAGCGCGGTGTCCGGGTCACCACGGACGCGATCCGGTTCGGCCGCGAGCTGGACCTGTTGCTGGAGCTGGCCAGGGAACGGGGCCGCACAACGGATCCGCACATCCGCGCGCGGCTCGCCTGGTGCTACTCGCGCGTTCAGCTGATGCGCTTCCGCGGGTACCGGGCGCTGACGAAGTTCATGCGAGACGCCCGGCCCGGCGCGGACGGCGCGATCAGCAAGGTGATCTGGAGCGAGTACTTCCAGCGCTACACCGAACTCGCGCTGGACATCCTCGGCCCGGAAGCGCTCGCGCCCGCCGGTGACGGCAACGACGGCGTGCTCGTGGTGCCCGAGGCCGGTACGGAGAACTCGGTCAAACGCTGGGTCGACGTCGCGCTGTATGCCCGCGCGGCCACGATTTACGGTGGCAGTGCGCAGATCCAGCGCAACATCATCGGCGAGCAGCTGCTCGGCCTGCCGAAGGAACCCCGCCTCGACGGCGGTCCCTTCGCCGAGATCAAGCCGGCCTGACCCCCCGAACGGAGAAGTGCTCGTGTATTTCGCATTCACCGAGGAGCAGGAGGAGTTCCGCGCCTCGCTGCGCCGGCTGCTGACCGAACGGGCGCCCAGCGCCCGGGTGCGGGAGGTGCTGGACGCCGGTCACGACCCGATGCTGTGGAAACTGCTGGTGCAGGACATGGGGTTGCCGGGCCTGCACGTGCCGGAGGAGTACGGCGGGCAGGGCTTCGGGTACCTGGAGACCGCGGTGGTGTTCCAGGAGCTGGGCCGCGCGCTCGCGCCGGTGCCGATGGCCGCGTCCACGTTCGCGATCGAGGCGATTCTGCGGTGCGGCACCGAAGAACAGCGCCGCTCGCTGCTGCCGGGTTTGGCGAGCGGGGAGCGTATCGGCGCGCTGGCCGTCACCGGCGCGCGGCCGGACGACGCCGTGCGCGTGGACGGGGATCGCTTGCACGGCAAGGTGAACTGGGTCGCGCACGGGCACGTCGCGGACGTCTTGGTGGTGCCTGCTGATGGCGGCTTGTACGTCGTGGAGAAGGGCGCGCCGGGCCTCACCGTCGAGCGGGTGGACTCGCTCGACCTGACCCGTCCCGTGTCGACGCTCGTGCTGGAAGGCGTGCCCGCGCAACGGCTTGGTGCGGACGGTGTGGAGCGGGTGCTCGATGTCGCGCGCACTCTGCTGGCCTTCGAAGCCTTGGGCGCCGCCGAGCAGTGCCTGGACATTTCGGTGGAGTACGCGAAAACCCGCGTACAGTTCAACCGGCCCATCGGTTCGTTCCAGGGCATCAAGCACCTGTGCGCGGAAATGGCCATCGAGATCGACGCGTCCCTCGGCGCGGCGATGTACGCGGCGATGATCCTCGACGAGGACCCGGTGGAGTTCGCTCAGGTCGCGACGCTGGCGAAGGCACAGGCGGCGGAGACGGTGCGGCAGTGCGCCGAGGGCATGATCCAGGTGCACGGCGGGATCGGCTTCACCTGGGAGCATGACTCACACCTGTACTACCGCCGCGCCAAAGCGATCGAGGTCTGGCTCGGCGGAGTGACGGAACTGCGGGACCTGCTGGCGGACCGGGTGGGTATCTGACGAAGTCCTAAACGGAGAACCGTTGCCCCGCGACGAAAACCTCGCAGACGGGGTTCGTCCGTCCATTGAGGACCTCCGCCAGCGGCGCGTCCAGCAACACGAGGTCGGCCGAACCCACCCGGACTCGCCGGGGTTCGCCACCGGGATCGTCGGCGGGGCAGAGGTAGGCGTCGAGCGCCGCGCGAGGGGAGATCGCTTCGGCGGCGCCGACCACCTGCCGCGTGGCCGTGCGCCGATTCACCGCCGCGGCGATCACCTCCCACGGGTTCAGCGGCCCATAAGGCGCATCGCTGGACAGCGCCACCGGGATTCCGTACTCCCCAAGGGAAGCCACCCGGTACAGCCCCGGCTGATCGTCCCGCTCCACGTCCCGCAGATAGTCGTCGCCGCGATCGGCGAGGAAGCCCGGCTGGGTCACCACCCGCACGCCCAGCCCCTTCAGCAGGGGCAACGCCTCTTCGGGCACCACCGACGCGTGCTCGATCCTGTCCCCGGCAACGGTTCCCGTCTCGTGCAGTGCCGCGATGAGCAGGAACAGGGCCTCGCGCGAAACGCAGTGCACCGCCACCGGACGCCCGGTGGAATGTGCCGCGCGGATCCGGGAGGTGAGCTCGTCGATGCCGGGCAGCGCCGAGTCGGCGATCACGATCTTGTACGGCCCGGTGTGCCCGGCGGCGCCGAGTGGCGCCCCGAGCAGCAGCACCTCCTGCGGCAGCTGGGCGGCGGTGATCAGCTTGATCGCACTCGTGTCCAGATCCGGGGTCGCGTCGGCCACCGCGGTGATCCCGTGCCGGGTCAGCGTCCGGCCGACCACGTCCAGCATCAGCGGCTCGGCGGGCGGGAGGTTGGCGCGCAGCCAGTCGTCCTCACGCCACAGGCGCCCGGTGGCCCGGCCCGCGCTGTCGCGCTCCACGCCGGGCAGGTCTGCGCCGTCGAGGCCGACCGCTTGCGCGGCCTCGGAGTTGAGCATCCACATCGCCCCGCTGCGATGCTGGATCCGCACCGGGCCGGCCGGGTACAGCTCGTCCAGCTTCCACCGGTTCAGCTGCCCGGCCACGCTCTCGATGTAGCCCGTACCCCGGATCCAACCGTGCCGATCCGGCTCCGCGGCGGCGAGCGCGGCCCGCAGGCTGTCCGCGTCGTGCGGTGGTCCACAGTGGACGGAACGCAGTTCGGCGGCCAGCGCCAGCAGGTGGAGGTGGTGGTCGGTCAGCCCGGGAATCAGCGCGCGGCCGTGTCCTTCCACGACCTCCGCGCCCGTCGCGTCCAGGCCCGGCCCGAGCGCCGTGACCTTCCCGTTTTCGAGCCGGACGTCGATGATCCGGCCGTCCACCTCGGCCTCGCGCAGCAGGTAGCTCATGGGCGCGGAATCCCCAGGTACGACAGCACTTCCGCGGTGTCCGCGCCTGGCGCTGGAGCCGTGGCGACCGGCTTGCGCGCGATCGGCGGCACCGCGTCCCGAACCGGTTCCGAAGGCGCTTGCGACCACGGCTCCGGCACCGTCGCGTTCACGACCCCGGCCATCGGCACCTCCCACACCACGCCCGCCGGCTCACTCATCACCAGCGCCGCCGCCGTCAACCCGGTCAGCGGGTCGGCGATCGCGTCACCGCAGAACACCGGCATCCCCGCGTCATCCCAGGCCATGAGACCCGACGCCGCGGCCACGTCGTCGCCGAACCCCACGCGGTCGCTTTCCCGGCCCCACGCGGTGATCGACACCCACGTCCCGCCGCCGGCGGCGAACTCCTGGGCGTCCAAACCGAACCCCGCCAGCGCGCGCGGCCGGGACGCTTCGATCACGACGTCCGCTTTGGCCACCAGGGCCTGCAATGCTCTCCGCCCGGCCGGATCCCCAGGATCCAGCACCACCGAACTGTGCCCGCCGTGCAGAAGGTCGTAGAAGTCCTTGTTGCCGTAGCGTGCCCCGTCGGGCCGCTGCGGCGTCTCCACCTTCACCACGCGCGCCCCGGCCAGCCCCAGCAGGTGTGCGCACAATGGCCCGGCCCACAACGCGCTGAAATCCACGACCAACAGGTCCTCCACCGGTCGTGGCCGTCCCGGCGAGTGCACGTCGAAAACACGCGGCGCGCAGGAAGACGCGGCCACCGAGAGCAGGCCGGCGCGCTCGTCGAGCTCGGCGCCGGGATGCGTTTGCACCCACTCAGCCACGGCCGCGTCGAGGTTCTCGTCCAGGTCTTCGCTGATCAGCGCGCTGAGCAGGATCGGGTCGTCCGGGCGTGCGTTGGACACCGCCGCCCAGCCGTCGAGAGTGGGCAGCAGGCGGCAGGCTCCGCCCACCGAACGGGCGCCCTGCCGCCGCCCGCCGGTGAAGGCGGCGCGCTCGCTGAGCAGGGCGGCACCGTCGAGCGGGATGCCGCCGGCCTCCTCGATGTGCTCGGCCATCCGCCGCGCGTGCGTGGCGGCGTTGCCCGGGGGGAGCAGGGGCGGGCCGTCCGGGTGCCCGGTCAGCCAGGCCGCGCCGCTTTCGGCCCAGTCACGGGCCGCCGTCATGTCCACCGCCCGATGATAAGGGGACCACGGTGACGTCACACACCCGCGATTCCTGCGCATGAACTCTTGACCGGGTGTCGAATCCAGGATAATGATTCTTATCTATGAACCTCGAAGCTACCTCCGCCGTCGTCACCGGCGGGGTTTCCGGCCTCGGCCTGGCGACCGCGACCCGGCTCGCGGACTCCGGCGCCCACGTGGTGCTCGCCGACCTGCCCTCCGCCCCCGGCGCCGAGGTGGCCGCCACGTTCGGCGGCCGCGCGACGTTCGTGCCCGCCGACGTGACCGACCCCGAAGCGCTGGCCGCCGCCGTGGACGTCGCGGTCGGGAAGGGGCCGCTGCGGGTCGCCGTGAACTGCGCCGGCCGCGGCTCGCGTACCCGGCTGGTCGGCAAGGACGGCGCTCCGGGCGACCTCGAGACGTTCAACGACGTGGTCAAGGTGAACCTGTCGGGCTCGTTCAACCTCGCCCGCCTGGCCGCCGCGGCGATGGCCAAGAACGAGCAGGCCGACGGCGAGCGCGGCGTCATCGTGCTGACCGCGTCCGTCGCCGCTTTCGAAGGCCAGATCGGCCAGTCCGCCTATGCGGCGAGCAAAGCGGGCATCGTCGGGCTGACCCTGTGCGCGGCCCGCGACCTGGCGAGCAAGGCGATCCGGGTGTGCACCATCGCGCCCGGCCTGTTCGACACCCCGCTGCTGGGCAGGCTCGACGACGAGATCAGGGCCGGGCTCGCGCGTTCCATCCCGCACCCGTCGCGACTCGGTGACCCCGCGGAGTTCGCCAGGCTCGTGCAGTCCATTGTGGACAACCCGATGCTGAACGGCGAGACGATCCGGCTCGACGGCGCGATCCGGATGGCCCCTCGGTGAGCGTCCTCGTCGAAGCCCGCGACGGCGTCCTCGTCGTCACGCTGAACCGGCCGGAAGCGAAGAACGCGGCGAACCGCGAGATGGCCGAAGCGGTCGCCGAAGCGATGACGGAGCTCGACCGCCGCGACGACCTCGCGGTGGGCGTGCTCACCGGCGCGGGTGGCACATTCTGCGCCGGCATGGATCTGAAGGCGTTCCTGCGAGGGGAATCCCCGGTCGTGCCGGGCCGCGGCTTCCTCGGGCTGGTGGAGGCGCCGCCGGAGAAACCGCTGATCGCCGCAGTGGAGGGCTACGCGCTCGCGGGTGGCTGTGAAGCCGTGCTGGCCGCCGATCTCGTGGTGGCGTCGCCGAGCGCGAAGTTCGGGCTGCCCGAGGTGAAGCGAGGGCTGGTCGCGGCCGCGGGCGGGCTGATGCGCCTGCCGCGCCGGATCCCGCCCGCCATCGCGACCGAGCTGGCGCTGACCGGCGATCTCTTCGACGCGGAACGCGCGTACGCGCTCGGGCTGGTCAACCGGCTGGCCGAGGAGGCGCTTCCGGAAGCGCTGGCGCTGGCCCGCCGCATCGCGGCCAACGGGCCGCTGGCGGTGCGCGCCTCCAAGCGGATCATCCGGGAGAGCGCGGACTGGCCCCAGGCCGAGATGTTCGGGCGGCAGCGGGAGATCAGCGGCCCCGTGTTCGCCTCCGCGGACGCCAAGGAAGGCGCGAGCGCCTTCGCGGAAAAACGAGCGCCGGTCTGGCGCGGACGGTGAGGACTCATGCGTGACGCGGTGATCGTGGCGGCCGTGCGGACGCCGGTCGGCAAGCGCGACGGTGGGCTGGCCGGGGTGCACCCGGTGGACCTCTCGGCGTTGGTGCTGAAGGAACTCGTGACCAGGACAGGCATCGACCCCGCGCTCGTCGGCGACGTGGTCTGGGGCTGCGTCACGCAAAGCGGCGAGCAGAGCGGGAACGTCGGGCGTTACGCGGCGCTGGCCGCGGGCTTCCCGGAAAGCGTCGCCGGGGTGACGGTGGACCGCGCCTGCGGGTCTTCGCAGCAGTCGCTGGAGTTCGCCGCGGCCGCCGTGATCGCCGGGTACCGCGACGTCGTCATCGCGGGCGGCGTCGAGTCGATGAGCCGGGTCCCGATGGGCTCGGCGCGGAAAGCGGGGCCGGGCAAGGCTTTCGGGCCACTGGTCGCCGGACGCTACGGCGTCGAGGGCTTCAACCAGGGCGAGGGCGCGGAAATACTGGCGGAGCGCTGGAAGCTGACGCGCCACGACGTGGACTCGTATGCGCTGGAGTCGCACGCGCGCGCCGCGGCGGCGATCGACAGCGGCGCGTTCCGCGACGAAATCGTGCCGGTCGGGACCTTCGACACGGATGAGGGCGTCCGCCGTGGCGGCACTCTGGAAACGCTGGGCGGGCTCAAGACGGTGTTCCGCGAGGACGGCGTGGTCACCGCCGGGAACTCCTCGCAGATCTCGGATGGCGCGGCGGGTCTGCTGATCATGACCTCCTCGCGGGCGCGCGAACTGGGCCTGCGGCCGCTCGCGCGGATCCATTCGGCCGCGGTCGCCGGCGTCGATCCGGTGAGCATGCTGACCGGACCGATCCCGGCCACGGAGAAGGTGCTCAAGTCGAGCGGGCTCACTCCGGCCGACATCGGCGCGTACGAGGTGAACGAGGCTTTCGCGAGCGTTCCGCTGGCGTGGCAGGCGGAACTCGGCGTGGACTCGGCCCGCTTGAACCCGCTGGGCGGCGCGATCGCGTTGGGCCACCCGCTCGGCGGCTCGGGCGCGCGCATCGCGACGACGCTCGTGCACCACTTGCGCGCCAAGGGAATCCGGTACGGCCTGCAGACCATGTGCGAGGCCGGTGGCATGGCCAACGCAACCATTTTCGAGTCTCTCTGAAGGAGTCCACTGTGGAGGACAGCGAGTTCCAGGCGGTGCTGAGCGCGGTCCGCACCTTCGTGCGCAAGGAGGTCGTGCCCGCCGAGGACGTCATCGAGCAGACCGACGACATCCCCGCCGAGCTGAAGCAGAAGGCCGCCGGCATGGGGCTGTTCGGCTACGCGCTGCCCGAGGAATACGGCGGGATGGGCTTCACGGCGAGCGAGGACGTGCGGCTGGCGATGGAGCTGGGCTACACCGCCCCCGCGTTCCGCTCGATGTTCGGCACCAACAACGGGATCGCCGGGCAGGTGCTGGTCAATTTCGGGACGGACGAACAGAAGCAGCGCTTCCTGCCCAAGCTCGCGAGCGGCGAGATGGTCGCCTCCTTCGCGCTGACCGAGCCCGAGGCGGGGTCGGACCCGAGCGGGCTGCGTACTCGCGCTGTCCGCGAAGGTGATCACTATGTCCTCAATGGACAGAAGCGGTTCATCACCAACGCCGTCCGCGCCGACATCCTGATGGTGTTCGCTCGCACCAGTGACGAGGCCATCTCCGTGTTCGTCGTCGACGCGCACACCGACGGCGTCACCATCGGCCCCAAGGACGAGAAGATGGGGCAGCGCGGCTCGACCACCTCCGAGGTGTTCTTCACCGACGCGAAGGTGCCGGCGGAAAACCTCGTCGGCGGTGTCGAAGGCGAGGGCTTCGCGGCGGCGATGCGGTCGCTTTCGAAGGGCAGGCTGCACATCGCGGCCTTGTGCGTCGGGCTCGCCGACCGGCTGCTCGAGGAGTCGGTCAACCACGCCGCGAACACCCGCCAGGGCGGCACGCCGATCGCGGAATTCCAGCTGGTGCAAGCGATGCTGGCCGAATCGCAGACCGAGATCTACGCGGCGCGCGCGATGGTGCTGGAGGCGGCGCGGCGGTTCGACGACGGCAGCGACCGGCGGATGGGGCCCTCCTGCGCGAAACTGTTCAGCAGCGAGATGGTCGGCCGCGTCGCCGACCGCGCCGTGCAGATCCACGGCGGGATGGGCTACATGCGTGAAGTGCCCGTCGAGCGCTTCTACCGCGACGCGCGGCTGTACCGGATTTACGAGGGTACCAGCGAAATCCAGAAGCTCGTGATCGCCAAGCAGCTGCTCAAGGGGCAGGCCCGATGAGTGGGCCCCTCGCCGGGTTGCGCGTGGTGGAGGTCTCCGCGTACGTCGCGACCCCGCTGGCCGGGATGACGCTGGCGCAGCTGGGCGCCGACGTCGTCCGGGTGGAACCCGTTGGCGGGCAAGCGGATCGCACGCGGTTGCCGCTCTCCGGCAGCGGCACGAGCCTGTACTGGTCGGGGCTGAACAAGGGCAAGCGGGCGATCGAGGTGGACTTCCGCTCCGCCGAAGGCCGTTCGCTGGTAGCTGATCTCGTCGCCGACCGGGGCATCCTGGTCACCAACACGCGGCGATTTCCCGAACTGTCCTATGTGGAGCTCGCGAAGCGGCGTCCGGACGTGATTCACGTGCTGCTGAACGGAAATCGCGATGGCGGCACCGGCGTCGACTACACCGTGCAGGCTTCGGTGGGACTGCACGGAATCACTGGACCGGCTGATACGGACGGTCCTGTGCTGGACACGCTGCCGTTCTGGGATGTAGCGTGTGGACTCTACCTCGCGATCGGCCTTCTGGCGGCGGAGCGCGAGCGCAGAGATACTGGGCAGGGTCAGTCCGTCGAAGTCGCTTTGCGCGACGTGGCGATGGCGACGCTGGGGAATCTGGGTTTTCTCACCGAGGCGCAGCTGGGTGGTGTCCGGCCGCGCGCGGGGAACTATGTGTATGGCCTGTTCGGCCGGGATTTTGCGACGAAGGACGGCGCGCGGCTGATGGTCGTCGTGCTGACACAACGGCATTGGCGGCAGCTGCTCGAGGTCACCGGGCTCGCCGCCGCGGTCGATGCGCTGGGCGCGGCGCTCGACGTGGACTTTTCGCGGGAGAACACCCGGTACGAACACCGGGCGACGCTGGCGGCTCTGCTGGAGCCGTGGTTCGCGGCGCGCACGAAAAGCGAAGTGACGAAGGCCTTGAGCGGCACGAGCGTGCTGCACGACGAGTTCCGCAGCATCAGCGAACTCGTCGCGGGGCTGGGTGAGGAAGAGCTGTTCGCGCGGCTCGACCAGCCCGGCATCGGCGAGCACTGGGCCCCGGGCTCGCCACTGGTCATGAACGGCCGCGCCGCACCGGCACGGGTGGCGCCCGCGGTCGGCGAGCACACCGGCGAGGTACTCGCCGAACTGGAGAACGAGGAGTCCTGATGGGAGAGCTCGCCGAGCACGAGCGGGAAAGGGTGGCTCTGGTCGCCGAGTTCGCCGAGTTCGCCGAGTTCGTCGAGTTCGTCGACGAGAAGATCGAGACAGCGGCGAGCAGCGACCAGAAGTACCTGCCGAAGATGGCGACCGGTGAGCTGCGGGCGACGACGTACGCGGTGCCCGCGGGCGAGCACTTCCGCGTCAGGGGCAGCAAGACGTGGATCTCCAACGCCCAGCACGCCGGGCTGATCGGTCTCCTGTGCGTGACCGACCGCGAGGCGAAGCCCGCGCACCGCGGGATGAGCGTGCTTCTGGTCGAGCAGCCCGGGGTGGGCATCGACGTCTCGACGAAGCTGCCCAAGCTCGGCTACCGCGGGGTCGAGGCGTGCGAGGTCGTCGCGCTGGATGTCGTTGGTGCCCTCACCGACGATCATCAGCGGCGCGTCCCGGAAAGAGCGTTCGCCCCCGTACTCCCGGGAGCAGCCGTAGCCACCGTGCACGCGGATCGCGTCCAGCGTCACCTGCATGGCCGCCTCCGAGGCGAACAGGTTCGCCATCCCGGCGTCCAGATCGGCCCGGATCCCCTGATCCGGCTTCGTCGCCGCGTCCGAGGCGAGCAGCCGGGAGGCC
Organism: Amycolatopsis acidicola; assembly: GCF_007713735.2. GTDB lineage: Bacteria > Actinomycetota > Actinomycetes > Mycobacteriales > Pseudonocardiaceae > Amycolatopsis_E > Amycolatopsis_E acidicola. The sequence goes on along the minus strand of NZ_VMNW02000122.1, from coordinate 2,201 downwards.
CGCACCTTCGTCGCCATGTCGGCCAGCAGGGTGCCGACCGACTGATGTTTCCTGCACGCGGCCGACCTCCAGCCCGCGCATCAGCTGCCGCCAGCCACCGTTTCGGCACCACCGAGCGCCGCCGTCCGCGGCACGAGTGCGCCGTCGAACACGTCATCGCCGTCTGAGAGGAACACATGAGTCTGCTGGAAGGACGCGTCGCCGTGATCACCGGCGGGGCGCGGGGTATCGGTCTGGAGATCGCGAAAACCTTTGTGGGGCAAGGAGCCCGTGTCGTCCTGGGTGACCTGGGCAAGGAGGCGCTCGACGAGGCGGTGGCCGGGCTGGGCGAGAACGCCCGCGGCGTCGCGGGCGACGTGCGCAACGCGGACGACGTGCGGGCGTTGCTGAACGAGGCGGTGTCGGCGTTCGGCGGGCTGGACGTGATGGTCAACAACGCCGGCATCACCCGGGACGCGACCCTGCGCAAGATGACCGAGGACCAGTTCGACGAGGTGATCGCCGTCCATCTCAAGGGCTGCTGGCTCGGCACGAAGCTGGCCGGGGAGATCATGCGGGAGCAGCGGTCCGGCGCGATCGTGAACCTGTCGTCGTTGTCCGGCAAGGCGGGCATGGTCGGGCAGACCAACTACTCGGCGGCCAAGGCGGGCATCGTCGGGCTCACCAAGGCCGCGGCGAAGGAGCTGGCCCGGCACCAGGTGCGGGTCAACGCGATCCAGCCAGGGCTGATCCGCACCCCGATGACGGAGGCCATGCCGGAGCACGCGTGGGAGCAGAAGATGGGCGAGATCCCGCTCGGCCGCGCCGGCGAGCCGGACGAGGTCGCGAATGTGGCGCTGTTCCTGGCTTCCGAGCTTTCCAGTTATATGACGGGCACCGTGCTCGAGGTGACCGGCGGGCGGTTGATGTGAGTTTTCGTTGCGAAGGAAGGGTTTCCTGCCGTGCGTGAGGTCGTGATCTGTGAAACGGTGCGAACCCCGATCGGCCGGTACGGCGGTTCGCTCAAGCCGCTCAGCGCGGCAGAACTGGGTGTGGCCGCGCTGAACGGGCTGCTGGAGCGTACGGGCGTGCCGGGGGAGCGGGTCGAGGACGTGATTCTCGGGCACTGCAACCCCTCCGGTGAGGCACCGGCGATCGGCCGGATCGTCGCGCTGGATGCCGGGCTGCCGGTGACCGTGCCCGGTGCGCATCTGGACAGGCGGTGTGGTTCCGGGCTACAGGCGGTGATCCAGGCCGTGCTGCAGGTCGGCAGCGGTGCGCAGGATGTGGTTGTCGCCGGTGGTACCGAGAGCATGAGCAACGCGATCTTCTACAGCACGGATCTGCGCTGGGGTACGAAGGGCGCGGCCGCCGTGTTCCACGACGGAATGGCGAGGGCCCGCGCCACGGCGGGTGGCAAGAACCATCCTGTCGCGGGCGGAATGCTGGAGACGGCGGAGAACCTGCGGCGCAGGTACTCGATTTCGCGGCAGGAGCAGGATGAGCTGGCCCTGTCGTCGCACCAGCGCGCGGTCGCCGCGCAGCAGGCGGGCCGGCTCGCGGAAGAGATCGTGCCCGTGACAGTTCCCGGCCGTCGCGGGGATGTCGTCGTCTCGGACGACGAGCATCCGCGGCCGGATGCGTCGCTGGAAGCACTGGCGAAGCTGAAGCCGATCCTGCGCTCGTCGGACCCGGACGCGACGGTGACGGCCGGCAATGCGAGCGGCCAGAACGACGCCGCCGCGATGTGCCTGGTGACCACGCCGGAGCGGTGCGCGGAGCTCGGGCTGCGGCCGGTGGTGCGACTGGTGAGCTGGGCCGTGGCCGGGGTACCCCCGGAAGAGATGGGCATCGGCCCGGTCCCGGCCACGGCGAAAGCGTTGGCTGTCGCGGGCCTCGCACTGTCCGATATGGATGTCATCGAACTGAACGAAGCCTTCGCCGCGCAAGCGCTCGCGGTCATGCGGGAATGGGAGTTCACCGAAAAAGATCACGAACGCACGAACGTGCAAGGCTCGGGAATCAGCCTGGGCCACCCCGTTGGCGCGACGGGCGTGCGAATGCTCGGCACGCTCTCCCGAGAACTGTCCCGCCGCGATGGCAAGTACGGCCTGGAAACCATGTGCATCGGCGGTGGCCAAGGCCTAGCAGCCATCTTCGAACGAGTCGCCTAAGGATTCGTCCCCCGCCCGGGCTCACCCGGTTCACGCACGGCCCCGCCC
>NZ_VMNW02000121.1 GCF_007713735.2 Amycolatopsis acidicola | reverse complement strand
GCCTGCTCTTGCGATCTTGACGCTGGGTCAAGGCATCTTTCCCGCCTTGACGCGGCGGCAAGATCGCGAACACTCACAGATCGGGGCGGTGGAGGGGTGCACACAGCGCGGCCACGCGCGTCCGTTGCTGCCCCAACGCAACCCACCGAAACCCCAACGCACGCAACCCAAACCCAACGCAACCCGCTACCCCACCACCCGATCCACGAAGCACCAACGCCAGTTCTCCCCCGGCTCGAAGCTGCGCATGACCGGGTGGCGGGTGTCGTGGAAGTGCTTGCTGGCGTGCCGTTGCGGTGAGGAGTCGCAGCAGCCGACCTTCCCGCATTCGAGGCAGATCCGCAGGTGCACCCACGTGGTGCCCTCGCGCAGGCAGTCCTCGCAGCCCGTCTGGTCCGACGTGGCCTCTCCGGCGTTCGCCAGGTGCTCGCAGGATCCGGCGGTGGCTGCGGGCGTGTCCAGCTCGCGGCCGGGGTTGCGCGGGTTCTCCTCGGGCGGTTCCAACATGGACTCCTCGATGTCCAGTGTTTCGAGCACGTGCCGCAGCACCTCGTCGTCGGCCGTGGCCTTGTCGCGGGCTGCCAGCAGCACCTCGCGCTCGGCGTCGAGCATCTCCGCGCGCAAGCGCCGGTACGCGGCGCTCGGTGTCTCTTCGAGACTACTGCCGGCCCCGAGCCGTTCCCAGGCGGAATCCGAGCGGTAGGCCTGCTTGTCCCGCAACCGGTCGATCACGTCCGGCGGGTCGTCCGGACCGCGGATCTCCTCCAGCCGCGCCAGCCCGGCGGCGGTCATGTCGTGCAGCAGGGCCGCTTCCTGCAGCGCGTCCTCGCCGGGGTCGGGGGCGGGCAAATCCAGGCGCCGCACCAGTTTCGGCAGGGTCATGCCCTGCAGCAGCAGCGTTCCGGCCACCACGACGAACGCCGAGAGCACCAGGACGCCGCGCTCCGGGGTGTCGGCGGGCAGCACGAACGCGGCGGCGAGCGTGACCACGCCGCGCATCCCGGCCCACGAGATCGCGGTGGCCTCCGGCCAGGTCATGTTCCACCCCGGCAGCACCCGGCGCAGCAGCCCGGAGGCGAGCACCCACACGATCCGGGCCAGCACCGTCGCGACGAGCACGGCCACGCAGATCCCGGTGATCGCGAGCCCGCTGAGGTCGCTGTCGGCCACTTCGGTCAGTATCCGCCGCAGCTGCAGGCCGATCAGCAGGAAGACGACGTTCTCCAGCAGGAACTGGATGGTCCGCCAGTTCAGCCTGCTCGCCAGCCGGGACGGCCCGGACAGCATCCGCGGCGTCTGCTGGCCCAGAATCAGCGCCGACACCACCACCGCCAGCACCCCGGACCCATGCACCGCCTCCGCGGGCAGGTACGCGATGAACGGCACCGCGAAGGACCAGGCGGTGTCCATCACCGGGTCGGTCAGCCGGCGACGCAGCAGGTACGCCGCCCAGCCGATGAGCACGCCGACCGCGACCCCGCCGACCGCCGCGAGCAGGAAGTCCAGCCCGACCTCCCACAGCGACACCGCGCCCGCGATGGCGGCGATCGCCGTGCGCAGCGCGACCAGCGCGGCCGCGTCGTTGAGCAGGCTTTCCCCTTCGAGGATGCGCACCACCCGGCGCGGCATGCCGACGCGGCGCGCGACCGCGGTGGCCGCGACCGCGTCCGGCGGCGCCACGACCGCGCCCAGCGCGAGCCCGGCGGCCAGCGGCAGGCCGGGGATCACCGCCCACGTCACGAACCCGACGCCGATCGTGGTGAACACGACCAGCCCCACCGAAAGCAGCGCGATCGGCATCCGGTTGACCCTGATCTCCACCAGCGACGTGCGGATCGCGGTGGAGTACAGCAACGGCGGCAGCAGCCCGACGAGCACGAACTCGGGGTCGAGCTCGTAGGCCGGCACGCCGGGGATGAAGGACGCGGCCACGCCGACCACGACGAGGCACAGCGGCGGGGACCAGTCGAGCCACCGGGCGACCCCGGCAACGATCAGGACCACCACGACGAGACTGAGGATTTCGGTCGCTATCAGCATCTGCCGTTCACGATGGGTGCCGGGGAGGAAAACGCCTCCGTTGCCAGTGGAGCGGCCGGCTCGTACAACCGGAACGGAGCGGGGCGGAAGTGGCCCACGGCCCGGCCGGTGGCGTGGCCACGGTGTTCGAGGGTAGAGAGGGTGGTGCCCGCGGGAATCCCGGCCGCGACCGGAGCACGCCACGGCGAAGGGGACGCAGGTGTGTCCGCTGCCATGATCACCTTCGGCTCGCCGGTGCTGGGAGTTCCATGATATCCGCGCCCCGAGGAGCCGCCCGTGCCAGCAACCGCGGTCGAGGTATGGACCACCCGGGCACTGGGCCCGATGACGGAGGACCTGCGCGCGCTCGTCGGGCTGGAGACGCCCAGCGAGGACAAGGAACTGCTGGACGCCGGACTGTCCGGGATCCGGCGCTGGCTGACCCGGCGCCTGGGCGAACCGGCGGAATCCCACCGGCACGACGGCGGCGAGCACGGCGATGTGCTCGAAGTGCTGTACGCGGGCGAGGTTCCGGGCGAGGTGCTGTTCCTCTGCCACTACGACACGGTGTGGCCGGCGGGCACGCTGGCGAACTGGCCGTTCGAAGTGGTGGACGGGAAGGCGAGCGGGCCGGGTGCCTTCGACATGAAGTCCGGGATCGTGCAGGCGGTGTGGTCGGTGCGGTGCGCGCGGGCGCTCGGCCTGCCGCTGCCCGCGGTGCGCTTCCTGCTCACCGGCGACGAGGAGGTCGGGAGCCCGGCCGGGCGCGCGCACATCGAGCGGCTCAGCGCCGGGGTGCGCGCGACGCTCGTGCTGGAGGCTTCGCTCGACGGGGCGGTCAAGACGGGCCGCAAGGGCGTCGGCCTGTTCGACGTCGTCGTGCACGGCGTCGAGGCGCACGCCGGGCTGGAGCCGGACGCCGGGGCCAGCGCCATCCACGAGCTGGCCATGCTCATCCCGGAAATCGCCGCGCTGGGCGACAAAGCGCGGGGCACCACCGTGAACGCCGGGCTGATCTCCGGTGGCACGGCCCGGAACGTGGTGGCGGGGCAGGCGTGGTGCGCGCTCGACGTGCGGGTGGCGTCGGTCGCGGAGATGCGGCGCGTGGACGCGGCGCTCGCGCGGCTACGCCCGTCGGACCCGCGGGCGCGCGTCACGCTGCGGGGCGAGTGGAACCGGCCGCCGATGGTGCCGAACCCGCCCTCGCAGCGGTTGTTCAAGCTGGCGCACCAGGTGGCGGCGGAGCTGGGCTTCGCGCTCGGCGAGGTCTCGGTGGGCGGCGCCAGCGACGCGAACCTCGTCTCGGCGCTGGGCCGCCCGGTGCTCGACGGCTTGGGCGGCCTCGGCGGCGGCGCCCACGCCCGGCACGAGCACGTGCTGCTGGAGCACCTCCCCCGGCGCACCGCCCTGCTCACGAACCTGTTGGTGGCGCTGGGAACCTAGGGCGCCAGGTGCCGCCACGCTTCGGGCTCGGCTTGGAGGAACTCGGGGAAGGTCCACGGGCGGCGGCCGGTGACGAACTCGATCGTGTGGCTCGTCACCGACATCTCCCCGGTGGCGACCCCGAGGTACGAGCCGACCCAGCCGTCGATCTCCCACTCCTCGGCACCCGCGCGCGATGCGCGCGCTTCCGCCTCGGTTTCGGCGTGGTAAGTGATTTCCCGGCCCGCCACGGCCGACAGTGCCCGCGCCGTCTCGTCGAAGTCGATCGCCTCCGGGCCCGACACGTCATACACCTGGCCCGCGTGGGCGTCGTCCAGCAAGACCTCCGCCGCGAGCCGCGCGATGTCCGTGCGCGCCACCCACGCGATGCGGCCACGTCCCGCCGGGCCACGCAACACGCCATCCGCGCCAACGAAATGCGGGGCCACGTCGGCGTACAGCGTGCTGCGCAAGGAAGTCAGCCGCAGGCCGGCGTCCGCGATCAGCCGCTCCGTCTCCATGTGCTCGCGCGCGAAGGTGAACGACGCCAGCGGCGCGGCGCCCATGAACGACGTGTACACCACCCTGTCCACACCTGCCTCGGCCGCGGCCCGCACCGCCGCCCGGTGCTCCGCCATCCGGTGCAGGCCCTCGTGCCCGGACACCAAAAACAGTGTGGAGACACCGGAAAGCGCTTCCCGGAACCCCTGTTCGTACGAGGCCTGCGCGACCTCGGCGCCGGGCAGCGAGGGCGCGCGCCCGGCGTCACGCACGATCAGGCGTTGCGGCACTTCACGTTCGGCGAGCAGGCGCGCCACCCGGGAACCGAGCTGCCCGGTGGCCCCGGTGACGGCGATCTTGTCCACTTTCGACACACCGTCAGGGTAACGGAACCGCCGCCCGCCCGAGTGCACGGTGCAGGGCGGGTTCCAGCGCGTCCCAGCTGGTGAGCACCGCGGCCACGTAGGCGTCCGGCCGGATGAGCCACAGCTCCCCTGGGCGCACAGCCAGCGCTTCGGCGAGCGCGCCGGTCTCGTCGATGTCCGCCAGTTTCAGCAGCCGCACCGGGCCCAGCGACGCGGGGAGCTCACCGCATGGGGCTCCTTCCGTTGCCAGCACGAGGAAACCGTCCCGGGCCAGCTCGCGGAACCTGGTGCTGCCGGGCACCGACACCGGCACGTCCGGGGCCAGGATCCCCGGCCCCGCGGCGGGAACGGCCCCGCGCGCCGGACGGCCGGCGAACGGCCGCGCACTGTCCGAAGTGGTCAGTTTCGACGCGACGTACCAGAACGGCTCGGCCAGCCTGCCCGAGTCCACCCTCGCCCGCAGCCGCGGATCCGCCGCCGCGCCGGCCAGCACGGTGCGGCGCACGCGGTGCTGCTCTTCGTTCTGCGGCACCAGGAAATCCATCGTCGCCGTGGTGACCTCGATGTTCTCCACCGCCGCCGCGTGCCGTTCCTCGTGGTAGCTCTCCAGCAGCTCTTCCGGCGCCCAGCCGTTGAGCACGTACGCGAGCTTCCACGCCGCGTTCTCCGCGTCGCCGACTCCGGAGTTCAGCCCGCGCGCGCCGAAGGGCGACACCAGGTGCGCGCAGTCCCCGGCGAGCAGCACCCGCCCGGCGCGCATCCGGTCCGCCACCCTGGATTGGAAGCGGTACACCGATTTCCACACGATCTCGTACGGGGTTTCGCCCACGATCGCCCGGATTCGCCGGTCCAGCGCGCCGGCGCGTTCCTCCCCGGCGAGGTCGTAGCTGCTCGGCACCTGCCAGTCGATGCGGAACGTGGAACCGGGGCACGGGTGGATCAGCACCTGCCGCCCCGGGTTCCACTCCGGGTCGAAGTAGAACCGCCGTTCGGCGGCCCAGCCGGGCAGCTCCGCGCGGATGTCGCAGATCAGGAACCGGTCGTCGAAGGAATGCCCGTCGAAGCGCACCCCGAGCGCGCGCCGGATCTCCTCGCCGCGCGCGCCCGCGCAGGCCACGACGTAGTCCGCCCGGATCTGCTGCCCGTTCTCACAGGTCAGGGTGACTCCACCGGAATCCTGCGCCAGGCCGCACACGCGGTGGCCCCAGCGGACGTCGATCAGCGGCGACGCGGCGATGCGCTCGTCGAGGATCTCCTCGGTGCGGGCCTGGGAGATGTTGACGAACGGCGGGAACTCCGAGCGGCCCGCGTCCGGCAGCGAGTACGCGAACAATTCGGCGTCGCGGTAGAACGTGCGAGCGGTGGTCCAGGTGACCCCCTCCGCCGCGATCTTCCGGCCCGCTCCGACGGATTCCCACACGTCCAGCACGTCGCGCTGCTGGCAGATCGCCTTGGACCCCACGAGATCCCGTTCGGCCCGGCCGTCCAGCAGCACCACCGGCACGCCCCAGCGGGCCAGGAGCAACGCGGTGGTCTGCCCGACCGGTCCGTTGCCCAGCACCGCCACCCCGCGGTGAGTACTCATCCCTGCAGCTGGTCCCAGACCTCGCGGTCCCGCTCGGCCGTCCAGATCACCGGCCGCTCGACCCCGGAGAGCTCGTCCCACAGCCGGGAGACGTCGAAGGGCAGGCAGTGCTCGAAGATCGGCCAGCGGCCGTACTTCGGCGCCAGCGCGGCGTGCGTGCGCTCGAACGCCTCCTTCAGCGTGCCACCGGCTTCCTGGACCGCGCCGACCTCGCGGATCATCACGCGCAGGAAGTCGCGCGTCTGCTCGACGGCGGCGTCGACGGCGTCCCGGCCCTGGGTGACCGCGCCGCGCCCGCCGATCAGCGCCTCCGCGCCGAACGCCTTCACGTTGTCCAAAGTGGACGAAGACCAGTCGCGGTGGAACGCGTCGCCGGTGTAGAGCGCGGCCTCGGCCTCGACGAGGTCACCGGCGTAGAGGATCTTCTGCCGAGGCAGCCAGGCGACGATGTCGCCCTCGGTGTGCCCGCGCCCGCAGTACTGCAGCACGAGGTCGCCGCGGTCGCCGCCGAGGTCGATGGTGAGCCGGTCGGAGAACGTGAGCGTGGGCCAGGTCAGGCCCGGCACGGAATCGGCGGCCTTCGCGAGCCGCGGCATCCGGGCGAACTCGCTCTCCCAGTCCTCCTTGCCTCGTTCGGCGACGAGCGCGCGGGTGTTCTCGTGGGCGACGATCACTTCGGCGTCGAACGCGGAGGCGCCCAGCACGCGCACCGCGTGGTAGTGCGACAACACGAGGTAGCGCACGGGTTTGCCGGTGTGCTCGCGCAGTTTGGCCAGCCAGTCGGCCGCGGCGGCGGGTGTGGCCAGCGCTTCGAAGCAGACCAGGAAGTCCTCGCCCTCGATGGCGCCGACGTTCGGGTCGCCCTCCGCGGTCAGCGCGTAGATGCCGTCGCCGAGCACCTCGAGCGTCTGCTCCTTCTCGGCCAGGTCTCCCGAAGAGGCGAAAGCCTTCTGGGCCACCGCGCCCACCTCCCATTGATCAAAGCTTTGATTATTGATGCGTGGTGAGCGTAACGCAGGTCACGCCCCAGAGGAAGGGTAGAACTTGATCGCCGGGCAACACAGCCGTTTCACTCAGGAAGTTGCAAAGGGCCTAGCCTGTCCTGCATGAGCGCCGACCCCGCCGCCGCACGCGAACTCGACTACCTGACCTTCGTGGACTACGCGATCGCCAAGACGACGGCGGAACTGCCCGCGGTGGACCCGGCCGCGATGCGGCTCGGCCTCACGCTGCACAGACTCACCAGCGCGCTGGTCTACGACTGGGAATCGACCGTGCACAGACCGCGAGGCTGGAGCTGGGGCGGATTCCGGGTGCTGTTCGTGCTGTGGCTGGCGGGACCGATGGAGGCCAAGCGCGTCGCGCGACTGTCGGGAATGAGCCGGGCCGCGGTGTCAGCCCTGGTCAACACGCTGGAGCGGGACGAACTGGTCTCCCGCAAACAGGCCGAGCACGACCGCCGCGCGGTACTGCTGAACCTCACCGACGCCGGCCACGAGGCCATCACCAGCGCCTACGAAGCACACAACGAACGCGAGCAGGCCTGGGCGAACGCGCTCAGCAAACCCGAGCAGACCATCTTGATCGGATTGCTGGAGAAGCTGACGACCAGTGCGGCGGCGAATGAGGCTAAGCGGCGGTTTTGAGTGATCAAGGGTTTGATTGTTGTTCTTGGTTTGAGACAGCAACGGACGCGCGTGGCCGCGCTGTGTGCACCCCTCCGCCGCCCCGATCCGTAAGTGTTCGCGGTCATCGGGCCGCGTCAAGGCGGGAAAGAGTACCTTGACCCAGCCCGATGACCGCAAAAGCAGGCTGGGGATCGGAGCGGCGGAGGGGCGTGGGCGTCGGGACGGCTCGCTTCGCGTTGCCGGGCGGCGGTTGGGGACGGGCGGGGCCGTCGCGTGGCCCCGGCTTTCGTTGCCGGGTGGTCGTTATGCCAGTGCGGCTTCGATGGCCTCGACTACTTCCGGGGCCTCGGGATCGGTGCGCGGGCGGAAGCGGGCCAGGACTTTACCGTCCTCGCCGACCAGGAACTTCTCGAAGTTCCACTGGACGTCCCCCGCCTCGCCGTCCGCGTCCGGCGACGCGGTCAGCTCGGCGTAAACCGGGTGCCTGCCGGGGCCGTTCACGTCGATCTTCTCGAACATCGGGAACGTGACCCCGTAGGTGGCCGAGCAGAACTCCGCGATCTCCCCCGCCGTGCCCGGCTCCTGACCCGCGAACTGGTTGCACGGGAAGCCCACGACCGCGAAACCCTTGTCCCCGAAGCGTTCCTGCAGGCGCTCCAGCCCGGCGTACTGCGGGGTGAGCCCGCATTTCGACGCCACGTTCACCACGAGCAGCGCCTTGCGCCCGAGCCCGCCGAGCGTCGCCGGTTCACCGGAAAGCGTGTGCAGCGGGATTTCGCCGAGAGCCATGCGGTCCGTCCTTCACGAGGGTAGTCAGCCGGATGTGCCCACGACATCACGAAAATCCACCCCCGCGGCCCCCCTGTGAGGCGGACCACACTCAGTGCCCGGGACGCGGCCCCGGCACGGTGGTGACCCCCTCGGTGGCCTTCAGGCCCAGCGCGTCCAGCAACAGCGCGCAGTCCTCGGCGTTCGTCGCCGCGGACGCGACCGCGCGCACGGCCCGGCGTCTTTCGTCCAGCACCGCCTCGGTTTCCTCGAGGACATCGACCGGAAAACCGTTGTCTCCCATGAATCTTCCCCTCCTCCGACCGGAAGTTCGTGTAGCGCTCCGGTACCCGGGGTAGCCGGATCGCAGACGAAAGGAGCCGCCGTGAACCACTCTGCCGACCCGGTCCGGGCCCGGGGCCCCTCCGCCGTCACCGAAGGTACCCCTGACGGCCCGATCGTGCTGGTACTCGACCCGGCCGGGGCTGCCCCGCGCGAGGGACTCCCGGCCACCTGGCGTGACCTGGGCGAAAGCCTGCGGATCGTGTGGTGCCGGCTGCCCGCGGACGGAGGCCTGTCCGAGGCCGACGACCTCCTCGCGGACAAGCCGGGAAAGGTCGCGCACCTGGTGGCCAGCGGCCCCTACGCCGAGACGGCGCTGCGCCTGGCCGAGCAGTATCCGGAAAGTGTCCGCTCGGTCCTCCTCGTGGACCCCGGCACGCACGGTTTCGTCCCCGCGGGTGAGGGGCCCGAGGCGGACGCCGACTGGGAGCTTGCGACGAGGACGCGCCGCTGGGCGCTCACCCGGTCCGGCGTGGAAGTGCACACCGTGGCGCACAGCGAAGGCGGCGAACGGGACCGCGTGCCCGCCCCGCTGCCGCTCGGCCACCCCGACGTGGCCGAAGCCGTGCGCAAATTCGTCGCCGAACTCGACTGAAGGAGCTGACCCCTTGACCGAACCGGAGGAGACCGGCGTCCTCGACCCGCTCGCGCCCGCCGAGGACGTACTCGAACAACGCCAGGACGTGACCGCGCCGGAAGCCGAGGCGCAGAGCCCTGACCTGGGGCTGGACGCCGACCCGGCCGACGTGGCCGACCAGCGGCGGATCGTCGGAGACGACGAGGAAGACTACGACTGAGCCGGAGGTGCGGGATGTCGGTCGCGCGCGCACTGATCAGGAACCACCTGACCTCGGGCGAGCCCAGAGCCGGCGAGGAGATCGCGCTCCGGGTGGACCAGACACTCACCCAGGACGCCACCGGCACCCTCGTGATGCAGGAACTCGAATCACTCGGCCTGGACCGGGCACGCACCGAGGTCAGCGTCCAGTACGTCGACCACAACCTGCTGCAGGCCGACGAGAAGAACGCCGAGGACCACGCTTTCCTGCGATCGGCCTGCCGCCGCTACGGGCTGTGGTTCTCCAAACCGGGCAACGGCGTCTCGCACCCCACGCACATGCAGCGCTTCGGCAAGCCGGGCCGGACGCTGGCGGGCTCGGACTCGCATACCTGCGCGGCCGGTTCGCTCGGGATGCTGGCGATCGGCGTCGGCGGGCTGGAGGTCGCTCAGGCCATCGCCGGTGAGCCGCTCTACCTGCGGATGCCCGAAATCTGGGGAGTGCGGCTCACCGGCGCGTTGCCCGACTGGGTTTCGGCCAAGGACGTCGTGCTCGAAATGCTGCGGCGGCACGGGGTCAAGGGCGGGCTGAACCGGATCATCGAGTACCACGGCCCCGGCCTGGCCGGGCTGACCGCGATGGACCGGCACGTCATCGCGAACATGGGCGCGGAACTGGGGGCGACCACGACCGTCTTCCCCGCCGACGACGCCGTGCGCGAGTTCCTGCGCGCCGAAGATCGCGAGGACGAGTTCAGCGAACTGCTGCCCGACGGCGGTTACGACATCGAGGAAGAGATCGATCTGTCCACTTTGGAGCCACTGATCGCGAAACCGTCCTCACCGGGCAACGTGGTTCCGGTGCGCGAGGTTGCCGGGACCGACGTGAGCCAGGTCGTGATCGGTTCCTCGGCGAACCCGGGCCTGCGCGACTTCGCGATCGCCGCGGCGATGACGCGGGGGCGCCAGACAGCCGACTCGGTGAGCTTCGACGTCAACCCGTCGTCACGTGAGATCTTCGCCGACCTGACCAAGATGGGCGCCACGTTCGACCTCATCTCCTCGGGCGCGCGCATCCACCAGGCGGGCTGCATGGGCTGCATCGGGATGGGCCAGGCGCCCGCGGTCGGGCACAACTCACTGCGCACCTTTCCGCGCAACTTCCCCGGCCGTTCGGGCACGAGGGAGGACTCGGTGTGGTTGTGCTCGCCCGAAACGGCGGCGGCCGCGGCGCTCACCGGGGTGATCACCGACCCGCGCGAACTCGGCATGGCGTACCCGGAACTGCCGCTGCCGGAGCATTCCTCGGTGAACACGGACATGCTCGTCCCGCCGCTGCCACCGGACCAAGCCACGCACGAGGAACTGGTGAAGGGCCCGAATATCTCGTCCCTGCCGGACTTCCCGGAGCTGCCGGACGAGATCGAGGCGCCCGTGCTGCTGAAGGTGGGCGACAACATCTCCACCGACGAGATCTCCCCCGCGGGCGCGCGGGCGCTGCCGTTCCGGTCGAACGTGCCGAAGCTCGCGGAGTTCACCTTCGGCCAGGTGGACGAGGACTACCCGCGACGGGCGCGCGAAGAGGAGCGCGGCCACTTCGTCGTCGGCGGGGACAACTACGGCCAGGGCTCGTCTCGTGAGCACGCCGCCATCACGCCCCGCTACCTCGGGCTGCGCGCGGTGCTGGCGAAGTCGTTCGCCCGCATCCACTGGCAGAACCTGGCCAACTTCGGCATCCTCGCGCTGGAGTTCACCGACGCGGCCGACTACGACCGCATCGATGCCGATGACGTGCTGCGCCTGAGGGACCTGCGTGAACAGCTGTCCGGCGGCGCCGAGCTGACCGTCCACAATGTCACGAAGGACGAGGACTACCGGTTGTGCCACCGGCTTTCCCGCCGTCAGCGGGACGCGGTGCTGGCAGGCGGGCGGATCCCGCTGCTGGCGCGCCGGTAGCGGCGGGTGATCTACTGCCGGGATGGACCTGGTCTCCCTGCGCCGCGACATCCACGCCCACCCCGAGCCCGCCTTCTGCGAACTGCGGACGGCCGCGCTGGTGCTGTCCCAGCTGCGCATGCTCCCGGTGCGCCTCCGGACGGGCGCGGAGGCGATCCGGCTGGAGGGCATCCCGGCCTACCCGGACGAGCCGACGCTGCGGGAGTTCGCGGAGCTGGCCGTCGCGAACGGCGCGGACCACACGGACATCCAGACGCTCGCCGCGCAGGGCACGGCGGTGATCGCGGACATGGAGGGCACGCGGCCCGGGCCGGTGTGGGCGCTGCGCTTCGACATGGACGCGCTGCCGGTGGCCGAGGCGGAGGACGGCGGGCATTTCCCGGCCACGAGCGGGTTCGGCTCGGCCTACCCCGGGTTCATGCACGCCTGCGGGCACGACGGGCACGTCGCGATCGGGCTCGCGCTGGCCGAACGCCTCGCGGACCGGGATTTTCCCGGCACGGTGCGCTTCCTGTTCCAGCCCGCGGAGGAAGGCGGCCGGGGCGCGAGGGCGATGCTCGCCGCGGGCGCGGTGGACGGCGTCGACCGGTTCGTCGCGGTGCACCTCGGCCTCGACCTCCCGGCGGCCAAGGTCGCCGCCGGGATCACGGGGATCTTCGCGACGACCAAGATGCGCGCCCGGTTCACCGGCGTCGCCGCCCACGCCGCGGCGGCTCCGCAGGACGGCCGCAACGCGCTGCTCGCGGCCGCGACGGCCGTGCTCGGAATCCATTCCCTGCCCCGGTTTTCCACCGCCGACACGCGGGTCAACGTCGGCACTCTGCACGCCGGCGGCGGCGTGAACATCGTGCCCGCCCTGGCCGAGCTCACCTGTGAAGCGCGCTCGCGGGACGGCGCGGTGAACGCCGACCTGACCGAGCGTGTGAAGCGCGTGCTGCGGGGCGCGGCCGAGGCTCAGGGCGTCGAAGTGGAGATCGAGGAGACCGGCGGCTCGACCTCGTTGAACTGCGACGACGCGTTGCTCGACGCCGTGCTGGCCGCGGCGGGCTCGCGGGGGCACGAAGCGGTGCGGCTCCACGAGATGGGCGGGAGTGACGACGCGAGCCTGTTCGCCGAAGCCGTGCAGCGGGCCGGTGGCCTCGCCACCTACACGGTGGTCGGTGGCAGCAATCCCGCGCCGCACCACAACCCGCGTTTCGACGTGGACGAAGCGGCGCTGCCCGTCGCGGTGGACGTGCTGGAGGCGCTGATCCGCGAGTCCACTGTGGACTAGAGCTCGAGCGGCCGCGGCGGGGTGTCGATCGCGTCCGATTCCCAGTCGACCCCGGGAACATCCACGTACAGCTCGATTTCGTTGCCGTCCGGGTCCGCGATGTACAGGCTGTGCGTGACGACGTGGTCGCTCATCCCGAGCAGCGGGGTGCCGGACTCGGTGACCCTGGCCAGTGCCTCGCGCAGCTCGTCGTCGCTGGTGCCGACCTTGAGCCCGAAGTGGTACAGCCCGACGCGCCTGCCCTCCGGCTGCGCCGCCGCGTCCTCGCCGACCCCGATGAGCAGCAGTTCGTGGTGGGTGCGGCCGCCGGACGCGTTGAACGCCGCGACGGGCGCGTCGCCGAGTTTCCCGTCGCTCGAGGGGGCCGGCAGGATCTGCCGCCAGCCCAGCACGTCCCGGTAGAAGCCCGCGGACCGTTCGAGGTCCCGGACGTAGAGCACGATGTGCCCCAGTTCCTTGATCTCCACCAGCACCTCCGGTCGTTGAAACTTCAACCGGAAGCATACGCCGCAGGGTTCTCCCCCGTATTTGGCCGTTCCCGTCGACACATTGGCCCCCCGCGCGGATGCGTTGGCCGCCCGTGCGGATGTCTTGGCCGTACACGTGGAGCGTCGGGCGTGGTGGCGACGCAGGCGGCCACCACGCCCGAGCGAGCGGCAAACACGCCGACGGGAGTGGCAGACACGCGCGCGGGATCGGCAAACACGCCCAGGACGGGGGGCGGGTCAGTCGTGGTTGGTGGTGATCACCGTGGCGAGTTCGGCCAGCACGGTTTCGGCCTCGGGGCCCTCCGCGTGCAGCACCACCTCGTCGCCGCCCTTGGCGCCGAGGCCCATCACGGAAAGCAGGCTGCGCGCGTCCACCGGCGCCCCGTCACCGAGGCCGATCGTCACCGGGACCGGCTGCGCCGCGGCGGCCTTGACGAACAACGCGGCGGGCCGGGCGTGCAGGCCCACCGACGACCCGACGACGACACGACGTTCCGGCATGACGCTCTCCTTGCTGCGAGGTGGTTCCGCCCATGCTAACCAAAAGGTCTAGACCAACGCTAGCCTTTCGGAGCGCCGGTGGTGCCCCGGACGACGAGGCCCGGCTGAAGCACCAGCTCACGCGGCTCCATCCCCGGCCCGTCCAGCCGTTCCACCACAGCCTGCACGGCCAGCTCCGCCTGGCGCTCCGGATCCTGGCGCACCGTGGTCAGGTCGATGTGCGAAAGGCGCGCAAGGTGGTTGTCGTCGAAGCCCGCCACCGACAGATCGCCCGGCACGTCGAGCCCGGCGCGCCACACCGCGTCGAGGAAACCCACGGCGCACCGGTCGTTGCTGGCGAACACCGCCGTCGGGAGGTTGTCCCGGTCCGCGAGCAGGTCCCGCGCCGCGCGGGCGCCGGACTCCTCCGTGTGGTCGCCCGGCAGCACGCGGATGTGCTCGCCGAGCCCGTGCCGGCGCATGGCGTTCAGGTAGGCGCGGCGGCGCTCGGGCGAACCCGCTTCGGTGCCGCCGTCGATGTGGACGATCGCGGAGTGCCCGAGGCCGGTGAGGTGGTCGATGAGCTGCCGGACGCCCTTCGCCTCGGCGACGTGCACCGAATCGACGCCCGCCCCGGGGAAGCGCCGCCCGACCACGGCCACCGCGGTCTGCCTGCCCACCTCGGCCACGTACTCCGCGTCGAGGTGCCCGCCGAGCAGGATGAGCCCCTCGCAGCGGTGCCCGAGCAGCGCGTCCACCGCCTTGCGCTCGTCCCGCACCGGCGGGGCCGCGCCGGAGAGCAGGATTTCGTAGCCCAGCCGCTCGGCCACCGGGTAGATGCCCTCGACCAGATCGGCGTGGAACAGGTTGCGCACGGTCAGCATCACGCCGAGCACTTTGCTGCGGCTGCGCGCCAGCATCCGCGCCGCGTTGTCCGGGCGGTAGCCCAGCTCCCGCGCGGCGGCGAACACCTTCTCCCGCGTCTCGTCGCTCGCGCCGGGCTCGTCGCGGAACACCAGCGAAACGAGCGCGCGG
This sequence comes from Amycolatopsis acidicola, assembly GCF_007713735.2. GTDB lineage: Bacteria > Actinomycetota > Actinomycetes > Mycobacteriales > Pseudonocardiaceae > Amycolatopsis_E > Amycolatopsis_E acidicola. Next base: position 5,979 of record NZ_VMNW02000121.1, on the reverse strand, counting down.
GAAACCCCGACCCGCGCGGCGACATCGGACATGGTGGGACGGCGGTCGCGGGCACCACGATCAGTGACCATCCCACGATCCTGCCTCCCGCCCGCGAAAACGGCGCGCGCGGGTAGCGTCGTCCCCATGATCGGCATCGTGCATCCCGGAGACATGGGCGCGGCCGTCGCCGCGCTGCTGCCCGACGTGGCGTGGGCGTCGGCGGGCCGCAGCGAGGACACCCGCCGCAGGGCCGCCGCGCTGACCGACCTGGGCGAAATCGCCCGGCTCAAGGAAGAATGCGAAGTCGTGCTGTCGGTCTGCCCGCCGCACGCCGCCGTGGACACGGCCCGCGAATTCCAGGACTACCAGGGGTTGTACGCCGACCTGAACGCGGTCAGCCCGGACACCACCGAGCGGATCGCGGGCCTGGTCCCCCGGTTCGCCGACGGCGGGATCGTCGGCCCGCCGCCCCGGAAACCCGGCACCACCCGGCTCTACCTGGCCGGAGAGGAGGCGCCGGCGGTCGCGAAGCTGTTCGCGGGCACGGCGCTGGAGGCCCAGGTGATCGGGCCGCGCGCCGGGGACGCGTCGGCGCTGAAGATGGTCTACGCGGCGTGGACGAAGGGCACCACGGCGATGCTGCTCGCGGTCCGCGCCGCCGCGCGATCCCTTGGCGTGGAAGGGGAACTGGTGCGCGAGTGGGAACGCAGCCAGCCGGAGCTGCCCGCCCGGTCCGAGCAGTCGGCGCGGCTCGGTGTGGAGCGCGGCTGGCGGTGGTCGTACGAACTGGACGAAATCGGGCGGACGTTCGCCGCGGCCGGGCTGCCCGACGGGTTCGGTCACGCGGCCGCCGAGGTCTACGGGCGGTTGCCGAAGGACGCGGAGCCGGACCTGGAGACGGTGCTGGAGTTGCTCGCGCGGCGTTCGACCTCCGCGTAGCTCACGATGTCCGCCCGCACGGGCTCGCCCGCGGCCACCGCGGAGGCCACCCGCACGGCGGCGTCGAGCGCGGCGCGGAACAGGAGGGAACCACAGCTGACGCGGCTCACACCCAGCTCCCCGAGCCGGGCGAAGGTGGGCCCGGCCGGTGAGTACAGGATGTTCAGCGGGACCGGGATTTCCCGTGCCGCGGTGGCGATCGAGGCCTCGTCCGTCATACCGGGGATGAAGATCCCATCGGCGCCCGCGTCCACATAGGACTGTGCGCGGCGAAGCGCTTCGGCGTCGAGGTCGATGCCGGCGGGTTTGAGCCAGTGCGTGTCGGTGCGGGCGTTGACGAACAGGCCGCTGGTCTTGGCCGCGGCGATCAGCTCGCGCTGGCGCCCGACGTCGCCCATCGCGTCTTCGAGGTTCACGCCCGCGGCGCCGATCTCCGCCAGTTCCACGGTGAGCGCGGCGACTTCGTCCGGATCGTCGCTGAAGCCGGCCTCGATGTCGACGGTGAGCAGACACGGCAGCGTGGCCAGCCGCTGCGCGAGCGCGACGGTTTCGGCCCGGGTGACGCCCGCGCCATCGGGCAGCCCGGCCGCCGCGGCCACCCCGAGGCTGGTCGTGCCCAAGGCCGGAAACCCTTGCGCGGCAAGGGCAGCGCCCGAGGCGTGGTCCCAGGCGTTGGGCAGCAGCAGCGGGCGGCCCGGGTGATGCAGGGCGGCGAACTCGTTCGCGGGCAGCAGTGGTTCGGGGTGCATGTCCTCAAGCTAGGCCCCGGTCGTGTCGGCCGCGGCCGACACGACAAGCGAAAACCCCGGCCTCGGCGCGGGAGAGGCCAGGGTTTCCACTGCGGACGGCTCAGACCTTCGCGAGCTCGCCCTCGTCCACGGTGGCCGGGTTCGCCGGCTGCGGCTTCCGGCCGAGGAAACCGTACGCGGCCCCGACGAGCAGCCCGCCGCCGACGAGGTTGCCGAGGCCGACGAACAGCAGGTTGTTCGCGAACGCCCCGAGCGTCGCGCCGGGCACGCCCTCCATCATGCCGAGCGAGAAGGTCGTCATGTTCGCCACGACGTGCTCGAAGCCCGACGCGATGAACGCCAGCAGGCACCAGAAGATCACGGCCAGCTTCGCGCCGTCGGACTTCGTGCGCGCGGCCATCCACACCGCCAGGCACACCAGGAAGTTGCACAGCACGCCGCGGAAGAACAGCGTGCCCGCGGACTCGGCCGCCTTCGTCTTCACCAGGCTCGCCAGCAGCGCGGCGCCGGGAGCCGCGTGGCCCGGGGTGCCGCCGATGCCCATGATCCCGCCCGCGTGCACCAGCCACGCGAAGATCACCGAGCCGATCAGGTTGCCGGCGAAGGAGAACAGGATGATCCCGATCCCGGCGCCGACACCCCGGCGGCGGGCGATCATGCCCTGGATCATGGTCATCATGTTGCCGGTGGACAGTTCCGCCCCGGCGAACACGACCAGCGTCAGCGCGACGCCGAACACCAGTCCCTGCACGAGTTTCGTCCACGGCGAGTTCGCCGCGTTCAGCGGGCCGGTCACGGCCAGCAGCAGCACCACGGCGACACCGATGAAGGCGCCCGCCAGCATGGCGCTGACCAGATAGCGGCCGGGGCTGCGCAGCTGGCCGATCTTCCCCGCTGCCACCTCCGCCTGTTCGTCGAGTGCTGCCGATACTGCGATGGGCACGGTTTCGTCCTCCCGGATTGCCGCTGGTCCGTCCGGCTCATTCGAACCGGGCGAAAGGACGAAGACGTGGCCGCGAGATCAGCAGTCCGTATCGGAACGCGCACCGGCCGCGACGCCCGTCGTGAAAAGCGGCAATTCAGGCGGACTTGAGCAGCCTGCGGAGGATCTTCCCGCTCGGGGACCGGGGAATCTCCCCGGTGAATTCGACCATACGCACCTTTTTGTACGGAGCGACCCGTTCCGCGACGAAAGCCATCAGTTCGCCGGCCGTGACCGGGCCGCGGGTGACGACGAAGGCCTTCGGCGCCTCGCCGCCCTCGGCGTGCGGCACGCCGACCACCGCGGCGTCGAGCACGTCCGGATGGGTCAGCAGCACGGCCTCCAGTTCGGCGGGCGCGACCTGGTAACCCTTGTACTTGATCAGTTCCTTGAGCCGGTCGACGATCCAGAACACGCCGTTTTCGTCCACCCGCGCCAGATCCCCGGTGTGCAGCCAGCCGCCGGTGATCGTCGCGGCCGTGGCCGCGTCGTCGTCGAGGTAGCCCGCCATCACCTGCGGCCCCCGGATCAGCAGCTCGCCCGGCTCCCCCGGCGCGACGTCGGTGTCCGTGCCCGGCGTGACGAGCCGCGCCTCGGTGTTGGGCGAAAGCCTGCCGACGCTGCCGGGCGGGACGGTGGCGAAGTCGTCGTCGAACACCTGGTGGGTGCCGGGGCTCGCCTCGGTCATGCCGTAGCCCTGCCGGACCCGGCAGCCGAGCCTTCGCTCGGCGCGCTCGGTCACGTCCACGTCCAGCGGCGCGGCCCCGCACAGCGCGAAACGCAAGGCGGAAAGGTCATGGCTTTCGACGTCGGGCGCGTTGGCGAGGGCGAGCACCATCGGCGGCGCGAAGTAGGCGCGCGTGACGCGATGCTCCTCCAGCGCGCGCAGGTACGCGCCGGGCTCGAAGCGGGGCAGGGTCACCACTTTCGCGCCGCAGGCCAGGCCGGAGTTGAGGATGATCGTGTGCCCGTAGATGTGGAAGAACGGGAGCACGGCGGCCTGCACGTCACCCGGCGCGAGGCGCCAGCCCACGCGGGTCTGCGCGAGATTCGCCACCAGGTTGCGGTGCGTGAGCCGGACGCCCTTCGGTTTTCCCGTGGTGCCACTGGAAAACGGGAGCACCGCGACCGTGGTGGCCGGGTCGGTCTCCGGCCGCGGCGGCGCACCGCCCGGCAGGGCGTCGAAGGATCCGCCGAGCAGCAGCACCTCGCCGATGCCCGCCGCGGCCGCCACCTCCCGCGCCTTGTCGGCCACATTTTCGGCCGCCACCAGGATTTTCGCCCTGGCGAGGGTGAGCTGCGTGGCCGCCTCGTCCACGGTCAGCACCGGGTTGAGCGGGGTGACGGCGGCGCCGGTCGCGATCACCGCGTGCAGCGCGACGGCCCAGCGCGGCTGGTTGTGGCTCATCAACCCGACGACGTCGCCAGTGCCAGCGCCGAGCCCGGCCAGCCCGGCGGCCCTGTCCCGCACCTGCGCGCGGAACTGCTGGTACGTAAGGGTTTCCCCGGTGACCCCATCGACGAGGGCGACGCTCTCGCCGTACCGCCGCGCACCCTCGACGACGTACTCGGTGAGCGTGACGTCCGGGATCTCGATGTCGGGTAACGGGCTGGAGTAGCTCATCTCCGCTCCCTAGCCGAGCTTGAGCGCGCGAATGGCGTTGTCCTTCAAGATCTTAGGGCGCACCTCGGGTTTGATGTCGAGCTTCGCGAAGTCGGCCAGCCAGCGGTCCGGGGTGATCAGCGGGTAGTCCGAGCCGAAGAGCACCTTGTCCCGCAGCAGGGAGTTCGCGTAGCGCACCAGCTGTGGCGGGAAGTACTTCGGCGACCAGCCCGACAGGTCGATGTACACGTTCGGCTTGTGCGTGGCGACCGCGAGCGCCTCGTCCTGCCACGGGAAGGACGGGTGCGCCATGATGATCGTCAGCCCGGGGAACTTGACCGCCACGTCGTCGAGCAGCATCGGGTTCGACAGTTTGAGCCGCACTCCCCCGCCGCCCGGCAGCCCGGCGCCGATCCCGGTCTGGCCGGTGTGGAACAGCGCCGGGATCCCGTACTCCTGTGCCACTTCCAGCAGCGGGTCCGCGGTGCCGTCGTCGGGCGCGAAGTTCTGCAGGCTGGGGTGGAACTTCAGCCCGCGCACGCCGTGGCCCTCGATCAGCGCGCGCAGCCGCCGCGCGCCCGCCTTGCCCTTGTGCGGGTCGATGCTGGCGAAGGGCAGCAGCACGTCGGGGTGGCGTGCCGCGCCTTCCGCGATCTCCTCGTTGGACAGCGCGGTGTGCCCGGTGGCGGACTCGACGTCGACCGAGAACACGACGGCGCCGATCCGGCGTTCGCGGTAGTAGACGGCGATTTCGTCGAGGGTGGGGCGTTTCGTGTCCGCCCCGAAGTGTTGCGACGCGGCTTCGGCGAACTCGCCCGGCAACGAGAGGTGCCCGTGCCCGTCGATCTCGATGTGCACGTGGACGTCGATCGCCTCGAGCGCGCTGGGGTCCATCGGCTCCTCCTCACCCCGGGGTTCCGTCAGCAGATGTAGTCGTCAATCATTGGGGTTGTCAACCATTGAGGAGGCGCGATGCCCGAGCTGCCGAGTCTGGACACGGACGCCGGTTTCCTGCTGGCGCGCGCGGGCGGGCGCGCGATCCGGGAACTCAACCGGGCGCTGGAGCCGTCTGGGTTGCGCAGCCGTCACTACACCGTGCTGATGGCGGCCGCCGAGCGCGGCGGGCTTTCGCAGCGTGAGCTGAGCACGCTGCTGGGCATCGACCCGAGCGCGGTCGTCGCGCTGGTCGACGACCTCGAACACGCAGGCCTCGTCCGGCGCGACGCGCATCCCGGCGACCGCCGCACCCGGCTGGTTGTGTTGACCGGCAAGGGGAAGACGGCGTTCCGGCGCGCGGCCGACCACGGCACGAAGACCGAGAACAACCTCCTCGCCCCCCTCGACCCGGCGGAACGCGCGACGCTGATCAGCCTGTTGCGGCGCATCGCGCGCTGAGGCTGCCCCACGTCGGCCCGGCCGCATCGCCCGGTGGGCTGCGGCGTCCCGGCGCGCGGTGAGGGGCTGCGGCCCGGCTCGGTGAGGGGCGCGGACGGCGACGGTCGGCGCGCCGCGGTGAAATTCGGCGCGCGGCGCGATGAGGGGCGGCAGGGCGGTAAGCGGCGGCAGAGCGGTAAGCGGCGGCAGAGCGGTAAGCGGCGGCAGAGCGGTAAGCGGCGATGCCCGACGCCACCGCCAACCCCTCACCGCACTGCCTGCCCACTGAGCCACTCCATGCCGCGCCATGCCGCAACCCTTGAGCCACGCCATGCCGCAGCCCCTCAAGC
>NZ_VMNW02000120.1 GCF_007713735.2 Amycolatopsis acidicola | reverse complement strand
CCTCCCGCCCGCGTGTTGGCCGCCCCCGTCCGCACGGTGGCCACCCCGGGTGGCGCGAGCCAACACACGCACGCCACGGGCCAACACACGCCCGTGCCGAGCCAACACACGCACGCCACGGGCCGACACGCGGACGGGAACGGCAAAAACAAGCGGCGGGCGGGCTAGCTCCGGGTGAAGCGCACGGGGAGGCTTGCCGGGTAGCGGGTCCACGGCGAGGGTTGCAGCGAGATCTCCTCCGGGGGTACCGCCAGCGCCAGGTCCGGCAGCCGGTGCAGCGCCGTGTCCACCGCGATCCGCGCGATCATCCGGCCCTGCGGCTGCGCCGGGCACGAATGCGGCCCGGCACCCCACGCGAGGTGCGCGCGGTTCCCGACCTCCAGCCACGGGTCGTCGGTGTGCACGCGCGGGTCGGCGTTCGCCGCGGCGATGGACAGCACGAGGGCGTCGCCCCGCCGCACGGGTTTGCCGTCCAGCACGCAGTCGGCCGTCGCGTAGCGGGCCGGGATGTTGGCCAGCGGCGGATCGCGCCAGAGCACTTCGTCGAGCGCGTCGTCCACGTTCAGCCTGCCGCCGCGCACCCGCCCCGCGAACCGCGCGTCGGACAGCATCAGCCGCAGGGTCTGCGCGATCCAGGCGATGGTGATCTCGTAACCCGCGTTGATCATCAGCACCATCGAGAACCGGATTTCCTCGTCCCGCGTCAGGTTCGGGTGGTTCAGCAGCGCCGTGGTGAGGTCGTCGGCGGGGCAGGCCCGGCGGCGGCGCAGGATGTCCGTGAACATCTCCGCCATCGAGTCCAGCGCCGAGCGCGCCTCCATGCCCGCGGCGAAGATCGCGGTCACGTCGCGCATGATCCGGTACCCGTCCCCCGGCTCGATGCCGAACATGCCCGCCACCGCCAGCAAGGGCACCAGCACGGCGTACTCCGAAACCAGGTCGGCGCTGCCGCGCGCGGCGATACCGTCGAGCAGCTCCGCGCACATCTCCCGCACCATCCGCGCGGTCCGCCGCTCGTTCAGCGACGCCAGCCCGTCGTCGAGCGGGGCCCGCAGCCTGCGATGCCGTGCGCCGTCGGAGTAGTAGGCGTTGTCGGCGGGGAACATCATCGCGGCGACCCCGGATTCCGCGGGCACGGCGCCTTCGGCCCACAGCCGCCAGTTGTGCGGATCGCGCGAGAAAAGCTTGTCCTGGCGCAGCACCTCGCGGATCTCGTAGTAGCCGAGCACCAGCCAGGCCGGGACCCCCGGCTCGACCTCCACCGGGGCGACCACGCCCCACTTCTCGCGCAGCCGCGCGTACACCGCCTGCGGGTCGGCGCAGTTCGTCGTCTCCGACAGCAGAGTCAGCTCAGTCATACGGACGCCTTGGTGGGGAAGGAAAGCGCGTACTCGACGAGCGTGCTCAGCGCTCCGGCCGAGGACGCGCGCTCACGCGCGTCGCAGGTGATCACCGGCGTTTCCGGCAGCAGGTCCAGCGCCTTGCGCACGGAATCCACCGAGTAGCGCGGCGAGTCAGGGAACTCGTTGACCGCCACCACGATCGGCAGCTCGGGGTACCGCTCCAGCTGGTCGAAAACCTCGAAGCTGTCCTCCAGCCGCCGGGTGTCGACCAGTACGAGCGCGCCGGCCGCGCCCTCCGCGAGCCCCTCCCACAGGTCCCAGAACCGCCGCTGCCCGGGCGCGCCGAACAGGTAGAGCGCCACGTCCTCGCCGACCGTCAGCCTGCCGAAGTCCATCGCCACCGTGGTCGTGCGCTTGCTCGCCAGCCCCAGCAGCGAGTCCACCCCGATGCTGGCGGCGGTCATGACCTCCTCGGTGGACAGCGGCGGGATCTCGCTCACCGCGCCGATCAGCGTCGTCTTGCCGACCCCGAAGGCGCCCACCACGAGGATCTTCACCGAACGCGCCACCTCCGGTGGCAGATACCGCTCGGCGTCAGAGATTCCGGAGGGCATCCAGCACCTTCTCCAGCGCGTCGCGATCGGGCCGGGCCCGGCCGGGTGCCGAGCGGACGACGAGGTTGCCGGTGTCGACCAGATCCGACACGAGCACGGCGACGAGACTGACCGGCAGCCCGAGATGCGCGGCGAGCTCGGCCAGCGACAGCACGCCCCGGCACAACGAGACCAGCGCGCGCTGCTGGCTACCCGCGGTGAGCGGGAGCCGCGCGCCGGGGTCGGCCAGGAACAACGTCTCCGGGCGCACCGTGTTGCGCGACGGGTGGGCCCGACCCGCCGTCATGACATACGGGCGGACCGGGTGGTCCTCGTAATCGTCCTCGCTCATGCCCTCGCCTGCCCGCGGAACGGGACGCTCAGCGCGCGCTGCCCGATCATCAGCACCTGCGCCTGCATCTGCTGGGCGATCAGGCCGGGATCGATCACCGGCTCGGTCACCACCGCGAGCCGCGAGCCGTCCCCGGCGCCGCGCACGAACAGGAACCCGCCGTCGAACTCGACCATCACCTGACGCGGGCTCGCGCCGGAGCCGAACTCGCGGCTCAGGCCCTTGCCGAGCGACACCAGCCCGGAGCACGCGGCGGCGACCTTCTCCGCCAGCTCCCGCGAAGTCTGCGCCGTGCGCACCTTGAGCAGGCCGTCGGAGGAGAGCACCACGGCGTGCCGGACCCCGCGCACCCCGCTGATCAGGTCCAGCATCCAGCCGTCGTCCTCGGCTCGGGGGTCCATCACTCCTCCGGTTTCGGGTAGTCGAGGAACGCGCTCATCCAGTTCCCCGCCTGTTCGGGCGTCTGCTCCGGCAACTTCGGCGGCGGCGGGCCTGCCTGCGCCTCGCCCCGGCGAGAGCGACGCTGCGGCAGCGCCGGCGCCCCGGGCGTCAGAACCGGTTCCGGCGCCGGGGTTTCGGTCAGCTCGGCGGGAACGAGCACGATCGCGCGGAGCCCGCCGTAGACCGACTCCGTGAGGTCCACGCGGAACCCGTACCGCCGCACGTAAGCCCCGACCACCGGTAGCCCGGTCTGCGGGATCGCGCCCAGCTCGAACAGCCCGACCGGCTGCTCACCGGAGGCGATCCGGCGCAGCACGGCGAGCCGGTTCTCCTCCAGCCCCACGCCGCAGTCGTCGATCTCGAGCACGGCGCCGCGCTGCACCGGGCGCAGCGTGGCCAGGACCTGCGTGCTCGGCGGGGAGGACTGGGTGGCATTGGCCAGCAGTTCGGCCACGAGGTGGATCAGCGGTTCGACCACCCTCGCCGCGACCGTGACCGACGGGTCCCCGGTCACCTCGACCCGCTGGTAGGCGGTGATCCGGCCGGCCGCGGCGCGCACGACCTCGGTCAGCGGCAACGGCTCCCGCCATTGCTGGCCCGGCCACTCACCGCACAGGGCGGCCAGCGTCTGCGCCTGCCGCGCCTGCTGGGCCGCGGCGTGGTCCACCCGCATGCTCGTTTCCAGCACGTCGGCGTCGGCCGGATGGCGCTGGACCATCCGCGTGGCCTCCTCCTGGATGCGGTGCGCCGACGACTGCACCTTCCGCGCCAGCGCGACGAGCGCGACCAGCCCGGCCTCCTGCCGCACCCGCGACTCCTCACGCAGCAACGCCAGCCTGCGGGAATCCACGGCCACTTCACGCACGTGAGCCCGGTTGACGGCGGCGACCGCGCCGAACACCGCGAGCACGCTCACCGCCAGCCACAGCACCGTCGGCCAGGGGCCGCCGAGGCGGAAGATCCACGGCGAGACGAGGACGTACAAGAGGATCACGCATACGCAGGCCCACCACGCACGCCGCCTCGTCTTCACTCCAGTATTCAACTTCCCGGGATCAAGGCGTGGCGCACCGGGGTTGCGGCCCGCTCAGATGTCGATCCGCGCGGTGCAGCACCAGCGATCGCCGGAGCGCAGGCAGTGGGCGCGCCCGGCCGAGACGCTCTTCGGGATGGGGCCGACGGGCACGATCGCGCCCAGATCGACCATCGCGCACACCAGGCTGAGCCCGCACGGGCTCGCGCTCACCTCGGCCGACAACGGGATCTGCCAGTTCGAGCGCAGATGCGCGATCACCGTGCCGAGCACCCCGGCCAGCAGCTCGTCGTCGTCCGTGCCGGGCACTTCGCGGCGGAACAACGACGCGCGCGACCGCATCCGGACCCGCGCCATGCTGTCGGTGAGCGCCTTCACCGCTTCCGCGACCGACGCCTCCCGCGTCGGTGCCCAGGCCACGATCTGGAGGTCGGCGGCATGCGCGGGTTTGCGTGCCTTCGCGACTTCGACGGAACTCACCCTCGCAGGGTCCGTCGCCCGGCCCCTTTCCGGCACCACCTACTACGGGTGAGTCCTCGGTGGACTCACCTCACGCACCCTGGGGCCATGACGGAGAAGAACTACGAATTCCGGGTGCAGGGCTGGATTTCCGCCCCGGTCCGGGACGCCGTCGGCGAGTTCGGCGACGTGTGCGTGCTGCGCGCCCCGCCGGAAACGCTGATCTACGGGGAGATCTCCGATCAGGCGCACCTGACCGGAATGCTGGCGCTGCTGGGAAATCTCGGGCTGCGCATCGTTTCCGTGCACCAGGTGCCGAATCCACCCGCCTAATCCGGTTTCGCGGGGAGGCGCGGATTCCAGTCGTAGACGACCACGGTGTGCAGCACCAGATCCTGCAGCGAACGCCGCGAAGCGCCGAACAACACCCATAGCAGCCCGGCGGGGAACACCGCGTACGTCAGCGCGCGCAGGAAAGCACGGCCCCACCGCAACGGGGCGCCTCGCCCGGTCAGCACCCGCAGCCCGAGTAGCTCGTCGCCCACCGTGCGCGCGGTCGCGGCCCAGCACACCGCGAGGTAGAACACCGACACCGCGAACCCGGCCGGCACCAGCACCGCCCTCGGCACGGCGGGGAAGCTGAACGCCACCGGGTTGACGACGAACTTCAGCCCAGCCAGGCCCAGGTACGCCCCGCCACACAACGCGGCCACGACCACGACGTCGACGATCCCCGCCACGGTGCGGCTCACCATCCCCGCGCGCCGCCCCTGGAAGCCCCGCGCCTCGGGCGGCAGGCCGGTCAGCCAGACCGGCGGGCGCTCCCCGTCACCGGCCATGTTCGGGTACCGGGCGGCCCCGGCCGAACCAGCGGGACACCGCGTCGTCCGCCGCGACCATCCGGATCCGGACGTCGCGCACGCTCTCGGTGGCGACGGACCCGGTGGAGGCGCGGATGATGCCCGGCAGGTCGATCTCGTCCAGGACGTCACGCACGATGCCCGTCAGATCGAGCCTGTCGAGCACATCGGTGACCGCGGCCGGCGCCGCCCGCCGGTACAGGTTCAGCGCGGCGCCGCCGACTTCACGCCGGGCGCGGAATCCCGACTCCGCCAGGCCCCGCAAGGGGGCGGGCCAGTCCTTCGTCACCGGGACGGCCAGCGGGCGGGCCAACCGGACGATCCGCCTGCCGGTGCCCGCCACCGCGCCGAGGAACACGTCGAACACCAGCGGTCCTTCACGCACACTCATCGCCGGATGATCGCCCCGCGCGCCCGGTTCCGCATCCCCCTGGACGGGTGAGCGCGTCAGACGTGCACCAGGAAGCCGAGCAGGGTCACCCCGGCCAGCAGCCACGCCACATAGTCCCCGAGATGTCCGGAGTGGACGCGGTGCAGCACCCGCACCGGACGTTCCAGCGCCTGGAACAACCCGGGGCGCCACAACGCCAGCGCCGTCAACGCCATTGCCAGCACCACCGTGCCGAAGCCGGCCAGTAACCCGGACGCGGTCCAGGCCACGTGGACGGACTCCGCCTCGCCCGCGGGCAAGACCGGCAGGGTGTCGTGGAGATACCCGGCACGGTCGGCCTCCTGCGTGCCCGCCCGGCCCGCGATCCCGCCCGCGAACGACACGGCCGCCGACGACGCCAGCACCAGCAGCACGGCGGCCAGCATCCCGCCCGGGATCCGGTGGATGCGTTGCGGCGTCTCGGGTTCTTCACCGCCGCCGGTGGTTTTCTCGTCGGCGTCTTCGTCCCGCGGCGGGCTGCCGAGACCGAAGTACACCCGCAGCCCGGCCCGCAGCACGCTCGCGCCGACCACCGTCGGCACCACCACGAACAACGCCAGGAGCCAGGACTGACCGGCCTCTTCGGAGGCGTGCTCGGCGACGGCCTTGCCGAAGGCGACGCCGAACGGCGGCAACCCGCACAACACGAGTCCCGCGGCGGTGAACAGCGCGCCCTCCAGCCGGAATCCCTTGGCGCGCCCGTAAAGCTGGTCCTCGTCGACGTTGCCGTAGCGGTCCTTGAGCACGCCGACGAGCAGGAACAGCGCACCCTTCGCGCCCGCGTGCCCGGCCACGGAAACCAGGAACCCGGCGGTCGCCGCCCCGCTCTGCGCCGCGAGACCGCACAGGAACAGCCCCATGTGCGCGATCGTGGAATAGGCCAGCAACCTTTTGAGATGTCGTTGGGTGAAGCACAGGATCGCGCCGAGCACGGCCGTCACGACGCCGAGCACGAGCAGCAGCCTGGTGAAGACCGCCGGATCGAGCACCCCGCCGAACGCCACGCGGTACACGCGCAGCACGCCGTACGCGCCCAGCTCCACCATGATCCCGGAGAACAGCACGCACACCGGCGTCGGGGCGACGGCGTGCGCGTCGGCGAGCCAGAAGTGAAACGGCACCGCCGCGGCCTTGACCAGCAAACCGGTGCACACCAGCACGAACGCGCCGGCGACCAGCAGATCCGCCGGACGCCCGCCGAGCGCCACCCCGATCTGCGCGAGCCCGAGCTGCCCGGTGCGGGCGTAGAGCGCCCCGATGCCCATCAGGCTGAAGTACGCGCCGAGCGAGTTGACCACGCCGAAGTTCAGCGCGCCCTGCACGGAATCGGCCTCTTCGACGCGGTACCCGGTGAGCGCGTAGGCCACCCCGCCCATCAGCTCGAAGAAGACGAACATCGTGAACAGGTCGCCGGTGAACAGGAAACCCAGCATCCCGGCCAGGAACAGCAGCATCATCGTGTGGAAGCGCGCGTCCACCGCTTCGAAGTAACGCCAGCTGTAGAGCAGCGCGCACGCTGTCAGGAAAGCCGCCAGCAGGGCCAGCGCGGTGTTGAGCGTGTCCGCCGTGAGCACCGTGCCCAGCGAGCGCGTCCCGTCGGGCCGGTACCCGCCGAGCCAGGTCACCGAACGTCCACTGTGGACGTCGGCGAGCAGCACCCCGAGCATGGCGACGACGGCGAAGGCGGTTCCGGTGGCGATCGCGTCCGCCGCCGCCCGCGGCAGCCGCGCGCCCGCGCCGAGCAGCAGGCAGGCCACGAACAGCGGCACCGCGATGACGAGCGCGGTCACCGGCTCACCCGCGGAGTTCGCGCAGCCGGCCGGGATCGGCCGTGCCGTGCCGGTTCGCGACCTGGATCGTCAACGCCAGCAGCACGGCCGTGATGGTCGCGGACACCACGATGTCGGTCAGGGTCATCGCCTGCACCATCGGGTCGACGACCGGCTGCGCCTGCCCCGGCGAAACGATCGGCGCGCCCGCCCCGTCCTGGTAGCCGATCGCCAGCAGCAGCACGTAGGTTCCCGACTGCGCGACGGAAAGCGACACCACGGTGTGCACGAGGTGCCTGCTGTGCACGATGCCCGCGCACCCGAGCAGCAACAGCCAGGCGGCGACGGCGTAGCAGGCGACGGTGATCATTCGTCCAGTCCCTGCGCCAGGAACCGGGCCAGCAGCACCACGAGCCCGGCCGCCACCTCGACGCCGACCAGGATGCTCAGCACCGGCACGAGCCCGGACGACAGCAGCGAACCGAAGGCGCCGAGCGGCAGGAAGTTGCGCAGGAACACCCCGCCTGCCACCAACCCGAGCACACCGGCGACGACGTAGAGCCCCGTGCCCGCCGCCTCCGCGTACTCGCACCAGTCGATCGGGCGCAGTTTCGCCAGCGCGGCCGGGGAGCCGGCGATGTAGAGCAGATGCCAGCCGGTCGCCAGCACCACGCCGCCCTGGAACCCGCCGCCGGGGGTGAGATGCCCGTGCAGCACGATGTCCATTCCGAGGACGAGGGCGACCGGCAGCATCAGGTACCCGCCGAGCTTCACCGGCGGCAGCACGTACCCGCGCCGGCGCTGCGGGCGCGGCCGGTTTCCGGTGGAGAGCAAGGAAAGCGCGCCGATCACGGCGGCGGCCACGATCGTCTCCTCGCCGAGCGTGTCCAGCGCGCGCAGGTCGAAGTTGACCGAGGACACCACGTTCGGCGTCACCTGGCGTAGCGCGGCTGGCACGGCGAGATCCCGGTACACGTGCACCGCGCTGCCCACGGCGGGCATCCGCAGGAACACCGAGACGAACAGCGCCGCCACTCCGGCCAGCCCGGCCGCGCTCAGCACCGTGCGCTGCCGCGGCGTCATCGGCCCGCCTTGCGGATCGTGAGCAGCACCATCAGCGGCACCACGGCGGAGCCGACCGCCAGCTCGGACAGCGCCACGTCAGGTGCTTGCAGCACAAGGAAAAGCACCGTGAGACACAGCCCGTACACCGACAGCGTGATCGCCTGCCGCTTCGGGTCCTGGGTACGCACCACGGCGAACCCGGCCACCGCGACCAGCACCAGCGCCACCAGCAGCACCACGGACGTCACGACGGCAGCTCCTCGTCCAGCAGGCCCTCGCTGTTGGCGGCCAGCCGCGCGGCCGCGGACTGCAGCACCGGCCCGGTCACCGCCAGCAGCAGCACGGTCAGCAGGATCGCCGCGGTGCCGAGGTGCCACCCGTTCTCGCCCGCGAGCCCGACGCCGATCAGCGGGGCGCCGACGGTACTGGCCGGGGACAACAGGTGTAGCCGCGTCAGCAGAGCGCGCGCACGAAGCATTCCGGCCGCGGCGAGCAGGACCACCGCCACACCGGCGTAGACGAGGACGATCATCGCGACCCCAGCAGCCTGGCGAAGACCAGCGTCCCGGCGAACGCCAGCACCGTCAGCGTGAGCGGCAGGATCACCGCGCTCGACGGGCCGTAGGCCTGGACGAGCACCAGCAGTACGAGCACGGTGGTGACACCCGCCAGCTGCAGCCCGGCCAGCCGCCTGATCGCGTCGCCGCGGGCGGAGATCCACAACGCCGGGCCGAGCCCGCCGACCATCAGCGCGAGCGCCGCCACGAGCAACCCGGTCATCGCGACACCCGTTCGTCGATCGGCGCGGGGCCGTCGAAAAGGCGGTGCAGCACCAGAATCCGCTCGCCCTCGGGCGCCGCGATCACCATCGAGCCCGGGGTGCAGCCGATCGCGACGGTGGCGACGGCCTGCCGGGCGGCCGTCGTGGCCGGGGATTCCCCAGGCAGGCGAAGGGTTTCCCGGTGCCCGGCGTCCGGATCGCGAAAGACCGTGACCAGCGCACGACACGAATCGCGCACGGCGGGCCAGGGAACCGAGGCCGCCCAACGCACCCATCCCGCGCGCGGCCGCCACGCCCCCTGCATCGCCCGTCTGGCGGCGAAGGCCGCGAAGGCGGCGACAAGCGCGACGGACGCGCCGGCGGCCAACTCCGGCGCAGCCGGCGACGAAAGCGTCGTCACGTACACCGCGAACAGCGCGAGCCACCACAGCCCGACCTCGGCAACCTTTTCCACGCCTGGCGGGATACCCGGCGGCACCCGGTTCCAAGCGGATTGTTTTCCCGCCGCCCCCGTCGGTTACCCGGACGGCATGAAGGCAGTCGTATGGCACGGCGTCGGGGACATCCGTCTCGACGACGTCCCGGAGCCCAAGATCCAGGAGCCCACCGACGCGATCATCCGCGTCACCCGCAGCGCGATCTGCGGCACCGATCTGCACATGGTGCGCGGCACGATGCCGGGGATGCGCGAAGGCACCGTCCTCGGGCACGAAGCGGTCGGGGTGGTGACCGAAACCGGCTCGGCCGTCCGCGGCTTCTCCCCCGGCGACCGCGTGGTCGTCTGCTCCACGGTGGGCTGCGGCACGTGCGCGTACTGCCGTGCCGGGTACTACGCGCAGTGCGACGTGGCGAACCCGCAGGGGCCCGGCGCCGGGACCTGCTTCTTCGGCGGGCCGGAAGGCACTGGGCCGGTCGACGGCCTGCAGGCCGAGTACGCCCGGATCCCTTACGCCGCAACCACTCTGGTGCCGGTCCCGGAGCGGGTGAGCGACGACGACGCGATCCTGGTCTCCGACATCTTCCCCACCTCGTGGTTCGGCGCGCGCCTGGCCGAGGTGTCCGACGGCGACAGCGTCCTCGTGCTGGGCGCGGGCATCGTCGGCCAGCTCGCGATCGCCTCGGCGAAACTGCAGGGCGCGGGCCGGGTGCTGGCGGTCGACGGGATCAACAGCAGGCTCAACCGCGCGCAGGCACAGCACGCCGAAGTCATCGACTTCAACGCGGAGGACCCCGTCGAAACCGTGCGCGAGCTGACGCGCGGAATCGGCGTGGACCGGGTGATCGACGCTGTCGGCGTGGACGCGCAGCGCCCGGCGACCGGGCCCGCGGCACGGGAGGCCGGCTCCTTCGAGCAGGAGGTCGACCAGGTGGCGCCGCATCGCAATCCGGACGGCGAACAGTGGGTGCCCGGCGACGCGCCGAGCCTCGCCGCGCGCTGGGCCGTGCAGTCGGTGTGCAAGGCGGGCACGATCGGCGTCATCGGGGTGTACCCGCCGGGCTTCGACGTGTTCCCGTTCGGCGACCTGATGAACAAGAACCTCACCCTGCACGCCGGCAACTGCAACCACCGCCGCTACGTGCCGCGCCTGCTCGACCTCGTCGCCGCCGGGACGGTGGACCCGACGACGTTCATCACGCAGGCGGAGCGGCCGGAGTCGGCGATCGACGCCTACCGCGCCTTCGACCGGCGCGACGAGGGCTGGCTCAAGACCGTGCTGGAGGTGGCCTGAGCGCATGCTGGTGCTCACCGTCGACGCCTCGTCGCCGAGCGCGCGGCTGGATCTGGTGGCCACCGCCGCCGGGCAGGTCCGGGATTCCGCACGGATAGCGCAGGCACCGGGTTCGCCGAAGCTGACGGATTTCCTGGACCGCATCCCGCGCCCCGACACGGTCGCGCACAGGTTCGGGCACGACGGTGCCGCGCCGGCCATTGTGGACGATCAGGTCCGGGAGGCGCTGGGCGCCGCGTCCGGTCCCGCGCGGGGGCCGATGCCGGAATCGTTGGAGCTGCTGGACTTCCTCCGCGTGCGGCTGCCAGACGTGCCTCACGTGGCGTGCCCGGACACGGCGTATTCCCATCAATGGCACGGGCTTTCGCTGAGCTGGGCCTACCGGCGGGGCGCGCTGCTGCTGTCGTGGACCGGCACGCCGAATCTCGTGCTGGTCCACCTCGACGAGGACTGGTCGGTGTGCGCGGCCCGCGAAGGCGGGTGCCTGAACCGGCCGGGCGCGCCCGAGGGGCCGGTGGACACGGAGGACGAGTTCCTCAGCCGGGTGCGCCAGGACATCACCGAGGCGGCGCAGCGGATCGGCCGCCTCGACGGGCTGGTCTTCACCGGCGAACTCGGCTGGGGGCAACCGGAAATGGCCTCGGCCGTGTGCGCCGGGCTACCGTTTCTCGGACTGCGCGGCGAGCTCAGCACTGAGCGTGCGCACGACGCGGTGATCAGCCCGGCGGACTCGACGGTGCCGGTCTTGGCCGTGCGGGCGCGGGAAGAGCTGCAGCTGGCCGAAATCGCGCGTCACACCGTGGAAGGCGAACGGCAGGTCGCCAACCCGAAGCGGGTGCGGCTGGGCGAACACGGCGGAGTCAACCACTGAATAGACACTGAATAGATGCGCGCGGAAACCCTGTAGCACCGGGCTACAGGGTTTCCGCGTGTGAAGACCGTCAGCGGCCGAGCGCGTTCGCCAGCTGCTTTTTCGTCATCTTGGACCGGCCGGAGATGCCGCGCTGCTTCGCCTCGTTGTAGAGCTGCTCCTTCGTTGGCCCACCTGGCCCCTGCCGGTTACCGGACCGCTTGCCGCCGCGATGCTGCGGTGAAACGTCCTTTGTGGACGTCCGGCTCGCGCTCCGGGATTCTCCGCTCTGCGCGCGGTTCTTGTTCACCACGCGTGCGGCGATCTCCTCGGCGCGCCCTTCGCCGGAGCCCCGGCTCTGCTGGCTTTCCTTGACGTGTTCGTACTGTCGTTCCCGTTTGGCGTTCCATGCCTGTTGTGGCACGACGGCCTCCTCTCCGCGAGCTTCCGATCCGGGGAATACCCGGACCACGCGGGACGAAACGAACCGCTCAGGCGGGCGCCAGTGCCTTTTCCACCGTCGGCACAACGGAAAGCACGCCGGACAGGCCCGCCACGGTGATCGAGCGCAGCACCGCCCGCGACGTGGACACGATGCGGAGCGGGATGCCCTGCTCCTGGCAGCTCTCGTACTCGTTGGCGAGGACGACCAGCCCCGCCGAGCCGAGGAAGTCCACCTTGTCGAAGTCCGCGATCAGCGGTTTCGGTGGCACGGCCAGGTCTTCGGCCGTGCGCAGCTGGTCGGAAAGCTTGCCGGCGGTGGACAGATCCACGTCGCCGGCCACGCGCAGGACGACCGCGCCCTCGTCCAGTTCCCTGCTGATGCGCAGCAGATCGGACGGAATTCCCGATGTGTGAGCCATGGTGCCCTCCAGTGCGACGTTCCAGCGTCACTCGTGGGCGGCAGGCTGTGTCCTCAACCCGAGTACACCTTCGACCGTAGCCGCTTCACCGGGATACGCAAGGTGGGGGGCACCCACACGGGGCCGGCGCGGGGTTCAGGGCGCGCGATGCGCTGCTATGTCACGGCTTTCGCCCGTGCGCCCCGAAGTGGGGCGGCGAGTGTGGTAAAGCCCCATCACCGCGCCGAGGCCGATGGCCGTGTGCAGCAGGTCGAGCACCGGCCCGGAGCTGAACCACAGGACGTCGCGGCCGGTGAAGAATCCGGCCACCCCGAGCACGAAATACACCACCCCGATGACCAGCGCCGCGAGCTGCACCGGCGACGTCGTACGGGATTTCGCCTGCATGGATCCCTCCCCCGGCTGGGACTGTCCGCTTGGGACGTCCGGGTACCCGGGCGAGTGCGGCCAAACCCTTCCGTGTCACCACCTCCGCTCGTGGGTACCCCGGGCGTACCGGAGCAGACAGGAGGGAGCAACGATGACCGCGCCGGACTACGAGCGGCTGCGTTCGGCCATCGCCGGGGCCCGGTTTCCTTGTGAGCACGGCGAACTCCTCCGGCAAGCGGCGGCAGCGGGCGCCGACGACGACACGCTCGGCCACCTGTCGGCTCTCCCCCGCCGCCGCTATGACGACGCCGGCGCCGTCGAGTCCGCGTGCTCGGCACTGCACGCGGACTGAGTCACCAGAGCACGGGAACCCGGTCGACGCCGCCGGTGAGCCGGTGGGTGCGGACCTCGATCTCGTCGACGTCCACCGCCAGCCGGAGGCCGGGGAAACGGCTGAACAGCGAGGAAAACACCGTCCGCAGCTCGGTGCGCGCCAGGTTCGCCCCGATGCACACATGCGAGCCGTGCCCGAAAGCCACGTGCACGTTGGGTTTCCGCGTCGGGTCGAACACCTCCGGCTCGATGAACGCGGTTTCGTCACGGTTCGCCGCGGCGTTGGAGATGATCACCGCCTCGCCCCGCTCGACCAGCACGCCACCGACCTCCACGTCCTCGTGCGCGTACCGCAGCAGGCCGAGCCCGCCGGGCGCGGCGAGCCGGAGGATCTCTTCGACGGTCGTCTGTACCTGGCCGTGCGGGTCGGCCGCGAACCTGTCCCGGCGGGCGAGATCGCTGAGCAGGAACAACACCCCGTAGTCGATGCGGCCGGAGGTGGTCTCGTGCCCGGCGAACAACAGGCCCGCGGCCTGGCGGGACAGCTCGTCGTCGGTGAAGGTCGGGTCCTCCGCCTGCATCTTCACCATGTCGGTGATGACGTCGGGCTCCGGGTGCTCCCGTTTCCTGGCGGCCAGCGCGGCGGTGTAGGCCTTGAACTCGTCCATCGCCCGCTGCGCGTCGTCACCGCCGTCGAGCACGCCGATGCGCTCACTCAGCTGCCGGAAATGGCCCCGGTCCGCGTACGGCACGCCCAGCAGCTCGCAGATCACCAGTACCGGCAAGGGAAAAGCCAGCAGTTCGTGCAGGTTGACCGGTTCGTCCGGGCGCGCCGCGCGAGCCGCCGCCATGTCGTCGAGGCAACGGTCGACGAGCTCCTGGATGCGGCCGGCCATCCGGCGCATCCGGGGCGCGGAGAACGCGGGCACGAACATCTTGCGCAGCCGGGCGTGTTCCCGCGCTTCGGTTTCGAAATCGCCGGTCGGCCCGGCCTGCACGGCCGCGAACGACACCTTCGCCGCCCGCTCGGGCGCGGGATGGGACCGGCCGAACCGGCGATCCCCGAAGATCTGCCTCGCCTCAGCGAACCTGGTGACCAGCCACGCCGGATCACCGGCGGGGGTGGTCACCCTGGTCAGCGGTGCCTCACGGCGCAACGCGGCATACAGGGGCGCGACGTCGAGCGCGTTGGGCCGGGCGAAGGGAAGCCGCGGCGCGGTTTCGACGGTGCTGGTCATCGGGGCTCCTCAGTGTCGTGTTCGGGGATTCCGTCGCGGATTCCCGCCAGCCAGACGCGTTCGGCGTCGAGACGGCGGCAAAGCTCGCCGAGCACCGTGCGGCTCCACGGGTCGGCCTGCCCGGAGACCAGCGCGGCGAGCCGGTCGCGTTTCGCGGCCACGGCGCGGTCCCTGGCCGCGAGCACCGCGCGTTGTTCCGCGGGGCGCAGCCACCCGAAATTTCCCAGTCTGGCCAGGAATTCCGAATCGTTCCCGGCGAGCTCGTCCGGCAGGTCGGCAAGCTGGTCGTGCAGCAGTTCGCGGCCGACGTCGGTGATGCTGTAGACGTGCCGCGGCGGTTTGCCCTCCTGCTCCTCAGCGCTGCGCGTCACCGCTCCCGCGTCGACGAACTTGCGCAGCGACGGGTACAGCGAATTGTTCGACAGCGTGTGCCCCGTGGATGCCTCCACCTCCCGCCGCAGCTCGTAGCCGTGCAGCGGGCCTTGGGCCAGCTTGGCCAGCAGCAGCACCTCGATCCACACCTAAGTCACCGTAACCTAGGTCTTGGTGACCGCACAACGGCTCAGCGTGACATCGGGCCGGAAATTCACGCACCAGGATCACGACTGTCCCTTTAGGACGGTGCGGCGTGGGCTGGCGCCCGGGGTGATACTGGACGTGATGACGAAGGAAACGACCGTCCGCCCCGCGCTGGTCCTCCGGCTGTCCGGCGACCTCGGCGCCGGCTCCGGCGCGCTGGCGGAGGCAGGCGACGGGCTGCCCCCGCTGGTGGTGCTGGACCTGCGCGAACTGGACCTGCTGACCGCCGAGGGCGCCCGCCTGGTGCGCGAATTCGCGGAAATCCAGGCGGCGCGGGAAATCCGGTGCCACGTGGTGGTCGCGCCCGGCAGCGCGGCGGCGCAGGCGCTGATGGACGGGGCGGGGCAGCCGCTGCCCGCGTTCGCCGACCTGGACCAGGCGCTGGGCGCCGGGCCGTCGGACACCAGCCCGCTCGCGAACCAGTTCGAGGCGATGACGCGGGTGCTGCTCGGCGAGTCCTCGGTGGCCGCGGCGCTGGAGCAGATCCTCAAGGCGACCAAGCTGGTCGTGCCCGCGGCCGATCTCGTCAGTGTCACCCTGCGCACGCCGGACGGGAAGTTCCACACCCCGGTCGAGACCGACGAGGTGGCCACGGAGCTCGACCAGGTGCAGTACCGGACCGGGGAAGGGCCCTGCCTGGACGCCGCGCGCCCGGAAGGCCCTGGCTACGTGCTCAGCACCGATCTCGCCGACGAAGAACGGTGGCCGGAGTTCGCCGCGGCCACCACGGCGCGCGGCTACCGGTCCGTGTTGGCGACGGAGTTGCTGCAGGCCAGCGGCACCGGGCGGCCCTCGGGTGCGTTGAACATCTACTCCCACAAGCCACACGGGCTGACCGAAACCGACCGGCACGTCGCGTTGTTGCTGACCACGCACGCGTCCTTGGCGCTGGCGCACACGCACACCGGCGAGCTGGCGGATCTGCGCCAGGCGCAGCTGCGGCAGGCGGTGGACTCGCGGGACATCATCGGGCAGGCCAAGGGAATCCTGATGCACCGCCAGGGCATCGACGCCGACGAGGCGTTCGGCCTGCTGCGCCGCACCTCCCAGGATCTGAACGTCAAACTGGTCGATCTCGCCCGCACGCTGACCCTCCGGCACGGGCAGCTGGACCAGAGCTGAGGGCCGGAGAAAGCGCTTCCCGTGCGGCGCGGGGAATGTGGCGGAAGTCGCCGTACGCGCGGAAAACGTGTCAACCGGGCGGAATCCGGGTACACACACCTGATGAGACTCGCCGCTTTGGACATCGGCTCCAACTCCGCCCAGCTACAGGTCGTCGACGTGTACTCGGGCGCGCCACCGCTTCCCGCACACGCGGTGAAGGAGCCGACACTCCTGGGTGAGGAACTGCAGCCCGACGGCAGCCTCAGCGAAGAAGGCGCGCAACGCGCGGCCAAGGCGGTGCGCCAGGCCGTCGACGCGGCCGGGCGGCTCGGGGTGGACCAGCTGTACCCGTTCGTCACGGCCGCGATCCGCGACGCCACCAACAGCGCCGAGGTGTTGGAACTGATCGAGGCGGAGTCCGGGATCCGGCCGCAGCACCTGTCCGGTGAGCAGGAGGCGCACCTGACGTATTTCGCCGCGCACCGGTGGTACGGCTGGTCCGCGGGAAGGCTGCTGCTGATGGACATCGGCGGTGGCTCGATGGAACTCGTGCTCGGCCGGGACGTGGAGCCGGAGCTCGCCGTTTCCCTGCCGCTCGGCGCGGGCAGGCTGACCCGCGCGTTCTGCGCGAGCGATCCGCCGCGCGCCAAGGAAATCAAGGCGATCCGGCGGCACGTGCGGGAGACGTTGTCCGAAGTGGTGGACCGGCTGCGCTGGGAAGGCACCCCGCGGCGCGTCGTCGCTACGTCGAAGACGTTCAAACAGCTGGCGCGCCTCGCCGGGGCGGCGCCGCAACGCAAGGGCCCGTTCGTACACCGGGAACTGACGCTGGCCGCGCTACGCGAGCAGATTCCCCGGCTGATCAAGGCCAGCGCGAAGGACCGCTCGAAACTGCCGGGGATTTCACGGTCGCGGGCGCGGCAGGTGGTGGCGGGCGCGCTGGTCGCCGAGGCCACCATGGGCGCGCTCGACCTGCGGTCGGTGGAGATCTGCCCGTGGGCGCTGCGGGAGGGAATCCTGTTGCGGCACCTGGAAGCGATGTCGGTGAACCCGGAGTTGCCCTTGCAGGCGCTCACCCGCAACAACGCCCCGGTGCGGCCGCTGCCCGCCGCTGTGTCGTAGGCGGAGGGCCGGTGGTTCGGCGTGTTGACTGGGTGCTTGCCGCTGCTGGTTCGGCGCTGTGGGCCGGTGGTTCGGCCTGCGGACCGCGCCGCCCACGCCCGGGTTCCTCGCCAGCGGCCTGTGGCTCAGCCCACGAATTGCTGCCCGCCGTCGATGTCGAAGGTGGCGCCGGTCAGTGCCGTGTTGGTCATGATGTGCACGGCGAGCGATGCGACGTCCGCGGGCCCGACCACCCGGCCGATCGGCAGCATCCCCCGCAACTGGGCCCGCCGTTCGTCCAGCTTGTCGCCGAGCAGCGAAGCCGACAGCGGTGTGTCGACGAAGCCCGCGGCGATCAGATTGACCCGGATCGGCGCGAGTTCGAGCGCGAGCGACGCGGTGAACGGCGGCAGCGCGGCTGTCGCGGCGGAGACGATGCCGGGGTTGATCCGCCGTCCACCGGTCCCGCCCATGAACAGGAGCGTGCCGCCGGAGCGCATCCGACCGCGGGCGTTGCGCGCCACTTCGAGCGCCAGCACGATGTGGTCGCTGATCGCGACGCGCACCTGCTCCGCGCTCATTCCCAGCAGCGGGCCGTAATGCGGGCGCCCCGCCGTAACGAGCACATGGTCGATCGGCCCCGGCAGGTGCTGGAAGAACTTGGCCAGCGCGGCGAAATCGTTGGCGTCAAAGGCTTCCGCGTGCCGCGCGGCCACCTCCCGCGCCACCCGGCCGAGCCGGTCCGCGTCGCGGCCGGCGAGGATCACCTCCGCGCCCTCGGCCCGGGCCCGCCGCGCCGTTTCGAGTCCGATGCCCGCGCTGCCGCCGATCAGGACGACGGTCTGCCCGTCCAGTTCGGGTTTCAGGCGCGCCTCGGTCATGGTTCGCTCCTCCCTTCCGACACGGCGTCCGCGATGTTCGCGCGCAGGGCGTTGAGCGCGGGCTCGTAGCTGCCGGAGAAACTCGGGAACGGCTGGATGGTGTCGGCGAGCACGTCCAGCGGGATGCGGGCACGGATGGCGAGCGTCGCCTGCTGCAGCCAGTCCCCCGCCTCCGGGCCGAGCGCGTACGCACCGGTCAGGCGGGCGCCGTCGCTGAGGAGCGTGAGGAACCCGTTCGACTCGGCGTAGTCGTGGGCGTACGTGGACGACTTCGGGATCTCGGACAGCCGCGCGGTTCCGGCGAACTCCGCGTCCGTCGCGCCGACCGACGCGGCCTGCGGATCGGTGTAGGTCACTCTCGGCACGGCCTCGTAGTTCGCGCGGCGGTTCTCGCCCGCGATGTTCGCGGCCACCACGTCGCCCTCGTACTCGCCGACGTGGGTGAGCGGCCAGATCCCGTTGACGTCGCCGATCGCCCAGAGCCGTTCGGCCGCGCGGAGCCGGTCGTCCACCGGGATGCCGTGCGGTCCGGCTTCGACCCCGACCTTGTCGAGCCCGATGCCTTCGACGCGTGGGCGTCGTCCCGTCGCCACCAGCAGCCGGTCACCGCGGAATTCGGTGCCGTCGCCGAGCCGCAGCACGAACTCGGCGCCTTCGCGCCGCGCCGCGGCCACCTGTTTTCCTAGTACCAGCTCGATTCCGTCGCGGCGCAAGGCTTCCCCGAGCCCGGTACCCAACGGCTCCGGCTCGCGCGGCAACAGGTGCCCGGCGCCCTCGACGAGCACCACCTCACCGCCGAGCCGCCGCACGATCTGCGCGATCTCGACGCCGGCGGCCCCACCGCCCAGAACCAGGAGGCGTTGCGGGACGGCGTTCATACTCGTGGCCTCGCGCGTGCCCCATACACCTGTGAGGTCGCGGAGCCCGGGGACGGGCGGCACGACCGGATCCGCGCCGTTGGCGAGGACGACCTGCTCCGCGGAGTACCGGACGCCGTCGACTTCGACCAGGCCCGTCCCGGCCAGTTTTCCGGTGCCGCGGAGGACGTCGATGCCCTGCTTCGCCAGCCAGCCTTCCGCCGCGGTGTCGGAGTAGTTCGACACCATGAAGTCCCGCCAGGCGAACGCCGCCGGTACGTCGACTTCGGCCGTCGCAGCCGCCTCGCGCGCACCGTGCACCGCTTCGCCGGGGCGGAGCAGGGATTTGGACGGAATGCAGGCCCAGTACGAACATTCGCCGCCGACCAGCTCGCGCTCGACGACGGCGACCCGCAGTCCGCGGAGGGCCAGCGCCGCCGCGCAGTGTTCGCCGGGCGCGCCGCCGCCGAGGACTATGACGTCGTAGTCGCTCATTTCGGCAGCTCGGTGCCGGCCTGTTCGGCGACCATGTACCGGGCGTACCAGTCGGGCCACCCCGGATCCGCTTCGCCGGTGCGCTTTTCGTGTTCGCCGTGCGCCCTCGCCGCACGCTGCAAGGCCGCGGAGAGATCGGTCGCGGACGTGAACGCCATCATGTCCGGGTCCACCCGGCCCGGCAGGCGTTCGGTGATTTCCTGCAGCAGCCAGACATTCCCGTCCGGGTCGCTGAACGTGGCGCGGGAGCGATAGGTGCCGTGGCCGGGGTCGGGGCCGGGTTCCGGTTCGCCGCCGGGGCCGATGTGGAAGATCGGGCCGACCTCGATCCCGGCCGCGAGCAGCGCGGCCCGCGCGGCCTCGACGTCGTTGACGATCAGGTATCCCTTCCCGGAGCCCGGCGCCGCCGTGGTGAGGTGCTCGCCGAACTGCACCGAACACCACGAGCCGTGCGGGGTCAGCTGCACGATGCCCGGCGGTGTGGCGTCCACCCGCCAGCCGAGCCGGGCGTAGAACTCCTTGGCGCGGCCGACGTCCGCGACCGGGACGACGACCACCTCGAGCTTCATGTCGATGTTGTCGACGCCCACGATTCCGCGCGCGCCGTCACCGGGTGAATCCGTGCTCATCGCGGCCTCCCTGAATCGGGTACCCGACAAGGTAGCGCCGCGGGAACCGATTCTGTACCGCCTTCTCGCGCAGGCCGTTTTCCGTTGTGTGGCTTGATCTCCGGCCGTGCCGGCGGTTCGTCAGCGGTGGACGGGAAGCTCAGACCGCCAGCGCTTCCTGAATGGTGGGGACCACCCGCAGCACGGTTTCGAGTCCCGCCATTTCGATCGACCGCACCACGGCGCGCGACGAGCCCACTATGAGGAAAGGAATACCGCGGCGCTCGCACTGTTCCTGCTGGCGGGCGAGCACCATCAGCCCCGCCGACCCGAGGAACCCGACCCCCTCGAGATCGGCGACAAGGGATGCCGGAGGTGCCGCGCTTTCCTCCGCCAGCCGCAGTTGCTCGGCGAGGAACCCGGCCGTGCTCAGGTCGATGTCTCCCGTGAAATGCAGGACCACGACGGACGCGCTGTCTTCACGGCGGACCCGCAACAGGTCCGTGGCCCGCACGGGCAGCGAACGGACTTCGTCGAACTCGGACATCACAGCCTCCGGATGTCAGTGGGGTGACTGGAGCAGGCTGGTTCCTCAACCCGAGATCACCTGACGGTAGTCCCTTTACCGCAACTTGCAACCCCGGTGTGGGGGTGAGTGCGGGGGCGGTGAGTGCGGGAGGCACGC
>NZ_VMNW02000011.1 GCF_007713735.2 Amycolatopsis acidicola | reverse complement strand
GACGGGAGGGGCCACTCGCCAACAAACCGCGACCACACCAGCGGGGGTGGCCAACTCGCCGACTGGGGGGCGGCCAACACGTCGACCGGGGTGGCCAACTCGTGAACCTGCGGCGCCAGCTCGGGAGCGAGCGGGGCGAGCCCGCTAGTCGGGGGGAGCGAAGTGCGAGGCGCCAACTCGCGGACCGGGGCGGCCAATTCGCCGACGGGGTGGCCAACACATCGACGGGGCGGCCAACTCGCCGACCGGGGTGGCCAACTCGCGAACCTGCGACGCCGACTCGGGAGCGAGCGGGGCGAGCCTGCTGGTCGGGGCGAGCGAACTTGCCAGTGCGAGGCGCCAACCCGCGGACCGGGGCGGCCAATTCGCCGACGGGGGTGGCCAACACATCGACGGGAGTGGCCAACTCGTGAACCTGCGGCGCCAACTCGGGAGCGAGCGGGGCGAGCCTGCCAGCCGGGGCGAGCGAACTCGCCAGTGCGAGGCGCCAACCCGCGGACCGGAGCGGCCAACTCGCCGACGGGAGTGGCCAACTCGCCGACGGGGGCGGCCAACACATCGACCGGGGCGGCCAACTCGCGAACCGGCCGGGCCAACTCGTCAACCGCGGCCCGGCCCGGGCCCCCAAAAACCTCAGCCGATGGCCGCCTCGTAGGCATCTACGAGTCGGTCCAGGCCGATCGCGGGGGTGAAGCCCTTTTCGTACCGGAGGCGGGCCGCTTCGCCCATTTCGTGGTTTCGGGCGGGGGCCACGACTTGGCGCAGGGCGTCCGCGAGTGACGCCGCGTCCTCCGGTTTGTGCAGCACGCCCGAAACCCCGTCCTCGATCAGCTCCGGGAAAGCGCCGTGGGCGGGCGCGACCGCCGGCACGTCCGCGGCCATCGCCTCCACCACGACGAGCCCGAAAGCCTCCAGCCACACCGACGGCGCCACCACGGCAGCCGCCCGCGCGATCAGCTCCTGACACCGCGCCTTGTCCGCCAGCCCGACATACCGCACGTCCGGCCGCGTCGAAGCCCAGCGCTCCACCTCGTCCTGCATCGGACCGGTGCCGGCCAGCAACAGTGGCATCCCGACGTCCAGCCGCTCCCACGCCGACATCAGCAGCCGCACGCCCTTTTCCTCGGTGAGCCGCCCCAGGTACAGGACGTGCTCACCGGGCAATGTGCGTCGCACCAAGGGTTCGGCGACGAAGTTGTGCTTCACGACCATCCGCTCGGCCGGCATCCCGCCCCCGATCAGCACCTGCCGTTGCGCGTCGGAGATGCACAGGAACCTGGAAATCCCCGACCACCAGCGCCGCCGGTTCACCGCCACGTTCACGGCCATCGGCAACGTCGCGACCCGCGAATCCCGGTAGCACCCGTGCCGCACCGCCGGAAACGGCCGCCTGCCAACGCATTCCCCGCACAGATGCCCGTCCCGGTACAGGGTGCCCGGCGGGCAGACCATGCCGTAGTTGTGCAGCGTCGCCACCGCCGGTACGCGCGCGTCGGTGCAGGCCGCGACCACCGAAGGCGACAGCAGCGGGAACGTGTTGTGGATGTGCACGACGTCCGGCCGGTCGCTCCGCAGTACCTCCGCCAGCGCCACCCGCGACGCCGGGTTCCACGGCACCCGCAAGGGCACGGTTGCCTTCTCCAGCAAGGACATCGACGAGATGTCGTCACTGCGCCGCTCGAACGAACGCACCTCGTGGCCCGCGGCGGACAGCAACGCGACTTCCTGGTCCACCACGTTGTTCTCGCCGCTCGGCTGTTCCGACCGGTACCGGTTGTGCACGACGAGCACCTTCACCGCGTGGTCTCCCCTCGGGCCAGCAGCGATCCGGCGACCGCGAGGTGCAGCAGGTACGGCGACGCGTCGCCGAGCCCAGCTTCGGTGTAGGAGGCCGAAATGCAGTACACGATCAGGAAGATCGCGCACGCCCGCTCCAGCGACGGCGGCCGCAGCACCGCGATGGCGACCAGCACGAGCAGGAACGCGGCCACCAGCGCGCAACCGACGAGACCCTGCTCGTGGAACACCGCCAGCCAGCTGTTGTCGATGGGCAGCCCGTCGTAGGACTTGTCCCCGAGGCCGACGCCGAAGAGGTTCTCCCCGACCGAGCGCGGCGCCGACAGCAGCGCGTCCCACACCTTCGCCCGCCCGGTCAAGGTGGAGAAGTTGTCCTCCGACTGGCCGCGCAGGAACCACGCCTGCAGCAGGGAACCCAGCGCCACGGCGGAAAACCCGGCCACGAGCGCGAACCAGGCGAACACCTTGCGCGCCCGCGCGCTGGTCAGCCCCAGCGAAAGCAGCGCCACGAGCAGGCCGATGATCAGCCCGAGCGTCGCCGTCCTGGTGTGGGTCAGCATGAGCAGCGCGACCGCCGGGATCACGATGAACAGCACGCTGCGCCGGTCGGCCCGTTTCCCCAGCCACAACAGCAGCGCCAGCCCCGAGATCACCGCCGCGTACTGGGCGATCTGCGGTGGCGTCAGCGGCCAGATCGCGCCCGAAAGCCGGCCGCCGTAGATCTCCGGCATCGCGTTCCCCGGTGAGACGACCAGGCCGATCGCCACCGACAGCAGCACTATGCCGTAGCCCTTGATGTGGTAGCGGACGAACTGCATCCGCCCGTCCCACCACCGCGTGAGCAGCCACAACGTCGCGATGAACACCGAAAGCCGGAAGCAGCGGAACAACGCGCCGAGCCCGGACTGGAGGTCGAGGCTCGCCAGAATGCTGACCACCAGCAGGAGCGTCAGCAGCGTGAGATACGCGCTCGGCCTGATCCGCAGCCCGAGATTCACCACCAGCGCCAGCACGAACGCCGTGACCAGCGCGCCCATCGTGACCAGCTGGATCACCGAACGCGGGATCGGGATCACGGTCTGCGCGCCGGTCGAGCCCAGCGTGTTCAGGATCAGCAGGCACCACGCCACCGCGACGGCGCGCGGAACCCGTTGCGTCGCACGGATTTCCGGTTCGAGGCGGACGGTGGCCATCAGCCGTTCCCCCTCGCGAACGTGCTGCCCTCGTCCTGCGAGTAGGGCGCGTTCTGCCACTGGTAGGTGTCCAGGATCTGGCTGGCGTCGCCGTACACGAAGGTCCACGGGCCGACGTAGGTGTTGTCGTGCCAGGAGTTGTGCTGGTCCTTCGTGATCTCGTCCTGCACCGTGTCGCCCTTGTACGGGGACCAGTCGGGGTACGTGCCGTAGTTGGACAGCAGGCCCATCCGCCCGCAGCCGACCGAGCAGCCCACCACGCCGGAGTCGAGGGTGAACCGGTTGTCGTGGATGTCCACGTTCTGCGTCTTCCAGCGGCAGTCCGCCAGCAGCGGCGCGGTTTCGATGGCAGGCGCGGAGCACTGGTCCTTGTCCGGCACGAGCAGGGTGCACGAGCCGCTGGAGGTGTTGGCCGGGCTGTTGCAGAACCGGTCCGCGTTCTCCCACAACGTGATCCCGGACCAGTTGTCCTCGAGCACGTTGCCCTCGATGTCGAGCTGCTTGGTGCGCGCCGGGATCCGCGGTTCGCCGCCGGACTCGGAGATGTAGATCGTGGCGACGGGGAAGCTGTCGCCCCGGTCGGCGTAGTCGTGGCCGGTCACCCAGTTGTTGCGGCGGATGGTGTTGTTGCGGATGGTCGCGTTGTAGCTGGCCTCGTACTCGATGGCGGCCCCGTCGTTGTTCTCGATCAGGTTGCCCTCGATGAGGAAGTCGTTGTTGTTCGTGTCGGCCCACAGCCCGATGCCGCGGTTGTCGTGCACCCAGTTCCCGCGCACGTCGGCGCCGTTGACGGCCCAGAACTTGACCCCGCCGGTGCAGCCGCAGCCGGGTTCCTTGCTCTCCCAGTCGTCGGTGTTGTTGCCGGTGATCTCGTTGCCCTCGACCACGAGCCCCGTGAGGGTGCCGTCCTTGTACGCGTTCATCCCGTACTGGCCGTTGTCGCGTAGGCAGTTCCCGCGCACCTGCTGCCGCGCGCCCGCCATCAGCGCCGCGCCGCCGTTGTGCTGCAACGTGTTGTGCTCGATCACCCAGCCGTCGCCGGAGTCGTGGTTGACCACGCCCTCGTCACGTGGGGCGTCGAAACCCTGCACGGTGAGGTGCTGGATCTTCACATCGGAGGCGTGCCCGGTGAAGGCGTACTGGTTGACCTGCTTTCCGTCGAGCACCGCGCCGGGCGCCCCGATGTAGGAGTCGCCGTCCTTGGGCTGCACCTGGGCGTACTTCTCGTCGCCGAGCCGGTGGACGCCGGGCGCGAGCCAGAACGTGGTGCCGGGCGGGCTGTTCCGGGTCTTGGTCACCAGGTCGCCGTCCACGCCGGGGTCGACGGTGACCGCCCCGGCGGGCGCGCTCGACGGCCCGGCCGGCTCCTTGTCGCACACCGCGGCGGCCGAGCTGGCCGACGCC
This sequence comes from Amycolatopsis acidicola, assembly GCF_007713735.2. Classification (GTDB taxonomy): domain Bacteria; phylum Actinomycetota; class Actinomycetes; order Mycobacteriales; family Pseudonocardiaceae; genus Amycolatopsis_E; species Amycolatopsis_E acidicola. The sequence goes on along the minus strand of NZ_VMNW02000011.1, from coordinate 148,043 downwards.
GGGGCGCCCGGATCGGCCGGGGTGTCCGAAGTGGACGACGGACTGCACGCGAGCAGCAGGACGGGCGAAAGCACAGCGAGGAGTGCCAGGACGGAACGAGCGCGCACGAGGACTCCTAGCCGTGGAACCGCAGGATGGTGGTGAAGGAGCCGCCGAACCCGCTGCCGACCAGGGTCACCGCGGGCTCTTTGCGGCCGAAGCCGGGGGAGTACCAGCCCAGCGGCGGCTCGGTCTCGCCGCGGTGCGCCGTCCACGTCAGCTCCGGCGGGAGTTCCAGCACCGCCGAGCCGTCGTGCCAGGTGAGCTTGCCCGAGGCGCCGTCGAGCTGCACGTCGACCGCGGGCCCGAAGTGGAACGCGAGCCTGGCCCGGTGCCTTCGCCTGCTGATGATCTCGTCGGAGATCCGCAGTTCCTGCTCGGCGAGCTGGACCCAGCGCCGGTGGATCGCGGGCCCGTACCCGTCGTGCTCGGCCGACCAGCTCTCCGGGCCTTGCGTGAGCACCCGGCTGCGCGCCTGTTTGGTCCACATGAACGGGCCGCCGGTGCTCGACTGGTCGTGGTCGTCGAGCTGGATCGTGTTGTGCCCCAAGGTGGAGCGGAAGTACGAACGCCATTCCGGCTGGCCGTGGTAGCAGAACGTGCCGGGGTCGGCGAGGATGTCGACGCCGTTGTGCCGCACCTCCACCGACAGCGCGTCGGCGTGGGCGTGCGCGGCGATGGACAGGAACCCGTGCGGCCCGCCGTCGCAGCGGCACCAGATCCCGCCGTCGCGCAGGATGGTCAGCCCGGCGTCCGCGAAGTGGTTCGGCCGTTTCTCCGGGCGGGTGGCGCTCGGCAGTGGGCCGCCCGTGAGCGCGGCGAACAGGTGGGTGCGGACGTCGTCGGCCGGCGCCGCGGGCCACCACTCCAGCCGTCCGAACAGCTTTTCCCCGGTGGCCAGCAGGGAAGCCCAGCGGTCGCAGTCGCCGTCGACGATCAGGCCGTACCCGTCGTCGGCGTCGCCCTGGCGCGGCGGGCGCAGTTTGTCGTCCACAATGGACGCCAGCGCGTCGGTCATCCGGAGCAGGACCAGCCAGGTGGACTCGGGCACGGCCGTGCCAGCGGCCTCGGCTTCGAGCGCCGCCGCGAGCCCCAGCTCCAGCACCAGTCCGTGGTACTCGGTCGCCAGCTCGCGGTTGAGCCCCGAGTCGAAGGTGTTGCGCTGCAGGTGTTCGTCGAGCGAACGGAGGGCCTGCGAACGCCACAGCGCGGACTCCGGGAACCACGGGAACGCGCACGAGGCCGCGAGCTGCCCGGCGGCTTCGGCGATGACGTGGTTGTTCGCCGAGGAGCCGCGGCTGGGGAACGCCGCGAGCCAGCGCTGGTGGTGCCAGATCTGGTGCAGCGCCTCGGGATTGTCTTCGAACAGCCCCGGCGCGCCGGACCAGCCGTCCAGCAGCCGCCGCGCCCACACCCACGACAGCAGCCGGATGCCCAGCTCGATCCCGCTGATCCAGTGCACCCCGCGCATCGTCGGATTGGCCGACCACCACGACTTGAGGTGGTCGGCGACCCGCTCGGCGTAGAGTTCCTCGCCCGTGAGCGCGTACGCGGCGGCGAGCACTGTCAGGTGCTGATGCCGTGAGGGCTCCCAGATCTGCTTGATGTCGCCGACGGTGTCCTCGTTGCGGTACGCGATGTCGAAGGCGAACGTGTCGGTCGGGGCCTGCAACCCCGTCTTCGGGTCGTACGACCAGTCGGGGCTCACCAGGTCGTCGCGGACCACGCCGAAGTACTCGGCGTGGCCGTCCATCAGCTCGTCCGCCGTCGCGATGACACGCGCTTTCGCGCTCTGCGGAACGGTTTCCAGCGCGTCGGCGCCGAGCACCGTGGTGAACCGCCGCTGCGCCAGCCACGCCGCTTCGCTCGGGGTCTCGGCGAAGCGGCGCCACCGGCGTTTGCGCGCCGCGTCCCCGAAGCGGCCGCTCACCTCCTTGAGGTCCATCCGCCGCAGCCGACGCAGGTACCAGGCCGGACTCATCATGAGGGCACCTCGATTCGCACCGCCGCACCCGTGGCCAGGCTGGTGCCTGCCGCGAGCGTGGCCAGCGTGGTGGACACCAGCGAGCCGAGCGGGACCGGCATCGGACCGCCGGACGCGACGGCCTCGACGAACGCCGCGACCTCCGCCTGCTGGCCCTTGTCGCGGCCCTTCGGGATCCGCGGGCTGGACCACTTCTTGCGCGCGAACACCGACGTGCGCAGGAAGTCGTCGAACTTGAGCACCTTGCCGTCGGCCAGCACGTCCAGGGTTTCCTTCTGGAACCCGGTGGAGCCGCTGGTGGCGTAGCTGATCGTGGCCGTCGAGCCGTCCGGGTAGCGCAGGAGCACCTGCAGGTCGGCCTGGTTCGGGGTGGCGCAGGCGTAGACCGACGCCGGGTCGGCGCCGAGCAGCCAGCTCACCGTGTCGATGAAATGCCCGCCCTCACCGGCGAAGCGGGTGCCCTCGGTGCCCGCCTGGTTGTACCAGCTGCCCTGTTCGAGCCTGCCGGCGTTGACCAGGTAGCGCACCGAAGCCGGGCCGACCCGCCTGCCGAACTGCTGCTTCGCCTCGTTGAGCAGCGGCGCGAACCGGCGGTTGAAGCCCACCTGCAGCCGGTCGTTGCCGGATTCCTCGACCGCCGCGAGGATCTTGCCGACCTCGTCCTCGGACAACGCGAGCGGCTTCTCGACGAACACGGCCTTGCCCGCCAGCAACGCGCGCCGCGTCAGCTCGGCGTGTGAACTGTGCCGCGTGACAACGAAAACGGCGTCGATCCTGTCGTCGGACAGCAGCGCGTCGACGTCGGTGGAGGCCTGCGCGAAGTCGAACTTGCGCTTGGCGTTGGCACCGGAGAGCGCCGAGGTGGTGGCGACCGTGTGCAGCAGGACATCCTCGCGCTCGGCGAGATGCGGCAGCAGCATCGAGGAGGCGTAGTTCCCCGCGCCGATGAACCCGACTCGCACCTGCCCCATCCGCCGCGACGTGCGGGCGGGCGACGGAACGGGAGCGGACGCGAGCACGGGCTCGGCGGGCGTGGCCTTTTCGCTGGGGTAGCGGAAAAGCACGGTCACGGCCTTCAGCTCGCCGTCGTTGAGCCGCTGATAGGTCTCGACCGCCGTGGAGAAGTCCGCGATGTGCGAGATCAGCGGCGCCACGTCGATCTTGCGGCGGGCGGCGAGGTCGAGGAAACATTCGAGGTTGCGGCGCTCGGTCCAGCGCACGTAGCCGATCGGGTAGTCGCGCCCGTCCAGCTCGTACGACGGGTCGTACCGGCCCGGCCCGTACGAACGGGAGAACCGGACGTCGAGTTCCTTTTCGTAGTACGCGTTCCACGGCAGGTCCAGCCGGCATTTGCCGATGTCGATCACCCGGCCGCGGTCCCGCGCGAGCCTCGCCGCCAGTTCCACCGGCTCGTTCGTGCTGCCGCCCGCCGCCAGGTACACCTGGTCGACGCCGTGGCCGCCGGTCAGCTCCGCGACGGCGTTGTCCACGACGTCGGAACCCGGGGCACCGCAAGCGATCGCACCCAGCTGTTCGGCCAGCTCACAGCGTGCGGCGGCCGGATCGACGCCGATCACCCGTGCCCCGGACGCCGTCAGCAGCTGCACGACGAGCTGCCCGATCAGCCCGAGCCCGACCACCAGCGCGACCTCGCCCAGCTGCGGTTCGCCCTGCCGCACGCCCTGCAAGGCGATCGAGCCGACGGTGCCGAACGCCGCGTGGCTCGGCGCGAGCCCGGCAGGCACCTTGGCGTACAGGTTCTTCGGTACCCAGTTCAGCTCCGAGTGCAGCGCGTGCTCGTTGCCAGCGCAGGCCACGAGATCGCCGACCGCCACGTCCTCGATCCCGGCGCCGACCTCCTCGACGACCCCGCACAGCGAATAGCCCAGCGGCGTATAGGAGTCCAGCTTGTTGATCACCTTGCGGTAGGTGGCGGTGAGCCCGTTGGCCGCCACGCTCTGCATGACCTTCGCGACCTGGTCCGGGCGTGAGCGCGCCTTGCCGACCATGGACATCCCGGCCTCGGAGACCTTCATCAGCTCGGTGCCGGTGGAGATCAGCGAGAACGCCGTCCGTACGAGCACACCTCCCGGCTTGCACGCCGGAGCCGGGACGTCGAGGAGCGCCAGCTCCCCGCTCTTGTAGTTCTGCACTACCTGCTTCACGACGCTCCTTGGGAAGTTGCGCTCCGGTACCAGTACTCGAGGGTCAACACGTGCCAGAGGTGCTTGGACCGGTCCTGCTGGCCGGAAGCGTCTTCGTCGACCAGACGCTGCAAGGCCTCCTGCCGCAGGAAGCCGGATTTGACGAGCACCCCGTCGTGCACCACTTCGCGCATCAGTGGCGCCAGGTCGCGGCTCATCCACGCCCGCAGCGGGGCGCTGAACAGGCCCTTCGGCCGGTACACGATCTCCTTCGGCAGGATCCCGGTCGCCGCTTCCTTCAGCGCCGCTTTCCCTTGCCGCTTCACGATCTTCCGGTTGCCCGGGATGGCGAACGCGGCCTTGACCACCTCCACGTCCACGAACGGCGTCCGCACCTCGGTGGACGCCGCCATGCTGGAGCGGTCGGTGTACGCCAGGTTCAGCCCCGGCAGGAACAACCGCGCGTCGGCGAGGCACATCCGGTTCACGAAGTCGTTCAGCCGGTTGTCGTGGTAGGTGTCGGCGTGCTCGGTGAGCACGTCGTCGACCACGCCGGCCAGGTCGGGATTGAGCAGCCCGGCCAGCTCCGCCCGGTCGTACATCGTGTAGCTGCGCCGGAAAGCCGTCTCCTCCGGGAGCTCGGCGAAGGAGAGGAACCGCTTCGCGAACCGGACGGAACGGTAGCCGCGCTTGGCCGTGGCCACCGGCAGTCTGTCCACAACGGACTCGACGGGACGCCGCAGCGCGCCGGGCACCTTCTGATAGCGCAGCGCGATCAGGTTCGCCAGGTGCTTGCGGTATCCGGCGAACAGCTCGTCCGCGCCCATCCCGGACAGCATCACCTTCACCCCGGCGTCGCGCGCCGCGGTGCAGATCAGGAAGGTGTTGATCGCCGCCGGGTCGCCGATCGGCTCGTCCAGGTGGTAGGTCATGCGCGGCAACAGGTCCAGCACCCGCGGTGCGATCTCGATCTCGTGCAGGTCCACGCCGAACTGCCGCGCCACCTGCCGGGCGTAGCGCAGATCGTCTGGCATCGCCTCGAACTTCGCGTCCTCGGCGCGGAAACCGATGGTGTAGGCGGAGATCCCTGGCTGGTGCCGCGCGGCGAGCGCGGTCAGGTAGCTCGAGTCGAGCCCGCCGGAGAGGAACGTGGCCACCGGCACGTCGGAGAGCAGGTGCTTGCGCGTGGAATCCTCGATCACGGCGTGCAGATCGGGCATCGGCGCGTGCTGCGCCTCCTCCGCGACCTCCTTGAGCGACCAGAACCGGCCGCGTTCCACCTGCCCGTCACGGCGGCAGCGCAGCCATGTGCCCGGCGCGAGCTTCTCGGCCTCGCGGAAGGCGCAGCGCTGGTCGGGAACCCAGTAGTACAGCAGCGAAGCGATCATCGCGGCTTCGTCGACGTGCAGGGACCCGCCCAGCTCGTTCGCCAGCGCCTTGAGCTCCGACGCGAACACCAGGCCCCCGCCGCGCTGGACGAAGAACAGGGGTTTGATGCCCAGCTGGTCGCGCACCAGCACCAGGTCGCCGGTGCGCTCGTCGTAAACCGCGAAGGCGAACATGCCGCGCAGCCGCGGCAGGCTGTCGGTACCCCAGCGGCGCCAGGCCTCCAGCACCACCTCGGTGTCCGACGTGCCCCGGAAGCGCACGCCCACCGACTCCAGCTCCGCCCGCAGCTCCGGCATGTTGTACAGCTCGCCGTTGTAGACCATGGCCAGCCCGTCGATCACCATCGGCTGGTCGCCGGTCTCGGACAGGTCGATGATCGACAGCCTGCGGTGTCCCAAGTGGACGTCGCCGTGGTCGTACCGGCCCTCGCCGTCCGGCCCGCGGTGGGCCAGCGTCTTGGTCAGCCGGTCGGTCAACGGCCCGCCGTCCGGCCAGCGGAAGGCACCCGCGATTCCGCACATGGGCTCAGTCCTCTCGCGATCCGACCGGCGCGAACCGTTTGGTGGGCAGTTCGTCCGCGTGCGGGGCGTTCCTGCCGTTGGGCCTGGCCGGTGAGTCGGCGCGGTCGGCGCGGCCGCGCAGCGCCAGGTGGAGCCCGTCCCAGAGCGTGCCGTCCGTGCGGTCCTTGGGATCCGGGTCGACCAGCACGACGCCGATGACCAGGATCTGGCAGTCGGCCAGCTGCCGCGCCACGGTGTGCAGCCACGCCGTGCTGGCGTAACCGGCGCGCACCACCAGCACGGTCTCCTGGCCCAGGTAGCCGAGGTCGGTCCAGGCCGTGCCCGGGATGACCGACCCGACCCCGAGCCGGCGCTGGCCCGCCTGGACCGGCACGTCGGTGTTGGCGGAGTCGACGATCTGAATCGCCTTGCCGGCTTCGGCCGCCGGCTTGGCCAGATCCTGCTCCGGCAGGTTGTCGATGACGAGGACCGGACCGCCGTAGGACAGCTCCGCGGCGATGTCGACGGCCAGCCCCGCGGTGACCTTCGGTGCCCCGAGATCCAGCAGCGACACCGGTTCGTCGTCGGTGCGGATCGCCCGCACCAGCGTGGCGGCGACCCGTTTCTGCTGCGCGGGGAGACGGGATCGCAGGAACCGCGCCAGCCCACGCCGTTTCGACGGCAGCTGCGCGATGACCGATGCCCCGAGGTTCTCGGCGATTTCCCGGCGCAGCACCGGCTTGTCCCGCACCAGCGCCGTCACCGCGGCGAGCGCCAGCCCGATCGCGAGGCCCAGCACCAGCCCGATCCCGCCGTCGGTGGCCGCCGTCTTGAGGAACGAATGCGGGGTGATCCGAGGTGCGTCCACGATCTGCGTGCCCGCCGCGATCTGCGGGGCGCCGATCCCGGCCTGCTGCGCCTGCGCCGAGAAGTCCGACACCTTCGAGCTGAGGTCCGCGCGCCTGCCGTACAGCGTTTCCAGCGTGGTCGCGTTCGCCTTGCTGCCGCGCGCGGTTTCGGCCGCGATCTGCTTGTCCACGTCGGCGAGCTCGGCCTGCGCCTGGTCACGCTGGTTGATCAGCGCCTGCGATTCGGCCTGCGCCGCGGCCTGGTCGCGGGCCACGTGGTCGGCGATGAACGCGTCACCCAGCGCCTTCGCGCGGGCGATGGCGTCCTCGTTGCTGCTGCCCTTGACGGTGATCTGCAGGACGTTGTTGGTCAGCCCGAGCCCGGTGTAGTCCTTCAGGAAATCCTCGGGCTTGTCGGTGCTGTGCACCGCTTTCAGTGCGGCGTCCGCGATCTTCGTCGTCTGCAGCACGGCCACGTCGGTGCGCATCAGCGTGCCACTGTCGGTCGGGGAGTCGTCCTGGTGGATCACCAGCAGCTTCGTCACCGCCGTCGGCGGGGAAGGCAGCACCACGGCGAGCGCGGCGCCCAAGATCAGGCCGATCAGGCCGGCGGTCAGCCACAGCCGGCGCCTTCGCCGGACGGCCACCACCAGTCGGTGCAGATCCACCAGCGGCGGAGAGGAGTTGGTCGTCACGCTGAACCTGCCATCGCGTCACGGTCGGAACCGACCTCGGGCTTTTCGGTGGTAGGGGACTGGTCGCGCACGGGCTGGGTCAGCAACACCCCGAGCACCTCGTGGCCGGCGTCGGCACACGCCTCGGCGATGCCGACCAGCTCCCACGCGGTGCGGCTGCCGACCGTGACCAGCACGAGCACGCCGGTCAGGCTGGAGTCCTCGGTGACCGTCGGCCGGACCGGGGAAATGTCGTTGACACGCAAGGAAGTCCGGCCTTCCGCGGCCGCCGCGAGCTGCGTGGCGGCGCGGTGCGCGGGCGCGTCGTCCTCGGGCACGAGGACGAGGATCCGGCGTCCCGGCGCGCCGATCTTCGAGAGCGCGCGCCGGTAGCGGGATTCGCGGTTCCGGCCGTCCGCGGACACCGACAGCGCCGGCAGATCCCACGGCCGGTCCGCCCGCAGCAGCCGGCTCAACCGGGTCCGCAGCCCCCTCCCGGCTTCCGGCCGCTGATCGGGGATGTCGACGGTGGCCACGACCCGTGAGCCGAGCGCGGCCCCGATCTCGGTCTCGTCCCGCAGCCGCTTGTCCGCGCGGGCCCGGAACAGGTGGGCGAACACCCCGATCAGGAAGAACAGCAGCGCGCCACCGCCGACGAGCTGGGGCAGCGTCGGCGCGGCCGCGCCGGTCGGCAGCTCGGCCGAACCCAGCACCACCATGTTCGCCGTGCTGGTCGCCGCGTCCGCCTGGTTCAGGTTGTTGATCGCCTGCTCCAGCGAAGTGCGCAGGGCCTCGATCTCGGTGCGGGCCTGCACGCTCTCCACGGTCAGCCCGCCGTCGATGTTCTTGGCCATGTCGGCGAGCCGCTGGTTGGTCAGCGCGACCTGCTGCCGCAACGCCTCCCGCTGCTCCTGCTGCACCTGTGCGGCCGCGTCGGTGCTGCTGGAGACCAGCTGGCTGGAGTAGCGCACGAACTCCGCCGCGACCTTGTCCGCCAGCTGCTGGGCGTGTTCCGCGGTGTCGGCGGAAGCGGTGATGGTGACGACGTTGCCGTTGGCCACCGAGGAGGTCACGTCGTCCTTGAGGTCGGCGCCGGTGGTCTGCCAGGACAGCTGGCCCGCGGCCCTGTCCAGCACCACGGAGCTGGTCGCGACCTGCGCCTCGGTGAGCAGCTCGTCCGCCTGACGCGGGCCTTGCAGCAGCACGCTCGAATCGGTCTGGTAGCCGGGCGAAAACACCAGCGACGCGCCGGCCCCCACGAGCGCGCCCAGCACCGCGAGCGCGACCAGCAGCCGCCACCGTCTCCGGATGACCTGCCCGATCGTCGACAGGCGGATCGTTTCGTCACTCACCGCGGGATGCTCCCCTCGAAAAATGCCGCATCGGGCGGATGGGCTTTCACCAACCCCGTCGCGTCGATTACCGCGTTGGTTACAACACGGCCGCCGTCTTGTTCAAACCGCGACCGTTGGTCGTTCACGAATGCCCGGCGACGGGAAGAAAAGCCCGAACGTTCACCCCAGTGCGGTGGTGTACGCGGAAAGCAGTGCCTTCGCGGAATTGCGCCAGGCAAGAGGACCTTCGACTCTTGACTGACCGAGCAGGCCCATCTTCGCGCGCCGTTCCGGATCATCCATCAGCTCCGCGACCAGCTTCGCGAACGCCGAAACATCGTTGGCAGGTGCGTAAAGCGCGGCCTCGCCCGCGGAGACCCTCGCCTCCCGCAGCTCGAACGAGACGATCGGCTTCGCCATCGCCATGTATTCCATGATCTTGTTCATCGTCGAAACGTCGTTCAGCGGATTCAGCGGGTCCGGCGACAGGCATACGTCCGCCGTCGACAGGTAACGCACGAGATCCTCGTCCGGAATACGGCCGGTGAATTCGACGAGTCCGGCGAGATCCAGTTTCCGGGACAGTTCCACCATTTGGTCGAAGGTGTCACCCGAACCGACGAACACCGCGTGCCAGTCCGTGCGCCCTTGCTCGTCGCGAAGCGCGGCCAACGCACGCAGGGCGTAGTCCACGCCGTCCTGCGGGCCCATCACGCCGAGGTAGCAGAGCAGATGTTCCTTGCCCTGCTTGAGTTCCGGCTCCGGTGGCACCTGCTGAAAGCGCTCCACCGCGGGCGCGCTGCGCACCACGAACACGTCCTCCGGACGTTTCCCGCCCCGCGTCAGCGCGATGTCGCGGTAGCTCTCGTTGGTCGCGATCACGACGTCGGCGGTCTTGTACGTGGCCCGCTCCGCGGCGCAGACGGCCTGGTAGAGCAGGTCCTTGCCGCGGTCGAAGCGCGACAGGTACAGCTCCGGCACCAGGTCGTGCTGGTCGAAGACGAACTTCGTGCCGCGCCGCTTCAGCATCCGCGCGACGAGGAACAGCAGGTCCGGCGGGTTGCACGCGTGGACGACGTCGAAGTGCCCGAGGCGCCGCGCGAGCTGCCACGTGTGCCACAACGCCGAGCCGTACTCCTGCAGGTAGCCGGCGGGCCCGCCGGTCGCGGCGCGCAGCGGGTAGCGGTGGATGTGCACCCCGTCCATGACGACTTCGGGCTCGGTGTCCCGCTTCGTCCCTTGTGGACAGATGACGTGCACCTCCCAGCCCGCGTCCCGCAGCGTGGTGCACTCCTGCCACACCCGCCGGTCGAACGGCACGGACAGGTTCTCGACCAGGATCAGCGCTCTTTTACCAGGCAAGGCCAACGTATCCCTGTTCGGTCCGGCGCGCCTCGGCGCCGGGGATGCGGACGAGGTCGATCAGGATGTGCTCGCCGCCGTGCGGCAGCGCCTCCAGCACGGCCGGGTCGGTGCAGCCGAGCAGGCACACGTCGGCGTGGTCGAGCACCTCCTCGACCGAACCGGCGAGCAGCTGCCCGAGGTGTGGCAGCCTGCTCTCGATGTACTCGCGGTTCGCGCCCATCAACCGGGACAGGCTCACGTTCGCGTCGTAGATCTTGAGGTCGTAACCCTTGCCCAGCAAGCGTTCCGCGAGTTCCACCAGCGGGCTCTCGCGCAGGTCGTCGGTGCCGGGTTTGAACGAAAGCCCGAACAGGCCGATCTTGCGCTTGCCGGTGCGCGCCACCAGTTCGAAGGCCCGGCGCAGGTGTTCTTCGTTGCTGGGCAGCACGTGCGCGAGGATCGGCACCGTGACGTCCGCGCGGTGCGCGGCGTGCACCAGCCCGCGCAGGTCCTTGGGCAGGCACGAACCGCCGAACGCGAACCCGGGCCGCAGGTAGGCCGGGCTGATGTTGAGCTTGCGGTCGGCGAGGAACACGTCCATCACCCGGTGCGAGTCCAGCCCGAGCGCCCGGCAGATCGCGCCGAGTTCGTTGGCGAAGCCGATCTTCAAGCCGTGGAAGGCATTGTCGGCGTACTTGGCCATTTCGGCGACCGGGATCGGCACCCGGAACACGTCGCCGGGGAGACCCTCGTACAGCGCGGCGACCTGGTCACCACTGGCCTCGTCGATCTCGCCGATCACGGTCTTCGGTGGCGCGTAGAAGTCCCGCACGCTGGTGCCTTCGCGCAGGAACTCCGGGTTCACGGCGACCCCGAAGTCCACGCCGGCGGTCTTGCCCGACGCCTTTTCCAGTATCGGCACGAGCAGTTCCAGGCACGTGCCGGGCAGCATCGTGCTGCGGAAAACCACGGTGTGCCGGTGGTTCTTGGTGGCCAGCGCCGCGCCGATCTCCTCGGTCACGCGCTCCAGGTAGGTGGTGGACAGGCTGCCGTTGGGCTCCGAGGGCGTGCCGACGCACACCAGCGAGATCTCGCTGTGCGCGATCGCGTCCGCCACGTCGCCGGTGGCCCGCAACGCACCGCTGCGCACCACTTCCGCGGTCAGTTCGCCGATGCGCTCTTCGACCACCGGCGCCTTGCCGGACCGCACCAGGCCGACCTTGATGGGATTGACGTCGACCCCGATGACCTCGTGCCCGTTTCCGGCGAGGCAGGCGGCGGATACACAACCCACGTAGCCGAGCCCGAAGACGCTGATCTTCATGAAAAAACTCCCGCCGCATCCGACTGCCTCATGGGTCGGACTCGGCGGGAGTCTCGTTACAGGTGAATATTTGCCGCCAAACGGCGGATATCAGTAATTCGCCGCCTCCGGAATGATGTCGCGAGCGAAGACGTCGATCAGCTTCAGGTCCGGGATCCCGGGCAGCATCCCGATCACGCCGTCCACCCCGAGCCCGGCCAGCCTGCGCAGCTCGGCCTTCAGCTCGTCCGCCTTCTCGCCGTTCTTGCCGATGTCGAGAATGTGGTAGACGGTTTTGTTGATCTCGCCGTAATCGCGGCCCTCGGTTTCGCAGTGCTGTTTCAGCACGCTGAGTTTGTGCTCGAGTTCCGGGCCGTTGAAAATGTTGCAGGCGTCGCCGTACTTCGCGACGAAGCGCAGCGTCTTCTTTTCGCCGGAGCCACCGATCATGATCGGCGGATGCGGTTTCGTCAGCGCCTGCGGTACGTTCATCAGCCGCTCCGCGACGATGTAGTCACCCTCGAACGGGCCGTCGTCGTCGGAGAACATCTGCCGCACGTAGCGCAGCGCCTCCTCCAGCATTTCGAACCGTTCTTTGGTGCTGGGGAAGGGAAAACCGAGCCCGCGCGACTCCTCCTCGTTCCAGCCGGCGCCGATCCCGAGTATGGCGCGGCCGCCGGAGAGCACGTCCAGCGTGGTGAGCGCCTTGGCGAGCACGCCGGGCTGCCGGTAGATCACACCGGTGATCACGGTCAGCAGTTTGACCCGTTCCGTATGCGCGGCGAGGTAGCCGAGCGTGGTGTACGCCTCGAGCATGTCGTTCTCGACCGGGCCCACCCCGCCGATCTGGAAGAAGTGGTCCATCACCGCGAGGTATTCGAAGCCGGCCTCGTCCGCCGCCTTCGCGACGTCGCCGAGTTCCTTGCCCAGCTTCGCCGGCCCGTTCGGCCAGGTGAAGTCGGGGATCTGCAGTCCGAGTTGCATGGATACCCTCTGCGTCCGCTTGTCGGTCCTTTTTTCCGAAGCTATACCCGGAGTTGCTCCAGGATCAGAATCCGTCGATGACGTGAACCTGATCGTGCACCGGATCCGTGACGTAAACGGTGCCGGTGCGCTGGTCCACCGCGACCCCGCCGGGATTGATCCCGAGCGAGAGTTCACCGCTGGTTTTCCCGCCGGAGCCGTCGATCCGCACGATCCCGTCCGGCCCGCCGTTGGCGTACACGGTGTTGTCGGACTGGCGGACGGCGACGGCCGAAGCCTCGCTGCGCAACAGGATCGTGGTGCGTTCGGTGCGCGTGGCGCAGTCGACGACGGACAGGTGATGGATCCCCGAGTTGGCCACGTACAGGGTGTTGCTCGCCGTGTGCAGCGCCAAACCCGTCGGCGCCTGCCCGACCGGGATGCTCGCCACGAAGTCGCCGGCGGCGAGGTCGAGCACCTCGACACTGTTGCCGTCGATGTTGGTCAGGTACGCCAGCTGCCGCCCGGCGTCCACGCGCACCCCGCCGAACCCCTGGCCCGGCCCGCTCAGCAGGGCGTCGAGCACGCTGCCGATGGTGTCGACCACGCCGACCGAACCCGTCCGGCCGCTGCCGACGTACACCTTGTTGTCGTCCGAAGCGACGTCCAGCACCGCGGCCCCGACCCCGGACGGCACGACGCTCTGCAGCGCGCCGGCGGCGTCGAGGACCGTGACCGTGCCCGCGAGCAGGTTCGCGACGTACACCCGGCCGGTGCTCTCGTCGATCGCGAGATCGCCGGGCGTGCCGCCGACGTGCACCGGGTCGCGGCCCAGCACCGTGATCGAACCGTCGCCGTTCGCCACGTAGACGGCCCCGGTGACGGAATTCACCGCCACCGCGGACGGCCCGCGCCCGGTCGGCATCGTGCGTGCCTTCGGCGCGGCCGCGGCAGGCGCCACGGTGAGCGCGCCGAGCCCCGCTACCAGGGCGAACAGTGCACGACGTGCGAGCATGCCGCACCCCCTCCCGCGCGGTTCCCCACCCGTGCGTTGAACAACTTGTGAAACTTTAACTCCGTTGTGGACTGGATGACGCGTCGAAGAGCGCCGTGCCGCACAATCGGTGGTGGAACTTTCACGTCCGCTTCGCGCGTTTGTCGGGTGAGTGCGAAAGGGAGGCGCGAACCAGTGCACACGCATCAGAACGGGCTGAAGACCGCGCTGCTGCTCGGCCTGATGAGTGCCATCATCATCGGGATCAGCTCGCTGTTCGGGCGGACCGCGTTGTTCATCGGTCTCGCCCTCGCGCTTGGCATGAACGCCTACGCGTACTTCAATTCGGACAAACTGGCGCTGCGCGCGATGCGGGCGCGGCCGGTGTCCGAGGCCGAGCAGCCCGCGATGTACCGGATCGTGCGCGAGCTGGCCACGTCCGCGCGGCAGCCGATGCCGTCGCTGTACGTGAGCCCGACGGCCGCGCCGAACGCCTTCGCCACCGGCCGCAACCCGCGGCACGCGGCGGTCTGCTGCACCACCGGCATCCTGGAGCTGCTCACCGAGCGCGAGCTGCGCGCGGTGCTCGGGCACGAACTGTCCCATGTGTACAACCGGGACATCCTCATCTCGTGCGTGGCCGGCGCGCTCGCCAGCATGATCAGCGTGCTGGCCAACCTGGCGCTGTTCTTCGGCGGCGGCAACCGTGAGAACGGCAACCCGCTGGTCGCCCTGCTGCTCGTGCTGGTCGGCCCGATCGCCGCCGCCGTGATCCGGATGGCGGTCAGCCGTTCGCGTGAGTACCAGGCTGATGCTTCAGGCGCCAGGCTGACCGGCGACCCGCTGGCGCTGGCCTCGGCCCTGCACAAACTGGAGACCGGCACGCGCCGCACGCCGCTGGTGCCGGAGCCGCAGCTGGTCTCGCAGTCGCACCTGATGATCGCCAACCCGTTCAAGCCGGGCGAGTCGTTCTCGAAGCTGTTCTCCACGCACCCGCCGATCGCGGACCGGATCGCCCGCCTCGAGGAGATGGCGCGCCGGGGCTACTGACCCCCCTGCATATTGGCCGCCCCCGTCGGCATGTTGGCCGCTCCCGTTGGTGTGTTGGCCCGTGGCGTCGATGTGTTGGCCCTCGGCGTCTTGGCCGACCCGCCTAAGCCCCAGCGGCCTTGGCCACCGCGACCACGTAGTCCCCGTACCCGGACTTCGAAATCTTCTGCCCCAGCGCGAGGCATTCGTCCGGCGTGATGAAGCCCATCCGCAGCGCGACCTCCTCCAGGCAGGCGATCCGCACCCCGGTCCGGTGTTCGAGCACCTGCACGAACTGCCCGGCCTCCAGCAGCGAGTCGTGTGTGCCGGTGTCGAGCCAGGCGAACCCGCGGCCGAGATCGACCAGCTTCGCCCGCCCCTGGCGCAGGTACGTCATGTTGATGTCGGTGATCTCCAGCTCGCCCCGCGGCGAGGGCTCAAGCGCGCGGGCGAGCCCCACCACGTCGTTGTCGTAGAAGTACAGCCCGGTGATCGCCTTGTTGGACTTGGGTTTCGCGGGCTTCTCCTCGATCGACACCAGCCTGCCCTCGGCGTCGGTCTCGCCGACGCCGTAGCGCTGCGCGTCCTTCACGGGGTACCCGAACAACACGCATCCGTCCAAAGAGGACACCTCGCGCTGCATTCGGCCGGAGAAACCCTGCCCGTAGAAGATGTTGTCGCCGAGTACGAGCGCGACGTCGTCGTTGCCGATGAAGTCCGCGCCGATCACGAACGCCTCGGCGAGGCCGTTGGGGCTCGGCTGCTCGGCATAGCCGATGTCGAGCCCGAACTGGTCGCCGCTGCCGAGCAGCCGCTGGAAGTTCGGCAGGTCGGCTGGGGTGGAGATGACCAGGATCTCCCGGATCCCGGCGAGCATGAGCACCGAGATGGGGTAGTAGATCATCGGCTTGTCGTAGACGGGCAGCAGCTGCTTGGACACCGCCTGCGTGATCGGGTGCAGCCGGGTGCCGCTGCCGCCCGCCAGCACGATGCCCTTCATCCCCAGAGCTCCCCTCATCAGGTTCATCCGTCCGGGCCCACCCTAGCGGCCATATTTACATACATACAGTCTGTATGTAACCTGGCGGCATGACTACGAGCGAACTACTGGGGAAGCCGCGCAAGGTCGAGCTGCCCCAAGGCGAACTGCGTTACTTCGAACAGGGATCAGGGCGTCCGGTCGTCTTCGTGCACGGCGTCCTCACCAACGCCGACCTGTGGCGTGCCGTGCTGCCCGACGTCGCGGCGGCCGGCTTCCGCGCCATCGCGCCGGACCTGCCGATGGGCTCGCACACGGTGCCGATGCGTGCGGACGCCGACCTGAGCCCGGTCGGCCAAGCCGAACTCCTGGCGGATTTCCTCGACGCGCTCGACCTGCGGGACGTGCTGCTCGTCGGCAACGACACCGGCGGCGCGATCACACAAATCCTGTTGTCCCGCCGTCCCGAGCGGGTCGGGAGCGTCGTGCTGCTGCCGTCCGACAGCTTCGAGTACTTCTTCCCGCCGATCTTCGCGCCGCTGCCCAAGCTGGCCCGGGTGCCAGGGTCGATGCTGCTGCTTTCGATGTTCATGCGCGTGCGTGCGCTGCACCGGCAGCCGTTCCTGTTCGGCTGGGTCACGAAGCGCCCCATCCCCGCGGAGATCGCCGAGTCGTACCTGTGGCCGCCGGGGAAGTCGGCCGCGATCCGGCGCGACCTGCGCAAGCTCCTGCGTGAGGTGCACCCGCGCCACACGCTGGCCGCGGCGGAGAAGCTGCGCGATTTCGACAAGCCCGTCCTGCTGTTGTGGGCCAGTGAAGACAAACTGTTCCCGATCCGGTTCGCCCGTCGGCTGGAAGCGTTGCTGCCCAAGGGAAAGCTCGTCGAAGTGCCGGACGCCTACACGTTCATCCCGGAGGACAGGCCCGAGGCGGTGGTACGGCACGTCGTCGAGTTCGCGGGCGTCATGGCAGATTAGGGGCGTGCCACGCACCCAGCAGGATCGCTCCAACAGCACCAAGACAGCCCTGATGACGGCCGCGCGCGAACTGTTCGCCGAGCGCGGGTATCAAGCGGTTCCGGCCGACGAAATCGTGCGCGCGGCCGGCGTCACGCGGGGGGCGCTCTACCACCATTACAGCGACAAGCAGGGTCTCTTCCGCGCGGTCGTGGAGGAGCTCGAGCGGGAGATCACCGCTGAAGTGGAGGAAGCCCTGCGCGCCGCGCCGGACGTGGCGAGCGGGATGATCAGTGCGACCGGGGTGTTCCTGCAGGCGTGCCTGCGCCAGGAGGTCCGGCAGATCTCGCTCTCCGACGCGCCCGCGGTGCTCGGCTGGGCGGCGTGGCGGGAGATCGAGGCGGAATACGGCCTCGGCCTGCTGATCGGCATGATCGAGCAGGCCATCGAAGAGGGGATGATGGCGCCGCGGCCGGTGCGCACGCTGGCGCAGCTTTCGCTGAGCGCGGTGATGGAGGCGGCCAGGATGATCGCCGACGCCGAGGAGCCGGAGCGGGTGAGCGCCGAGGTGCAGCAGGTGCTCGGCGACTGGTTCGCCAGCCTGCTCCGGAATAGCCCCGGCTGAGCCGGGGTTGTTTCGTTCGTGCGCGTAGACATCTGGTCCGATGTGGTCTGTCCGTGGTGCTACCTGGGCAAACGCCGGTTCGAGCTGGCGCTGGCGGCGTCCGGGCGTGGCGACGAGGTCGAGGTCGTGTACCGCTCGTTCGAACTGGACCCGCGGCTGCCGCGCGGTGAGCAGGTGCCGAAGGTGCCCGAGCTGGCGCGGAAATTCGGCACCGGCGAGGCCGAGGTGCGGGCGATGGAGAACCGGCTGGAGCGGCTCGCGGCCGAGGACGGGCTCGAGTACCACCTCGAAGGCACGTACATGGGCAACACCTTCGACGCGCACCGCCTCCTGCACCTGGCGAAAGCGCGAGGGCTGCAGGCAGAGGCGACAGAGCGCTTCTTCCGCGCCTACTTCACCGAACAGCGGTCGGTGTTCGACGAGGATTCATTGGTCGAGCTGGCCACCGAAGCGGGCCTCGACAGCGCCGAAGCGCGCGAAGTGCTCCGCTCGGACGCCTACGCCGCCGACGTCCGCGCCGACGTGGCCGAAGCCCGCGAGCTCGGCGCGAACGGAGTGCCGTTCTTCGTGCTGGACAACCGTTTCGGGGTCTCCGGCGCGCAGTCGGTGGAGACGTTCACCGCCGCGTTGAGCCGGGCCTTTCAGGACGACGGGCCCTTGCCGAAGTAGGTCGTGCACACGCCGTTCTCGTAGTCCGCGGCGATCTCCAGCACGTTCCGGCCGCCGTCCACGGGGAGCAGCGTGGAACTGTAGTTGGGGCAGAAGTTGTTGTAGGCGCCCGGAACCTTGACCGGTGCGGGCACCTCGTACCAGTTGCCCGCGCCGGCGTTGTCGTTGGCGAGCAGCACCTGACCGTTGCCCGGCAACATTTTTCCCTTGTGCGTGGTGTAGAGCTGGCCCACCATCAGCAGCCGTGTCCCGTTCGGGCCACCGGGGAAGAGGCTGACCGTCTGCGCATGCTGGAAGTAGGCGCCACTGGCGGTGGTGACGCGCGTTCCGGCGCTACCGGGGTCGCCGTAGTTCGCGCCGTCCGGGGAGATCTTGTAGTACGGGTCGCAGTACTGGTCGCCGTAATTGCACAGTTCGTAGCCGAAGTAGTAGCGCCCGTCGGGGAGCTTGCGCACGATCGGCATGCCGGGACGGACGCGGTCCGGCGGGATCGCGAGGGTGAGTTGTTTGGTGCCCCAGTTGGTTCCGTCCGTCGACCCGACCCGGTTGAGCACCTGGGCGAAGCGGGGTGCCTCGGTCTCGTCGCCGAAGTGGAGCCAGAGGGTGCCGCCCGCGTCCATGATCAGCTCGGGCTCCCACACGCCGTCGTGGTTGTGGGAGCGGGCCGCCTCGGACAGGAAGGACCAGTGGCGCCCGCCGTCGCGGCTGGCCCAGAGCTTGATCGCCATCCTGCGGTCGGCGCCCGCGGCCTGGCCGTAGCTGGCCGCCCAGATCAGCGTGCCCGCGCGCAGCGAGCCCAGGCGCTGGGGGAGTTCGTAGAGCGTGCCGCAGCACTCGCCGTTGGGGTCCTCGGGGTCGCGGATCTCGCCGATCTTGCGGAAGGAGCCGCCCTCGTCGGTGCTGTCGTAGATCGGCACGAACGGCCCGCCCGCGTCCCAGCTGTTGACCGCGGCGACGATGTGGCCCCGGTACGCGCCGTGCTCGAGCCGGACGAGGCGGGGGTAGGAGCCCACCGTGAGCCGCTGCCCCGTGGCGGCTTGCGCGGGCGCCACGAGGCCCATGACCAGGAGGAACACTGTGACCAGCACAACACCGCGGCGCATCGACCACACCCTTCGCTCACGTCGAGTGTTCGCATTACACCACGCAGTAGCCAACTCCGTCGGCTGACGAGTTCGGTGTCGGTGGAGGCCGTGGTCGGCGGGGAGGAAGGCGTGACGGCACGCCCTGACCTGCGAATCAGCAGGTCAGGGCCAGTGCGTCAGCGGTAGTTGGTGAACTGCAGCGCGATCTCGAAGTCCTTGTTCTTGAGCAGCGCGATCACGTCCTGCAGGTGATCCTTCTTCTTGCCCGAGACACGCAGCTGGTCGCCCTGGATCTGGGCCTGGACGCCCTTGGGGCCCTCGTCGCGGATGTATTTGGCGATCTGCTTGGCCTTGTCCGACGCGATGCCCTGGATGATCTTGCCGTTGATCTTGTAGATCTTCCCGGACACGGCGGGCTCACCGGCCTCGAACGCCTTGAGCGAGATGCCGCGCTTGATCAGCTTCTCCTTGAAGACCTCGACCGCCGCCAGCGCCCGCTCCTCGGTCTCCGCCTCGATCGCGATGGCCTCCTCGCCGGCCCACTCGACCTTCGCGTTGACGCCCCGGAAGTCGAAGCGCGTGGACAGCTCCTTCGATGCCTGGTTCAGCGCGTTGTCCACCTCCTGGCGATCGACCTTGCTCACCACGTCGAATGACGGATCGGCCACGTCTCCCCACCTCTTGGTCGCGGATCTGTCGGGTAGGCCACACACCCTATAGCCCTGCGCCAACCCGGTTGCCGCCGCCGCCAGGACGTTGGGTACTCTCTTGCACGGCTGGTTCGCCCAGTCACGGCGGGTTGCCCGAGCGGCCAAAGGGATCTGACTGTAAATCAGACGGCACTGCCTTCAGAGGTTCGAATCCTCTACCCGCCACACCACACGAAACGCCCCGATGACCTGGGAAGACAGGCCAGCGGGGCGTTTGTCGTGTGCCTAGCCCGCGCAGCACGTCCAGGCTCGTCGACGCCGGAGCGCCGACGAGCCCGGGAGCTCGGTCGGTGAGTAGGTGGCGTAGGTAGTTCTCCGGGTTGGCCAGGAAGCCGCGGGTGAGGGTGACGGGTTCGGCGTTGTCGTAGTCGACGGGGGTGATGTCGCCGGTGTCGTCGATTTGCGGGATGTGGGCGTCCGGCGTGGCGAGCAGGGCCAGGTCCAAAAAGGACTGTCCGTGGGAACGTTCGTGGGGTGAGACGCCACCGTAGGCCGGCAGTAGCGGTGGCGACCGGGCGTCTTCGTCGAGGCGTTCGATTCGGAGGCGACGTTGTAATACGACTCGGCGCGGAGGAAGAATCCCGTGCGGGGTTTGGTGATCCCCCAACGCAGGATGAGGTGGTCGCCGAGGCTGGATTCGGTGGGGCGCCTCGCGAACCGGAACGATTGCGAGCCGGAAGCCTGCCGCGACGGCGATCGCTTCGACGAGGGGAACCGTTGTCTCCGAAGAGAAACGTCACCCCGGGCGGCAGTTCGAGTCCGCGCCGTGTCCAAGGTGCCGGACGACGGGCAGCGTGAACGGGTACCGCCCCGTGTCACTGTCCGGCACCAGGCGAATGCTGCGGACGAACCCGCGACCCGGCTGGCTTGGGCTCATGAGCGCGGCCTCGGGATCACGTCCTCCAGTAGACCACCCCCGCTCCGACGCCGCGTCCAAGGTGCTCCGGTAACGACATCAGCGCATGCCGCCATTCGCCTCGGAGTGACATATCCCGCGTATGTCTGGTAAATTTCCATCAGAACGCAGCCGAAAAACACGATGATCGTCGAATCGGCAAAAACGTTACGGCATTCCAGGGTGCTTTTTATCACCCGATTCTGTGTTGGTGCTGTGTGTCTCCTTTGCGGCAAGATCACCTCGTTCACCCAAAAGTGTGGTGACCGGTTTGCGTTCCGATTGCGGGGGCATCGGGCGTCTTGACGATTCTGGAGCAGATCTTGCGTAAGCCTTGGGGGCGTATCGCGGCCACGTTGGTGGCCGGCGCCTTGATCACACTGGCGGCGGCGCCTGCCGCCATCGCCGACGACACGGATGTCGCGACGACCACCTCCTCCGCCGTGCCGGAGACAACGAGCAGTTCGGCGGCACCGGAGACGACCACCACCTCCGACTCGCCCCAGAGCACGGAGAACACCGAGCCGTCGAGCACGGACAGCGCGCCGTCCGCGACGGACACCACGTCGGCTCAGTCGACGGAGTCGAGCAAGCCCTCGGACACCAGCTCGCCCGACGAGACGACCACACCCGAAGAGCCGCCGTACGAGGACAACCAGGGCTGGGGCGTGGACCTCGAAGACGGCTACGGCATGGTGATCATCTCGTGCGCCGCTGGCGAGCCGACCGGGCTCACCTCGCCGGACTTCGACGTGGTCGACGGCCCGTACCAGGAGGTCCAGGACGGCCGCTACTGGGACTTCCTCGTCCAGCTGCACGACGGCAAGACCTTCGCCGACAACGACATCGCCGGCGACTGGACCTGCGCGGGACCGCAGGGTGGTGGCGCCGGCAGCGGCTCGATCGCCCCGGTGCCCGGTTCCGAGAGCTCCGGGGACTGGCAGAGCAGCAACGGTGGCGACGCGCAGGTCAGCTTCGCCCCCAAGACCGGGGTGGAGACCGGCTTCGGCGGCCTCGCGCAGGGCTGAACCGGATGGGCAACCTTTTCCGGCAGGGTGGTCGCGCCGTCGCGGCCGCCCTGCTGCTCACCCTGGCGCTGACCGGATGCGGCAGTGGCGGCAACGCCACCGAAGCGGCGGCGCCCGCCACCTCGGTCTCGGTCACCAAGCCGTACAACCAGCTGCAGCCGACCGAGGTGCGGATCCCCAAGATCAGCGCCGAGTCTTCACTGGTTCCGGTGGCGGTCACCAAAGACGGCCAGATCGCCGTCCCGCCGGTGACCCAGCCGATGCAGGCCGCCTGGTACCGGCTGTCGCCTGTGCCGGGTGACGTCGGGCCCGCGGTCATCCTCGGGCACGTCGACGGCAACCATCAGGAGGGATCTTCTACCGCCTGAAGGATCTCGCCGCCGGCGACGAGATCCAGGTGACCCGCAGCGACGGCAAGGAACTGAAATTCGTCGTGGACCACAAGGTCCAGGTGCCGAAGGACCAGTTCCCCACCGACGCCGTGTACGGCAACTCCGACAAACCCCAGCTCCGCCTGATCACCTGCGGTGGGGTGTTCGACCACGCCGAACACAGCTACGTGGACAACATCGTCGTTTACGCGAACCTCGCCTGAGGGCTGCCGGCGCGCGGGCGACTCCCGCGCGCCGGCACTTGCGCGTCCCCACCCCGTCACGCGAACATCAGGCGATCACGGGAGGGGCCATGCCGACGACATTCCACCCCGATCTCCGCGGCGCGCGGTTCCTGCCGAGGCTGCCGCTCGGGCCACGCACGCTGAAAGTCGTGCGCAGGCTGGAAGAGCGGTCCACGCGCGGCGCGGGTGTGGTCGTGGAGCGAGCCGGCCCGGTGAAGGTGCGCGTGTTCCGTCCCGGCGGGAACGAGCGCAAACCGGCGTTGTTGTGGCTGCACGGCGGCGGCATGGTGATGGACTCCGCCTGGCAGGACGACGGGTTCTGCCGTCAAGCCTCCGCGGAACTCGGCATCGTGGTCGCCGCGGTCGAATACCGCGTCGCTCCGGAGAATCCGTTCCCGGTGCCGCTGGACGACTGCTACGCGGGCCTGGCCTGGCTGGCCGATCAGTCCGATGTGGACTCGACGCGCATAGCGCTCGGCGGTGGCAGTGCGGGCGGCGGGCTGGCGGCGGGGTTGGCTTTGCTGGCAAGGGAACGCGGCGAACTACGCCCGGTCTTCCAACTGCTGTCCTACCCGATGATCGACGACCGCACCACGCTGCGCACCGACGTGGACGACCGCAGCCTGCGGATTTGGGGCACCCGGGCGAACGAGTTCGGCTGGCGCTGCTACCTCGGCCCGACGCACCGTCCCGGCGAGGCCGACGTGTCACCGCTCGCGGCGCCCGCGCGGTACGACGACCTTACCGGACTGCCGCCCGCGTGGCTGGGCGTCGGCACGAACGACCTCTTCTACGACGAGGACGTGGCCTACGCGAAACGCCTCGTCGAAGCCGGAGTGCCCTGCGAGCTGTTGGAGATTCCCGGGGCATACCACGGTTTCGACGGTATGCAGCCGAAAGCGCGGGTGTCGCGCGCATTCCTGCGCGCCAGGCTCACCGCGTTGAAAGGCGCGTTGCGGCCGTAAAGCCCTTTTACACCAACACATCCGCCACTGGTCGGCGCGCCTCGAGCCGGGCCGGAATCGCCGTGCACGCCGCGACGCCGGCCAGCGTGCCCAACGCCGCGACGAACAGCCACACCGGTGCCGGCCACACGGCGTTGTCCGCGCTGAAAAGGCCGAACAGAGCCAATCCGACCGGGATACCGAGCAGCGCGCCGGGCAGCGCGGGCAGTAGTTGCGCCACGCACAGTCCGCCGGTGACCTGCGCCGGAGTCGCGCCGAGCGTGCGGGCGACGGCCAGCGAATGCCGGGCGTCCTGCGCGGTGCTCCAGGTGGTCACGACGATGTTCACGGCCGCCAGCCCGATCATGGCGACCGTGATGATCAACAGCACCCGGCTGCCGACCTGTTCGCGCAGATTGGTCAGGACGGTCGGGCCGAGGTCGTAGCCGTGCGAGGGCTGGGCGTCGAGACAGACCAAGGCGACGAGAGTCGTGGAAGTTGTTGCTACGCCGGCCGCGCTGCGCATCGCGTGCCCCGGACGTCGTGCGATCAGACGTAGCCCGAGGAGGAACGACGTCGGCAGCCCGAAGGACTTCGGCATGCGCGCGGCGCGGTGCTCCGGCGGGCGTTGGGGCGCCGCGGCCAATGCGTCGACTGTGCTGGTGCGTGCGGCGCGCAGCGTAGGGCCGAGCGTCGCGACGACAGCCATCGCCACGGCCAGGATTGTCACGGTCACCACGGTGCCGACGCCGAGCGGCGGCGCGCTGTCCACCATGCCGGAACTCGGATCGCTGAGCGTCCGGGACAGGAACCAACCGGCCGCCAGCCCGAGCACATCCGCCGCCAGCGCGAAAACCACGTATTCGGCCAGCACCACGGCGGCCACCAGTCCCGGCCCGGCGCCGACGGCCTTGAGCAAGCCGACCCGCCGGACCTGGGCCGCCGTGCGTCCTGCCACCAGTCCGGCGACGCAGCAGACCGCGAGCACGGCCAGCAACCAGCTGCCGACGACCAAGGACGGCTCGGTGGTGCGGATGACGAGCGCGTCGGCGTCGGCGATGAACTGCCATTTGAAGAAGTGCACCGGGACTTCGGCGGAACGGTAGGACCGCGTGAACTCCGTGGTGGCCGCCGGATCGGCCAGCGCGATGTTCGCGAGGTAGGACGTCTGCGGCACCAGCAAGGACCGCACGTCGTCTTCGGTCAGCCAGACCCGTCCGGCGCTGTGCTCGGTCGGTCCGCCGTCGCCCGACTGCAAACCTCCCGGATACACAGGGGTTGCCGCTGTCACGGCGAGACCGGCGACGAGAAAGTCCTTACCCGCCACGGAAATGCTGTCTCCAGTGTGGACACCCACCGCGTTGGCGAAACCCCGTTCGACCACCACGCCGCCCGCGCGCACCCAAGAACCGGCTGTCACGAGCGGTTGGTCGACCGCGGCCGGTGCCGTCTCGCGCCCGATGGCCATGACGTTGACGGTTTGGTCGTGCGCCGTCGCCGTGGTCTCGACGACGGGGTACGGGCCGCCGTAACGGACGACGCCTGGCCCGTGCCGCAAATCGGTCATGGCGGCGAGGCTGTCCGCGGTCGCATCGGGCGAGACGGCGACGACGTCCGGCCCACGGGTCTGCTCGCGGGTTTGCTGGTAGAGCGCGTCCGTCGACCCGCTCAGGATCAACCCGACCGACAGGGCAGTGGTGACGACAGCGACGCCGAGCAGGAGGATCAGCGCCCCGACTGGACGCCGTCGCACGTCTCGCAGCACCAGCCGGGAGACCAGCAGGATCCGGCCCACGCGGTCAGCCCTCGAACCCGAGCAGCGCGCTCAACGGCCGGGTGGCGTCGGTCATCCTGGTGTCGTCGACGAACCGCCCGTCGCGCATGGAGATCAGCCTGTCCGTGGTCGCGGCGACCCGCTCGTCGTGTGTGACGATCAGCAGGGTCTGCCCGGCGAGGCGCAGTTCCTCGAACAACCGGAGCACCTCCAAAGTCCCTGCGCTGTCGAGGTTTCCCGTCGGTTCGTCAGCCAGTACGACCATCGGCTTGTTGGCGAGCGCGCGGGCGATCGCGACCCGCTGACGCTGCCCGCCGGACAGCTCCGAAGGCAGATGCCGGGCCCGGTCGGCCAGTCCTACCTGCTCGAGCAACTCGTCCGCGCGCCGTCGTGCCGCCCGCGGCGTTTGGCCGGCCAAGAGTGCGGGCAGCTCCACGTTCTCGACCGCGGACAGCTCCTCCATCAGGTGGTATGCCTGGAAAACGAACCCGATCGACGTGCGCCGCAGCCGGGCCAGCGCCCGTTCGCCGAGGTGGTCGATGCGCTCGCCGCCCAGCCACACCTTGCCGTTCGTCGGGTGTTGCAGGCCGCCGAGGAGTTGCAGGAGCGTGGACTTTCCGCTGCCACTCGGCCCCATAACGGCCAGTGTCTGGCCCGGCGGCACATCCAGGTTCACGCTGTCCACGGCGCGCACCAGCGTTGCGTCGCTGCCGTGTTCCTTGTGTAGCCGGCGCGCTCTCAGCACGTAGTCCTCGCTCATGCCTCTCCTGGTTCGGACCACGCTCGTTCGCAGGCCTCCAGCCAGCGCAGGTCCGCTTGGAGGCGCAGGATCACGCCCTCCAGCAACAGCCCGCCGCGCGAGTCGGCGGGCTCGGCCATCGCCGCACGCTGCGCGTCACGCAAGCGGCGCAACAATTCTCGCCGCTGGGAGTCCACGATCGCGAGCGGGTCGGCGAGCTTGGTCGCCGCGGCGGCGACCAGTTTGAGGTGGAACTCCGCCAAGTCCGGTTTGGGCCACCGCACTTCCGCGAGCCAGTCGGCCACGCGCCGCTGGCCGGCCGGGGTCAGCGCGTAGACCTTGCGATCCGGGCCTTGGGCCGGGCCGTCGGCGTGCTCGGCGCACACGAGGCCGTTCTTTTCCAAGCGGGCCAAGGTGACGTAGACCTGGCCCGCGTTCAGGGCGTCGCCCAGCGGGCCGAGCGCCTCGCGCAGCCGTGCGCGCAGGTGGTAGCCGTGCGAAGGCTCTTTCGCGAGCATCGCGAGCACGACATCCTGCACGTGGTTGACCCCCTAACGGTTAGCTAATAGATAGCGGCCGGGGGTGTGAGGTGTCAACCGGCTGGGCGGGGTGTCGGGCCGAAGGCGGTTCAGCTGAACGGCTCGCTGTCCTTCCCGGCCAGTGGCGAGCTGCCGGTGGCGAGCTGGGCGCGGATCAGGTACGGCCCCTCTTGCCGCGGCATCGGTACCCAGAGATCGACGGTCGTGGTGTCCCGCGCGGTGGTGGCCTCCAGCCGGTAGGCGAGGTTGTCATTGAGCCAGTCACCGTGCAGTTGCCCGCCACCACCGGATTTCCACATCGACCACCTGAGCGCCACCGGTTTGCCGCGCAGCCCGGCGAGCGTGACGTCGACACTCACCAACGCGCCCACCGGTTCCGTCCCGTCGCCCGCGACCCGCGCGTCGTCGAGCACCGCGAGTACGTGTTGCGCCGCTACTTCGGGATCGACCGGCTGCCCCTTGTCGTCGAGGGAGGCACCGTTGATGACGGCGGGCAGGATGGCCTGGTACTCCGCGAACTGCCGTGCCGAGAGCCGGTCCCGTTCCGCGATGTAGTTCAGGACCTCGTCCGGATGCGTGCCCGGAACCACGTCGAAACCGCCGTTCGCCTTCATCTTCGCTGCCGGCGAAGTCGTCGGCGGTGCGGTCGAAGTCTCCGCGGACGTCGGACCGGCCGAAGAGGACCGGCTGGATTTGCTGCGAGGCGAGGAAGAACGGCTCTGTGCCGGGCTGCTCGACTCACCGGTCAGTTCCGTGCTCGTGCTTTGCCGCGCGGCGAACGCACGCCCGAAGTGGCCCTGTCCCGAAGCCTCCAACCGCTGCACGTATTCGCTCATCGTGACCTGTGGAATCACCCGGACGGCCGTGATGTCGGCGGAGTCCTCCGGATCCGGCGTCGGCCGCAACGCCAGCACGGCGCTGATCGCACCCGCCAGCGCGCCCGCGGTGAGCACCGCCGTGGTCCCGCGTTTCCACCACCGCCGTGCCGCCGCCGATTTCGACGGCCCGGTGGGGGATCTCAGCCGGGAACGCCCGGCAACGCGTTTGGTCATCCGAAGTCCCTGGACTCGGCTCTCGTGCCCGATGCTCCGCGTGCCCCGGCGCGCGAGGCAAGGGCACAAAGGCCCGACGTGAAAAGGAAAACGGCGGCCTCGTACACCATCGCGCCGCCGAAATATCCGTCGGCGAAAATTAGTCCGGCGAAGGTGATTCCGAGGGAGCCGCCGAGTTGTTGCGCCGTGGGAAGGAGACCCGACGCCGAGCCGGTCGCGTCAGGGTGCACTTCGGCCAGTACCAGGGAAAAGACCGAGGCGGTGAACAGGCCGAACGCCGCGCCGCCGAGGGCCAGCAGCGGTGTCAACACTGTGTCGCGCCAGGCCAAGACAGCCGTGACCAGGGCGAGCGTGGCGGCCGCGGCGGTCAGGAGCCGGAATCCGAACCTGCGGGCGATCGGTGGCGCGATGCGGCTGCCGAGGATCGCGGCCGCCGCGAACGGGGCGACGGTCGCGCAGGACGCTCGGGTGCAGGAGTGGTTCACGGCCACGCGCCTGCGAGCGTGCGAAAAGGAGCAACAGCACGACGGCCGCGGCGAAGCAACCGAATGTCCACAATGGCCAGTGGAGTTCGCGGCCTACGGAGAGTGGGAACACCAGCAGGCCGAGTCCGGCCATCGCGAGCGCCGCGCCGGGCGCGTCCACCTTGGGCGCGCTGGGGGGCCTCGTCTTCGGCAGCCTGCCGGCGCCCGCGAGCGCCAGCAGGCTGACCGGCACGTTGACCAGGAACAACAGCCGCCAGCCGCCGAGCCCGAGCAGCAGTGCCCCGAGCACCGGCCCGGACAGCGACGCGATTCCCATTGTGGCGCCCAGGAAACTCAACGCGCGCGGGCGCTGCGACGCGGGCAGCGCGGTCTGGATGATCGAGAACACCTGAGGCGCCATCAGCCCGCTGCCCGCGCCCTGGACCACCCTGGCCGCCACGAGCACCGACGCCGTCGGCGCGGCGGCGCAGGCAGCGGACGCCAGGGTGAACACCACCAGGCCGAGTACGAACAACCGCCGGTAACCGAACCGGTCACCCAGCCTCGCCGCGGTGATCAGCAGACAGGCGTAGGCGAGGGTGTACCCGGCGAGCACCAGCTGCAGCGTTCCGGGCCCGGCGTGCAGCCCGGCCCGGATCGACGGGATCGCCACCTGCGCGATCGTCACGTCGAGGAGCTGCATGAAAGTCGCGGTCAGGACGACCGGCAGGACGGTCACGCCCAGCCGTCGAGCGCGGCGACGAAACCCGGGTGCGCGTCGAGATGGACGAAGTGCCCGGCGCCCGCCACTACGCGGCTCTCGAACCCGACGTCGGCGAAGTGTTCCGCGATCGCGGGCGCGAGCACCGGGCTCGGGTCGGCCAGTACCAGCAAGGACGGCACCACCGGGAACACCGGGACGTAAGCGGTTTCCAGGTAAGCCATCCGAGTGGTTTCCGGGTCCCACTCGCGAAGCTCCGCCAGCCTCGCCGCGAGCCCGGCCTCGCTCCAGCGCGGATTCGCCGCGCGCAGGTCGGTCTCGGCAAGCGCTTTCATGGCACGGATTCCCGGCTGTGTCTCGCCGTAGGACGGCCCCGCCCACGGATACCACGCCGGATCCTCGTAGACGGCACGAGCCGGGCGCAGCCGGTCGGCGATCATCGCCAGCAGCACCCCACCGAGTGAGTGCCCGATCGCCAGTTCCGGTGCGGCGGGAAGGTTTTCCAGCAGATCGTCGGCCCAGCGCTCACGGCTGTAGCTCGCGCGCGGACTGCGGCCGTGCCCGGTGAGCTCCGGCGCGAGCACCCGGTAACCGCGCCGCACCAGCTCTTCCGCGATCGCGGCCCAGGAACGCGCGCCGCCGGACAAGCCGTGCAGCAGCACCGCCGTCCGTCCGCCGGTGCCCCATTCCTCGACGTGCAAAGTGGTCATGGCACCAACCTCGCGGGCCACGCCAAGGCCATCCACTCCGATATCTCACAAAGGCATCCGTGATATCCAGTGGATATGGACGCCAGGCATCTGCGTTATGCGCTCGCGCTCGCCGAGCACCAGCACTTCGGCCGCGCGGCCACGTCGGTCGGCATCGCGCAGCCGCCGTTGTCGAAGCAGATCGCCGCGCTGGAACGGGAAATCGGCGCGAAACTGTTCGATCGCACCCCGAACGGCGTGTTCCCGACGGCGGCGGGTGAGGCCTTCCTCGTCCGGGCGCGCAAGGCGTTGTGCGAGATGTCGGCGGCCGCGGTGGACGCCGGCCGTGCCGCGCGAGGCGAGACAGGCAGGCTGCGACTGGGTTTCATCGGTTCGGCGCTGCTCGAACTGCTGCCCTCGGTGCTCGGCCGGTTCGGTGCCGGGCACCCCGGGGTCCGGCTCGGCCTGCACGAAATGTCCACCGCGCAAAGCGCTGCGGCGCTGATCGGGGGCGAGCTCGACGTGGCGGTCGGCAGGGGAGCGCCGCGCGGCGCCGGTGCCGAAGGACTGGTGTCCGTCACGGTCGGCCGGGACCAGCTGGTCGCGGTGGTCGGTACGGCGCATCCCTATGCGGGACAAGCACGTGTGCGGCTGGAGCAGTTGCGCGAACAGCGCCTGATCATCGCATCAGTGGGTGAAGAACCCACAGTGCTGAGCGGGCTGCGTGAGGTATTCGACACCCGGTCGCTGGACACGGCCACCGAAGCGCGTGACGTGCACACGATCATCGGCCTCGCCGCGTGCGGGATCGGTGTCGGCCTCGGCCCGGCGTGCCTGCGTGCGGCCGCCCGCCCGGACACCTGGGTGTGCGAGGTGAGCCCGCGAACCTGGCTCCCTGACCTCGTCCTTTCCTTCCGCGCCGGTGACTCCTCGCCCGTACTCGGCGCATTTCTGGACACCGTGCGCTCCGTTTGTCCCGGGGTCGGACGGCGGCTCGGCACAAATGCTCCCCCCGGCGTGCGGGAATCCGGCATGCGGTGAACAATTCACATATGGGAGTTCGTGAGGGGGCTGCTATGGAGGAACCGACCCCGGTTTTCGATTCGGTACTGCAGGCAGCGCGGATCGCTGCCGAGGATTACCAGGCGGAGGTGAACCCGGTCCCGGCCGACGCCGAGGGCGTCAGGTCCGGTTCGTAGCCTCGACGAGGAGCAGCCGGTTCCCGTCGGGGTCGCGCAGGGAGAACATCGGCGGAACGCCCTGCCAGCGCAGGATTTCCGCGTCGACGTCCACGCCGTGCTCGCGGAGTCCGGCGTGGTCGGCCGCCGCGTCCGCGGTGGTCAGCCGGATACCGGTGTCCACGCCGGGGGAGTCGCTCCGCACCAGTGCGATCGTCGTCGTGGAGCCTGCCGGCGCCACCTCCACCCAGCGCTGCCCGTAGGACACGTCCATTCGCTTTTCGAAGCCGAGCGTGCCGACGTAGAACTCCACCGCGCGGTCCTGGTCCCGGACCGGAATGCCGATGGTGCGGATCTGCGAGATTCGAGTCATGTCAGGCAGACCGGCCGCGGGGCCGGAAGTCATCGGTCAGTTCGACGGGTAGGCCGTCAGCGGCGCGGCGATGCCCGCGGTGTCCAGCGCCATCTTCACGTCCGCGGTCAGCGCGCGGCGGACGGCCCACTGCCTGCCGGGCC
Organism: Amycolatopsis acidicola; assembly: GCF_007713735.2. Taxonomy (GTDB): domain Bacteria; phylum Actinomycetota; class Actinomycetes; order Mycobacteriales; family Pseudonocardiaceae; genus Amycolatopsis_E; species Amycolatopsis_E acidicola. Next base: position 117,319 of record NZ_VMNW02000011.1, on the reverse strand, counting down.
TCGTGGTCACCGTGAGCCGGAGGGTGATCGCCGCCTGGGTGAGGTCCTGTGCCCCCAGGATCTCCACGTCGCCGAGCACGTCCTCGGCGATCGGCGAGCGTTCGACGGTCTCGTGGGCGGCCTGCCCGGCGATCTCGATCGCCCGGTCCACGTCCGCGCCGTAGCCGATCGGGATGTCCACCACCGCGACGCCGAACCGCTGGGTCGAGTTGCCCACGGCGCTGATCGTGCCGTTGCGGACGTACCAGACGGTGCCGCTCACGTCGCGCACCGTGGTGATCCGCAGCCCCACCATCTCCACGGTCCCGGCCGCGTCCCCGAGGTCGACGACGTCCCCGACGCCGTACTGGTCCTCGAGCATCATGAAGATCCCGGACAGGAAGTCCTTGACGAGGTTCTGCGCGCCGAACCCGACGGCGACCCCGACCACCCCGGCGGAGGCGAGGATCGGCGCGATGTTGATCCCGAGTTTGCTCAGCACCAGGATGAACGCGATGCCGTAGATCAGGAACGTGGCCACCGAACGCAGCAGCGAGCCCACCGTGCGTGCTCGCTGCACCCGTCTTTCCGAGGCCGCGGACCCGCCTGCCCGGCTCGGCCGCAGGATCGAGGGGAGCCTGCCGGAGCCGAGTCCCGTGGTCATCCGGCTGATCAGCCGGTGCACCAGCCAGCGCAGCAGCACGGCCACCACCACGATGGCCACGATGTTGATCAAGGGTGTGAGTACCGTGGACATCCACCCGGACTGTCCTAACGCGACAGTTGACAAGACTGAACCACCTCCGGATCGTCGATCACCGGGAGGACGGCTACCCGGTCGGGCGAAGCGTCAATCTGTGTTCCCCGTCGCCGGACAGCGCGTGAGCAGTCGTGCACGCACCGGTGCTGACCAGCGCGAATGTGCGGAAAAGCGGAGAATCTTACGTCACATCCGCTCTGTTCGCAGCGCGCGAACAGCTACCGTGGCGAACATGGTGAGCTTGCCGGCCCTGTGGGTGGAATCCGCTGCGCGCAAGACCCTGGCCGGCCTCCGGGCGCAACTCGGCGCGGGGCTGCTCGCCGCCGCCGCGGTGCCCGGACTGACCGCGGCGATCGACCAGCACTCGGCCGCCGTCCGCGACATCGTGACCTTCGGCGTCGAGGGCTCGGGCGCGGTGGCCGGGGCGATCCTGCTCGCCGGCTACGCCCGCGGCCTGATCGACCAGGCGAAGGAACAGGGCTGGGGGTTCGACGCGCCGGCCGATCTCTGGGGCTGGGCCGACGCGGACTGGTTCACCGCGCGCCTGCTCGCGGTCTGTTCACTGGCCGAGCGGTTCGACGAGCCCGGTTACCGGGCGGGCCTCGTCCCGGCCTGACCACGAAAACGGCGACCGGCCCGAAGGCCGGTCGCCGCTGTGCCCGTTCGGCTGGTCGTGCTCCCTATCCCTGGCCGCCCGTCGGGGGCATCGGGCCGGGGCCTTCGCTGCCGGGACGGCGGGTGGCGCCGCCCATCGAGCCCTGGCCCTCGGCGCCGGCACCCATCGGGGTGTGCGGCATCCGCAGCTGCTCGGTCTCCGGTTCGCTGCCGCGCGTCGCGTCCTCACGTCCGCGCTGGTAGGCCTGGTTCTGCGCCTTGGACGCGGGCAGTTCGCTCTCCGCGCGGCCGAGCCACTTCTCCCAGCGCTGCTGCATCGGCTTGATCAGGCCACCGCCCATCCCGACGATGATCACCCCGCCGACCGTGGCGAGCACGGTGACCAGCACCGGCATCGTGACCGTCGTGCCGATACCCATCTGGTTCAGCGCGGCGATGATGCCGAGGCCCCAGATGAAGACCGCGGCGATCGTGGCCAGCACCTTGCCGTAGGAGAGGCCGCCGAGCATGTTGCCGACCATGTCCTTCACCGCGTTGGCGATGGCGGCGGCGACGACCACGATGACGATCGCGACGATCGCCCGCGGCAGCCAGGCCACGATGGCCGTCAGCATCGTGCTGATCGGGTTCGGGCCGAACACCCCGAAGGCCAGCTGCAGCGCGATCAGCAGGATCGCGTAGTAGACGATCTTGGCGATGATGTCGGTGGCGTCGTATTTGCTCTTGGCGAGCATGTCCTTGATGCCACCGCGTTCGACGAGCCGGTTGAAGCCCACCTTGTTCAGGACCACCCCGACGACCTTGGCGATGGCCTTGGCGATGAACCAGCCGATCACCATGATCACGAGGAACGCGACGAACTTCGGCACGAAGTTGGCTATCGAGCTCCACGCGCTCGAGAGACCTTGTCCAAAGTCGACAGCGGCCAGATGTGTGGTTGACACTGTGTTCTCCCTTCCCAGCCAGGCACGTGGCGTGCGGTTACCCGCGTCCCGAATTCCCACACGTAGGTTTCACTCGGACGGGTGGACATTGTTTTTTCTCGCGTTCCCGATGGCCGCGGCTTAGCATCGATTACGTGGACCTGCCCGTGTCGCCGCCGGTCAAACCGATGCTGTCCAAAGCAGTGCACGAGCTGCCGCGCGCGCCGGGACTGCGCTACGAACCGAAATGGGACGGGTTCCGCTGCATCGTTTTCCGCGACGGCGACGAGGTCGAACTCGGTTCCCGTAATGATCGTCCGCTCACCCGTTATTTCCCGGAACTCGTCGAGTTGCTGAAAGCGTCGCTGCCGACGCGGTGCGTGGTCGACGGCGAGATCGTGATCGTGACCGAGCAGGGGCTGGATTTCGACAGCCTGCAACTGCGGCTGCACCCCGCGGCGTCGCGGGTGCGCAAGCTCGCGGCCGAGACGCCGGCCAGTTTCGTGGTCTTCGACCTGCTGGCGCTCGACGACGAGGACCTCACCGGCGAGCCGTTCGCCGAGCGACGGCGGCGGCTGGAGGGCATCGTCGGCGGCGAGCTCGCCCGCGTGCACCTCACGCCGATGACCGAGGACCCGGACGTGGCGCAGGATTGGTTCAACCGGTTCGAGGGCGCCGGTTTCGACGGCGTGATGGCGAAACCGGCGGACCAGCCGTACGAACAGGACCGCCGCGTGATGTGGAAGATCAAGCACGAGCGCACGGCGGACTGCGTGGTCGCCGGGTTCCGCTGGCACAAGGACGGCGTCGGCGTCGGATCTCTGCTGCTCGGCCTTTACGACGACGAGGGCACGCTGCACAACGTCGGTGTCGCGAGCAGTTTCACCGCGGCCCGGCGCCGGGAGCTGGTCGACGAGCTGGCGCCGTTGCGGGAAAACGCGCTCGAGCACCATCCCTGGCGCCGCTGGGCGGAGGTGCAGGCCGAGGCGGGCGGACGGTTGCCGGGGATGCAGAGCCGGTGGAGCGCGGGCAAGGACCTGTCGTGGGAGGCGCTGCGGCCGGAGTGGGTGGCCGAGGTGCGGTACGAGCACGTGCAGGGCGGGCGGTTCCGGCACGGCACACGGCTGGTGCGGTTCCGCCCCGACAGACAGCCGGAGTCGTGCACCTACGGCCAGCTGGAGGAAGTCGCGCCCGCCGAACTGAAGGCGCTGTTCACCGAGGTCGCCCGGTCATGACCGAGCTCGAGGGCGTGCCCGTTTCGCATCCGGAGAAGGTGTACTTCAGCCAGCGCGGGGAGACCAAGCTCGACCTCGTCCGGTACTACCAGGCCGTCGCGGGCCCGCTGCTGTCCACTTTGGGCGGACGTCCGCTGTTGCTGGAGCGGTATCCCGACGGGGCGAGTGGCAAGTCGTGGTTCCAGAAGCGGGTGCCGAAATCGGCGCCGCCGTGGCTGACCACGACGGTCGTCGCCACTCCCAACGGCACCACGAGCGATGCGCTGGTGGCGGCGGATCTGGCGCATATCGTCTGGGCGGTCAACCTCGGCTGCATCGGCTTCCACGTCTGGCCCGTGCACGCGGCGACGCCGGAGATCACCGACGAGCTGCGGGTGGATCTCGATCCTTCGCCGGGTGTCACGTTCGACCAGGTGCGCGAGGCGGCGGCATTGACCCGGGAGTTGCTGGCGGAGCTGGGAATCCGTGCGCTGCTGAAGACGACGGGTTCTCGCGGTTTGCACATTTATGTTCCCCTGCAACCGAATTGGGACGGCTATCAGGTCCGGGCGGCCGCGGTCGCGTTGGCGCGTGAGCTCGAGCGACGCCATCCCGTGTTGATCACCGCGCAATGGTGGAAGGAAGAGCGCGGCAGCCGCGTGTTCGTGGACTTCAACCAGAATGCGCCGCACAAAACGGTTTTCGGCGCCTGGTGCGTGCGGCCGCGAGTCGGCGCCCAGGTGTCCACGCCGATCCGCTGGGACGAGCTGGCCACGGTGGTGCCTGCCGAGCTGACCATCGCGACGGTGCCCGCCCGCGTCGCCGAATCCGGTGATCCCTGGGCGGACGCGCCGCCCCAGTCGATCGAACCGTTACTGGAAATGTCGCGGCGCGACATGGAAAACGGCCTGATGGACGCTCCTTGGCCGCCGGTCTACCCCAAAATGCCGAACGAGCCGCCCCGGGTGGCTCCGAGCAGGGCGAAGAAGCCCTAGGCCGCAGCGGTGGCCGGGGTGGGCGTGTTTGCCGCTCGCGCGCGTGCGTTGGCGGGCCCCGTGGGCGTGTTGGCCGCCCCTGCGGGCGTGTTGGCTCGTGGCGTCGGTGTGTTGGCTGCCGGGGTGTGTTTGTTGGCTGGTGCGGGGGAACGCGGGCCACGGTCGGCAATGGAGCGGTGGCCGGGGTAGGCCAACATGCCAGCGGTAGGGGCCAATACATGGCCGGGAGGGGCGAACACGCCGCCGGGAGGGGCAAACACGGCGGTGGCCGAGGCGAACATGGTGGCGTGAAGGCCCAAGACGGTGGCGGGGTGGGCGAACACGTCGCCTGGGATGGGCCAGCATGGCGGCTGGAGGGGCCAACACATGGCCGGGAGGCGCCAATATGGCGGCAGCGGGGCTGGGGCGAGTTAATTCCGTTGACACTGGCCCCGTGAGTCGGTGAGACTCGGGGGCATGAACGCGACACGAGCCCGCCACCAGGCGCGACGGCATTCCGCCGTGGCGCGGTGGCAGCGTGCCCGCCGCGACTTCCGCTGATTTCTCAGCGTTTTCCTTTTGCCGTAACACTTTGCCCCGGTAGCTCAGTGGGACAGAGCGCCGCGCTACGAACGCGGAGGTCCGAGGTTCGAGTCCTCGCCGGGGTGCGCCCCGGCCCCCTGCGCGCGCAGGGGGCCGGCTCCAAAGCCCCTGTGGTCCAACGGATACGACACCGGTTTCCGAAGCCGGCGATCCAGGTTCGATTCCTGGCGGGGGCACACGTTCCGAAAAGGCGGCTACCGGCCGCCCACCGGCGAACGACGCCACAGCAGCCAAGCCAGATAGACGCCGCCGATGGCCGCGGTCGCCACCCCGACCGGCAGCGTCGTCGAGCCGGCCGCGCGCTGAGCGAGGTAATCCGCTGTCAGCACAAGCAAACCACCCATCCACGCGGCGGGCAGCTCACCCGCGCCGGGCGCGCCGGTGAGCCGTTTCGCGAGCTGCGGTGAGCGCGACGAACGCGATGGGCCCGGCGGTCGCTGTCGCGATGGCGCACGCGGCCGTGCCGACAACGATCAGGTACAGCTGGCTCGGCTCCACCCGCACGCCAGCGGATTCCGGGGCAGGCTCTGGAAAATCGCCCCGCTCATGCCCAGCGCGGCGCCGACCAGCACGCCAAGTCACGGTTCGTGCCGTGACTGGGCCCATGCGGACCACAACTCCGCGTAACGGCCGCCGCTCGCGACCAGTTCTTCGTGGCTGCCGGATTCGACGATCCGCCCGTCCTCCAGCACGACGACGCGATCGGCGGCCGCGGCCTGCGTCAGCCGGTGCGCGATGACCAACGCGGTCCGCCCGGCCAGCGCCGCGTCGGCCGCCGCTTCCAGCGTTTTCGCCCCCGCGCTGCCGGCCTCGGCCGTGGCCTCGTCCAGGATCGCGACCGCCGGATCGGCCAGCACGAGCCTCGCCAGCGCCAGCTGCTGTGACTGGGCCGCCGTCAGCCGATGCCCGCCGTCTCCGACCACAGTGGACAGTCCGTTCGGCAGTTTCTCCACCCACGGCAGGGCGTTCACCGTGGCCAGCGCGGCGTTGAGTTCCTCGTCGGTGGCTTCGGGCGCGGCCAGCCGGAGGTCGTCGGACAGGCGCCCGGCGAACACGTGGACCTCCTGGCTGACCAGCGCGACCGAGCGCCGATCCAGCTCCGCCAGCGGCAGCCCGCCGACCAGGATCGTGCCCATCGATGGCCGGTGCACCCCGGCGAGCAGCTTCGCCAGCGTGGTCTTCCCGGCACCGCTCGCGCCGACCAGCGCCACCCGCTCGCCGGGCGCGATGCTCAGTTCGATGTCGCGCAGCACGGGAGTGCCGACGACGTAGGCGTGGTGCACCCCGGCGATCTTGATCGACCCGTCCAGTGGCACCGTGCTGCCGCCTTCGGGCGGGCGAAGTTCGGCGACGCCGACAAGGCGGCCGAGGCTCGCCGTCGCCTGCTGCGCGTCGTCGATCAGCGCGAGCGCGCTGTTGATCGGCGTGAACAGGCTGTGGAAGTAGAGCGCCGCGGCCGTCGCCGTGCCCAGCGAGACGCTGCCGTTCCGCACGAGGAGGAAACCGGTGGCCAGCACGGCGGCCAGCCCGATGAACTCGGCGAGGTTCAGCCGGGCGAAGAACCGGGTGATCAGCCGGATCCCGCGCAGGGTAAGGGAAACCGCGGCGAGTGAGCGTTCGGTGACCTGCCGCAGCTGCCGGTCGCCGAGGCCGAATGCCCGCACCGTCCGCGCGCCGCCGATGGTGTCGAGGAGTTGTTGTTGCTGCGCCCCGATCGCGACGCGCTGCTCCGCGTAGACGGGCACAGCGCGCCGCCCGTACCAGCGCACCGTGTACAGCTGGATCGGCACCGCCAGCAGCGTCGCGATGAGGAATCGCCAGTCCAGCACGGCCAGCCCGCCGAAGGTGAGCACGATGGTCAGCGCCGAACCGCCCAGCTCCGGCAGCCCTTCGCGCACTGCCTTGGCGATCACGGAGACGTCGCCGGTGACGCGCGCGGTGAGGTCGCCGGCGCCCGCCTTCTCCACTGTGGACAGTGGAAGACTCATCGCGCGTGAGACGAACCGCTCACGAAGCGTCGCCAGCATGCTTTCGCCGACGCGCGCGACGAGCGCTTGTCCCGCGGCCTGAAACGCCCCGCGCGCTACGGCCACGATCACCAGTAGCACCACGGGCACGGCGACGGAACCGTGCGCCATGACGAGATCGACGATGTGGCCGAGCAGGGGAGCGGTGGCGAGTCCGATGCCCGTCGCGGCCAGCAGCACGGCGAAGGCGCCGCCCGCGAGGAAGCGGTGTGGGCGGACCAGCTCGGCCACAGCGCCGCGCAGCCGCGTTGCCGTCGGGAGGAGTTCGCTCACGAGAGCACCGTCTCGCGGTAGGAGTCGCTGTCCCGCAACAGTTCGGTGTGAGTGGCGGCGGAGCCGGCGAACAGTACGCGGTCGGTCACGGCCAGCAGCGCCGGGCTCGTGGTGACCAGGATCGTGCTCCGGCCGCGCCGGTGCTCGGCGATCCCGGCCGCGATCCGCGCCTCGGTGACCGGGTCGACCGCCGTCGTCGGCTCGTGCAGGACGAGTACCGGCGCCTCCGCCGCGAGGGCCCGTGCCAGCGCGACCCGCTGGCGTTGCCCGCCGGACAGGGACTTGCCGCCCTCTGCCAGCACTTCGTCGGCCGGGACGTCCACCGCGGCGGCGGCCATCGCCCGTTCGACGTCGCCGCCGATGTTCTCCGCCACGGTGCCGGTGAACAGGTCGGCGTCGTGCGGGGCGACGAGCACGTCCGGGCGATGCGCCAGCCCGGCGAGCAGTTCGTCGGCGTCGGTGGCCGCGATCCCGAGCAACTCGCCGGGCACGACGTCCATTGTGGATGGTTCGGCCAGGCTGGCCGAGGGCTCGGAGAGCACGTCGCCGATCCGCGCCGCGGACGCGCGTGCCTGGGCGAGCTGGCTGTTCACCCAGCCGAAGATCTGGAACGGGGTGACGAGGAACTGCGCCAGCCCGACCGCGGCGACCAGCTCGCCGATGGTGAGCTGCCCATCCGCCGCGAGCCCGGCCCCGACCAGCGCCACCACCGCGATGAACGCCCCGGTCAGCGCCAGGATCGCGCCGTCGTGACCGGCTTCCGCGCGCGCCGCGCGCAACGTGGCGGCCAGGCTCGCCTGGCTCGTCCGCCGATACCGCGCCACCGCCGCCGCCTCGGCGCCGAGGCCCTTCAGCACCCGCAACCCGCTGACCAGATCCGCCGCGAGACCGGACGCCTGCGCCGCCCTGTCCTGCTCGACTTCGCTGCGGCGTTCCAGCGGTTTGCCGATCAGGTGCGCGAGCCACAGCAAGGGCGGCGTGCCGAGCAACACCAGCAGCCCCAGGGGAATCGACATCCGCAGCAGGGCCACGGCCGAAACGATCAGCCCGGCCAGTCCGGCGATCCCGAACGGCAACGCGACGTTGAGCGCGCCGACCCGTTGCGCGTCACTGGTCGCGACGTTCACCAGCTCGCCCGGCAGCCGCGGACTGCCGTCGGCGCCGATCGCCCTGCCGGTGATCTTGAGACGCAGATCGTGGGCGGACATCTCCGACGCGCGCTCGGCGATCCGCGCGCCGAAGCGGTAGCAAGTGGACAGGACCGCGAAGAGCACCGCCAGCGCCCCGAGCCACCACAGCAACCGCGCGACCGAACCGGCCGAGACCGCCTGATCGATCACGACGCCGATGACGACCGGGACGAGCGCTTCGCCGCCCTGGTGACCGATCGCGAGTAGCGCGGCCAGCGCGATCTTCCGGCGCTGGACGGCTTCGCGCAGTACGCGTTCCGCCACGGCGCCCGTCCTCTTTCCTTGCCACTGGAGTGTTTCCGGTCATGGGGCCCGCGTGCGCGGCACCTAGGTAAGGCTAGTCTAAGTCCGTGACCGTGCGGACCCGGCAGCCAGCAGCGCGACGCTCGTCACGGGCGTTGGGCCTGGTCGTCGCCCTGGGCGCGCTCGTGTTCATGTGCCTGCTCAGCCTGTGGGTCGGCGCCAAGGGTATCCCGTTCACGGCGACCTGGGACCTGCTCTGGCACAACGACGGCTCGAGCGAAGCCGTGATCATCCACGACCTCCGCATCCCGCGCACGTTGCTCGGGGTGCTCGCCGGCGCGGCGCTCGGCGTGGGCGGCGCGCTGATGCAGGCGCTGACCCGCAACCCGCTCGCCGACCCCGGCCTGCTCGGCATCAACATGGGTTCGTCGTCGGCCGTCGTCGTGGCCATCTCGTTCCTCGGCATCCACTCGCTCACCGGCTACCTCTGGTTCGCGCTCGCCGGGGCGGGTATCGCTTCGTTCCTCGTGTACAGCCTCGGCACCGCGGGCCGCGGCAGCGCGACGCCGGAACGACTGGTGCTCGCAGGCGCCGCTGTCACCGCCGTGCTCTACGCCTTCATCCAGGGCGTGCTGCTGCTCAACCCCGACACCTTCGACGAATTCCGGTTCTGGGACGTCGGTTCGCTCGCTTCCCGCCGGATGGACGTGGTCGTCCAGGTCGCGCCGTTCATCGTCCTCGGGCTGCTGCTCGCGCTGTCCCAGGCGCGGGCGCTCAACGCGCTTTCGCTGGGCGACCAAGCCGGGCAGGCGCTCGGCGCGCACGTCGGGCGGACGCGCGCGCTCGTCGCCGTCGCTGTCGCGCTGCTGTGCGGTTCGGCGACCGCGGCCGCTGGGCCGATCGCATTCGTCGGGCTCGCTGTTCCTTATGCGGCACGGATTTTCACCGGTCCAGACCAACGCTGGGTGCTGCCGTATTCGCTCATGCTGGCGCCGATCCTGTTGCTGGCCGCCGACATCCTCGGCCGTGTACTCGGCGGCGTGCAGGAGATCGAGGTCGGGATCGTCACCGCGTTCCTCGGCGCGCCGCTGTTCGTGCTGCTGTGCCGGCGGCGGAAGTTGGCGCGCCTGTGACCGCCGTACTGCGCAGCCCACAGGGCCGGGTCTCGGTGCGCTTCCGGCAGCGCACGCTCTTCGTCGCGCTCGCCGTTCTGGCCGCGATCCTCGTGCTCGGCGTGATCGCGCTGACTACCGGCGACTACCCGCTCTCGGTCGGTGACGTGCTCGCGACGTTCGCCGGGCAAGGCCCGCCCGGCGCCGACTTCATCATCACCGGGCTGCGGCTGCCGCGGGTGCTGACCGCGCTGTTCGTGGGCATGGCGCTCGGGGTGAGCGGCGGGATCCTGCAGAGCGTGTCCGGCAACGCGCTCGGCAGCCCGGACGTCGTCGGGTTCACCCAGGGCTCGGCGGTGGGCGCGTTCTTCGTGATCCTGGTGCTGGACGGCTCGATGTTCGGGGTGTCGGTCGGCGCGCTCGTCGGCGGTATCGGCACGGCGGTGCTGCTTTACCTGTTGTCGTATCGGGGCGGGGTGCAGGGGCTGCGGCTGATCCTGATGGGCATCGGGATCGGCGCGATGCTGATCGCGCTCAACTCGTACCTGATCACCCGCGCCTCGCTGCTGGACGCGCTGACCGCGCAGGCCTGGCGCATCGGCGGGCTCAACGACCGGGAATGGCCGCACGTGGCGGTTTCCGGGATCGCGGTCGCCGTGCTCGTGCCGATCGCCCTGTACCAGTCGCGCCGGCTGGCGCTGCTGGAACTCGGCGACGACAAGGCGCAAGCGCTGGGCGTGCGCACCGAGCGCACCCGGCTGATCCTGCTGGCCGTCAGCGTCGGGTTGTCGTCCTTCGCCACGGCCGTGGCCGGGCCCATTTCGTTCCTCGCCCTGGCGTCCCCGCAGATCGCCCGCCGCCTCACCGGAGCCTCCGCGCCGCCGCTGGTCACGTCCGCGCTGACCGGCGCTTTCCTTTTGCTGGCAAGCGATTTCCTCGTGCAGCGGGTGTTCTCGTCGCAGCTCCCGGTCGGCGTGGTCACGGGCGCTGTCGGCGGGCTGTACCTCGCGTACCTGCTGGCGCGGGAGTGGCGCCGCAAGGTGTCCTGACCCGGACAGCGAAGCGGGGCCCTGTGCGAACACAAGGCCCCGCTCCGGTTTCCGTCAGGCAGCCGTGGCGACCGGCGTGGCCGCCGGCGTCAACGCCAGCTCCAGCACGTCGCGCACGTTGGACACCGGGTGCACGTCCAGCTCGGCCAGCACGTCCGCGGGGACGTCGTCGAGGTCGGGCTCGTTGCGCTGCGGGATGATGATCGTCTTCATCCCGGCCCGGTGCGCGGCCAGCAGCTTCTGCTTGACCCCGCCGATCGGCAGCACCCGCCCGGTCAGCGACACCTCACCGGTCATCGCCACGTCGGACTTCACGACCCGGCCGGACAGCAGCGACGCCAGCGCGGTGGTCATCGTGATCCCGGCCGACGGCCCGTCCTTCGGCACCGCGCCCGCGGGCACGTGCACGTGGATGCCGCGCTGCTTCAGGTCGCCCACCGGCAGCTCCAGCTCCGCGCCGTGCGAACGCAGGTACGACAACGCGATCTGCGCCGACTCCTTCATCACGTCGCCAAGCTGACCGGTCAGGGTGAGCCCGGTGGCACCGGACTCCGCGTCCGCCAGCGAAGCCTCGATGTAGAGGACATCGCCGCCGGCGCCCGTCACCGCCAGCCCGGTCGCCACCCCGGGGATGGCCGTGCGCTGGGTCGAAGCGGGCAACGAGGACTCCGGCAGATGCCGCGGCCGCCCGAGGTAACCCTCGAGATCGCCCGCGTCCACGGTGAGCGGCAGGGCGGTTTCGTCCAGCGCCACCTTGGTCGCGATCTTGCGCAGCACCTTCGCGAGAGTCCGGTTCGCGTTCCGGACACCGGCCTCGTGCGTGTACTCCGCGGCGATCCGGCTCAGCGCCGCATCGGTGAAGGTCACGTCGCCCTCGGCGAGACCGGCCCGCTCCAGCTCACGCGGCAGCAGGTGGTCGCGGCCGATGATCACCTTCTCGTGCTCGGTGTACCCGTCGAGCGTGACCAGCTCCATCCGGTCCAGCAACGGGCCGGGGATGGTCTCCAGCGCGTTCGCCGTCGCCAGGAACACCACGTCGGACAGGTCCAGCTCGACCTCCAGGTAGTGGTCCCGGAAGGTGTGGTTCTGCTCCGGGTCCAGCACCTCGAGCAGCGCCGCCGTCGGGTCGCCGCGGTAGTCGGCGCCCACCTTGTCCACCTCGTCGAGCAGGACGACCGGGTTCATCGAGCCTGCTTCCTTGATGGCGCGGACGATCCGGCCGGGCAGCGCGCCGACGTAGGTGCGCCGGTGCCCGCGGATCTCCGCCTCGTCACGGATACCGCCGAGCGCGACGCGGACGAACTTGCGGCCCATCGCCTTCGCGACCGACTCACCGAGCGACGTCTTGCCGACACCCGGAGGACCGACCAGCGCCAGCACCGCGCCGGAACGCCGCCCGCCGATCTGGCCCAGCCCCGCCTCGGCACGCCGGTTGCGCACCGCCAGGTACTCGATGATCCGTTCCTTCACGTCGTCAAGGCCCGCGTGGTCGGCGTCCAGCACCGCACGCGCACCCGCGATGTCGTGCACGTCCTCGGTGCGGGTCTGCCACGGCAGCTCCAGCACCGTGTCCAGCCAGGTGCGGATCCAGCCGCCCTCGGGGGACTGGTCCGAGGTCCGCTCCAGTTTGTCCACTTCGGACAGTGCGGCCTTGCGGACGTACTCGGGCAGGTCGGCCTTCTCGACGCGGGCGCGGTAGTCGTCCTCGTCCGGGTCGGTGCCGTCCAGCTCGCCCAGCTCCTTGCGGATCGCCTCGAGCTGGCGGCGCAGCAGGAACTCCTTCTGCTGCTTTTCCATGCCCTCGGCCACGTCCTTGCGGATCGTGTCGGTGACCTCCAGCTCGGCCAGGTACTCGCGGCTCCATTCCAGCGCGCGCTCCAGCCGGGCCGAAACGTCGAGCGTACGCAGCAGCTCGAGCTTCTGCTCGGTGTTCAGGTACGGCGCGTTGCCCGCGAGGTCCGCGATCGCGGACGGGTCGTCGAGCTGCTGCACCGCGTCGATCATCTGCCAGCCGCCACGCTGCTGGAGGATCGAGATCACCAGGGTCTTGTATTCACCGGCGAGCGTCTGTGCGCGCTCGTCGGAAACTTCGGGGGCTTCCTCCGCGTGGACCCAGCGCGCCGCGCCCGGGCCTTCGCCCGTCTCGCCGAGGCGCGCCCGGCGCGTGCCGCGAAGCAGGACGGCGGACTTGCCGCCCGGGATCCGGCCGACCCGCTCGACCGTGGCGACCGTGCCCAGCTCGGCGTACTCGCCGTGGACGCGCGGCACGATCAGCACCTCGGCCTTGGCGGCGGGCGTCGAGCGGATGCCCGGGAACGAGCCGGTATTCGGCGCTTTCGCCTGCGCGGACTCCACCGCGGCACGGGTCTCGGCGTCCTCGAGCTCCAGGGGAACGATCATGCCGGGCAGCACGACGTCGTCGTCCAGCGGCAGCAGGGGCAGGAGCCTCGTCTCTGTCATCGGTGTGCTCCTCACTAAGTTGAGTCTGCTCAGCTCAACCTTTTCCGGAGCGAGTTTGTTTCCGCTGCTCGTTCGCTGTGAGCGAGCACCGCCGGGCGCCGATGCCAGTAGGTCCACAGCGGCCGGTAGCCCTGCCCGTACCAGAACGGAGTGGAGGTCGGGTTCGCCAGCGCGTGGTGCAGCAGCACCGCGTCGACGCCCGCCTCGTCGAAGAGCTGGTGCGCGTGCGCCGCCAGCGCGGTGCCGACGCCGGAGGACCGGGCGGCCTCCGCGACGTGCAGAGAAGAGAGGTAGCCGACCCGCTCGGCCGAGACATACGGCGAGATCCAGCCGGTGTCCGCCGGGTGCTGGATCTGCAGCAGGCCGAGCGGCCTGCCGTACAGCTCGGCGATCCACACCGTCGGCTCGTGCTCGTGTTTACCCAGCTCGCGGGCCATGTCCGCGGTGAGCAGCTCGGTCGCGTTCTCGCGCAGCGTGACACTGCCGAATTCGGCGTCGTAGCGCTGCAATTCGGCGTACAGACTCACTGCGGTACGGAGGTCGGACGGCTCGGCCGGGCGGATTCGCACACCCGGCTCGCCGGGCGGGCCCGCGGCGGCGAGCCTGTCGGCCGGGCGCACCGCGAGCACGCGCAGCGGGGCGAAGCCGTGGCGCAGCAGTTCGGCCGATCCCACGGTGTCCCGGCTCGGCCGCGGCACCACGGCAGCGACGTCCCAGTCGCCTGGCGGAGCCGTGTCAGTGAGATATTCGTCCCATTGACTGAGAATTCTCGTCAAACATTCACCGGGGTCTGGCCCCGTGAACTGCAGGGAAAGCCGGTGTTCCACCAGCGCCCGCCACAGAGAGTCACTCGAGGACGGATCGATCTCCGAGCGCAGCGCGAACCCCAGCGCGCCGGAATCCCCGATTATGACGCGAAAGGCCTCCGACGCCCGTTCCGGCTCCGCAAGCGGGTCGAATCGGGGGAGTAAAGGGTCGACGCTGCTCAACCTGGTGGCGTGCTCCGTGGCGATCGCCTCCGTATTCATGCGCGTATTGAAGACCAATCACGGTGACCGGGACATAGAGGGGTCGATTACCGCCAGCGACCAGGCAAAACGCGAAAAGGGCTCTAGTTTCACCCGGTCGCCACGGAAGCTCTCCGTAGTTGGCGCATTGTTAACTATCAGCTGATCCCATGGCACACGGAAAGAGGCCGAAGTACGCCCACCGGGGTACAGTGACACCCCATTCGGCCAGGAGATCAAGGTCACCGGACCGGATGGCAGTTCCGGGCCGCACGCACTGGGGGCGAGTGGGGGAAGGAGGTCGCATGCCGGGCACCAAGGATACGTCGGAAACGCCGGTTCCGGTGGCAGCCGAGCTGGTCGACGACACCTCGAAGCCGTCAGAACGGCGCGGGGACGAACGGCGGTTCCGCCGCTACACCGTCGTGGTGCTCACCTTCGGGCTGCTGACAGCGGCCGCCGTCTCCGCCTGGCTGCCCTTCGAGGGCGACGCCAGCCAGTGGTGGATCGGCCCGGTGCTCGCGCTGTCCTTCCTGCTCGCCGAACAGCTCGGGATCAACGTCGACGTCCGCAGCGGGATCTCCTGGACCATCTCCTTCACCGAGATCCCACTGGTGATCGGCTTCTTCGTCGCCCCGTTCGAAGTCGTGCTCGCCGCACACCTCGTCGCCGGGATCAGCACGCTGGTCGTGCGCCGCGTCTCCGGCCGCGTCCTCTACAACGCCGGCGCTTTCCTGCTGGAGATCACCAGCGCGTTCGCGGTCGCCGGCGCGGTGCAGCGCATCATGGGCGCCACCGAAATGACGTGGCCCGCCGCGCTCGCCGGCACGCTGACGGCGCCGCTGGCCAGCACGCTGCTGGCGCTGGCCGCCGTCCGGGTGCTGCGCCGCCGGATGCGGATCGGCACCGCGTTGCGGCTCACCGTGCGGATCCTGGTCGTCGGTTTCGTGAACGCCTCGGTCGGCCTCAGTGGCTACCTCGTGATCGCGGGCAGCACGCACGCCTGGCCGCTCGTGGTCGCCGTCTTCCTCGGACTTTCCGCGCTGTACTGGGCTTATTCCGATCTGCTCCGCGAGCAGCGGGACATGGAAGCGCTTTCCGACGTGAGCCTGATGGTCGCCCGCTCCGGGCAGCAGGCCGCCGCCCGCCCGGCCAGCCGCGTCGACGATCTCGTCGGCGGCGTCGACGTGAGCGAATGGGCCACCATCGCCGAACGCATCAAGGACCAGCTGGCCGCCGCCAGGGTCGTGCTGCGCCTGCGCCTGGAGGCCACGGCGCCGATGCGCACGGTCGTCGCGGGCGAGCCGCTGCCGGGCGTCGACCGCAACGGGGACGACGCGCTGGTCCGCCTGCCCGGCGCGCACGTCCGGCACTTCCGCATCACCGAGGCGAACCCCGACGTGGCCGCCGCGCTGCTCGACAGGGGAGTGCAGGAAGCGCTCGTCGTCCCGCTGCGCAGCGCCAACCAGCTGCTCGGCGTCGTCGAAGCGCACGACAGGCTGTCCCGCTGGCGCGGTTTCGGCAAGTACGACGTCCAGCTGCTCGGCACGATGGCCAGCCACCTCGCCACTTCGCTGGACAACCGCCGTCTGCTCGCCACGCTCCGCCACGACGCGTACCACGACCCGCTGACCGGCCTGCTCAACCGGCCCGGCTTCCGGCAGGTGGCCCGCGAACCGCTGAGCAACCGGATGGACGCCGCGGTGGTCCGGGTGGATCTCGACGTGTTCTCCACGGTCAGCGACGCACTCGGCTACACGTGGGCGGACCGCATGGTGATCGCCGCCGGCCGCCGCATCCGGGACGCGCTCGGCCCCGACGTCCCGCTGGCCCGGCTCGAAGGCGCGTCCTTCGCGGCCTTGGTCGTCGGCTGCCAGGAGACCGAGATCCACGACGTCGCCGAGCGCCTCCGCGCCCAGCTTTCCGCGCCGTACCCGGTCGACAGGCTGACGGTCGAGGCGAACGCGATGGTCGGCTACGCCACCCCGGCCGCCGAAGGTGGCGGCGAGGAACTGGACGTCGACGGGCTGCTGCAGCGAGCCGACGTGGCCGTACGCGCCACGCGCGGCGGTGAAGAGGTCCGCGGCTACGTGCCCAGCATGGGGCAGATCTTCCTGCGCCGGTTCCAGATGGTCACCCAGTTCCGGCAGGCGCTGGAAGAGGGCCAGATCAGCGTGCACTACCAGCCCAAGGTCTCGCTGCCGAGCAAACAGGTGCTCGGCGTGGAGGCGCTGGTCCGCTGGCAGCACCCGGAGTTCGGCAGGCTCGACCCGGACGAGTTCGTGCCCGCCGTCGAGGCGGCCGGGCTGATCGGCGTGCTCACCGGGTTCGTGCTCGAGCAGTCGCTGATCCGGGTCCGCAAGTGGATGGACGAGGGGCTGCGCATCGCCGCGGCGGTGAACCTGTCCGTCCGGAACCTCGCCGACACCGACTTCCCCGCGAAGGTGGTCGAGGCGCTGCGCAAGTTCGACGTCCCGCCCGAGCTGCTCACCTTCGAGCTCACCGAGTCCGGGGTGATGGCGGATCCGCAGAAGGCACTGCCCATCCTGCGTGAGCTGCACGCGCTGGGCATCGTGCTCGCGGTCGACGACTTCGGCACCGGGTACTCCTCGCTGGCGTACCTGCGCCAGCTGCCGGTGGACGAGGTGAAGATCGACAAGAGCTTCGTCCTCGGCATGGGCACCGATCTCGGCGACCTCGCCGTGGTCCGCTCCATCGTCGAGCTGGGCCATTCGCTCGGCCTGACGGTGGTCGCCGAGGGCGTGGAGGAGGACATCGCGCGGGACCAGCTGGAAGCGATGGGCTGCGACGTGGCCCAGGGCTACCTCATCTCCCGTCCGCTGCCGGAAGATCGACTGGAGGCCTGGCTGCAGGCCCGTACGGCGAGGTCGGTGAGCCGGCAGACCGAGGCAGTGCTGACATTGCTGACGTAACCGACCCCCGTGCACAGACCCGAGCGGTCATTGTGTAATCTCTTCGAGGCTTCAACGTTGAGGCGTTGACCCGCCCCTTTAGCTCAGTCGGCAGAGCGTCTCCATGGTAAGGAGAAGGTCTACGGTTCGATTCCGTAAAGGGGCTCGCGAGTAGGTGCAGTCTGCCCGCAGCCAAGCTGCGAGGCTGACTCGCTTCGCAGGTGTCCTCTGGGGGCCAAGCCCCCAGGCCCCCGCCAGGGGGCGAGCCCCCTGGACCCCCAACGGTGGTCCGGTAGGATCAGGGCGTACAGGGCGGTGTAGCTCAGTTGGCAGAGCAAGCGGCTCATAATCGCTGTGTCGCCGGTTCAAGTCCGGCCACCGCTACCGGGATTCGAGTTTTGTAGAGAAAGGCGTAGCCGTGGCTGCCACCGACGTGCGACCGAAGATCACGCTGGCGTGCGAGGAGTGCAAGCACCGCAACTACATCACCAGGAAGAACCGGCGCAACGACCCGGACCGCCTGGAGATGAAGAAGTTCTGCCCGAACTGCGGTACGCACCGGACGCACAAGGAAACCCGCTAAGCCACACAGCTTTGCGCGAACCGCCCCGGGGTCGCCCCGGGGCGGTTCCTCATGTGTGCACCTGAATCCTCAGGCTCCGGAACCCTCGCACGGTGTGGTTCAGGTGCCGCTCGCTCTCCAGCACTTCGACCGCCTGCACCCGAGTCACGAAGGCCCGGAGCACGGCCTCGATCTCCAGCTGTGCCAAGGGCGCCCCGGTGCACCTGTGCAGGCCGTAGCCGAAGCTCAGCATGTCCCGCGCATTGCGCCGGATGTCGAACCGGTCCGGGGCCGGGAAGCGCCGCTCGTCCCGGTTCGCCGCGCCGAACAGGAGCGCGACGCGCGAGTCGGCGGGCACGACCGAATCACCGAAGGCGAAGTCCTTGCGGCAGTACCGGCCCCAGATCTGGATCGGTGCGTCGTAGCGCAGTCCTTCGTCCACCGCGGCGGGCACCAGCGACGGGTTTTCGTGCAGCAGCGCCAGTTGTCCCGGATTGTCCGCCAGCGCCCTGATCAGGTTGCTGATCGCGTGGATCGTGGTGTCGAACGCCGGGCCGGCGTAGTTCCACAGCAGCTTCACCACGTGGTCCGGCGGGATCTCCCCGCGCGCGGCCGCCTCGTAGAGATCCGCGCCCATACTGCCCGGCACGAGATCGTCCGCGGACAGCCCGGCGATCGTCTCGAGCACTTCGCCCACGATCGACAGGCCCCGCCGCGTCAGGTCGTTCATCGGCCCCATCGCGGCGAACACCGCGTCGCTGCCGACCACGAACTTCTCGGTCATCTCCGGCTTCAACCCGATCAGCTCGCCGACCACCGAAGCCGGGAACGGCCGGGACAGTTCGGTCGCGACGTCGAAACTGCCGAGCTGCACCAGCGGATCGACGAACTCGTCCGCGCGCTCCTGTACCCAGTCACCGAGCTCGCGCACCGTACTGAGGCGGAGCCGGTCCATCAGCGCCGCTCGCAGCGCGCCGTGTTCCGGCGGTTCGGCGGTGAGGATCACGCCCTGGACGTTCTCGTTCATCGCCGGGTTGAACGCGGTGCCTTCGGCGGAACCGAAGGTGTGCCAGTCTTTCAGCGCCGCACGGACATCTTCGTAGCGGCTGAGTGCGTAGGCGTCCAGGTTTTCCAGGTATACGACCGGACCGGCGTCGCGAAGCTTTCGGTAGTACCCGTAAGGCTCCTCGGCCACCTCCGGTGAAAATAGGTCCATTGCGGACCGCGCGGTGCTGTGCATGGTTCAATATTGACCGAGTTGCAGTCTGTGGTACAGGCGTTTCATTCACATGGCCCTGAACCTTCCGGTGGGTAGGAAACCCCGATCACGCGCGGTGGCCGGCCTCCCACGGTCAGCCCAGTCGCGTCACCCGTCCACCAGCGGCGCCCGGGCTGCTGGGTAGTCTCGACGCGTGGCACTTGACCAGTCGTTCATCGGGCGGACGTACCCGCCCACCAGCACGTACGAAGTCGGGCGCGAGAAGATCAGGGAGTTCGCCGACGCGATCGGCGACGAGAACCCGGTCTACCGGGATCCGGAAGCGGCCCGCGCGGCCGGTCATCCCGACGTGATCGCGCCGCCCACGTTCCTCACGGTGATCAACCTGGCGGCGATCAACACGATCGTCGCCGACCCGGAGCTGGGCCTTGACTATTCGCGGATGGTGCACGGCGACCAGAGCTTCCGCCACACGCGCGCGGTCCGCGCCGGCGACAGGCTGCGGCTGACCACTCAGGTCGAGGACATCATGACCCGTGCGGGCAACGACTTCCTGACCGTCCGCGCCGACATCGCCGACGAGAACGGTGAGCCGGTGTGCACCACGCGCGCGCAGCTCGTGGTCCGAGGGGAAGGTGCCTGATGAGCTACACGACCGGCACGGAGCTGCCGCCGCTGAGCGTCCACGTCACCCGGGACAGGCTGGTCCGGTACGCGGGCGCGTCTTTGGACTTCAACCCGATCCACTGGAACGAGCGCTTCGCCAAGGAGGTCGGCCTGCCCGACGTGATCGCGCACGGGATGCTGACGATGGCGTTGGGCGGCAGGCTGATCACCGACTGGCTCGGCGACCCGAGCAAGCTCGTCGAATACGGCGTTCGGTTCACGCGGCCCGTCGTGGTGCCGGACAACGAAGAAGGCGCGCTCGTCGAGTTCACCGGCAAGGTCGGTGAGGTGCGCGAAGACGGCCTCGCGCGCGTCGACATCACGGCGAAGTTCGACGGGAAAACGGTGCTGGGCAAGGCAACCGCGCTCGTCCGTTAGCGGTCACGGGTGCAAAACGATCCCGCTCGGCGCCCGGATAGCGTACTTACGCTCGGTGTATGCGCGGGGTTGTTTCAGTAGTCGTCGTTCTGGTGTGCCTGCTGCTTCCCGTCCCGGCCCGCGCTGATCCGGATGAGCTCCAGGTGGTGTCGCAACGGCAGGTGAACGCGCGGCTGCTGGAGCTGACCGCCACCACGCCCGCGATCGACGGCGAAACCGGCTTCCGCGTCCTCCTGCCGGACGGTTACGACGAGCATCCCCAGCAGCGGTACCGCGTGCTGTATCTGTTGCACGGCGGCACTTCCGACTATCGGTGGTGGACGGACGAAGGCGACGCGCAGGCGATCACCGCAGGCGTGCCGGTGATCGTGGTGATGCCCGACGGCGGGCAGGGCGGCTGGTACTCGGACTGGCTCAACTTCGGTTTCGGCGGCCCGCCGGAGTGGGAGACCTACCATCTCGATCAGCTCGTCCCGTGGGTGGACGGGCACTTCCGGACCGACTCGGTGCGGGTGATCGCGGGCCTGTCGATGGGCGGTTTCGGCGCGATGAGCTACGCGGCAAGGCATCCCGGGCTCTTCGCGGCGGCCGCGAGCTTCTCCGGCGCGGTCGATCTCGACAGCATCCCGGCCACGTTCACCGTCGAGGTCTCGCCGCTCGCCGATCTTCGCGTGCCGACGGCGGTCTGGGGGCTGCGGCTGCTGGACAACCGGCTCTGGGAGGCCCACAACCCTTGGGCCATCGCGGAAAACCTGCGCGGCCTGCACCTGGCCGTCTACACCGGGAACGGGCAGCCGGGCCCCTATGACGGAGCCGCGCTGCCGGATCTGACGGAGTACTGGATCCACGCGGCGTCGGTGTCCTTCGACGAGCGGCTGACCGCTCTCGGCATCCCCCACACCTTCGACGACTACGGTCCCGGCACGCACACCGCGCCCTACTGGCAACGCGACCTACGCGAGGAACTGCCAGCCCTGATGGCCGCCTAGCTTGCCGCGCTGGTGACGGCGTCGGCCATGGCGCGTTCGCCGTTTGCGTTGGGGTGCAGGGAAAGCGCGGGGGAGGACGGCACCAGGTCCTCGACCCATTTGGTCGCCGCCTTCTGGCACATGTCGTGCCCCTTGCTGGGCGTCGCCGTGTCCGCGTAGTGCGCGCCGTGCGCTTTCGCTTGCGCGGCAAGCATGTCGTTGAACTTCGCGGCCGCGTCGCGCAGGTACGCGACGTCGGCCGTGCCCAGCGGCAGGAACGGCCAGCAGCCGCCGCCGTCGGGCAGCGCGGACGGGTAGCCGACGACCACGATCTTCGCTTTCGGTGCCCGCTCGTGGATTTCGGTCAGCACCCGGTCGATCTTGGGCGTGGTCGCGGTGATCCGGGCGGCCAGCTCGTCGCGCCCGCCGGAGGCCATTTTGGCCTTGCACGGCGAAACCGCGGGGTCCTGGGTCAGGCAGTCGTGCGCCAGCCCGATGAAGCCGACGTCGTTGCCGCCGATGCCGAGCGTCACGAGCGTGGTGGCGTCGTCGAGCGAGTCGAGCTGCGGCTGGTTCGTGCCGTTCGCGGTCTGCTGCGTGCCGGTGATGTTCGCGGTGGTGGCGCCGCTGCAGCTGACGTCGGTGAACTCGGCGACCCGGAGCTGGGCGGCCACCAGCCGCGGGTAGTTGTTGTCCGAACGGTCGCAGCCCGGTGGCGTGCCGACGAGGGCGCCGGTGCGCGGAGAAGAGGTGTACGAATCGCCCAGCGCCACGTACTTCCCGCTCGCCGGCGGCAAGGCGACCGGCGACGGCGCGGGGGACGCCGAATCCTGTTGCGCGCGGTACACGCCGAACCCGATCCCCCCGGCGACGAGCACCAGGAGGACCAGGCCGGCGAAAACCTTCCGGATCGCTACTTGGCCTCGGCGAGGAGGTTCGCGACCCGGTTCACGCCCTCGACGAGGTCGGACTCGGCCAGCGCGTAGGAGAACCGGAAGTAGCCCGGGGTCCCGAACGCTTCACCCGGCACCGCGGCGACCTCGGCCTCACGCAGCAGCAGGTCGGCCAGCTCGAGGGTGTCCTGCGGCTTCTCGCCGCGGATCTCCTTGCCCAGCACGCCCTTGAAGGACGGGTACGCGTAGAACGCGCCCTTCGGCGTCGGGCACTCGACACCGGGGATGGCCGACAGCAGCTCGACGATCTTCTTGCGGCGCACGTCGAACGCGGCGCGCATCTCGGCCACGATGTCGAGCGGGCCGGCGACCGCGGCGAGCGCGGCACGCTGCGCGACGTTCGAGACGTTGCCGCACAGGTGGGTCTGGTAGCTCGAGGCCGCCTTGATCACGTCCTGCGGGCCGAGGATCCAGCCGACCCGCCAGCCCGTCATCGAGTACGTCTTGGCCACGCCGTTGAGCACCAGCGTCTGGTCGGCCATCTCGGGCACCACGACCGGCAGCGAGTGGTTCACGGCCTCGTCGTAGACAAGGTGCTCGTAGATCTCGTCGGTGACGACCCAGACGCCGTGCTCGTGCGCCCACTTGCCGATCGCTTCGATCTCGTCGCGGGTGTACACCGCGCCGGTCGGGTTCGACGGGGAGTTGAACAGCAGCACCTTGGTGCGTCCGGTGCGGGCGGCCTCGAGCTGGTCGACGGTCACCTTGTAACCGGTGGACTCGTCCGCGGTGACCTGCACCGGGACGCCGCCGGCGAGCTTGATCGACTCCGGGTACGTGGTCCAGTACGGGGCCAGCAGCAGCACCTCGTCGCCCGGGTCGAGCAGCGTGGCGAAGGCGGAGTAGACGGCCTGCTTGCCACCGTTGGTCACGAGCACCTGGGACGACTGCACCTCGAAGCCGGAGTCGCGCTTCGTCTTCTCCACGAGTGCTTCGCGCAGTTCCGGCAGGCCGGCCGCGGCGGTGTAACCGTGGTTGGCCCTGTCGCGCACGGCGGCGGCCGCGGCTTCGACGACGTAGTCGGGGGTCGGGAAGTCGGGCTGTCCCGCGCCGAAGCCGATCACCGGACGGCCCTCGGCCTTGAGCGCCTTGACCTTCGCGTCCACCGCGAGAGTCGCGGACGGCGTGATGCCGGCGATGCGGGCGGAGATGCGCGGACGGGTCACGGTTGCGGGTGAGGTCATGGCTTCCATGGTGGCACGCGCGGCTGGTGATCAAGCATGCAGGGGAGGGCTCGGTTGCGGGCCCCGAGAGGCCTTGCCGTAGAGTGTCGAACTTGGAACGTCCGGAACCCCGCCCCGCACCCGGCACGGGGTTGGTGAAGGATGTCCGGTGAGCGGTAGGTGTGCTCAAAGGGGTGTAGCTCAAATGGCAGAGCAGCGGTCTCCAAAACCGCAGGTTGCAGGTTCAAGTCCTGTCACCCCTGCGTCGACATAGGTGGTCCAACCCGAGGAGTGGTCGTGAGCGACAGCGACGCCGGCGGCGAACAGGAACAGGAGTCCAAGCGGGCTTCTCGTCCGGTCACCGCCGCGGCTCGGCGCGAGCGCCGCGCCTCCGCGCGCCCGGCCGGGAAGGCCACGGCCAAGGAGTCCGACAAGGACAAGGCCCGGCCGGCCACCAAAGCCGGTTCCGCCACGGAATCGGGTAAGGCGGCCGAGACCAAGAAGGGCCGGGCGACCCCCAAGCGGGATCGCAAGCAGAAGAAGCCCTCGCTCTTCGCGAGGCTGGTGCGGTTCATCCGCGAGGTGTGGGCCGAGCTGCGCAAGGTCATCTGGCCCACGCGCAAGCAGATGATCACCTACACCACCGTGGTGCTGGTCTTCGTGGCTTTCATGGTCGCGTTGGTCTATGTGCTGGACTTCGCGTTCCGCAAGGGCGTGTTCTGGCTGTTCGGCTGAGCGCCACGAGCGCGGGCCCACCGGGACACGATTAGCGATCAAGTGAGAGGACGGAACGTGACCTCCGAGAACGGCGTTGCCGCTGGCGACGAGTTTGACGAGTCGGTCGAGCCGGTGAGCGAGGCAGCCGAGGACACCGCCGAGGCGGAGGCCGACCTCGAACCGACCGCTGACGACGATAGCGAGCCCGCGGCCGGAGAAGCCGACGAGGCCGTGGCCGAAGATGCGGAAGAGGAAGACCCGGTCGAGAAGCTGCGCGCGGAGCTGAAATCGCTCCCCGGCGACTGGTACGTGGTGCACTCCTACGCCGGCTACGAGAACAAGGTGAAGAACAACCTCGAGACCCGGACGACCACCCTGGACGTCGAGGACTACATCTTCCAGATCGAGGTGCCGACCGAAGAGGTCACCCAGATCAAGAACGGCCAGCGCAAGGTCGTGCAGCAGAAGGTGCTGCCCGGCTACATCCTGGTCCGGATGGAGCTGAACGACGCCTCGTGGAGCGCGGTGCGCAACACCCCGGGTGTCACCGGCTTCGTCGGCGCGACGTCCAAGCCGTCCCCGCTGACCATCGACGACGTGCTGAAGTTCCTGGCGCCGAAGGTGGAGAAGCCCGCACCGGCGAAGGCCAAGGGCGAGGCGGCATCGGCCGAGACCTCACTGGGCGCCGCCCCGGTCGAGGTGGACTTCGAGGTGGGCGAGTCGGTCACCGTCATGGACGGCCCGTTCGCCACGCTCCCGGCGACGATCAGCGAGGTCAACGCCGACAACCAGAAGCTGAAGGTGCTGGTGTCGATCTTCGGCCGCGAGACGCCGGTCGAACTTTCGTTCAACCAGGTCTCCAAGATCTGACGATCCGTACACTGGATCGTTGGCCCCTGTGTGCAGGCAGGCGCACGGGGGAGCCAGTAGTGAATAGGAACAGGTAATGCCACCCAAGAAGAAGAAGCTTGCAGCGATCATCAAGCTGCAGATTCAGGCGGGTGCCGCGAACCCGGCTCCGCCGGTCGGCCCCGCGCTGGGTCAGCACGGTGTCAACATCATGGAGTTCTGCAAGGCCTACAACGCCGCGACCGAGTCGCAGCGTGGCAATGTGGTGCCGGTCGAGATCTCCGTGTACGAAGACCGCTCGTTCGACTTCAAGCTCAAGACCCCGCCGGCGGCGAAGCTGCTGCTGAAGGCCGCCGGTGTCGAAAAGGGCTCCGGCGAGCCGCACAAGACCAAGGTCGCCAAGGTGACCTGGGACCAGGTGCGGGAGATCGCCGAGACGAAGAAGAGCGACCTGAACGCGCACGACATCGACCAGGCCGCCAAGATCATCGCCGGCACGGCGCGGTCGATGGGCATCACGGTCGAATAGTCGGCGCCGAGTCCACGGCGGCCGCTCGATGGGCGTCGTGGTCGCGCGAGAGCGCCACACGTGGGAGGGCCAGGCGCTGGCCCGGGACCACACTGATCCACTTTTCGAAGTAGTTAAGGACAGAGCATGACCAAGCGCAGCAAGGCCTACCGTCAGGCCGCCGAGCTGATCGACCGCGAGCGGCTCTACGCCCCGCTCGACGCGGCGAAGCTCGCGAAAGAGACCTCCAAGGTGAAGATGGACGCCACGGTCGAGGTGGCCGTGCGTCTCGGGGTCGACCCCCGCAAGGCCGACCAGATGGTCCGCGGCACCGTGAACCTGCCGCACGGTACCGGCAAGACGGCCCGCGTCATCGTGTTCGCGGTCGGCGACAAGGCCGCCGAGGCCGAGAGCGCCGGCGCGGACGCGGTCGGCAGCGACGAGCTGATCGAGCGGATCCAGGGTGGCTGGCTCGACTTCGACGCCGCCATCGCGACCCCGGACCAGATGGCCAAGGTCGGGCGCATCGCCCGGATCCTCGGCCCGCGTGGCCTGATGCCGAACCCGAAGACGGGCACCGTGACCCCCGCGGTCGCGAAGGCCGTCGCCGACATCAAGGGCGGCAAGATCTCCTTCCGGGTGGACAAGCAGGCCAACCTGCACCTGGTGATCGGCAAGGCGTCGTTCGAGCCGGAGAAGCTCGTGGAGAACTACGCCGCCGCGCTGGACGAGATCCTGCGTGCGAAGCCGTCCGCCGCGAAGGGGCGTTACCTGCAGAAGGTCACCTTCTCCACCACGATGGGCCCGGGTATCCCGGTCGACCCGGCGCGCACCCGCAACCTGCTCGCCGCGGACGCCTGAGTCCTTCGAGCACACCGATGGCCGGTCTCCCTCCGGGGAGGCCGGCCATCGGCTTTTTCTAGCTCGTCGGCGTCGCCGCGGAGGTGGCCGGGGCGCAGGTCTTCGGGCCGGGCTCGTGCCCGGTGATGAGCCACTGGCCCTTCTCGACCTTGGTCACTGTGAACACGCCCAGCGCGGGCCCACCAGAAATCGTGAACCGGCACGAGTCGACTACGACGGTGTCGCCGTAGTTCTCGGTTACATGGCTCGGAATCGACTCCAGGTAGTCGTTGACGTTCGTGACCTGGGCGTGGATGGCGAGGACGGCTTGCCTGCAGTCCGCGTAACCGAGGTCCTGCCCGAACTTCTGCTGGATGTCTTCGCGGAACCGGCCGCAGGCCCGGACGGCCATGTCCTCCGGATTCGGGTCCTTCTGCGCGATGGCGTCGTAGACCGACCGGACGGCCTCGTACGGCTGCGTCGAGAGGATCTTGTTCGTGTGGTAGGTCCCGCCGCCGGTTTCGGACGCCGGCCGATCGTCGTCCTGGCTGGGGAAGAAGTAGTTGTACGCGAACTTGCCCGCGATCAGCAGTACCAGCAGGAACAGCAACGCTGAAAGGACTTTCCCGGCGAGGCGCTTCGCCCAGCGAGGGGCGCGGATCTTGGGGCGCGGGCGTTCCGGGGGAGGACTGACCTGGATCTGACCGCCGTACGGTGGCGGGGGTACCGGCGGGACGCCCTGCTGGGTCTGAGCCACTTGACCGGGCTGTGCCGGCGGCTGCACCAGCTGACCGCCTTGCCCTGCCTGACGCTGCGCCTCGGTGAAGCGCAGGTAGTCCTGAAACTGTTGGAACTGCTGGAATTGACGCAGCTGCTCGGGGTCGAGCTGCGGCGCCGACTGCACTTGCGGCGGCTCCCCCGCGGGCTGCGGCTGCCCGGCCGACCGTTGCGCGGGCAACCCGGTGGGTGGCGTCGGCTCGCCGTCCGCGGGCGTGGGTGGCCCGGCGGTTCCCGAGGTGTTGTCCGGCTCGTGGTGTTCAGGTCGCTCCGCCACCTGCCCATGATGACAGGCCCCACGTGAAGAGCACCGGTGATACCCGGGTATGCTGGCCAACGGTTCTACCGAAGACCGCTGGTTTTCCACGCGTCCCGTGGCGTGTGGAACGAAGGCCCCGCAGTGGCGGGCGGCCCGCGCAGGAGGAACGAAGGATATCCGGGCCGTCTCAGTACGCGCCCGTGACGCCCCGCGTTTCTGTTGCGCAGGGGCGTTTCGTCGTTTCGAGGCCTTCCGGGCTGGCGGTCACCCAGCCAAGAGAGGAGGCGAGGAATGGTGAAGCCCGACAAGGTGGCGGCAGTCGCCGAGATCGCGGACCGGTTCCGCAACAGCTCGGCCACCGTGGTCACCGAGTACACCGGCCTCTCCGTGTCCCAGCTGAGCCAGCTGCGCCGCGCTCTCGGCACCACTGCCAAGTACCGGGTCGCGAAGAACACCCTCGTCAAGCGTGCCGCCGAGGACGCAGGGATCGAGGGTCTCGAGGAGCTTTTCCTCGGCCCGACCGCCATCGCCTTCGTCGAAGGTGAGGCTGTCGACGCCGCGAAGGCTCTGCGTGACTTCGCGAAGGAAAACAACGCGCTTGTCATCAAGGGCGGCTACATGGATGGCCGCGCCCTCACCGTCGAAGAGATCAACCAGCTCGCCGATCTCGACAGCCGTGAGGTCCTGCTGTCCAAGGCCGCGGGTGCGTTCAAGGCGAAGCTTTCCCAGGCCGCCGCGCTGTTCCAGGCGCCGGCGTCCCAGGTTGCCCGTCTTGCCGCCGCGCTCGAGGAAAAGCGCAAGGACGAGGCACCAGCCGAGAGCTGACCGAACCCCCATCACCACCCCCTGAACAGAAAGGACCGCCATCATGGCGAAGCTGAGCACTGACGACCTGCTCGACGCTTTCAAGGAGCTCACCCTGCTCGAGCTCTCGGACTTCGTGAAGAAGTTCGAGGAGACCTTCGACGTCACCGCGGCCGCCCCGGCTGCCGTCGTGGCCGCCGCCCCGGGTGCCGCCGCTGCCCCGGCCGAGGAGGAGAAGGACGAGTTCGACGTCATCCTCGAGGGTGCCGGCGACAAGAAGATCCAGGTCATCAAGGTCGTCCGCGAGGTCGTCTCCGGCCTGGGCCTCAAGGAGGCCAAGGAGCTCGTCGAGGGCGCCCCGAAGCCGCTCCTGGAGAAGGTCGACAAGGAAGCCGCCGACGCCGCCAAGGAGAAGCTCGAGGCTGCCGGCGCCAAGGTCAGCGTGAAGTAACTTCCGTAACCCGGAAGATTCGGGCGGGCACCCCACAGTGGGTGCCCGCCCTTTTTTGCTGTCCACTGTTCACCTGGTTTGTGGATTGCGAAACTCGTGAGTAACCTCCACGGCGCTCAACTCGTTGCACCCAGATGATGCGGGCGTGCTCACCGTGCGCGACCTGTCTAGGGTGTGTGAGCCGTCACCGTAGGAGCTCCGGGAGGTGCGATGGGTGCCGAGGTGGTCATCGAAGGTCTGACGAAGTCGTTCGGCAGGCAGACCATCTGGCGGGACGTGACACTGACACTGCCCCCGGGTGAGGTGTCGGTGATGCTGGGTCCGTCGGGGACCGGGAAATCGGTGTTCCTGAAGTCCATGATCGGTTTGCTGAAGCCGGATCGCGGCAAGTGCATGATCAATGGCGTGGACATCGTCCGGTGCAGTGAGCACAAGCTGTACGAGACGCGGAAGCTGTTCGGGGTGCTGTTCCAGGACGGCGCGCTGTTCGGCTCGATGAACCTCTACGACAACGTGGCGTTTCCGTTGCGGGAGCACACGAAGAAGTCCGAGACCGAGATCCGGCGGATCGTGTTCGAGAAGCTGGAGATGACCGGTCTCGCGGGGGCGGAGAAGAAGCTCCCGGGTGAGATTTCCGGTGGTATGCGTAAGCGTGCGGGGTTGGCTCGTGCGTTGGTGCTGGATCCGGAGATCATCCTGGTGGATGAGCCGGACTCGGGTCTGGACCCGGTCCGCACCACCTACATCAGCCAGCTTTTCCTCGACGTGAACGCCCAGAGTGACGCGACGTTCCTGATCGTCACGCACAACATCAACCTGGCGCGCACGGTGCCGGACAACCTGGGCATGCTCTTCCGCAAGGAGCTGGTGATGTTCGGGCCGCGCGAGGTGCTGCTCACCAGTGAGGAGCCGGTGGTCAAGCAGTTCCTCAACGGCCGGATGGACGGCCCGATCGGCATGTCCGAGGAGAAGGACTCCGCGACCATCGCCGCCGAGCGCGCGATGTTCGAGGCCGGGCACCACGCGGGTGGTGTCGAGGAGGTCACCGGGATTCCGGAGCAGATGCAGCCGGCGCCCGGGATGCCCGAACGCATGGGCGCGCGCCGCCGCAAGGACCGGGTCATGAAGATCCTGCACAACCTGCCGCCCGAGGCGCAGGAAGGGATCATCGACTCGCTCACGCCCGAGGAGCAGGCGCACTACGGGGTCCACCCGCGGCACGCCGCGCCGCCGCGCAACCAGACCGTCCAAACAGGACCGGTCGCGCAGCGCCACCGCGGTCAGCTGCCCAGTGACCAGGTCGCTCAGATCCCCGACGGCAGCTGGCCGAGAACAGAGGGTTCCACCGAGCGCCTGCGCAATCCGGGGCCAGGTGGCGCATGAGCTCGACGGCCTCCTCGGCCAAGATTCCCGGGATGGGGATGCTGCGGGAGACCGGGAAACTGTTCGCCCTCGGGCTGGACATCATTCGCGGGATCTTTCAGCGACCGTTCCAGATGCGGGAATTCATCCAGCAGGCCTGGTTCATCGCCAGTGTGACCATCCTGCCCACCGCGCTGGTCGCGATCCCGTTCGGCGCGGTCATTTCGCTGCAGTTCGGCTCGCTGGCCCGCCAGCTCGGCGCGCAGTCGTACACCGGCGCGGGCAGCGTGCTGGCCACCGTGCAGCAGGCGAGCCCGCTGGTGACCGCGCTGCTGGTGGCCGGCGCCGGTGGTAGCGCGATCTGCGCGGACATCGGCGCGCGGACCATCCGCGAGGAGATCGACGCGATGGAGGTGCTCGGCGTCTCGGCGGTGCAGCGGCTGATCGTGCCGCGCGTGCTCGCCTCGATGCTGGTCGCGTTGCTGCTCAACGGAATGGTCAGCGTCATCGGCGTGCTCGGTGGCTACTTCTTCAACGTGGTTCTCCAGGGCGGCACCCCCGGTGCCTACCTGGCGAGCTTCTCGGCGCTGGCCCAGCTGCCCGACCTGTGGGTGGGCGAGCTGAAAGCGCTGATCTTCGGGTTCATCGCGGCCGTCGTCGCGGCCTACCGGGGGCTGCACCCCTCCGGTGGGCCGAAGGGCGTCGGCGACGCGGTGAACCAGTCGGTGGTCATCACGTTCCTGATGTTGTTCGTGGTGAACTTCGTGATCACTCTGGTCTACCTGCAGATCGTGCCCGGAAAGTTGAGCTAGTCATGACGTTCGGCCAGAGTGCGAAACGCATCGCGAACCGGCCTCTCGAAGTTCTCGACAACTTCGGGGACCAGATGTCGTTCTACGCCAGGGCGCTGGCGTGGACCCCGCGCACGATCCGGCGCTACACCAAGGAAGTGCTGCGGCTGCTGGCCGAGGTGAGCTTCGGTTCCGGCTCGCTGGCGGTGATCGGCGGCACGGTCGGCGTGATGGTCGGGCTGACCCTGTTCACCGGTGTGCTGGTGGGCCTGCAGGGCTATTCGGCGCTGAACTCCATCGGCACCTCGGCGTTCACCGGTTTCCTCACGGCCTTCTTCAACACCCGTGAGATCGCGCCGCTGGTCGCCGGGCTCGCGTTGTCCGCGACGGTCGGCGCCGGGTTCACCGCGCAGCTGGGCGCGATGCGGATCTCCGAGGAGATCGACGCGCTCGAGGTGATGGGCGTGCCGAGCCTGCCGTACCTGGTGACCACACGGATCATCGCCGGGTTCGTCGCGGTCATCCCGCTCTACATCATCGGGCTGCTTTCGTCCTATTTGGCCTCACGACTGGTGGTCATCTATATCTACGGCCAGTCGGCCGGGACCTATGACCATTACTTCGATCTGTTCCTGCCCCCGCAGGACGTTTTCTATTCATTCATCAAAGTCCTGATATTCAGCGTCGTGATCATCCTGACGCACTGCTACTTCGGCTACCGTGCTTCCGGTGGCCCGGCCGGCGTCGGCGTGGCCGTGGGCCGCGCGGTCCGGCTGAGCATCGTGACGGTGGCGATCATCAACTTCTTCATCGGGTTCGCCATCTGGGGCACCACCACGACGGTGAGGATCGCGGGATGAGGACGTTGCGACGCAGGCTGCTGGGCCTGTTGCTCATCGCGATCCTCGTCGGCGGGGTCACGCTGAGCATTGCGATGTACAACCGGGCGTTCACGTCGTTCGTCGACGTGAAGCTGGAAGCCTCCGACATCGGCAACCAGCTGCTCGAGCAGTCCGACGTGAAGGTGCGCGGGCTGATCGTGGGGTCCGTGAAGTCCATTTCGGCCACTTCGGACGGTGCGGAGCTCACGCTGGCGCTGGACCCGGAGTCGGCGAAACTCATTCCCAGCAACGTTTCCGCGCGGTTCCTGCCGAAGACGTTGTTCGGCGAGCGTTACGTCTCACTGGAGATCCCGCCGAACCCGTCGGCGGGCACGCTGCAGAACGGCGACGTGATCCCGGAGGACCGCTCGTCCTCCGCCGTCCAGCTGTCGAAGGCGCTGGACGACCTGCTGCCGGTGCTGCAGGCGGTGCAGCCGCAGAAGCTGTCCACCACGCTCACCGCGATTTCGACCGCGCTGCAGGGCCGCGGCGACGAGCTGGGCCAGACGCTGTCCGAGCTCGGCAACTACCTCGACGGGCTCAACCCGCACCTGGACGAGCTGCAGCACAACCTGAAGTCGCTGGCGAAGTTCTCCGACAACCTCGCAGGCTCCGCGCCGGACCTGGTGCAGACCCTGGACAACCTGTCCACCACCAGTAAGACCATTGTGGACGAACAGCAGAACCTGCAGTCCTTGTACGCCAACGTGACCACCACGTCGCAGACCCTGGAATCCTTCCTGAAGGCCAACGCGAGCAACCTGATCAGCCTGTCCGAGAGCGCCCGGCCCACCGCCGAGCTGCTCGCCAGGTACTCCCCGGAGTACCCGTGCTTCCTCGGCCAGATGTCCCAGCTGGTGCCGTTGATCGACCAGGCGATGGGCAAGGGCACCAGCCAGCCCGGCCTGCACGCGACGATCGAGATCGTCGACAGCCGCGGCGCCTACAAGGCGGGCCAGGACGAGCCGCGCTTCGCGGACGATCGCGGCCCGCGCTGCTACAACATCAAGGACTACCCGGACCCGTTCCCGCAGTACCCGCCGGACGGCCCGATCCAGGACGGCAGCAAGCCGGGCCCCGGCTCCCGTTCGGTCAGCGACGGGCTCGTCCCGGCGAACACCTCGGCGGACGCCGGCGGCTACAACGGCAGCGGCACCACCGCGGGTGACCCGGTGAACTCGGCCGCCGAGACGGACTTCCTCGCGCAGCTGGTCGGCCCGCAGATCGGGGTGGACCCGAGCCAGATGCCGGGCTGGAGCGGGCTGCTCGTCGGGCCGCTGTACCGCGGGGCGGAGGTGACCGTGAAATGAGGGGCATCGCCGCACCGCTGATCAAGCTGATCGTGTTCATCGTGGTGACCGTGCTGTTCACCGCGATACTCGGGATCAGCATCGCGAACATCAACACCAGCAGCACCAACACCTACAGCGCCCGGTTCACCGACGCGACGCTGGTGCTGGCAGGCGACGACGTGCGCATCGCCGGGGTGAAGGTGGGCCAGGTCAAGGACGTCAAGATCGTCGACAGGCGGCAGGCGCAGATCGACTTCGAGGTCGACACCGGCCGCACGCTGCCGTCCAACGTGCAGGCGACGATCAAGTACCGGAACCTGGTCGGCCAGCGCTACCTCGCGCTGACCCAGGGCACGGACGGGAGCACCGCGCCGCTCAAGCCGGGCGCGACGATCCCGCTCGACCACACCACCCCGGCGCTCGATCTCGACGAGCTGTTCAACGGGTTCAAACCGCTGTTCACCGCGCTGAACCCGGACGACGTGAACAAGCTGTCCTACGAGATCATCCAGGTGCTGCAAGGCGAAGGCGGCACGATCGACAGCCTGCTCTCGCACACCGCGTCGCTGACGAGCACGATCGCGCAGAAGGACCAGGTCATCGGCGAGGTGATCGACAACCTCAACAGCGTCCTGGACACCGTCAACGCGCACACCCCGCAGCTGAACACCCTGATCACGAACCTGCAGCAGCTCGTGTCCGGGCTGGCCGCCGACCGCAAGCCGATCGGTGACGCGATCGACGCGCTCGGCGGGCTCGCCGACACCACTTCCGGTCTGCTGCAACAGGTTCGCGATCCGCTGAAGAACGACATCGCGGCGCTGGGCGTGCTGAGCAACAACCTCAACGACAACCAGTCGATCGTGGAGCACTTCATCCAGTACCTGCCGCAGAAGGTGACGACGCTGACCGGTACGGCGGACTACGGCTCTTGGTTCAACTTCTTCCTGTGCTCGGCCAACGGCAGCATCGCGCTCCCGCCGTTGATCAACGAGCCGGTGAACCTGCCGATCGCGCCGGTGACGAGGGATCGGTGCGGATCGTGAAAAGCTTCCAGTCCCGCAACCCCGTGCCCATCGCCGTCGTCGGCCTGGTGCTGATGGTGCTCGGGCTCGTCGTCGCGCTGAACGCCGACGACCTGCCGATCATCGGTGCCGGCACCACGTACTCCGCCGACTTCACCGAGGCCGCCGGGCTCAAGTCCGACGACGAGGTCCGGGTCGCCGGGGTCAAGGTCGGCAAGGTGACCGACGTCGAGCTGGACGGCGCGCAGGTGAAGGTGTCGTTCAAGGTCAAGGACGCCTGGCTCGGCGACCAGACCAGCGCGGCGATCAAGATCAAGACGCTGCTCGGGCAGAAGTACCTGGCGCTGGACCCGGTCGGCACCAAGACGCTCAACCCGGGCACGACGATCCCGAAGGAACGCACGCTGGCGCCGTACGACGTGCTCGACGCGTTCCGGGACCTGTCGAACACCGTGGACCAGGTCAACACCCAGCAGCTGGCGCAGAGTTTCGACACCCTGTCGCAGACGCTGTCGGGCACGCCGACCGAGGTGAAGGGCGCGCTGTCCGGTCTGCAGCAGCTGTCCGACACGATCGCCAAACGCGACGGCCAGCTTTCCCAGCTGCTGGCCAACACCAAGCAGGTCAGCCAGACACTGGCCGACCGCGACCAGGAGCTGACCCAGATCCTCGCCGACGGCAACAAACTGCTCGACGAGATCACCCAGCGGGAGCAGGCGATCTCGACCCTGCTGACCGGGGCGCAAACGCTTTCCCAGCAGCTGCAGGGGCTGGTCAACGACAACGACGCGCAGCTGGGCCCGGTGCTGAACTCGCTGGACCAGCTCACCACGATGCTGCAGAACAACCAGGACGCGCTGGCACAGGGGATCGCGAAGTTCGCGCCCTACATCCGGGTGTTCACCAACACCGTCGGCAACGGGCACTGGTTCGACAACTACATCTGCGGTCTGGTCCTGCCCTCGGTAGGCCCGCTGAACGAAGAGGGGTGTAACCAGAAATGACCAGCACCCGCTTCGGTCAGTCACTCGCCCGCGGCATCGCCGTCGCCTGCGTGCTCGGCCTCCTCGTCGCCGGCGGGCTTTGGTGGGTCCTCAAGGACGCCAACAAGAAGACCGTCACCGCGTACTTCCCGAGCGCGATCGGGTTGTACGTCGGCAACAGCGTGCGCGTGCTCGGCGTCGAGATGGGCACGGTCACCAACGTGCAGCCGATGGGCAACCAGGTCCGCGTCGAGATGGAGTACGACAAGTCGGTGGCGCTGCCGGCCGACGTGCAGGCCGCGATCGTCGCGCCGTCACTGGTTTCCGACCGGTACGTGCAGTTCGCCCCGGCGTACACCGGCGGCAAGGTGATCGACGACGGCGCCTCCATCCCGGTCTCGCGCACCGCGGTGCCCACCGAGGTCGACGACCTGTACTCCAGCCTGGACAAGATCAGCCAGTCGCTCGGCCCGAACGGGGTGAACGCGAACGGCTCGCTGTCGGACCTGCTGACCACGCTGGCGAAGAACATGGACGGCAACGGGCAGTCGCTGCACGACACGATCACCAAGCTGAGCCAGCTCTCGACCACGTTGTCCGGCAACAAGGACGACCTGTTCGCCACCATCCAGAACCTGGCGCAGTTCTCCACCACGCTGGCGCAGAGCGACAGCCAGGTCCGCCAGTTCGAGTCGCAGCTGGCCGACGTCAGCGGCTACCTCGACGGCGAGAAGCAGAACCTCGCCGCGACGGTGCAGCAGCTGGGCACCACGCTCACCATGGTGCAGGACTTCATCAACTCGCACCACGACAAGCTCCGGTCCAATGTGGACAAGCTAGCGAGCGTCACCAAGGTGCTGGTGGACCAGCGCAGCGCGCTGGCCGAGATCCTGGACGTCGCGCCCGTCGGGCTCAGCAACGTCGTCAACGCCTACAACGGTTCCTCGGGCACGCTGGACGCGCGGGCGAACATCAACGAGCTGACCCAGCCGCCGATCGTGCTGGTCTGCTCCCTGCTGAAACAGGCGGGGAAGCTCGGCGAGGTCGGCAACCTGTGCGACTCCGTCGCCGGGATCGTCGACGGGGCGGTGAAGTTGCCTTCGGTGGCGCAGACGGTGAACGCGCTGCAGAACGGCCAGGCGCCGCCGCTGCCACTGCCGCTCGTCGACCTCTACGGGACGGGGGCGTCGCAGTGAAGAAGCTCGCCATCGCCGCTGTCGGTGTCGCGGCCGCGCTGACGCTCAGCAGCTGTGGTTTCGGCGGTATCTACTCGGTTCCGCTGCCCGGCGGTGCCGACCTCGGCGACCACCCGTACACGGTCAAGGCGCAGTTCCAGGACGTGCTCGACCTGGTGCCGAAGTCCGGGGTGAAGGTCAACGAGGTCGCGGTCGGCAGGGTC
Organism: Amycolatopsis acidicola; assembly: GCF_007713735.2. Classification (GTDB taxonomy): domain Bacteria; phylum Actinomycetota; class Actinomycetes; order Mycobacteriales; family Pseudonocardiaceae; genus Amycolatopsis_E; species Amycolatopsis_E acidicola. Next base: position 81,131 of record NZ_VMNW02000011.1, on the reverse strand, counting down.
GAGTCGATCGGGCTCACCCCGGACGGCTGGCACGCCGAGGTCACCATGGAGATCAACGGTGACGTGAAGCTGCCGGCGAACGCGCTGGCGAACATCCGCCAGTCGAGTCTGCTGGGCGAGAAGTACGTCGAGCTCGCTTCGCCGGGACAGGACCTCGCGCAGGGCTCGCTGGCGAACAACGCGGAGATCCCGCTCGCGCGGACGAACCGCAGCGTGGACGTGGAGGAGGTGCTCGGCGCGCTGTCCATGCTCCTCAACGGCGGCGGCGTCGACCAGATCAACACGATCACCAAGGAGCTCAACAACGCCACCTCCGGCCGCGAGCCCGACATCCGCAACCTGCTGGACAGCGCGAACCAGCTGGTGTCCACTTTGGACGCCCAGTCCGCGGACATCACGCGCGCCCTTGACGGGCTGAACCGGTTGTCCAGCACGCTGAACAACCAGAAGGACCAGCTCGCCGGAGCCATCGACAACCTCGGCCCCGGACTGGCGGTGCTGGAACAGCAGCGCGGTCAGTTCGTCCGGATGCTGCAGGCACTGCAGAACCTGTCGGGGGTCACCGTCGACACGATCAACAAGAGCCAGGAGGACCTGGTCGCCGATCTGCGCGCGTTGCAGCCCACGCTGCAGAAGCTGGGTGAGGCGGGCTCGGATCTGCCCAAGTCGCTGGAGTTGTTGCTGACGTACCCCTTCACCGACTCCGCGCTGCAGGGCGCGAAGGGCGACTACTTCAACCTCTACGCGAACATCGACCTGAACCTGAAGGACATCCTGGACAACTTCGGCCGCAGCCGGGACAACCCGCTCGCGGGTGCCCTGCCCGACAGCCTCGCGGGCCTGTCCGGTGGCACGTCGTCGAACGACTCGAACACCACACCGCCGCTGCCGCTGAACTCGGGGCAGAGCTCGCCGAGCACGACCGGCACCGGGCAGTCGCAGCAACAGCAGACCGGCGCCGCCGGCATCTTCGGACTCTTGGCGGGAGGTGCCTGATGCTGGTGCGCAGGACGAAGATCCAGCTGCTCGCGTTCCTGGTGATCTCCGTGGTCGCGATCGTGTACGCGCTGATCCGGTTCGCCGGCCTCGGTCAGGTTTTCGGGCAGGAGGGCTACACGGTGAAGCTGGAGCTGACCCAGTCGGGCGGCATCTTCACCGGGGCCGAGGTGACCTACCGCGGCTACAACATCGGCAAGGTCGGGCAGCTGCGGCTGACCGCGCAGGGCCTCGAAGCCGAGCTGAACATCGACCCGAAGGCCCCGAACGTCCCCGCCGATCTGCAGGCCGTGATCGCGGACCGTTCGGCGGTCGGGGAACAGTTCGTGGACCTGCGGCCCGCGAGCGACAGCGGGCCGTACCTGAAGGCGGGTTCGGTGATCGGCGCCGACAAGGCGAAGACCCCGATCTCCACCGAGCAGGTCGTCAGCGATCTCGACGGGCTGGCGCAGTCGGTGCCCACCGACGCGCTGCGCACCGTCGTCGACGAGTCGTACAACGCCTTCAACGGCACCGGGACCGATCTCCAGGTGCTGATGGACACCGTGCGGGACTTCACCAAGTCCGCGCAGGACAACCTGCCCCAGACCGTGCAGCTGCTCGACGAAGGCGGCAAGGTGCTGGACACGCAGAACGCCGAGGCGTCGAACCTGTCCGAGTTCAGCAAGAACCTGAACTCGCTGTCCGCGACGCTGAAGAACTCGGACGGCGACCTGCGGAGACTGATCGAGGTCACCCCGCAGGCTTCGTCGGTGCTCAACCAGTTGATCACCGACACCGGGCCGGGGCTCGGCGAGCTGGTCGCCAACCTGCTCACCACGTCGAACCTGCTGGTGACGCGGCAGAACAACATCTCGCAGGTGATGGTGAGCTACCCGGTGCTGGCTTCTGGCGCGCGCAGCGTCGTGCCCGGCGACGGCACCGCGCACCTCGGGCTGGTGCTCAACCTGTTCAACCCGCCGGCCTGCACCAAGGGCTACATGAGCTCGGACCAGTACCGCACCGGCACGGACACCTCCGCGCGGGAGCCGGACACCAACGCCTACTGCGCCGAGCCGACGGGCAGTCCGATCGACGTCCGCGGCGCGCAGAACGCGCCGTACAACGGCGTGCCGGTGGAGCCGAGCCAGGAGCAGCTGAACAGCAGCGCGGACCGGCCCCAGCAGGAGCTGGCGGAGATGGCCGCGGGCACTCCTGGCGTCGCGGGTTCGCCCGCGGTGTCGATCAACAGCCTTACTTCGTTGCTGGGCCTGCCCGGCTGACGGAGACGAAACACTGTCTCTCTACTCTGGAGTGTTATGAGTTCGGACGAGGCCTCGGAGAAACCGGCCGAGGAGCCCACGCCGGGCGGAGAGCCCGGGCGTGACGGCGAAGAGACCGTCACCGGGGCGCACGCGGCCGACGAAACCGACGCTGTCGGTGAGGCCGGCACCGCCGACGACGCCGCGGCGGCCGACGCCGACGCCGACGTCGCTGAGGAACAGGGTGGCCCCAAGCGGGACAACAGCCGGTACCTGGTGCTCGGCACGGCCACGCTGGCGCTCGCCGCGCTGATCGTGGCGGCGATCTTCGGGATCCAGTGGTGGTCCGCATCCGGGGACGACAACCTCGCGCTGGCTCAGGCGCGCGACGCGGTGGTCCAACAGGGCACCGTCGCCGTGAAGGCCTACACCGAATTGGACTACACCAATCCGGACGCCTACTTCCAGAAGCAGATCGACGTCTCCACCGCCGATCTGCAGACCCAGCTGAAGAACTCCGAGCAGACCTACCGCCAGGCGATGACCGACGCGAAGACGAAGGTCACCACCACGGTGCAGGACATCGGGGTCGAGGAGCTCGACGACCACCAGGGCAAGGCCAGCTTCCTGGCGGCGATCAGCACGCTGGTGACCAAGGAGGGTCAGCAGCCGGTGGTGAAGCCGTTGCGGCTGGAGGTCCAGATGACCCGGGTCGGAGCGGACTGGAAGGTCTCCTCGATCGGGTCCGTCCCGCTCGTGAGCAGCGGGCAGTAAGCGCGCGTCGTAGCAAAGGGAGTTTCGTCTTGCCATCCAGCTCTCCCCGCCGGCCTCAGCAGCCGGGCCGCCGGCCGAAGGTCGCCGGGCTGCGCCGTCCGTCGCCGAGCCCGCGTCCGAAGCCGGACCAGGAAGCCCCGGCCGACGTCGTCGAGTCCCCGTCCGCGCCCGAGGTCGAAGACACCGCGGCCGCCTCGGAAACCACCGTCGAAGAAACCCCGGCCGAGGCCGTCGAGGCCCCCGAGGTCTCCGAGGACACCGTCGAGGAACTGACCCGCCCGAGCCCTCGGCCGAAGAGCCGTGACACCGGTGCGCCGAAGCCGGACGACTTCTACGAGGCCGAAGCCGCCGTCGCGGAGCCGGATCCCGAGCTTTCAGTGGCGGAGCCCGAAAAGCGCGAGCGCAGCCCGCGCAGCCGGTTCGTACTCGCCGGCGCGCTGTTCGGCGCCGCGCTCGTGCTCGCCGGGTTCGCGGTGTGGTTCAAGATCGAGGGCAACCAGCTCGACGCGGCCACCTCGAACACCGCGCTGCTGGACGTAGCCCGCACCTCGCAGGTGAACCAGGCGGCCACCAACGCCGCCGAGACGCTGTTCTCCTACGACTTCAACAACATCGCCAAGACCCAGAACGCGGCGAAGGACCTGCTGCTCAACGACGAGGTCAAGGCGAAGTACGACAGCCTGATGGGCGAGGTCGAGCGGCTCGCGCCGCAGCAGAAGATCGTCGTCACGGTGAAGGCCAGCCGCAGCGCGGTGGTCCGGCTGGAGGGCGATCTGGCGAGGGTGATGGTGTTCGTCGACCAGACGGCCACCCGCACCGACCAGAACCAGACCTCCAGCGGCAGCGCCCAGCTGTACATGAACATGCAGTACGTGGACGGCAAGTGGAAGGTCTCGAACCTCAACACCTACAGCGCCGAGACCCCGACCTCGACCCCGTCCGCGAGCGGTTCGCCCGCGCCGACGACCAGCGCCCCGCCGGCGTCCCCGAGCCGCTGAGCCGCTTCGGCTCGCATCGATGGGGGACCCGTACCGCGGCGCGGTGAGCTGGGACAGCCGGGGTGAGGACAAGATCGGCGTCTTCCACCCGGGGCACATCGGGCTGCTCCGGGTGCACGTGAACGGCCTGCGCAAGCTCGCGCTCGACAGGCTGGCCGAGTACGACGCCGGTCCGCCGGGCGTGCTGGACAAGCGTCTGGACGCCGTTCTGTGGACGCGCAGGCTCGGCGAGAACACGCCCGCGGCGCCGGAGCTGGACATGCTGATCCCGGTGGCGAACCGGCTCGGCGAGCTGCTGGAGCTGCTGCCGTCGGAGGGTGGGGTCGTGGTGCTGCGCGGCTGGCCCGAGCGCTACCTCATGGGCACCGTCGCGCTGGACGTGAAGGTGGCCATCGAAGCCTGGCTGCGCTCGTGGCGGCTCGGCGAATCCGTGGACGGAATGCCCTGCCCGGACGAGGCTTCCCAGCGCCTCTGGGAGAAGCAGTGCTCGTGGCTGCAACAGCAGATCGTCACACCCCTGCAGCCCGAACCGCAGCCGCTTTAGCACTCCCACCCCCTCGGTGCGAGCTGGGATGATCATCGAAAAGCCCTGTTCAGCGGGGGTGCCTTACGGCCCGTACACCGTCCACGCACATTGCGCCAACCGGCGGGTTTGAGGGCGTGGCATCTTGACTCTGGGCCGCCGGAGGGTCACGCTTACTGGCAACGGCAACGCCCTGCGGGAGGGCGAAGCTGGAGGCATACCTGAAGACGTCGTGATCGAGGTCTGGGCCCCGTCGGGAGCGCCCCCTCGACAGAACGCGTCGTTCGGGCTAGACTGCTTCTTTGCGCTGCCCTCTTTCAGGCTGCCCGGGCACGGCAGTTAGGATAGTGGGCACCACGGCACCCTTGACAGTCGCTTTAGTAGTTGCTAACGCGGCTGCTCACCGCTCATTGTCCCCGGAAGGACGCATCTTGGCAGTCTCTCCCGCGAACCAGGCCACTGCTGCGACCACCTCGGCTGAATCGAACTCCACGGGAATCCCCGGAGCCCCCAAGCGGGTCTCCTTCGCGAAGATCCGCGAACCGCTGACCACCCCGAATCTGCTGGACGTGCAGATCAGGTCCTTCGAATGGTTCACCGGTGACGAGAAGTGGTTCGAGCGCCGCGTCGAAGAAGGAGAAGAGAACCCGACCGGCGGTCTCGAAGAGGTCCTGAACGAGATCTCCCCGATCGAAGACTTTCAGGGCACCATGTCGCTGTCCTTCTCGGACCCGCGCTTCGACGAGGTCAAGGCCTCGGTGGAGGAGTGCAAGGACAAGGACATGACGTACGCGGCCCCGCTGTTCGTCACCGCGGAGTTCGTGAACAACAACACCGGCGAGATCAAGAGCCAGACGGTCTTCATGGGTGACTTCCCCGTGATGACCGACAAGGGCACCTTCATCATCAACGGCACCGAGCGTGTCGTGGTGTCCCAGCTGGTCCGTTCCCCCGGCGTCTACTTCGACCAGGCGATCGACAAGACGACCGACAAGGACGTCTTCAGCGTCAAGATCATCCCGAGCCGCGGCGCGTGGCTCGAGTTCGACGTGGACAAGCGCGACACCGTCGGTGTGCGCATCGACCGCAAGCGCCGCCAGCCGGTCACCGTGCTGCTGAAGGCGCTGGGCTGGACCACCGAGCAGATCCGCGAGCGCTTCTCCTTCTCGGAGACCCTGCTGGCCACGCTCGAGAAGGACCACACCGCCGGCACCGACGAGGCGCTGCTGGACATCTACCGCAAGCTGCGCCCGGGTGAGCCGCCGACGAAGGAGAGCGCGCAGACCCTCCTGGAGAACCTGTTCTTCAAGGACAAGCGCTACGACCTCGCCAAGGTGGGCCGCTACAAGGTCAACAAGAAGCTCGGCCTCGACCTGCCGTACGAGACCGGCACGCTGACCGAGGAAGACATCGTCACCACCATCGAGTACCTGGTCCGGCTGCACGCCGGCGAGGAGAAGATGGGCCCGGAGGACAACCTCATCCCGGTCGAGGTCGACGACATCGACCACTTCGGCAACCGCCGCCTGCGCACCGTCGGCGAGCTGATCCAGAACCAGATCCGGGTCGGCCTGTCCCGGATGGAGCGCGTGGTCAAGGAGCGGATGACCACACAGGACGTCGAGGCGATCACGCCGCAGACCCTGATCAACATCCGCCCCGTCGTGGCCGCGATCAAGGAGTTCTTCGGGACTTCGCAGCTGTCGCAGTTCATGGACCAGAACAACCCGCTGTCCGGTCTGACCCACAAGCGCCGCCTCTCGGCGCTGGGCCCCGGTGGTCTGTCCCGTGAGCGCGCCGGCATGGAGGTCCGCGACGTCCACCCGTCGCACTACGGCCGGATGTGCCCGATCGAGACGCCGGAAGGCCCGAACATCGGCCTGATCGGCTCGCTCTGCTCCTACGCGCGGGTCAACCCGTTCGGCTTCATCGAGACGCCGTACCGGAAGGTCGTCGAGGGCCGGGTCACCGACCAGGTCGACTACCTCACCGCGGACGAGGAGGACCGCTTCGTCAAGGCGCAGGCCAACGCGCCGCTGACGGACGACGGCCACTTCGCCGAGGACCGCGTGCTGGTCCGCCGGAAGGGCGGCGAGGTCGAGCTGATCGACCCGATGGACGTGGACTACATGGACGTGTCGCCGCGCCAGATGGTGTCGGTCGCCACGGCGATGATCCCGTTCCTCGAGCACGACGACGCGAACCGCGCGCTGATGGGCGCCAACATGCAGCGCCAGGCGGTGCCGCTGCTGCGCAACCAGTCGCCGCTGGTCGGCACCGGTGTGGAGCTGCGCGCCGCGGTCGACGCCGGTGACGTGCTGGTCGCCGAGCAGGCCGGTGTGGTGGAGGAGCTCTCCGCCGACCTGGTCACGATCATGCACGACGACGGCACGCGGAAGAGCTACGGACTGTACAAGTTCCGCCGCACCAACCACGGCACCTGCTTCAACCACCGGCCGATCGTGAACGAGGGCGACCGGGTCGAAGCGGGTCAGGTGATCGCGGACGGGCCGTCCACCGAGAACGGCGAGATGGCGCTGGGCAAGAACCTGCTCGTCGCGGTCATGCCGTGGGAGGGCCACAACTACGAGGACGCGATCATCCTCTCCGAGCGTCTCGTGCAGGACGACGTGCTCACCTCGATCCACATCGAGGAGCACGAGATCGACGCGCGGGACACCAAGCTCGGTGCCGAGGAGATCACCAGGGACATCCCGAACGTCTCCGAAGAGGTGCTGGCCGACCTCGACGAGCGCGGCATCATCCGCATCGGCGCCGAGGTCCGTGACGGCGACATCCTGGTCGGCAAGGTCACGCCCAAGGGCGAGACGGAGCTGACCCCGGAGGAGCGCCTGCTCCGCGCGATCTTCGGCGAGAAGGCCCGCGAAGTCCGCGACACCTCGCTGAAGGTGCCGCACGGCGAGACCGGCAAGGTCATCGGCATCCGGGTGTTCTCCCGCGAGGACGACGACGAGCTGCCCCCGGGCGTCAACGAGCTGGTCCGCGTGTACGTGGCCCAGAAGCGGAAGATCCAGCCGGGTGACAAGCTCGCCGGCCGTCACGGCAACAAGGGCGTCATCGGCAAGATCCTGCCCGCCGAGGACATGCCGTTCATGGAGGACGGGCAGCCGGTCGACATCGTGCTGAACACCCACGGTGTGCCGCGACGGATGAACATCGGCCAGATCCTCGAGCTGCACCTCGGCTGGCTCGCGTCGCAGGGCTGGAAGGTGGAGGGCTCGCCCGAGTGGGCGGCCAACCTCCCCGAAGAGCTCTACGACGTCGACCCCGGCACGAACACCGCCACCCCGGTGTTCGACGGTGCGAAGGAGGAGGAGCTCACCGGTCTGCTGGCCTCGACCAAGCCGAACCGTGACGGCGAGCGCCTGGTCCAGCCGGACGGCAAGGCGGTGCTGCTGGACGGTCGTTCCGGCGAGCCGTTCCCGTACCCGGTGGCGGTCGGCTACATGTACATCCTCAAGCTGCACCACCTGGTCGACGACAAGATCCACGCCCGCTCCACCGGCCCGTACTCGATGATCACCCAGCAGCCGCTGGGTGGTAAGGCGCAGTTCGGTGGCCAGCGCTTCGGTGAGATGGAGTGCTGGGCGATGCAGGCCTACGGCGCGGCTTACACGCTGCAGGAGCTGTTGACGATCAAGTCGGACGACGTGGTCGGCCGCGTGAAGGTGTACGAGGCCATCGTCAAGGGCGAGAACATCCCGGACCCGGGTATCCCCGAGTCGTTCAAGGTGCTGTTGAAGGAGCTGCAGTCGCTCTGCCTCAACGTGGAGGTCCTTTCCTCCGACGGTGCGGCGATCGAGATGCGCGACTCCGACGACGAGGACCTCGAACGCGCCGCCGCGAACCTCGGCATCAACCTGTCCCGCAACGAGTCGCCCTCGGTGGACGACGTCGTGCAGTGACCTCGCCGCCTGGCCGGGCCCACACCTCCCGCGTGGGCCCGGCCGGGCAGCCGGCCCCGTTAGCCACCTCTATTTCCAAGGGGATGCAACCGCGTGTTGGACGTCAATTACTTCGATGAGCTCCGGATCGGCCTCGCGACCGCCGACGACATCCGTCAGTGGTCCTTCGGCGAGGTGAAGAAGCCGGAGACCATCAACTACCGCACGCTCAAGCCCGAGAAGGACGGCCTCTTCTGCGAGAAGATCTTCGGCCCCACCCGGGACTGGGAGTGCTACTGCGGTAAGTACAAGCGGGTTCGCTTCAAGGGCATCATCTGCGAGCGCTGTGGTGTCGAGGTGACCCGTGCCAAGGTGCGGCGTGAGCGGATGGGCCACATCGAGCTGGCCGCTCCGGTCACCCACATCTGGTACTTCAAGGGTGTGCCCTCGCGGCTGGGTTACCTGCTGGACCTGGCCCCGAAGGACCTCGAGAAGATCATCTACTTCGCGGCCTACGTGATCACGGGCGTGAACTCCGAGCTGCGGCACAACGACCTGCCGACGCTCGAGAACGAGATCGGCGTCGAGCGCAAGAACATCGAGCTCAAGCGCGACTCCGACATCGAGGCCCGCGCGCAGAAGCTCGAGGCCGACCTGGCCCAGCTGGAGGCCGAGGGCGCCAAGTCCGACGCCCGCCGCAAGGTCAAGGAGGGCGGCGAGCGCGAGATGCGCCAGCTCCGCGACCGGGCCCAGCGTGAGCTGGACCGGCTCGAGGAGATCTGGACCACCTTCACCAAGCTCGACTCCCGGCAGCTGATCGCGGACGAGCAGCTCTACCGCGAGCTGTTCGACCGCTACGGCGAGTACTTCACCGGCGGCATGGGCGCGGAGGCCATCCAGAAGCTGGCCACCGAGTTCGACGTGGCCGCCGAGGCGGAGAACCTGCGCGACACCATCCGCAACGGCAAGGGGCAGAAGAAGCTCCGCGCGCTGAAGCGGCTCAAGGTCGTGGCGGCCTTCCAGGCCACCGGCAACGACCCGCGCGGCATGGTGCTCGACGCCGTCCCGGTCATCCCGCCGGACCTGCGCCCGATGGTGCAGCTCGACGGTGGCCGGTTCGCCACCTCCGACCTGAACGACCTGTACCGCCGGGTCATCAACCGGAACAACCGCCTCAAGCGGCTGATCGACCTCGGCGCGCCCGAGATCATCGTCAACAACGAGAAGCGGATGCTGCAGGAGGCCGTCGACGCGCTGTTCGACAACGGCCGCCGCGGGCGTCCGGTCACCGGCCCGGGCAACCGGCCGCTGAAGTCGCTGTCCGACCTGCTCAAGGGCAAGCAGGGCCGGTTCCGCCAGAACCTGCTCGGCAAGCGCGTCGACTACTCGGGCCGTTCGGTCATCATCGTCGGCCCGCAGCTGAAGCTGCACCAGTGCGGTCTGCCCAAGGACATGGCGCTCGAGCTGTTCAAGCCGTTCGTCATGAAGCGGCTGGTCGACCTGAACCACGCGCAGAACATCAAGTCCGCCAAGCGGATGGTGGAGCGCGCGCGGCCCGCGGTGTGGGACGTGCTGGAAGAGGTCATCACCGGGCACCCGGTGCTGCTCAACCGTGCGCCGACCCTGCACCGCCTCGGCATCCAGGCCTTCGAGCCGCAGCTGGTGGAAGGCAAGGCCATCCAGCTGCACCCGCTGGTCTGCGAGGCGTTCAACGCGGACTTCGACGGTGACCAGATGGCGGTGCACCTGCCGCTGTCGGCCGAGGCACAGGCCGAGGCCCGGATCCTGATGCTCTCGGCGAACAACATCCTGTCGCCGGCGTCGGGCCGTCCGCTCGCCATGCCGCGACTGGACATGGTCACGGGGCTGTTCCACCTGACCCGTCTCGACGAGACCGCGACCGGCGCCGGGCAGGCCTACTCCTCGCCGGCCGAGGCCATCATGGCCTTCGACCGCAAGGCGCTGAGCCTGCACGCCCCGATCAAGATCCGGATCAACGACCGGCAGCCGAGCAAGGCCGACGAGGCCCGCCTCACCGAAGCCGGCTGGGAGCCGGGTCAGACGTGGCTGGCCGAGACCAGCCTCGGCCGGGTGCTGTTCAACGAGCTGCTGCCGCCGGACTACCCGTTCGTGAACGAGCCGATGCCGAAGAAGCGGCAGGCCGCGATCGTGAACGACCTGGCCGAGCGGTACTCGATGACGCAGGTCGCGCAGACCCTGGACCGGCTCAAGGACGCCGGCTTCTACTGGGCCACCCGCTCCGGCGTGACGGTGTCGATCACCGACGTGGTCGTGCCGCCGGAGAAGAAGGAGATCCTGGACCAGTACGAGGCCAAGGCCGACCAGGTCGAGAAGCGCTACCAGCGTGGTCAGCTCTCGCACGCCGAGCGCAACAACGAGCTGGTCAAGGTCTGGAGCCAGGCGACGGACGACGTCGCCAAGGTCATGGAGGACCACTTCCCTGAGACCAACCCGATCTCCGTGATCGTGAAGTCCGGGGCGGCGGGCAACATGACCCAGGTCCGTTCGCTCGCCGGGATGCGTGGGCTGGTGTCGAACCCGAAGGGTGAGTACATCCCGCGCCCGATCAAGGCGAACTTCCGCGAGGGCCTGTCGGTGGCCGAGTACTTCATCGCCACCCACGGTGCCCGGAAGGGTCTGGCCGACACCGCGCTGCGTACCGCCGACTCGGGTTACCTGACCCGTCGTCTGGTGGACGTGTCGCAGGACGTCATCGTCCGCGAGGTCGACTGTGGCACCAGCCGTGGCATCAACATGGTCATCGGTGAGGACCTCGGCGACGGCCGGATCGTGCGCACGCAGCACGTCGAGACCGCCGCGTACGCCCGCACCCTGGCCACCGACGCCACGGACGCGCAGGGCAACGTGGTGCTCAACGCCACGGATGACCTCGGTGACCCGGCGATCGAGAAGCTGATCACCAGCGGGATCCTCAAGGTCAAGGTCCGCAGCGTGCTCACCTGTGAGTCCGCGGTCGGTGTGTGTGCCACTTGCTACGGCCGCTCGATGGCCACCGGCAAGCTGGTGGACGTCGGCGAGGCCGTGGGTATCGTCGCCGCCCAGTCGATCGGTGAGCCCGGTACCCAGCTGACGATGCGTACCTTCCACCAGGGTGGTGTCGCCGGTGACGACATCACCACGGGTCTGCCGCGTGTCACGGAGCTGTTCGAGGCCCGTGTCCCGAAGGGCAAGGCGCCGATCGCCGACGTCGATGGCCGCGTGCGCATCGAGGAGAGCGAGCGGTTCTGGAAGATCACGCTGATCCCGGACGACGGTGGCGAGGAGATCGTCTTCGACAAGCTGTCGAAGCGTCAGCGCCTGGCCAACACCCCGACCGGCCCGCTGGCCGACGGCGACCACGTGTCCGTCGGGCAGCTGCTGCTCGAAGGCACGCCGGACCCGCACGAGGTGCTGCGTGTGATGGGGCCGCGCGAGGCGCAGATGCACCTGGTGGACGAGGTCCAGAAGGTGTACCGGGCGCAGGGTGTGTCGATCCACGACAAGCACATCGAGGTGATCGTCCGGCAGATGCTGCGCCGGGTCACGATCATCGACTCCGGTTCGACCGACTTCCTGCCTGGTGAGCTCCCCGAGCGCACCAAGTTCGAAGCGACGAACCGGGCCTCGGTGGCCGAGGGCGGCGAGCCCGCCTCCGGTCGCCCGGTGCTGATGGGGATCACGAAGGCCTCGCTGACCACGGACTCGTGGCTGTCGGCGGCGTCGTTCCAGGAGACCACGCGTGTCCTGACCGACGCGGCGATCAACGGCCGCAGCGACAAGCTCGTCGGCCTCAAGGAGAACGTGATCATCGGTAAGCTGATCCCGGCCGGCACCGGCATCAACCGGTACCGCAACATCCAGGTGCAGCCGACCGAGGAGGCCAGGGTGGCGGCGTACGCCATCCCGTCCTACGACGACGGCTACTACACCCCGGACGTGTTCGGCACGGGTACCGGCGCCGCCGTTCCGCTCGACGACTACGACTTCGGTCGCGACTTCCGCTGATCTGTTCGTAGTGCCGCAAGGCCCCGGGATGCCTCCCGCATCCCGGGGCCTTCGCTTTTGGGCGGTAGCGTGTCGCGCGGGAGGTTCACGCGTACGCGAGAAAACGAGGAGGGCGTTGTGAACACCGAGGAAGAGAACGAACGCCAGGAGGAGAGTCCGAAGTCCGGCAGGCACGCCGCGCCGGAAGGGGCGCCGCGGCACCCCGCGATCGACCTTTCCCGTGACCCCAACCCGGGTAAACCGGACCACGCGAAGGCCGACGAGGACTAGGCACGCTCCACGAACGGGGCCCGGGCTTTCCCGGGCCCCGTTTCGCGCCGTCAGCCCGCCGTCAGCTCGTCCAGTACGCGCAGCAGCCGCTTGCGGTTCAGATTGCCGCGCCAGCTCACTGAGCGCAGGCCCGAGCCTTCGTTGTGCACGTCGTCTTTCGTCTCGGGCTTGCGGTTGCGGGCCCAGTCCGCGAAATCCTGGTACAGCGCCATCGGGTCCCCGTTGACGGCGACACCGCGGTTCCGGTCGTGAAAACCGTCGAAGGGCCGGTCGGACAGCGCCGTACTCACCACCGAGTAGGTCTTGACGTTGGCCGAGTACTGGTCATGGAGCGCGTCATAGGAAACACCCTTGCGCACGGAGATCTGCACCCCGTGCACCGGCCGTCCCCGGTAGCGACCGAGGAATTCGACGTCGGTTTCCGGGAGCGGAACCTCCCAGCCCTGCCCACCGTCGCCGGGCAGATCGCGGGGAGCGCCTCGCTGCCGTTTCCTCAGCCGCCAGCCGTGTTCTCGTGCCAGTCGCGGTAGCTGGACCCGCCGGAACACGACCGGAGAAGACAAGGACCAGACCAGCCAGACCACGAACGCGAGCACCGCGATCGAGACGAGCACGCTACCGGCGTTGATGCTCATCGCGCCGATTCTCCTTGCCTGGTCAGAAGTTCAGCTCGTCGCTGGTTTCTTCGGGCGTCTCGTCTTCGCCGGTTTGGCCGTAGCCCGCGGCCTTTTCGCCATCGGAGCCGTATTTCGCGGCCTTTCCCGCGGCATCGACGCCCAATTGCGTACGGCCCTTCGCCGTCCCTGGGATTTCGATCTCGCCTTTGCCGTTCACCAGACCGCCGAGGCCGACTGTGCCGAGGCCCGCCTTCTTCGTTTCCTTACCGAAGCTCTTGCCCGCGCCCAGGTATGCCCGCTCGCCGACCATGCCACCCTCAGCGCTCTGCAGCTTTGTTCCCACGCTCGCGCTTCGGCCTGCTTCCTTGGCGCTCTGCGCCTCCAGCTTCGCGAGGCCGCTCTGCATCGCCTTGGTGTCCATGACCTCCTTGAAGTTGCCCTTCCACTTCCCGAAGAAGTCCTTGAGCTTCACCAAGAAGTTCTTGATGGTGTCGAGCAGCTCCTTGAGTTTCTGGACGTACTTGCTGACCTTCGATCCCGTCTGCACGGTGCGCACGCCGGTCGCGGTGCCCGCGGCGGCCGTCGAACCGCCACACGTCGGCACCGCGGCGGCCAGCGCCGGGATCCAGATCATGATCAGCCAGGTGATCAGCTCGGTGAGGATGGCCTTGATGAACTCCTCGATCACCGTCATGACCATGCTGGAGATCTGCAGCAGCTGCGCGATGTCCCCGGACTGCCCGGCGATGCCGTTGATGCCCTGGGAGAACCGCGCCAGCTTCGCCGCGGCGGCGTCGGCCGCGTCGCCGTCCCAGTTGGCGAGCGAAGCCTGCGCCTCCTGAATGAATTTTTGGCTGTACTGCTGCAATCCCGTCGCGATCGAGCCGAAGTTCTCGGCCGCCTTCGACAGCGCGGGGCCGTCGCCGCTGACGAAGTGGATCGCGTCCTGCAGCGGCTGCACCACCGACATCAGGAAGTTCAGCCCCTGCCCGACGAGCCAGCCGATCGGATCCGTCGCGATGCTCGACACGCTCATGCAGGAGCTGACGAAACCCGCCGCGCTGCCGGCGATTCCGGCGACCTCGCCGCCGGTGACCTTGCCGTCGCCCGCCGCGTCTTTGATGCTCTTGAACGTGCTGTAGCCGCTGCTGACGGGGCCGGGCAGCGCCCCGATGAGCGAGTCGGCGTCGGTCTTGATGAACCCGGGGTCGTCCTGCTTCTTGATCTTGATGCCGGTCTGCTGCCCGGTGACCTCGTCCTCGCTCATGGGTCAGTTCCCCTCGGGCGCGGGGCCCATCGTCGGCGTACGGTTCGGGGCCGGTGCCTGCAGCACGTTGAGGATTTCACCGAGCAGCTGCTTGCTGTCGTCCTCGTGCTGCTCGTAGGCGTTCGCGGCCGAGCCGAACTTCTGGCTCGCGGCCTGCAGCCCGGCGCCCATCTCCGTCAGCAGGTCCTTGAGGTCGCCGAGCATGTCCGTGTACTTCTCCTTCACGAACAGGCCGACGACACCCCAGGACTTGTCCCCGACATCGGACTGGTCGACCAGCCCGGAGACCTCCTTGGGCACGGCGACGTCCCCGTCGAGCTTCCCGGAGTACTCGCGCAGCGCCGCCACGACCACGGCGTGTCCCGTACCCATCAGCGGTCCTCCTCGTCGTAGAGATTGAGGAAACGGCTTCCCGAGCTGTCGTTCCCACCGGTGGGAGGTGCGGGACGGCGTTGTGGTTCCTCCCGGTGCAGGAACGTCTGCTCGGACATGTCCTCGTCGCGCACCGGCGGCCGGCTCTCCTCCTCGAGGGAGGCGCGCAGCTGTTCGGGGGAGGTGCCGAACAGCTCGGCCTGCGTCTCCAGGACCTGGTCCAGCAGGTTCATCCCGGTGCCGAGGTGGGCCTCCACCGTCTTCGCCTGTTTGCGCGCGACCTCCGCGACCGCCTGCTGGAGGGTGGACATCACCGAGGCCGACAGCGCCTGCGTCGACTGGCGCAGCGCGTTGTCGGCGAAGCGGATGTCCTGGATCGCGCCGCCGGGCCCGGCCACGACGGTGACCGCGCCGTCCGGCGATTTCGCCGTCGCCGTGAGCCCGGTGATCTCCTGCTGCATCTGGCCAACGTCGGTGAGCTGCTCGTCGACCCGGTGGAGCTTCGACTGGAACTGCTCGAACTGCGCGACAAGCTGGTCGAACTCGGCCGACACGACGCCTCCCGTTGCTTGGCTGCCAGGGCGAGTTCATGATGGCCGACCGGTTCGCGATCCGGGGCAAGTCCGGACAAATCACCTGATTGTGATCACCCGTACGGGTTGGGAATGAACTCCCGGCGCCATCCGTTGCACAGGCCGACGGGGGAACCGCCCGGGGCATGAGAATGCTCCGTTCCGGCCGGAGATTCCGCTAAGCTGGAAAGCCGAGCCACCCGTCCCTGCCCATGTGCGGGCTTTAGCCGACCCCGCTGTCGGAGGGCCCGAAACGGGCGGGTATCTTTGACGACTGTGCCCGGCACGCGCTGGGCCGCTCTGCGTGCCATTCGGCTCGCCGGGTGTTCGAAGACCTAGGTGTCGAGGGCATCCCGGTAGCCGCGGCGGCGAAGCGGAGCTCCGCGGAAATCCGAGGGAACGTTACCGGCCGTGAGGCCCAGACGCGGGCCGACACGCCCGACCTCGGGGGCCGGGGAACCCGAACACGAACAAGCAGTACGCGACAGAAAGCTGGTCCATTGCCCACGATCCAGCAGCTGGTCCGCAAGGGCCGCCAGGACAAGGCTGCCAAGCAGAAGACCGCGGCGCTCAAGGGGAGCCCGCAGCGGCGCGGCGTGTGCACCCGCGTGTACACCACCACGCCCAAGAAGCCGAACTCGGCGCTGCGCAAGGTCGCGCGTGTGAAGCTGACCAGCGGCATCGAGGTCACCGCCTACATCCCGGGCGAGGGCCACAACCTGCAGGAGCACTCGATGGTGCTCGTGCGCGGTGGTCGTGTGAAGGACCTCCCCGGCGTCCGCTACAAGATCATTCGCGGTTCCCTCGACACCCAGGGTGTCAAGAACCGCAAGCAGGCGCGTAGCCGGTACGGCGCGAAGAAGGAGAAGAGCTAATGCCTCGCAAGGGTCCCGCGCCGAAGCGGCCGCTGATCTCGGACCCCGTCTACGCCTCGCCGCTGGTCACCCAGCTGGTGAACAAGGTGCTGAAGGACGGCAAGCGGTCCCTCGCCGAGCGCATCGTCTACGGCGCGCTCGAGGGTGCCAGGGAGAAGACCGGCACCGACCCGGTCGTCACGCTCAAGCGTGCGCTCGACAACGTGAAGCCCGCCATCGAGGTGAAGAGCCGCCGCGTCGGTGGCGCCACCTACCAGGTGCCGATCGAGGTCAAGCCCGGCCGCTCGACCACCCTCGCGCTGCGCTGGCTGGTCTCCTTCTCGCAGGCTCGCCGCGAGAAGACCATGATCGAGCGTCTGCAGAACGAGCTGCTCGACGCGAGCAACGGCCTCGGGGCAAGCGTGAAGCGCCGCGAGGACACGCACAAGATGGCCGAATCGAACAAGGCTTTCGCCCACTACCGTTGGTGATCGCCGCCCGGCTGCCGGATGAAGCCAGGCCGGGCCCCACGCTTCCAGACAGGGGAACATTGCAGTGGCACGCGACGTGCTGACAGACCTCAACAAGGTCCGCAACATCGGCATCATGGCCCACATCGACGCCGGTAAGACCACGACGACCGAGCGGATCCTGTTCTACACCGGGATCAACTACAAGATCGGCGAGGTGCACGACGGCGCCGCGACGATGGACTGGATGGAGGAGGAGCAGAAGCGGGGTATCACCATCACCTCGGCTGCCACCACCACCTTCTGGGGCGACTACCAGATCAACCTGATCGACACGCCGGGTCACGTCGACTTCACCGTCGAGGTGGAGCGCAACCTGCGCGTGCTCGACGGTGCCGTCGCGGTGTTCGACGGCAAGGAAGGTGTCGAACCGCAGTCCGAGCAGGTCTGGCGCCAGGCCGACAAGTACGAAGTCCCGCGCATCTGCTTCGTCAACAAGATGGACAAGCTGGGTGCGGACTTCTACTTCACCCTGAAGACCATCACCGACCGCCTCGGCGTGAAGCCGGTGGCGATCCAGCTGCCGATCGGCGCCGAGAACGAGTTCGAAGGCGTCGTCGACCTGGTCCGCATGAAGGCGCTCGTCTGGCGCGGTGAGGTCAAGAAGGGCGAGGACTACGCCGTCGAGGACATCCCGGCCGACATGGCCGAGCTGGCCGCGGAGTACCGCGAGAAGCTCATCGAGGCCGTCGCCGAGACCGACGACTCGCTGATGGAGAAGTTCCTCGAGGGCGAGGAGCTGACCGAGGACGAGATCAAGTCCGGGATCCGGAAGCTCGTCGTCACCCGCGAGGCGTTCCCCGTGCTGGCCGGTTCCGCGTTCAAGAACAAGGGCGTGCAGCCCATGCTTGACGCGGTCATCGACTACCTGCCGTCGCCGCTGGACGTGCCCGCCGTCGAGGGCTTCCTGCCCGACGGCGAGACCCCGGCTTCGCGCAAGGCGTCCACCGAAGAGCCGTTCTCCGCGCTGGCGTTCAAGATCGCCGCGCACCCGTTCTTCGGCAAGCTGACCTACATCCGGGTCTACTCGGGCAAGGTCGCGGGCGGTGCACAGGTCGTGAACTCGACCAAGGACCGCAAGGAGCGCATCGGGAAGATCTTCCAGATGCACTCCAACAAGGAGAACCCGGTCGACGACGCCCAGGCTGGCCACATCTACGCGGTCATCGGGCTGAAGGACACCACGACCGGTGACACCCTGTGCGACCCGCAGAAGCCCATCGTCCTGGAGTCGATGACCTTCCCGGAGCCCGTCATCCGGGTGGCCATCGAGCCGAAGACGAAGGCGGACCAGGAGAAGCTGTCCACCGCGATCCAGAAGCTGGCCGAGGAGGACCCCACCTTCCAGGTCCAGCTGGACGAGGAGACCGGGCAGACGATCATCGCCGGCATGGGTGAGCTGCACCTCGAGGTGCTGGTGAACCGGATGAAGTCCGACTACAAGGTCGAGGCGAACATCGGCAAGCCCCAGGTCGCCTACCGGGAGACCATCCGCAAGACGGTCGACAAGCTCGACTACGTGCACAAGAAGCAGACCGGTGGCTCCGGTCAGTTCGCCAAGGTGATCATCAAGCTGGAGCCGCTGGCCACCACTGACGGTGCGCTCTACGAGTTCGACAACAAGGTCACCGGTGGCCGCATCCCCCGGGAGTACATCCCCTCGGTGGACGCGGGCGCGCAGGACGCCATGCAGTACGGCGTGCTGGCCGGCTACCCGCTCGTCGGGTTGAAGATGACCCTGTTGGACGGTGCCTACCACGAGGTCGACTCTTCGGAGATGGCGTTCAAGATCGCCGGTTCGATGGCGCTCAAGGAAGCCGCGAAGAAGGCCAGCCCGGCACTGCTGGAGCCGATGATGGCGGTCGAGGTGACCACGCCCGAGGACTACATGGGTGACGTCATCGGTGACCTCAACTCCCGCCGTGGCCAGATCCAGGCCATGGAGGAGCGGGCGGGCACCCGCGTCGTCAAGGCGCTGGTTCCGCTGTCGGAGATGTTCGGGTACGTGGGCGACCTGCGGTCTCGCACCCAGGGTCGTGCGAACTACTCCATGCAGTTCGACTCCTACGCCGAGGTTCCCTCGAACGTCGCGAAGGAGATCATCGCGAAGGCGACGGGGGAGTAATCCCGTAGCACCCAACGCGGGCGCGAAAGGGGCCTCCCCTAAGGTCCGCACAACTGACCAGATCGAGTCGCTGTCCGACTGCCACGTCGGCCGGTGAGCAAGCAACAGTCCAGGAGGACATTCCAGTGGCGAAGGCGAAGTTCGAGCGGAGCAAGCCGCACGTCAACATCGGAACCATCGGTCACGTCGACCACGGGAAGACCACTCTGACCGCGGCGATCACCAAGGTTCTGCACGACAAGTGGCCGGAGCTGAACGAATCCCGGGCGTTCGACCAGATCGACAACGCGCCGGAAGAGAAGCAGCGCGGTATCACGATCAACATCTCGCACGTCGAGTACCAGACCGAGAAGCGTCACTACGCGCACGTCGACGCCCCCGGTCACGCGGACTACATCAAGAACATGATCACCGGTGCCGCCCAGATGGACGGCGCGATCCTGGTGGTCGCCGCGACCGACGGCCCGATGCCGCAGACCCGTGAGCACGTGCTGCTCGCCCGTCAGGTCGGTGTGCCCTACATCGTCGTGGCGCTGAACAAGGCCGACATGGTCGACGACGAGGAGATCCTGGAGCTCGTCGAGCTCGAGGTCCGCGAGCTGCTGTCCTCGCAGGAGTTCCCCGGCGACGACGCCCCGGTGGTCAAGGTCTCGGGCCTCAAGGCTCTCGAGGGCGACGCCAAGTGGGCCGAGTCCGTGCTCGAGCTCATGCAGGCCGTCGACGACAACGTGCCGGACCCGGTGCGTGACCTCGACCGTCCGTTCCTGATGCCGATCGAGGACGTCTTCACCATCACCGGCCGCGGCACCGTCGTGACCGGTCGTGTGGAGCGCGGCCAGATCAACGTCAACGAAGAGGTCGAGATCGTGGGTATCCGCGAGAAGTCGACCAAGACCACCGTCACCGGTGTCGAGATGTTCCGCAAGCTGCTGGACTCCGGCCAGGCCGGTGACAACGTCGGTCTGCTCCTGCGCGGTATCAAGCGTGAGGACGTGGAGCGCGGCCAGGTTGTCGTGAAGCCGGGGACCACCACCCCGCACACCGACTTCGAGGGCTCGGTCTACATCCTTGCCAAGGACGAAGGCGGCCGCCACACGCCGTTCTTCAACAACTACCGCCCGCAGTTCTACTTCCGCACCACGGACGTGACCGGCGTCGTGACCCTCCCCGAGGGCACCGAGATGGTCATGCCGGGCGACAACACCGAGATCTCGGTGGCGCTGATCCAGCCGGTCGCCATGGACGAGGGTCTGCGGTTCGCCATCCGCGAGGGTGGCCGGACCGTCGGCGCGGGCCAGGTAACCAAGATCGTCAAGTGATTTCCACCCAGCCCCGGGGCCTATACCACCCCGGGGCTGGGTTGTGAAAGCACGTATGCGACACTAATTGGGTTGCTCGTTGCGGGGCGGCCGATTCTGATTGCAGATTCGGCCGCCTCGGCACGAGTGGCCTGGGTGCCGGCCCTTCTTTCTCAGATGAGCGGGGCTCCGGCAGTAACAGGACCAACCGGCACGACAATGATCCCCTGCGGATCAGTCTGCGTTTCGCGGCCGACACGCCCGACCGCGTGGACCGGTTAGCAAGACGCTGACGTGCCGAAATAGCGGCACAAGACGGTAAGGACGAGCTGCAACCATGGCGGGACAGAAGATCCGCATCAGGCTCAAGGCCTACGACCACGAGGCGATCGACGCCAGCGCGCGCAAGATCGTGGAGACGGTGACGCGCACCGGAGCCTCGGTCGTCGGACCTGTGCCGCTGCCCACCGAGAAGAACGTTTACTGCGTCATCCGCTCGCCGCACAAGTACAAGGACTCGCGCGAGCACTTCGAGATGCGCACACACAAGCGTCTGATCGACATCCTCGACCCGACGCCGAAGACGGTCGACGCGCTGATGCGCATCGATCTGCCGGCGAGCGTCGACGTCAACATCCAGTAAGCGTTGGGCGAGCGGCGGAGATAAGAGACTCATGTCTGACAGGGAAGTGAAGGGCATCCTGGGCACCAAGCTCGGCATGACCCAGGTCTTCGGCGAGGACAACCGGATCATTCCGGTGACCGTCGTGCAGGCCGGGCCGAATGTCGTCACCCAGGTGCGCACCAAGGACAACGACGGCTACGAGGCCGTCCAGCTGGCGTTCGGCGCCATCGACCCGCGCAAGGTCAACAAGCCGCGCACCGGGCACTTCGACAAGGCCGGCGTCACCCCGCGCCGCCACGTCGTGGAGCTGCGGACCACCGACGCCGGTGGCTACGAGGTCGGCCAGGAGATCACCGCCGAGGTGTTCCCCGCCGGCTCGCGCGTCGACGTCACCGGGCAGAGCAAGGGCAAGGGCTACGCCGGTGTCATGAAGCGGCACGGGTTCAAGGGCCAGGGCGCCAGCCACGGTAACCAGGCCAAGCACCGCGCCCCCGGCTCGATCGGTGGCTGCGCCACCCCGGGCCGCGTCTTCAAGGGCCTGCGGATGGCAGGCCGGATGGGCAACGTCAGGGTCACCACGCAGGGCCTGACCGTGCACGACGTCCGCGCCGAAGACGGCCTGCTGCTGATCAAGGGTGCCGTCCCCGGCCCCACCGGCGGCCTCGTGTTCGTCAAGACCGCCTCGAAGGGTGGTGCGACCGCATGACCAGCGTCGAGCTGAAGACCCCGGCCGGTAGCGCCGAGGGCACCGTCGAGCTCCCCGCGGAGATCTTCGACGTGCAGGCCAACGTGCCGCTGATGCACCAGGTGGTCGTCGCCCAGCAGGCCGCGGCCCGCCAGGGCACGCACGACACCAAGACCCGCGGTGAGGTCTCCGGTGGCGGTAAGAAGCCGTACCGGCAGAAGGGCACCGGCCGCGCCCGCCAGGGTTCGACCCGTGCGCCGCAGTTCGCCGGTGGTGGCACCGTGCACGGCCCCACGCCGCGCGACTACACCCAGCGCGTCCCGAAGAAGATGAAGGCCGCCGCGCTGCGCGGTGCCCTCTCCGACCGGGCGCGTGCGGGCCAGGTGCACGTCGTGACCGAGCTGGTCACCGACGACAAGCCGTCGACGAAGGCCGCCATCAAGACGCTGGCCGCGGTCACCGAGGCCACTCGCGTGCTGCTGGTGCTGCACCGCGGTGACGAGCTGGCCTGGCTGTCGGCGCGCAACCTGCCGAACGTGCACCTGCTCTGGTTCGACCAGCTCAACACGTACGACGTGCTGGTCAACGACGACGTCGTGTTCACGAAGGCGGCGTACGACGCGTTCGTCGAGGGCCCGGCGAAGGGGAAGGCCGTCAAGGCTTCCGCGACGTCGAGCGAGCTGGAAGGGAGTGACCAGTGAGCAGCGTTGCCGTTCCCAACCCGCGTGACATCTTGCTCGCGCCGGTGATCTCCGAGAAGTCCTACGGGCTGCTCGAGGACCACAAGTACACGTTCGTCGTCCGGCCGGACGCCAACAAGACGCAGATCAAGATCGCCGTCGAGCAGGTCTTCGGCGTCAAGGTCGTCAGCGTCAACACGCTGAACCGGCAGGGCAAGCGCAAGCGGACCCGCACGGGCTTTGGCAAGCGCAAGGACACCAAGCGCGCCATCGTGACGCTGTCCGCCGAGAGCAAGCCGATCGAGATCTTCGGCGGACCCGCCGCGTAAGGGACTGAACAGACAATGGGTATTCGCAAGTACAAGCCGACGACGCCGGGCCGTCGTGGCTCGAGCGTTTCGGACTTCGCCGAGATCACCCGGTCGACGCCGGAGAAGTCGCTGCTGCGCCCGCTGAGCAAGAGCGGCGGCCGCAACTCGTCCGGCAAGATCACCACCCGGCACAAGGGTGGCGGCCACAAGCGGGCCTACCGGGTCATCGACTTCCGGCGCAACGACAAGGACGGCATCCCGGCCAAGGTCGCGCACATCGAGTACGACCCGAACCGCTCGGCCCGGATCGCGCTGCTGCACTACGCCGACGGCGAGAAGCGCTACATCATCGCGCCGGCGCGGCTCCAGCAGGGCGACACGGTGGAGAGCGGCCCGCGTGCCGACATCAAGCCGGGTAACAACTTGCCGCTGCGCAACATCCCGGTCGGCACCGTGGTGCACGCGATCGAGCTCCGCCCCGGTGGCGGCGCGAAGATCGCCCGCTCCGCCGGTGCCCGGGTGCAGCTCGTCGCGAAGGACGGCCCGTACGCCCAGCTGCGGATGCCCTCGGGTGAAATCCGCAACGTGGACGTGCGCAACCGCGCCACCGTCGGCGAGGTCGGGAACTCCGAGCACTCGAACATCAACTGGGGCAAGGCGGGCCGCAACCGCTGGCGCGGCAAGCGCCCCACCGTCCGTGGTGTCGTGATGAACCCGGTCGACCACCCGCACGGTGGTGGTGAGGGCAAGACGTCCGGTGGTCGCCACCCCGTCAACCCGAACGGCAAGCCGGAGGGCCGCACCCGCCGTCGCAAGCCGTCCGACCAACTGATCGTCCGCCGCCGGCGTACCGGCAAGAAGCGCTGAGCAGGGAGGTAGAAGAACATGCCGCGCAGTCTGAAAAAAGGCCCGTTCGTGGATGACCACCTGCTCAAGAAGGTGGACGCGCTGAACGAGTCGGGCAAGAAGACGGTGATCAAGACGTGGTCCCGCCGGTCCACGATCACCCCCGACATGCTCGGGCACACGATCGCCGTGCACGACGGCCGCAAGCACGTCCCGGTGTTCGTCACCGAGGCGATGGTGGGTCACAAGCTGGGCGAGTTCGCCCCGACGCGGACCTTCAAGGGCCACATCAAGGACGACCGCAAGTCGCGCCGTCGCTGACGGGCGCACCGAGAAGAGGAACTAACGAATGAGTGCCCAGACAGACGCTAAGGCCGAGGAGCTTCCCACGGCCTACGCGCGGGCTCGCTTCGTCCGGGACTCGCCGATGAAGGTGCGCCGGGTGATCGAGCTGATCAAGGGTCGTAACGCCCAGGAGGCGCTGGCGATCCTGCGGTTCGCGCCGCAGGCCGCCAGCCAGCCGGTCGCGAAGGTGCTCGCCAGCGCCATCGCGAACGCGGAGAACAACCTGGACCTCGACCCCGACTCGCTGTGGGTGAAGAACGCCTACGCCGACGAAGGCCCGACGCTGAAGCGCATCCGGCCGCGCGCCCAGGGGCGTGCGTACCGCATCCGCAAGCGGACGAGCCACATCACGGTCGAGGTGGAATCGCGGCCGGAGAAGAAGAGCGGCAAGAAGAAGGGTGGCCGGTAGTGGGCCAGAAGATCAACCCGCACGGCTTCCGGCTCGGGATCACCACGGACTGGAAGTCCCGCTGGTACGCCGACAAGCAGTACGCGGAGTACGTGGCCGAGGACGTCAAGATCCGCAAGCTGCTCTCCACCGGCATGGAACGCGCCGGTATCTCCAAGGTCGAGATCGAGCGCACCCGTGACCGGGTCCGCGTCGACATCCACACCGCCCGGCCGGGCATCGTCATCGGCCGCCGCGGCGCGGAGGCCGACCGGATCCGCGGCGCGCTGGAGAAGCTGACCAAGAAGCAGGTGCAGCTGAACATCCTCGAGGTGAAGAACCCCGAGGCCGACGCCCAGCTCGTCGCGCAGGGTGTCGCGGAGCAGCTGTCCAACCGCGTGGCGTTCCGTCGCGCGATGCGCAAGGCGATCCAGACCTCGATGCGCTCGCCGCAGGTCAAGGGCATCCGCGTGCAGTGCGGTGGCCGCCTCGGTGGCGCCGAGATGTCGCGGTCGGAGCACTACCGCGACGGCCGGGTCCCGCTGCACACGCTGCGCGCCGACATCGACTACGGCTTCTTCGAGGCCCGCACCACGTTCGGCCGGATCGGCGTGAAGGTGTGGATCTACAAGGGCGACATCGTCGGTGGCCTGAAGGCGAAGAACGAGCGTGACGCCGCCGCGGCCGCCGAGCGCGCGCCGCGTCGCGACCGCCCGTCCCGCCCGCGCCGCTCCGGCTCTTCGGGCACCACGCCGACCTCGACCGAGGCCGGCCGGGCCGCGGCCCAGGAGCGCAGCGGTGGCGCCAAGACTGACAGCGACGTCGCGACCAGCGAGGCTCCCGCGCAGGGCTCGCCGGCCGCGGCCGAGAAGACGGAGGGCTGAGGCGTGCTCGTCCCACGCAAGGTCAAGCACCGCAAGCAGCACCACCCGAAGCGCACCGGCATGGCCAAGGGCGGCACCAAGGTGACCTTCGGTGAGTACGGCATTCAGGCGCTTGAACACGCTTACGTGACCAACCGGCAGATCGAGTCCGCTCGTATCGCCATGACCCGGCACATCAAGCGTGGCGGCAAGATCTGGATCAACATCTTCCCGGATCGCCCACTGACCAAGAAGCCCGCCGAAACCCGCATGGGTTCCGGTAAGGGTTCGCCGGAGTGGTGGATCGCCAACGTCAAGCCGGGCCGCGTGATGTTCGAGATGAGCTTCCCGAACGAGCAGACCGCCCGCGAGGCGCTGCGTCGCGCGATCCACAAGCTGCCCATGAAGTGCCGAATCGTGACCCGCGAAGGTGGTGAGTTCTGATGGCGAAAGCCGGAGTCGCTCCGTCGGAGCTGCGTGAGCTCACCAACGAGGAGCTCGTGCTGCGGCTGAAGGAAGCCAAGGAGGAGCTGTTCAACCTCCGCTTCCAGATGGCCACCGGACAGCTGGACAACAACCGTCGGCTGCGCACCGTGCGCTCCGACATCGCGCGGATCTACACGATCATGCGCGAGCGGGAGCTGGGCCTGTCCGTTTCCCCTGACGGCGAAGATGAAGAAGGTGCTGCCTGATGAGTGAGCAGACCGAAGAGCTCGCGAAGCAGCCGGCGCAGAAGGCCGACTCGGGCCGGGCTTACCGCAAGGTCCGTGAGGGCTACGTGGTTTCGGACAAGATGAACAAGACGATCGTGGTCGAGCTGGAGGACCGCAAGAAGCACCGCCGCTACGGCAAGGTGCTCCGCTCCACCAGCAAGGTGAAGGCCCACGACGAGGAGAACTCCGCAGGCAAGGGTGACCGCGTGGTTCTCATGGAGACCCGCCCGACCTCGGCCACCAAGCGGTGGCGGCTCGTGCGGATCGTGGAGAAGGCCAAGTAAGTAGGGGGTTCGTCCCCTATCCGTTCCGCCAGGCTCGCACTGTGACACTTCGAAAACAGGCGAGAACCGGCGAGACATACAGGAGTTGACGTGATCCAGCAGGAGTCGCGGCTGCGAGTCGCCGACAACACGGGTGCCAAGGAGATTCTCTGCATCCGCGTGCTCGGCGGATCGGGGCGGCGCTACGCGGGAATCGGCGACATCATCGTCGCCACCGTTAAGGACGCCATCCCGGCTGCCGGGGTGAAGAAGGGCGACGTGGTCAAGGCCGTCATCGTCCGCACGGTGAAGGAGCGGCGTCGCCCGGACGGCTCCTACATCCGGTTCGACGAGAACGCCGCGGTGCTCATCAAGAACGACAACGAGCCGCGTGGGACCCGCATCTTCGGGCCGGTCGGCCGTGAACTGCGCGACCGGAAGTTCATGAAGATCATCTCGCTGGCTCCGGAGGTGCTCTGAACATGAAGGTCAAAAAGGGTGACACCGTGGTCGTCATCTCGGGCAAGGACAAGGGCGCCAAGGGCAAGGTCATCCAGGCCTACCCGGAGCGCCAGCGGGTGCTCGTCGAGGGCGTGAACCGGATCAAGAAGCACACCCGGATCACCCAGACGCAGCGCGGCGCGCAGTCCGGCGGCATCGTGACGCAGGAGGCGCCCATCCACGTGTCGAACGTGATGGTCGTGGACTCCGACGGCAAGCCCGCCCGCGTCGGCTACCGCATCGGCGAGGACGGCAAGAAGGTTCGCATCTCGCGCCGGACCGGTAAGGACATCTGATGACGACCGCAGAGAAAATCGTGCCGCGGTTGAAGACCCGGTACCGCGAAGAGATCAAGGGTCAGCTCCAGGAGGAGTTCACCTACGCCAACGTGCACCAGATCCCCGGTGTCGTGAAGGTCGTCGTCAACATGGGTGTCGGCGACGCGGCGCGGGACAGCAAGCTGATCGAGGGCGCGGTGCGCGACCTGTCGACCATCACCGGGCAGAAGCCCGAGGTGCGGCGGGCCCGTAAGTCGATCGCTCAGTTCAAGTTGCGTGAAGGCCAGCCGATCGGTGCGCGGGTGACCCTGCGCGGCGACCGGATGTGGGAGTTCCTTGACCGGCTGCTGACCATCGCGCTGCCGCGTATCCGCGACTTCCGCGGGCTCTCGCCGAAGCAGTTCGACGGGAACGGCAACTACACGTTCGGTCTCAACGAGCAGTCGATGTTCCACGAGATCAACCCGGACTCCATCGACCGCCCGCGCGGCATGGACGTCACGGTCGTCACCACCGCTACCACCGATGACGAGGGTCGCGCGCTGCTTCGCAAGCTCGGCTTCCCGTTCAAGGAGAACTGATGGCCAAGAAGGCTCTGATCGCCAAGGCCGCCCGTAAGCCGAAGTTCAAGGTGCGCGCCTACACCCGTTGCAACCGCTGCGGCCGGCCGCACTCGGTGTTCCGCAAGTTCGGGCTTTGCCGTGTGTGCCTTCGCGAGATGGCGCACGCTGGCGAGCTGCCGGGCGTGTCCAAGTCCAGCTGGTAATCCGAACTTCCAGGCTCCCACTTCGCCACAGGCCCGCGTCGGTTCGCGGGAACCAGGCGAGAAAGGTTGACAGGTCACCATGACGATGACCGACCCGATCGCAGACTTCCTCACGCGTCTGCGCAACGCCAACTCGGCGTACCACGACGAGGTCGTGCTGCCCCACTCGAAGCTCAAGGCGAACATCGCGGACATCCTCAAGCGCGAGGGTTACATCGCGAGCTTCCGCTCCGAGCCGGGTGAGAAGCACAAGAACCTCGTCGTCGAACTGAAGTACGGCCGCAACCGCGAGCGCAGCATCGCCGGTCTGCGCCGGGTGTCCAAGCCCGGCCTGCGGGTGTACGCGAAGTCCACCGAGCTCCCCAGCGTCCTGGGCGGCCTGGGCATCGCGATCATCTCGACGTCCGGCGGTCTGCAGACCGACCGGCAGGCCAAGCGCAACGGAGTGGGCGGGGAAGTCCTCGCCTACGTCTGGTAACGGAAGGGAGTCCAGGCATGTCACGTATCGGAAAGCTGCCGATCGCCGTCCCTTCCGGGGTCGAGGTGAAGATCGACGGCCAGGAGATTTCGGTCAAGGGGCCCAAAGGCACCCTGTCCCACACGATCGCCGAGCCGATCACCGTCGAGCGCGACGAGACCGGCACGCTGCAGGTCAAGCGCCCGGACGACGAGCGCGAGAGCAAGGCGCTGCACGGGCTCACCCGTACCCTGGTGAACAACCTGGTCGTCGGCGTGACCGACGGGTACGAGAAGAAGCTCGAGATCCACGGCGTCGGCTACCGCGTGCAGGCCAAGGGCAGCAACCTCGAGTTCGCCCTCGGCTACAGCCACCCGGTGCTGATCGAGGCCCCGGAGGGCATCACCTTCAAGGTGGAGTCGCCCACCCGGTTCTCGGTGTCCGGTATCGACAAGCAGAAGGTCGGCCAGACGGCAGCGGTGATCCGCAAGCTGCGCCGCCCCGACCCCTACAAGGGCAAGGGACTGCGCTACGAGGGTGAGCGCATCCGTCGCAAGGTCGGAAAGACGGGTAAGTGATCATGAGCGAAGCTGCCACGAAGCGGAAGCCGATCGGCAAGGACGCGTCGACCCGTCGCCGCGTCGCGAAGACGCGCCGTCACTTCCGCCTGCGCAAGAAGATCAACGGCACCGCGCAGCGTCCGCGGCTGTCGGTGAAGCGGTCCTCCCGGCACATCTACGTCCAGGTGATCGACGACCTGACCGGCCACACGCTGGCCGCCGCGTCGACGATGGAAGCCGACGTGCGTGCCGCCGAGGGCGACAAGAAGGCCAAGGCTGCCAAGGTCGGCGAGCTCGTGGCCGCCCGCGCGAAGAACGCGGGGATCTCCGGTGTGGTGTTCGACCACGGTGGCAACGGCTACCACGGTCGCATCGCCGCGCTGGCCGACGCCGCACGCGAGGCGGGGTTGGAGTTCTGACGATGCAGCACACTCTCGAGAACGGAAGGAACGCCTGATGCCGGGACGTACGCGGCAATTCGGCGGCGGTCAGGGTGGTCCGGGCGGCCAGGGCGGCAACGACCGCAACGACCGCCGGGATCGCAGGGACCGTCGCGACGGTGGCCGTGGCGGGGCCGGCCAGGACAAGACCCCGCACCTCGAGCGCGTCGTGGCGATCAACCGCGTCGCCAAGGTGGTCAAGGGTGGCCGCCGGTTCAGCTTCACCGCTCTGGTGGTCGTCGGTGACGGCGACGGCCAGGTCGGCGTCGGCTACGGCAAGGCAAAGGAAGTGCCCGCGGCCATCGCCAAGGGTGTCGAGGAAGCGAAGAAGAACTTCTTCCGCGTGCCTCGCATCGCCGGCACCATCCCGCACCCGATCCAGGGTGAGGACGCCGCCGGTGTGGTCCTGCTCCGTCCGGCCAGCGCCGGTACCGGTGTGATCGCCGGTGGCCCGGTGCGTGCCGTGCTGGAGTGCGCGGGTGTGCACGACGTGCTGTCGAAGTCGCTCGGCTCCGACAACGCGATCAACATCGTGCACGCGACCGTGGCGGCCCTCAAGGGCCTGCAGCGTCCCGAAGAGGTGGCGGCCCGCCGTGGCCTGCCGCTCGAGGACGTGGCCCCGGCCCGCATGCTCCGCCAGCGCGCTGGACAGGGGGTCTGACCATGGCTCAGCTCAAGGTGACCCAGCTCAAGAGCAAGATCGGCACCAAGCAGAACCACCGGGACTCGCTGCGGACCCTCGGTCTGCACAAGATCCGGCAGTCGGTCGTGCGGGAGGACACTCCCGAGGTCCGCGGTCTGATCCACACGGTGCGCCACCTCGTTTCGGTTGAGGAGGTCAAGGCATGACCGCCATCAAGATCCACCACCTGCGGCCTGCCCCCGGCGCCAAGCGCGACAAGATCCGCGTCGGCCGTGGTGAGGGCTCCAAGGGCAAGACCGCCGGTCGCGGTACGAAGGGCACCAAGGCCCGGAAGAACGTGCCCGCCGGCTTCGAGGGTGGGCAGATGCCCATCCACATGCGGCTGCCGAAGCTGCGTGGTTTCAAGAACCGGTTCCGCACCGAGTACCAGCCGGTGAACGTGGGCGACATCGCCCGCGTGTTCGCCGACGGTGGCGACGTGTCCAAGGAAGACCTGGCCGCCCGCGGCCTGGTCCGCAAGGGGCAGCTCGTCAAGGTGCTCGGCAATGGCGACCTCAACGGCGTCAAGCTGAACGTCACCGCCGACAAGTTCTCCGCGTCCGCCAAGGAGAAGCTCGCGGCGGCGGGTGGCACGGCCAACGAGGCCTGACACCGAACGTCCAGTAACGGCCCGCCGGGTTCTCCCGGCGGGCCGTTCCGGCTTTCCGGCCCTTCCCCGTCCGCGTCCCGGCTGCCTAAGGCAACCTGCGGTGCGGGGGCGTTCCGGGTGGCTGTTAGAGTCGGCAACACGCTTCGGGACAACTCTGTCCTGATGCGTTCCTGGCTTGCCGCCAGTGAGGTTGTGTTCCCGCCGGCCACCGTGGCCGGCCAAGCCGATCGTCGGCGAACCCGCCGGCGACGCCGAGGAGGTCCCCCGCGTGCTCAGCGCCTTCCGCTCGGCTCTCGCGACGCCGGACCTGCGCAAGAAGATCCTGTTCACGCTGTTGATCGTGGCCGTGTACCGGATCGGTGCGGTCACGCCGGCGCCCGGGGTCTCGTATCCGAACGTGCAGACGTGCGGATCGCAGGCCGACTCGTCGGGCATCTACTCGCTGCTGAACCTCTTCAGCGGTGGTGCGCTCCTGCAGCTGTCGATCTTCTCGACCGGCATCATGCCGTACATCACGGCCAGCATCATCATCCAGCTGCTCACCGTCGTCATCCCGCGGTTCGAGGAGCTGAAGAAGGAAGGCCAGTCCGGCCAGAACAAGCTGACCCAGTACACCCGGTACCTGACGATCGCGCTGGCGATCCTGCAGGCCACCGGCGTGGTCGCGTTGGCGGACCGTGGCCAGTTGTTCCCGAACTGCACCGCGTCGATCATCCCGGACAACAGCATCTGGTCGCTGGCGATCATCGTCATCTGCATGACGGCCGGTACCGCCGTGATGATGTGGCTGGGTGAGCTCATCACCGAGCGCGGTGTCGGCAACGGCATGTCGGTGCTGATCTTCCTGAACATCGCGGCCCGGATCCCCGCCGAAGGGGTCAACATCCTCAACAGCCAGGGCGGTCTGGTCTTCGCCCTCGTCTGCGTCTTCGGGCTGGTGATCATCGCCAGCGTCATCTTCGTCGAGCAGGGGCAGCGCCGGATCCCGGTGCAGTACGCCAAGCGCATGATCGGCCGCCGGATGTACGGCGGCACCTCGACCTACCTGCCGATCAAGGTGAACCAGGCCGGTGTCATCCCGGTCATCTTCGCGTCTTCGCTGCTGTACCTGCCGGATCTGATCAGCAGGCTGGTCGGCAATCCCACCAGCTCCTCCGGCTGGCAGGTCTGGCTGCAGAACTACGTGGTCAACCAGGGCAACTACGTACACATCCTGCTGTACTTCGCCCTCATCATCTTCTTCACGTACTTCTACATCACGATCACGTTCAACGTGGACGAGCGTGCGGAGGAGATGAAGAAGTTCGGCGGCTTCATCCCCGGCATTCGCCCCGGCCGCCCGACCGCGGAATATCTGAGCTTCGTGCTGGGCCGGATCACGCTTCCCGGGTCCATCTACCTGGGCATCATCGCGATCCTCCCCAACTTCTTCCTGTCCATGACCCAGCAGGGCAACAACCAGAGCTTCCCGTTCGGCGGGACTGCTGTGCTGATCATGGTCGGTGTCGGCCTCGACACGGTGAAGCAGATCGAAAGCCAGCTGATGCAGCGAAACTACGAAGGGTTCTTGCGATGACTCGCCTGGTTCTTGTCGGCCCGCCGGGAGCGGGAAAGGGTACCCAGGCGGTTGCTCTGTCGCAGAAGCTCTCCGTACCCCACATCTCCACCGGTGACCTCTTCCGCGCGCACGTCGCCGAGCGCACGCCGCTCGGCGAGGAGGCGAAGCGCTACCTGGACTCCGGCGAACTGGTGCCGGACACGGTGACCAACGAGATGGTGCGCGAGCGGCTCGCCGAGGACGACACCAAGGTCGGCTTCCTGCTGGACGGTTTCCCCCGCAACACCAAGCAGGCCGAGGTGCTCGGTCACCTGCTCGCGGAGACCGACCAGAAGCTCGACGCGGTGATCCAGCTCGAGGTGCCCGAGGACGTCGTCGTGGGTCGGCTGCTTTCGCGCGGCCGTGACGACGACACCGAAGAGGTCATCCGGCGCCGGCAGCAGGTCTACGTGTCGGACACGGCGCCGCTGCTGGACTACTACCAGGACATCCTGATCACGGTCGACGGTGTCGGCGACGTGGACGAGGTGTCTTCGCGGGTGCTGGACGCGCTCCGCGCCCGCCAGTAGAGCTGAAAGAGTTTCATATTTTGCGGCTCCTGCGACGTCGGAACCCGATCGAGATCAAGACTCCGGGCGAGCTGGACGCGATGCGTGCCGCCGGGCTGGTCGTGGCCAAGACGCTGACACTGCTCAGCGAGGCCGCGAAGCCCGGCGTCAGCACCGCTGACCTGGACGAACTCGCCGAGCAGACGATCCGGGACGCCGACGCGGTGCCCTCCTTCCTCGGCTACCACGGCTTCCCGGCCTCGATCTGCGCGTCGGTGAACGACCAGATCGTGCACGGCATCCCGGCGAAGACCACGGTGCTCGCCGAGGGTGACTTGATCTCGATCGACTGCGGCGCGATCCTCGACGGCTGGCACGGCGATTCCGCCGTCACGCTGGCCGTCGGCGAGATCTCCGAGGCCGACGAGGCGCTGTCCGAGGCGACGAAGGCCGCCATGTGGGCCGGGGTGAAGGCCGCCGTCGCGGGTGCCAAGCTGACCGACATCTCGTTCGCCGTGCAGTCCTCGGCCGACCGTTCTTCGGCGGCCGACGGCGTGGAATACGGCCAGATCGTGGAGTACGGCGGGCACGGCATCGGCCGCGAAATGCACATGGACCCGTTCCTGCCCAACGTCGGCAAGCCCGGCAAGGGCCCGCGGCTCGAGGTCGGCATGGCGCTGGCCATCGAGCCCATGCTCACCGGCGGCTCGAACGAAACCATCGAGCTGGAAGACGGCTGGACCGTGATCACCGCGGACGGCTCGCGCGCCGCGCACTGGGAGCACACCGTCGCCA
The DNA here is from genome assembly GCF_007713735.2 of Amycolatopsis acidicola. Taxonomy (GTDB): domain Bacteria; phylum Actinomycetota; class Actinomycetes; order Mycobacteriales; family Pseudonocardiaceae; genus Amycolatopsis_E; species Amycolatopsis_E acidicola. The sequence goes on along the minus strand of NZ_VMNW02000011.1, from coordinate 47,849 downwards.
TCACGGCGGACGGCCCGCGCGTGCTCACTCTCGCCGAGAGCTCCTGAATGACGGCCCGGTGGCGGGCCGCGTAGCACATCAACCCCCGCCTCGCAGGGTGCGACACGGAGTGCGTACACTGTCTAGTCGGCGTACTCATCACGCCGGTTCCAGCGCGCTCGTGAACCCTCACGGGATTGGAGTCGGGGTGGCGGCTGCGTCGGCACCACCATGGCAGGCATTTTTTCGGTGCTCAACCAATATCACGAAACGCGGAGGACATGGCTAAGAAAGACGGGGCCATCGAGGTCGAGGGTCGCGTGGTCGAGCCACTCCCCAACGCGATGTTTCGAGTCGAGTTGGAGAACGGCCACAAGGTCCTGGCGCACATCAGCGGCAAGATGCGGCAGCACTACATCCGCATCCTTCCGGAGGACCGGGTCGTCGTGGAGCTTTCGCCCTACGACCTGTCCCGCGGTCGCATCGTCTACCGCTACAAGTGATCACGGTGAGCACGGCATAAGGAAGCAGGAGACGTGAAGGTTCAGCCGAGCGTCAAGAAGATCTGCGACAAGTGCAAGGTGATCCGCCGCCACGGCCGGATCATGGTGATCTGCGAGAACCTGCGTCACAAGCAGCGTCAGGGCTGATCGCGAGCACTCCGCGCAGAGCGGATTGACAGCGAAGACAACCCTCCCCGTACCTGCCGGACCGTCTTGACGGTCCGGAGCACCCCCGGACTCCAGGCCGGGGCCGGGACACCGCCCGCGAAAGCGGTCGGCACGACAGCGAGTCGGTCCCGGGACCGGACGGGGAGCACACCTGGAGAGACGAAACCAAGAAGGAGCATCAGCGCCAATGGCACGACTCGCCGGCGTCGACCTCCCCCGCGAAAAGCGGTTGGAGATCGCGCTGACCTACATCTACGGCATCGGCCGTACCCGCTCCAAGCAGCTCGTCGCTGCCACGGAACTGAACCCGGACACCCGGGTGCGGGACCTGAGCGACGACGACCTCGTCAAGCTGCGGGACTTCATCGAAGAGAACTTCAAGGTCGAGGGTGACCTTCGCCGCGAGGTGAACGCCGACATCCGGCGGAAGATCGAGATCGGCTGCTACGAGGGTCTCCGCTGGCGTCGTGGGCTGCCGGTCCGCGGTCAGCGCACGAAGACCAACGCCCGTACCCGCAAGGGGCCGAAGAAGACGGTCGCCGGCAAGAAGAAGGCCGGCAAGAAGTGAGCGTCCAGGGCAGGAAGAGCGTGCGCGTGGGCGGTCAGCGCCTCACCCGCACGTCGTGCGTATCGCCGAAGGCTCTCTACGCCCGTCCGATGGCCCTGCGCCAGCTGTACACCGACGCCGGTTCCGTGATCCGGCGCGGGCAGCAGGAAGCGCGCATCGCCGCCGCCGAGCAGACCGACAACTCGCGCTAACGAGGAGAATCACCCCCACATGCCACCCAAGTCTCGTACCTCTGGGGCCAAGAAGGTCCGGAGGAAGGAAAAGAAGAACGTGGCCCACGGCCACGCTCACATCAAGAGCACGTTCAACAACACGATCGTGTCGATCACCGACCCCACCGGTGCGGTGATCTCGTGGGCGTCCTCGGGCCACGTCGGCTTCAAGGGCTCGCGTAAGTCCACCCCGTTCGCCGCCCAGATGGCCGCGGAGAACGCCGCCCGCAAGGCCGCGGAGCACGGCATGAAGAAGGTCGACGTCTTCGTGAAGGGCCCGGGCTCGGGCCGCGAGACGGCGATCCGCTCGCTGCAGGCCGCCGGCCTCGAGGTCGGCACGATCCAGGACGTGACCCCGCAGCCGCACAACGGTTGCCGCCCGCCCAAGCGGCGCCGGGTCTGAGGAACGGGGAGGAGTAACAGAAAATGGCTCGCTACACCGGCCCCGCGACTCGTATCTCGCGGCGTCTCAAGGTTGACCTCATCGGCGGCGACCAGGCGTTCGAACGTCGCCCCTACCCGCCCGGCCAGCACGGCCGCGGCCGGGTCAAGGAGTCCGAGTACCTGCTGCAGCTGCAGGAGAAGCAGAAGGCCCGCCACACCTACGGCATCCTGGAGCGGCAGTTCAGCCGCTACTACAAGGAAGCCGCGCGGCGTCAGGGCAAGACGGGTGAGAACCTGCTGCAGATCCTGGAGTCCCGGCTGGACAACGTGATCTACCGCGCCGGCATCGCCCGCACCCGCAGGCAGGCCCGGCAGCTGGTCAGCCACGGCCACTTCACGGTCAACGGCGTCAACGTGAACATCCCCAGCTACCAGGTCGAGAAGTGGGACATCATCGACGTGCGGCCCAAGTCGCTGCAGATGCTGCCCTTCGTCGCCGCCAAGGAAGCCTTCGGCGAGCGGCCGATCCCGGCCTGGCTGCAGGTCGTGCCCTCGAACCTCCGCGTGCTGGTGCACCAGCTCCCCGAGCGTGCCCAGATCGAGGTTCCGGTGCAGGAACAGCTGATCGTCGAGTTCTACTCGAAGTGATCGACAGCGGAGGCGCGCATCGGGCGCGTCTCCGCTTCGCCATCCCTTTCGGCGTCATATGGCGGGCGCCGGCAGGAAAGGAAACAGGAAAGTGCTGATTTCACAGCGACCGGCCCTCGGCGAGGAGCCGATCAACGAGACGCGGTCCCGGTTCACCATCGAACCGCTGGAGCCCGGCTTCGGTTACACCCTCGGCAACTCGCTGCGGCGCACGCTGCTGTCGTCCATTCCGGGCGCGGCGGTCACCAGCATCCGCATCGACGGGGTGCTGCACGAGTTCACCACCGTCCCGGGGGTGAAGGAGGATGTCACCGACATCATCCTGAACCTCAAGGAGCTGGTCGTCTCCTCCGAGGAGGACGAGCCGGTCACCATGTACCTGCGCAAGCAGGGCCCGGGCGAGGTCACCGCGGCGGACATCGTGCCGCCTGCCGGTGTCACCGTGCACAACCCGGATCTGCACATCGCCTCGCTGAACGGCAAGGGCAAGCTGGAGATCGAGCTGGTCGTCGAGCGCGGCCGCGGCTACGTGCCCGCCCTGCAGAACAAGCAGGCCGGCGCGGAGATCGGCCGGATCCCGGTCGACTCGATCTACTCGCCGGTGCTCAAGGTGACCTACAAGGTCGAGGCCACCCGTGTCGAGCAGCGCACCGACTTCGACAAACTGATCCTGGACGTCGAGACCAAGCCGTCGATCACGCCGCGGGACGCGGTCGCGTCGGCCGGTAAGACGCTGGTGGAGCTGTTCGGTCTCGCCCGCGAGCTGAACGTCGACGCCGAGGGCATCGAGATCGGCCCGTCGCCGCAGGAGGCGGACACCATCGCCGCCTACGCGATGCCGATCGAGGACCTGGACCTCACCGTCCGGTCGTACAACTGCCTCAAGCGCGAGGGCATCCACACGGTGGGCGAACTGGTTTCGCGCAGCGAGGCGGACCTGCTCGACATCCGCAACTTCGGTGCCAAGTCGATCGACGAGGTCAAGCTGAAGCTGGTCGGTCTCGGTCTGTCGCTCAAGGACAGCCCGCCCGGATTCGACCCCACGGCCGCCGCCGCCAGCTACGACGGCGAGGGCTGGTCCGAGGGTGTCGAAGGTATTTCCGACGCTGGCCACGACGACGGCCAGGACTACGCAGAGACGGAGCAGCTGTAGGCCGCTGACAGCCTGCCCGCCGCGGACGCACGCGGTGGGCGGGCACGGCCTCCAGCCGCAAAGCTGAACGAGGAGAAGTAATGCCCACCCCCACGAAGGGCCCCCGTCTCGGCGGATCGCCGGCCCACGAGCGGCTGATCCTGGCCAACCTGGCCTCGTCGCTGTTCGAGCACGGCAAGATCACGACCACCGAGGCCAAGGCCCGCCGCGTGCGCCCGCTCGCCGAGAAGCTGATCACCAAGGCCAAGCGCGGTGACCTGCACAACCGGCGGCAGATCCAGCGTGTCATCCGCGACAAGGACGTGGTGCACAAGCTGATCGCCGAGATCGGTCCGTTCTTCGAGGACCGTCAGGGCGGCTACATCCGGATCACCAAGACGATGCCGCGCAAGGGCGACAACGCCCCGATGGCGGTCATCGAGCTGGTGTCCACCAAGACGGTCGCGGGCAGCGTCGACCGTGCGCGCAAGAACACCGCCGCCAAGGCGGAGGCCCCTGCCGAGGCTCCCGCCGAGGAGACCAAGGCTGAGGACACGGCGACCGAGGAGGCCTCCGCCGAGGAGACCACCGAGGCTGCTGAGGCCACCGAGGCCGACGCCGAGGCCGAGGCCACCGACGAGGCCGCCGCGGACGAGTCCAAGAAGGACGAGTCCTGACGGCTGCGCCCGAGTCGCACGACGAGCCCGCTTCTCCCGCCAGGGAGGGCGGGCTCGTTCGTCTGCGCCTGGACGTCAGCTACGACGGCACGGATTTCTCCGGTTGGGCGCGGCAGCCCGGCCGCCGCACGGTGCAGGGCCTGCTGGAGGACGCGCTCGCGAAGCAGCCTCCGGGCGCCTCAGTTCCCCGCTCCGTCGTGGTCGCGGGCCGGACGGATGCCGGAGTGCACGCGACGGGCCAGGTCGTCCACGTGGACGTGGTGCCGCTGGAAGCGGGCGCGGCCGGGCGGCTGGCCGTGGACGAGCACGGCGTGCCTGACCTGGAGCGGATGACGCACCGGTGGAACAGGTACCTGCCGGGCGATGTCCGGGTGCTCGGCGCGCGCGTGGCGCCGCCGGGGTTCGACGCCCGGTTTTCCGCCGTGCGCAGGCATTACCGCTATCGGGTGGCGGACGCGCCCTGGGGCGCGGACCCGCTTCGCCGCCACGACACGCTGCCGTGGGGGCGGCCCCTGTCCGTGCCGGCGATGAACGAAGCGGCCGCGGAACTGTTGGGGCTCAAGGATTTCGCGGCCTTCTGCAAACAGCGCGCCGGCAGCACGACGATTCGTGAACTGCAGCGCTTCACCTGGCACCGCCTGGACGAAAACCTTGTGGAGGCCCGGGTTTCCGCCGACGCGTTCTGTCATTCGATGGTGCGCAGCCTCGTCGGCGCCCTGCTGATGGTGGGGGACGGCCGGCGTGCCGTCGGCTGGCCCGCGGAGGTGCTCCGCAGCCGCAAGCGGGACAGCGCTGTGGCGCCGCCACACGGGCTCACGCTGATCGGGGTGGACTACCCGCCGGACGACGAGCTGGCGGCGCGCGCCGAGCAGACTCGCAACGTCCGGCAGGAGTCGGAAACCCGTTAGAGGGAAAGAAAACCGCCGGGCGGACGCGAGCCCACCCGGCGGGGAGTTCAGTCGCCCCGGCGGACCGGGCCGAGCAGCTGTTGTTCCTTCTGCGTGGTGACCAGGCGCATCGGCCGCCACAGGTTCGCGCCCAGCGCCACCACCTGGTCGTCCTTGAGGGTGGTGAGCTGGCGCATCATCTGCGGCGGCAGCCGCCAGATCCGCGCGGCCAGTTCGGACTGGCCGACCGGAAGCCGTTGCATCAGCACGACATCCGCCGCGTTCGCGATCGTGGTGGCCTGCGGGTGCAGGTACGGCAGCACGTAAACCGTTGTCTGCCAAGGGGATCGCGGGGGGAAGAGGTCCTGCGGGGTCGGCCCGCCGTCGGTGACCACCAGCAGCGGGGCGTCCTCGGACGGCCGCGGCAGCTCCACGGGGGAGAGCCGGCGGATCTGCACGAGCGGGGACGGCCTGCCGTTCGGCCCGTTCCCGGCGGCCTTCGGCAGCATCTGCCACGCCGCCGGGCGTCCGGTCGCGATGACCACCCACGCGCCCACCGCCATCGCCCGCAGCGCCACCTGGCGAGCCAGGTAGAGGCCGCCGACAAGGACGATCCTGGTCGGGGTGGACCGCAGCGCCGAGATGGTCAGCGGTTCGCCCTTGAGCCCCGATCCGACGACGATCCCGCCGCGGTCCCCGGAGGGGCTGATCGCGTCGAGCAGCACCGGGTCCACAGTGAACTCCGGCGCCACCCCGTTGTTCCGGCCCGGATCCCGTAGCCGCAGGCTCATGCGGTGCCTCCCATCGGCAACGTGGCCGCGAAGCCGTCGACTTGCAGGCCCCGCAACGGGGTCAGCGAAACGCCCACCTTGCCGGCGAGGTTGGACAGCCTGTCATCCGCCTGATCGAGCTCGCGCGGGTTGCGCGCGCTCATCCGCACCACGCCGCGAAGGCCGACCTGGCCCTCGTCGTCGGCGGGGGAGATGGCGAGCGCGACCGTCGACGACAGCGTCCGCACACTCGTGAGGGCGTTGAGGGTGTTCGTGATCTTGCCCTTGGGCCAGCTGGTGATCGCGTAGCTGGCGTGCCCGATCCCGGCCGCCGTCACGCTCGTCCAGTGTTCCCGCATGTTCACCCGCGCCTCGGAGCCCGACACCGCGGTGAGCTCGGAGGCCGAAATCCCGGCCCGCAGCAGCTCGTCCGGGTCCAGCGGGCGAGTGGGGATTCCCTTCGACTCCAACGCGTTCCGCACGCGGGAGAGCGCACCGATCAGCGCCCGGTGCGCGCCGACGACGCCGCCGCCGCGTTCCCGCACCGCCGCCGGGCAGCGCCGCGGGTCGAGCCGGACCGCCACCCAGGTGGTGCGGCGCGCCGCCGCGGGCAGCGGGCCGAGCACCTCCAGGTACGAGTTGAGCGCCGGGGAATCCGAAGGCAGCGCGGCCGAACCGGGGTAGCAGTGCCAGATGATCTGGATGGAGTCCAGCACCACGCCGCGGTCTTCGAGGCACGGCGCCAGCGCCGACAGCGGCAGGCTCGGCGCTCCACCGGCCTGGGTGATCAGCGCCGGGGTGGGCTCGACGAGCAGCACCGCCGTCCACGTGCCGTCGTGCCAGGCCAGGCCGACCTGCTCGCGTTCGTGGTCGATTCCGTGCGCCACAACGAGATCCGGCACCACGAGGCGCAGCAGGGAGACCCGCGCGTCCTCCGGCCCGGTGACCGACTCGTCCTTCGCCGGCTCACCGGTGGGCGGCGGCGGGGTGGCGACCCGGTCGTGGCTGCGGAACCGGTAGCGCATCGTGAGGCCGAACCACTGGGTGAACCACTTGCCGCGCCAGCGGATGATCGCGATGAGGAACGTCACCGCCAGCACACCGGCGCCGATGTACAACAGGGACTTGTTGATGGCGACCAGGATCAGCCCGATCGCGAGGCCGATCTCGAGCACCACCAGGTTCACTACCGGCAGCGGGCCGAGGCTCGCGCCGAGCGTGCGACGCCGCGCGGGAGGCGCGATCGGAGCCGGGCTGCCTCCCGCAGGTGGCTGGGACGGACCGGGACCGCCGGGGCCTCCCGGACCGCCAGGACCACCCCCGCCGGGCCCTCCGCCACCGGGACCGCCAGGACCCCCAGGGCCTCCCGGACCACCAGGGCCTCCCGGGCCGCCGGGACCCGGCCGGCGTGGCGGCGGACCGCCGGGGCCGCCCGGCCCGCCTTGGCGTGGTGGCGGACCCGCCGGGCGCCTTGGCGGCGGCGAGCCAGGCGGCCCGCCCGGTCGTGGAGGCGTGGTGACGGACATCCGCGCTTTCTTCCCCTCGTAGTGCTGCCTTGCCGAAAGCCGGCTCCGAGTACCCGGCACTGGGCTGAGTTCGGCGAAACCCACACCAGTACGGTTCTCGTACGGTTATCCTGCGGAACCGTACCGCGACTCGGGGAGCTGTAGGTCGAGAATGCCATCAACACCGACAACTAAGTCTCAGGTTCAGGCGTACCGGTTCGTACTGCGCCGGATGCAGTCGGCGCTGGTCCGCCGCGATTCGGTGATGTTGCACGACCCCATGCGCACCCATGGCAGGGCCACGATGGTGGGGGTCATCATCGCCGCGCTCGGCCTTGTGGGATTCGTCATCTTCGGGCTGATCAGCCCTTCGCCGAGCGTCCCTTCGGCTCCCGGGATCGTGATCGGCAAGCAGTCCGGCACCATCTACGTCGTCTCGGGCAATCCGGTTTCGCTCACCCCGACCTTCAACCTCGCCTCGGCCAGGCTGCTGCTGATGTCGCAGTCGCAGGGCGGCGCGTCGGCCCCCGCGGACGCGGAGGTGGTCCCGGACGACTCGCTCAAGGACATCCCGCACAACCGGCGCACGGGCATCGTGGACGGGCCGCAGCTCCTGCCATCGGCGGATCAGCGGATCGACGACAACTGGGCGGTCTGCGACCAGGTGATCGTCAACAAGAACCTGCCCCAGTCGATCCAGCTCCAACAGTCCACTTCGGAGACCACGGTCCTCGCCGGAGTTTCCGGTCTGGGTACGGCTTTGTCGGAGGACCAGGCGATCCTGGCCGCGGCGGACAACGGCAAGTACTACCTGATCTACAAGACCGCGGCGAGCGACGATCCGAACAACCCGACGCCGAACACGGTGCGGGCGGAAGTGGACCCGACCCAGCAGGCGGTGGTCTCGACCTTCCACCTGAACGGTGCGCCGAGGCGGCACATCTCCACCGGGCTGCTCAACGCGATCCCCCAGGTGAGTCCGCTCGTGCCGCCGACGATCCCGGACATCGGTGGTACCAGCGGATTCGCCCAACTGCAGGCCGAGGGACTCAAGAACGGCAACGTCTTCGCGGTGAACAGCGTCAGCGGTTCGCGTGACGTGTACGTACTGCTGCCCACCGGGATCCAGAAGGTGTCGGACGCGGTCGGTGACCTGATCCGCGCCGCGCAGTCGGGGTCGACGAACATCCCGCAGGTCAGCCCGAACGAGATCAACAACGTCCGGATCATCCAGCCGAACGACGCGGACGCGCTTCCGGTGGGGTCCATGCCGGCGCAGGTGCCCACCATCCTCGACCCGACGGTGTCCACGTCGGCCTGCCTCGGCTGGACGGTCCAGGACAACAAGCCGCAGACCACTGTGTACGTCGGTTCGGCGACGCCGGTCCCGTCGGGTGTGAAGCCGGTCGACGTGAACCAGCCGGGGCCGAACGGGCTGAAGGTCGACAAGTTCTACATGCCGCCGGGGCGCGGCGCGGTCGTGCAGTCGGCCACTTCGGCGGACACGTTCGGCAAGGGGCCGATGAGCCTCGTCACCGACAACGGGCTGCGCTATGGAATCCCGGACGCGAACACGCTCAAGGGGCTAGGGCTGGACAACCCGGCGCCGCGGCCGGCACCGGAGTCGATCATTTCGCTGTTGCCGACCGGCACATCGCTGAACACCGTCGACGCCGCGAAGAGCTACGACGACATCCCGGTGGCCGCGAACGCCGGGACGTACCCGTCGGTGCAGCCGAGCCAGTCGTCTTCAGCGGGAACAACCGGATCCTCGGGTAACTGACGGTCCACTTCGGACAGCACGGTAACGGGAAGGCCTGGCAGGCGATCGGCTGCCAGGCCTTCTTCGTGCGCGGAGCGACACGGGTCCGCTCAGATCCCTTCTCCCGCAAGCAAAAGGTCCGGCAGCCCTTCTTCGGGGGGCTACCGGACCATTTCGGTGTCCGTACGGCTCGCTCAGGTGGTGCGGTTGCGGCGGATGGTGTGCATCACGAACAGTGTGATCAGCAGGACCAGCAACCCGCCACCGGTGCCGGCGAGCGCGACGATGATCGGCGTCCAGTTCTTGTTCGCCGCGGGCGGCAGGCCCAAGGCCGGCTGCTTTGCCTGCGCCACAGGGATTCCGTCCTCCTGCGGTACGACCGAGGTCAGCGCCGCCACCGGGTTCACGACGCCGTAGCCGATGTAGTTGTCGTGCCCGCCGGGCGCGCCAGGGTGCTGGGCCGTGGCCTCGATCCGCTGCATCACCTGACGCGCGTCGAGCGTCGGGAACTGCGCGCGCACCAGTGCGACGAGCCCGGCGACGTACGGCGCCGCGAAGCTGGTGCCCTGGATGTCCTGCTGCTTGTCGTTTTCCACGACCTGGTTGGCCAGCTGGTCGGTGCCCTTCGACGGGTCCAGCGACGTGATCTTCGTGCCCGGCGCGGCCACGCTCACCCACGGGCCGTTCATGCTGAAGCTCGCGACGCTCCCGGTGTCGTCGATCGCCGCGACCGAGAGCACGTCGTCGGAGAACCACGGCGGGCTGACGATCGACTGTGGCTTGTTCGGGTCCGGCTGGTTGTTCTGCTTGCAGGTGTCGGAGGTGTTGCCCGCCGCGGCGACGACCACGACGTTCTGCGATACGGCGTAGTGGATCGCCGCCTGCAGTTCCCGCTCGCCGCTGTTGATCGTGCCGTCGGCGGTGCGGCAGTTGTCCACCGACATGTTGATCACGCCGACGTGCAGGTTCGCCGCGCGGACGACCGCTTGCGCGAGCGTATGCGTGTTGCCCGCGCCCTGGCCCTGCTCGCGACTTCCCGTGTCGTCCCCGGTCTGCTGGCCGGAGGTTTCGCCGCCGCCACCGGCGGGCGGGTTCGCCGAAGACGACGCCGGCGGCGCCTGCGCGCTGGAAGTCTGGCTCTTGAGCTCGTAGTTCTGGCTCGACTGCCGGATGGACACGATCTGCGCATCCGGGGCGACGCCCTTGAAGCCGATCGAGGCCGGGGTGTTCGCCGCGATGATCCCGGCGACCTCGGTGCCGTGCCCGTCGCAGTCGAGGAGTCCGCCGTCCGCGGGATCCACGTAGTCGCCGCCGGACACGATGGGGTACTTGAAATACGGATGCTGCGTCACGCCGGTGTCGATGACCGCGACCTTCTGGCCGCCACCCGCGCTGCCGGTCTTGGCGATGGCGAGCTGCTGTGCCTCTTCGATCTGCAGGTACTGCTGGCCCCAGGGCTTCTCGCGCAACACGATGTTGTTGTTGAGATCCCGGCTGACGCAGTCTTTCGTCTTCGTGTACGGGATGCCGGAATGCCCGCCGCCGTCATCGGGCTGGGCGCCCTGGACCGCGGGCGGCGGCGTGGCCCAGTACCCGCCGTCCGACGAGGTCTGGGCCAGTGCCGGGACGAGCGGGACCAGGACCCCGATGGTCCCGGCCAGCAGGACGGCGGCCGACCGGCCGGGCACCCCCAGCGTGCGCACGCGCTTTTCCCCTCTCCTGTCGGTGGTGGGCCGGCCTCAGCCGAACGAGTGCCGCAGCGTCGTGTACAGGTCCATCACGGCCAGCGCGAGCGGCAGCACGGTGGCGATGCAGATCGCTTCGAAGATCTCCACCGAACGGCGCAGCGGCGGCGAGAAACGGTGGTTCGGGAAGATCACGCCGACCACGAGCGAGCCCGCGGCCACGATCACCAGCGCGCCGAAGACCCACAGCAGCCTGCCGAGTGTGTTCTGGGAGAACAGCCAGCTGATCAGGATGCCCGCCGCGGCGACCATGCCGGTGGTCAGCAGCGCCACGGCCTGCGAGCCGTTCGCGTAGGACCGGGCGCGCAGCAGCAGCACGAGGGTGGCGACGACAGCGGTGATGATCCCGAACACGCCGGGCGCGCTCGCGGTGATGATCGCCGCGATGGCGGTGGCGCTCCCGCAGCCGATCAGCAGGCCGGTCATGTAGTTGTGCGCCACGGAGGTGCGGCGCTCGATCGCCGTGTAGTCCGGGTACGCGTCGTCTTCCTTGAGCTCCTCGGCGGTGCCGGGCACGTGCGGCAGCGGCAGCTTCGCGAGCCAGATCGTCGCCCGCGGCAGCATCGAGATGGCGGCGAGGGAGACCGCGGCGGTGCCGGCCGCGATACCTGCCGCCGGGTGCGCGACGAGCGTGGCCACGGTGAACGCGATCACGCCGATCACGCCGGCCGTGGCGGCCGCGATGAACGTGGTGATGCCGGCGCCCATGATCACGATCGAGACCGCGGCGACGATCACCACGAGCCCGCTGCCGAGCAGCAGGCTCGGCCGGACCGCGAGCCCGGGCACGGCGCAGAACCCGGCGACGAAGGCGAACGGCAGCCCGCCCGCGGCGGCGATCACGACGCCGGTGGCCTCGGCCTGGTACCCCTTCGACAGCGTGGCGCCCACGGCGACGCAGGCGATCGCGCCGACGCCGGCGGCCAGCGCCGCGGCGAGGCCGTTGCCGCCGAACAGCGGGCCGGACATGAACAGCGCGAAGGCGGCGACGAACAGCCCCAGTCCGCCCGCGATGTGGCCGATCCGGTTCGCGGTCTCCTTGGTCCACGGCCGGAAGCTGTCCGGGTCCGCGTCGGCGATCGCGTCCACGACGTCGTCGTACAGCGGCGGCGGCGGGTTTTCGTTGCGGCGGCGCAGTTGCAGCAGCTCACCGTCGATCACGCCCAGCGACGCGAGCGTGCGGCTCGGGTCCAACGGGGAGTCCCCGAGCTTGGCCAGCGACCAGCCGCCGTGGCGGGCGCCGCCGTCCGGCGAGGTCTCTCTGGCCATCTCGAGCAGCATCGGCAGCAGATCCGCGACCGCAACGTCGGCCGGCAGCGCGACGTCGATCCGGGTGCGCGGCGCGACCACCGTGACCCTGCTGAATACCGTCGTGCCCGTTGCCACCTTGCTGCCCCCTAAAGACGAAAACGCTGCGGGCTACTTATACCCGGCGAGCACCTCCGTGGCGTCGCCCGGCCGTACCTCGCCCGTACCTCTGGTGCCCACGACCTGCCCGGAAACGCCCCGGACTGTCGGTGGGCCGTCCTAGTATTAACGAACCTGGGGTCGACTTGGGGTGGTTTCGCCGAGAACGCTCCCGCTTCGACGGTCTTGCCCCGCGCGGGCGGTGTGGTTCGCTACCGTGTGGGTCGTCCCTGGCCAGGCAGTCCGGGCGTCGAGTTGAAGAGGGGTCCTTCGGTGAGCACGCTGCAGTTCAAGAAAACGCCACGCCTGGCGGCACCGCGCCCGCCCGGCGGTGAGGTGCATCTCGAACCGCCGCCCGAGGTCCCGAGGACCATCCCCGGCAACGTCGTGCAGAAGCTCATGCCGGTCGTGATGGTCGTCGCCACGCTCGGCATGGTCGTGGTCCTGTTCACCTCCGGCGGGTCCGCCGCGAAGAGCCCCACCACGCTGATCTTCCCGCTGATGATGCTCATGTCGATGGGCGGGATGATGGCGGGCGGCGGCAAAGGCGGCGGGGCCAAGAAGGCCGAGATGAACGAGGACCGCAAGGACTACCTGCGTTACCTCGGCCAGATGCGGGAGCGCGCCAGGGAGGCGATGGCCGAACAACGGGCCGCGCTGGAGTGGGTGCACCCGGATCCGCAGGCGCTGTGGTCGCTGGCCGCGAGCCGCCGGATGTGGGAGCGCCGGCAGAACGACCAGGACTTCCTCCACCTGCGCGTCGGCCGCAGTTCGCACCGGCTCGCCACCCGGCTCGTGCCGCCGCAGACCGGCCCGGTCGACGAGCTGGAGCCGATCGCCACGCTGGCGCTGCGCCGGTTCGTGCGCGCGCATTCGATCGTGCCGGACCTGCCGACCCAGATCACGCTGCGCGGGTTCGCCGCGGTGAGCCTGCAGGGCGAGCGGGAGCTCACCCGTGGCCTCACTCGCGCGATGCTGGCCCAGCTGGTCACGTTCCACAGCTGTGACGACGTGCTGATCGCGGTGGCCACCGCGGGCCGGGCGAAGGCCGAGTGGGAGTGGGCGAAGTGGCTGCCGCACGCGCAGCACCCGGAGCTCGCCGACGGCATCGGCCAGCTGCGCATGATGGCCGGCTCGCTGGCGCAGATCGAGCAGTGGCTCGACGTCGAGCTGCGTGAGCGGCCGCGGTTCTCGCGCAACGCCACGCCGAACGGGGACCAGCCGCACATCGTGATCGTCATCGACGACGCCGAGGTCACCCGCGAGGAGCAGATCATCCTCGAGGAGGGGCTCGTCGGGGTCACCCTGATCGACCTGTCCGACTCGCTCGGCAACCTGGCCGCCCGCCGCGGCCTGCGCCTGGTGGTCGAGGAGACGCGGGTCGGCGCGCGCAGCGCGGGCGGGATCGAGTGGTTCGGCAAGCCGGACTTCCTGAGCGCCATCGAGGCGGAAGCGTTGTCCCGCAAGCTTTCCCCGTATCGGGTCGGCAGCGCGGCGGAGGAGGCCACCTCCGACGAACCGCTGCTGTCCAACCCCACGCTGCTGGAGCTGCTCGGCATCCCGGGCGACCCGATGACGTTCGACGTGCAGCAGGCCTGGCGCCCGCGCCCGATCCGGGACCGCTACCGGGTTCCCTTCGGTGTCGGCGAGTACGGGCAGCCGGTGGAGCTGGACATCAAGGAGGCGGCGGCCGAGGGCATGGGCCCGCACGGGCTGTGCATCGGGGCGACCGGTTCCGGTAAGTCGGAGTTCCTGCGCACGCTGGTGCTGGGGCTGCTGGCCACGCACTCGTCCACCGCGCTGAACATGATCCTGGTGGACTTCAAGGGTGGTGCGACGTTCCTCGGCCTGGACAAGGCCCCGCACGTCGCGGCCACGATCACCAACCTCGCGGGTGACCTGACCCTGGTCGACCGGATGAAGGACGCCATCGCCGGTGAGGTCGCCCGCCGCCAGGAGGTCTTGGCGAAGGGCAACTACAAGAACGTCTGGGACTACGAGAAGGCGCGCGAGAACGGCGCCGACCTCGACCCGCTGCCCGCGTTGTTCATCTGCATCGACGAGTTCTCCGAGATGCTGACGGCGAAGCCGGACTTCATCGACATCTTCCTCCAGATCGGCCGTGTCGGCCGGTCGCTGCAGATGCACATGCTGCTCGCCTCGCAGCGGCTGGAGGAGGGCAAGCTGCGTGGTCTGGACACGTTCCTGTCGTACCGGATCGGCCTGAAGACCTTCTCCGCGGCGGAGTCCCGCGCGGCGATCGGCGTGCCCGACGCGTTCGAGCTGCCGTCCATCCCGGGTTCGGGCTACCTCAAGTACGACACGTCGACGATGGTGCGGTTCAAGGCTTCCTACGTCTCCGGCCCGTACCGCCCGGCGGGCATCAAGGCGGCGGGCCCGGTGTCCAATGTGGTCCGCGCGGACAAGCGGCCGCAGCTGTTCGTGCCCGACTTCGTGGAGCTGCCACCTGAACCGGAGCCGGAGCCCGAGCCCGTCGAAGAGGTGAAGAAGGCCGAGTCCGACGAAGCCACCGAGCCCACCGAGCTCGAGGTGATCGTGGACAGGCTGATCGGCCAGGGCCCGCCGGCGCACGAGGTCTGGCTGCCGCCCTTGGACGAGCCGAACTCGCTGGACACCCTGCTGCCCAACCTGAACCCGACCGAGGACCGCGGTCTTTCGCCGGTGGGCTTCTTCGGCAACGGCAAACTGCAGGTGCCGCTCGGCATCGTGGACCGCCCGTTCGAGCAGCGGCGTGACCCGCTGTGGGCGGACTTCTCCGGCGCGGCAGGGCACGGCGTGGTGGTCGGCGGACCGCAGTCGGGCAAGTCCACTTTGCTCCGCACCCTGATGATGTCGATGGCGTTGTCGAACACCCCCGAGGAGTTCCAGTTCTACGCCGTCGACCTCGGTGGTGGCACCCTGGCCGGGCTCGCCGGCCTGCCGCACTGCGGCGGGGTCGCGGTGGCCCGGCGCGAGCCGGACAAGGCCCGCCGGATCATCGCCGAGCTGAACACGCTCGCGAACGAGCGGGAAGGCCGGTTCGGCGCGCTGGGCATCGACTCGATGGGCGACTTCCGCAACCGCAAGCGCCGTGGCGAGATCAGCGCGGAGCAGGACCCGTTCGGTGACGCGTTCCTCGTCGTCGACGGCTGGCGCGCGATCCGGGACGACTTCGAGGAGCTGGAGCCGCAGATCACCGCGCTGGCCCAGCGTGGACTGGCGTACGGCGTGCACGTGATCATCTCGGCCAGCCGGTGGGCGGACATCCGCCCGGCGATCAAGGACATGCTGGGCACCCGGTTCGAGCTCCGTCTCGGTGACCCGAGCGAGTCCGAGGTCGATCGCAGGGTCGCGGTGAACGTGCCCGAAGGCAGGCCCGGCCGTGGCCTGACGAGGGAACGGCTGCACATGCTCGGCGGGCTGCCGCGCATCGACGGCAGCAGCGACACCGAGAACATCGCGGCCGGGGTGGCCGACGCGGTCGGCAAGATCCAGGCCGCGTGGCAGGGCAGGCCGGCCCCGCAGGTCCGGCTGCTCCCGGAGTCGATCACCTACGAAGACGTCCTGTCGATGGACAAGCACCGCGACAGCAAGCTCATCCCGATCGGCATCAACGAGGACGAGCTCGCCCCGGTGTACCTCGACTTCGACTCGGACTCGCACTTCCTGGCCTTCGCCGACGGCGAGTCCGGCAAGACGAACCTGCTCCGCCAGATCGCGCGCGGGATCACCGAGCGGTACACGGCCAAGGAAGCCGTCATCGTGCTCGTCGACTACCGGCGCACGATGCTCGGCTTCGTCGAGGGCGCGCACCTGCTCGGGTACGCCGTCTCGTCGAACCAGCTGGACGGGATGATCAAGGACATCGCCGGGTCGATGACGCGGCGGCTGCCCGGCCCGGACGTCACCCAGGAACAGCTGCGCAACCGGTCCTGGTGGAAGGGTCCGGAGCTGTTCGTCCTCGTCGACGACTACGACCTGGTGGTCACCCAGTCCTCCAACCCGCTCAAGCCGCTGTCGGAGTTCCTCGCGCAGGCCAAGGACGTCGGCCTGCACGTGGTCGTGGCCCGGCGTACCGGTGGTGCGTCGCGCGCGTCGTACGACCCGATCATCGGCAAGCTGAAGGAGATCGCGGCGCCGGGCATCGTGATGAACGGCAGCAAGGACGAAGGCACCTTGCTGGGCACCGTGAAGCCGAGCCTGATGCCGCCGGGACGGGGCACGCTGGTGAGTCGCAAGGTCGGCAAGCAGTTGATGCAGGTGTCGTGGATCCAGCCGGACTGAACCGCGCCCACCGGCGCCTCGTGTCTGTCCAGATGACGGGTGTGCGCGTCAGGCGGCGAGAAGAGGTGCGCCGGTGACGGTGCGGGTCGCTGTCGACTTCGGCACGTCGAGCACCTGCGTGGTGGCGTCCATCAACGGGCGCGAGCCGCAGGTGGCGGTGATCGACGGCCAGCCGCTGATGTCGTCCGCCGTCTATGCGGCGGCGGACGGCACGCTGTTCGTCGGCCAGGAGGCCGAGCGGCAGGCGGCGGTGGACCCGTCCCGCTACGAGCCGAACCCGAAGCGCCGGATCGACGAGGGCGAGCTGCTGCTCGGCGACAACGTGCTGCGGGTGACCGATGTCGTGCACGCCGTGCTGGCGCGCGCGGTTTCGGAGGCGCGCCGGCTCGCCGGTGGCGCCGACGTGGATCTGCTTGTACTGACCCATCCGGCCGACTGGGGCGCGGTGCGCACGAGGCTGCTTCGCCAGGCGGCCGGCGGTTTCGCCCGCGATGTCACGCTGGTGCCGGAGCCGGTGGCGGCCGCGGTGTTCCACGCCGCCACGTTCGCCCCGGCGGAGGTGAACCGGGACCGCACAGTCGAGGTGAGCAACCGGCCGGGGGAGAACCTGGCGGTGCTGGACCTCGGCGGCGGCACGGTCGACGTCAGCGTCGTGACCCGCCCGCCGGCGCCGCGGGGCAAACCGGGGCGTGGCGGGTTCGAGGTGCTGGCCACCAGGGGCGACCCGAGTTTCGGTGGCGCGGACGTGGATCAGGTGCTGCTGGAGCACGTCGGCGAGCTGGTGTCCTCGGCGGATCCGGAGGCATGGCGGGAGCTCGTCGAGGGCCGGGAGCTGGCGGACCGCCGCCGTCGCCGGGTGCTGCGGCAGGACGTCCGCGGCGCGAAGGAAACGCTCTCCCGGCACGCGTACACCGATGTGCCGATGCCGCCGCCGTTCGCAGACGCGCACGTGACGCGGGAGGACCTGGAGAAGCTCATCGCCGCGCAGCTCGGCCGCGCGGTGGAGCTGACGTGCGCGGCGATCGAAGAGGCCGGGCTGCGCCCGAAACAGCTCAGCGCGATCTTCCTGGTCGGCGGTTCGAGCCGGATCCCGATGATCTCGCGGCTCGTGCACGAGCGCACCGGGGTCGTACCGACCACTTTGGACCAACCGGAAACGGTGGTGGCGCGCGGAGCCCTGCTCGCGGTGCGCGCGGAGCCGGAACGCGCCGCCCCGCGGCCGCCCGTCGGCATGCCCCGGGGCGAGCAGCGCACGGAGATCGTGCGCACCCCCTCGCGGCCGTCCTTCGCGCCGCGCCCGCCGGGCCGTCCGGGATCGGGGTTCACCGCGCCTGGTCCGAACCAGCCGCCGCGCCCCGGCGCGCAAGGGCGCCCGCCGGTCCCGCCCGGTTCACCGCCGCGCGGTATGCCCGCGCTCGCCGCCCAGCCGGTCCCGCCTCCGCCACAGCCGGAACCCAAGCCACGCAAGAAAAAACTCATCTGGCTGATCCTCGGTGCGGTGGTGCTCGTCGCCGCGGTGGTGGCCGGTCTGCTGATCCTGCTGAACAGCGGGGGCGACGATCCGCCACCGGGCAAGGTCGTGGCGCAGTACGACTACCAGTTCACCGCGCCGTCGGACTGGGTCCAGACGGGCGGGGACCCGCAGTACCGGATGACGCTGATCAAACCGGCGAACGCGCCGCAGGGCAACGACGCGATCGGGGTCCAGGAGTACCAGCTCACCTACGACGCCACGGCGGATCCGAAGCAGCTGGCCAACGTACTGCGCGACAAGGCGCAGCAGGCCGGGTCGGCGTACTCGGGATTCGACGACAACGCGACGTTCGCCGACCGCAAGGTCATCTACTACCGGCAGGCGGGCCCCAACGGCCCGATCGACTGGTACGTCCTCGCCCAGGGCCACGTGGAGGTCAACATCGCGTGCCAGTACGCCACCCAGCAGGCGCACGACAGTGTCGCGGCCGCCTGCGATCAGGTGGTGCGGGGGCTGAAGATCACGGGCTGAAGTCCCCGAACATCTTTCGCATTAATCGCCCCTTCCCGCCCGCGCCTTTCGCATTAGTAAATCCGCGAATCCGCCGAGGTCGCGGGGTGTTTCCCGGTCCGGTTCCGCGGCCGGGCATTTACTCTCGCAACCACTTCCCGGCAAAGGAGGACAGCGGGGAACCGGTCATGGCAAGGTCTTCGTCGTAGGTCCGTACGAACAAACGCGGTACGGATAACACCACTCACGAAGGGGGCAACCTCATGGCAGGCGGCTTTACCGGAGACCCGGCACAGTTTGCGGACGCGCACCAGAAGGTGAACGAGACCAAGCTGTCGATGGACCAGAACCTTCAGCAGCTGGCGTCGAACATCGAGGCGACGCAGGCGGGCTGGTCGGGTCCGGCGGCCAAGGTCTTCCAGGAGGTCATGGACGCCTTCGGGCAGAAGTCCAAGAAGCTGAACGACGCGCTCGAGCACATCTCCGACATGCTGAAGTCCTCCGGTGTCCAGTACGACACCCAGGACCAGGACGTCCAGTCCCAGATCAGCTCGCTGCAGCAGGCGCTCGAAGGCCTGTAAAGAGTCACCGGAAATTCACCGAAACTTTTTAGCTCACTCGGAGGGATCACATGTCTGACGGCGCAATGAAGGTCGATTACGCCACCATTCAGCAGGCGGCGGACGACTGCAAGAAGTCCGGCGGCGAGATCGAGTCGCTGTTCGACCAGCTCAAGTCGCAGATCGCACCGCTGACCGAGAGCTGGACCGGTGACGCGCAGGAGGCGTGGCAGCAGCGTCAGCAGGAGTGGAACCAGTCCCTGGAGGACATGAAGAGCCTGCTCGCCCGCATCGCCACCGCGCTGCCGCAGATCGCCGACGGCTACCAGTCGACCGACTCCGGCATCACCAAGATGTTCGGCGGCTGAGTCCGCTTCGGACTTTCGCGAGAGGGCCCCGGCGGGAAGCCGGGGCCTTTTCCGTGCGCTATTTCGGGGCGCCTACCTCGTACTGGGCCTGGTCGTTGAGCACACGCACGGAAATCTTCTTCGGCTTGCCCGCGACGGTGGCCGAGCATTCGAAAGTGGTGCCCGTCTTCACGGGCTGGTCGGCCGGGCAGCTCACGTCCTTCACGTCGCCCTCGCCGAAATCCTCGCGCAGTACTTTCTGTACCCCGGCCTGTACCGCGTCCTTGTCGAGCACCGGACCGCTGAACAGCCCGGACAGCCAGCCTCCGACACCGGCGGCCGCGAACACGACCACCACGACGCCCCCGATGAGCCACGGTTTCTTGCCGCGCTTGGGTTTTCGCGGTTCCGCCCCGAACGCGCCGAAACCGCCATAGCCGCCGGACTGCTGCCCGTAGCCGGGCGCGAAGCCGGGGTAGGAGCCCGGATGCTGTTGCGGCGCGGGCTGTTGCGTTCCCGGCTGGCCGGGATGTTGGTGCGGCGCGGGCTGTTGGGCTCCCGGGTGGCCCGGATGTTGGTGCGGCGCGGGCTGTTGCGTTCCCGGCTGGCCGGGATGTTGTTGCGGCGCAACGGGTTGCTGCTGCTGTGGGTACGGCGGCCCCCATTGTGGGACGGGGCCGCTCTGCGGACCCCACTGGCCGGGCTGCTGCGGGTATGGCGGCTGGGTCACGGGATCACCGGTCCTGGATCTCGCCCATGCGGGCGTAGAAGTCGTCGACCGCGGTGCGGTCGGGCAGCACGGTCACGTCCGCCGGGTCGGGCACCTTCGGCAGGTCGTTCTCGGTCGGCGTCCCGTCGAGCCGGTAGTGCTCGTTGATCTCCATTTCGTGCCCGTCGCCGGTCGCGGTCCCGGCGATCGTGAGGTCGGTGAGCTTGCCCTGCGCGTCGAGGGTCAGCGTGGCCGAGAAGCTCTTGGTCTTCATCTCCGGGCCGATCTGCTCGAGGATCGAGTCCGGGAAGGTGATCACGCTGTTGTCGAGGAACGCGGTCATCGTCACGTCGGCGGTCAGCTGGATGCTGCCGTCCGGTTTGCTGTTCGCGCTGCGGGCACCCTTGCTCTTGGTCACCGAGTCGTCGATCGCGCCGAGCACCTTGCAGATGTCGTGCGCGCCGGCCCAGTAGCACTCGTTGTAGTCGCCGGCGGTGTAGGGCATGGAGACCCAGTGCGTCGGCGCCAGGCTCGCGTATACCGGGCCGAGCAGGAGGTACTCGACCGGGCTGTTGGCGGGGTGGAAGTCGTCGAGGTACTCGTTGGAGTCCTGGTTCGAGTGGTTCTTCGACAGCCGGGCCGGCGGATGGCCGAGCTGGACGGCCGAGATGGTGCTGTTGATCTTCTTCTGGTCGAACCGCGCGAAGGTGTCCTGGACGCTCTTGCGGGTGTCGTTCTCACCGAGGGAGTCGGACAGCTTCTGCAGCGTGTCGGAGAACTTGGCCGACAGGTACGCCGCCACCTCGTCCCCGTTGGGCACGGCGGTGCCTGCCGTGGCGCCGCAGCCGGTGGCGACCAATGTCACACCGCACAGCAGCGCGGCGAGTCTCGTCCTCGATCGGATCGTGGTGCGCGCGGTCACCGTGGTGCCCCCTGTAGGACCGTTCAGCGTGTGGTCGACTGCGCGTCAGACTAGTATGGGTCACGCCCGGTACCCCCGCTTCACACTTCCCCGGAGTGTGGGGGTATCTTCATATGTCGTTGTGCGCTGCGGCGCGTAAGGCGCTAGGCCCGCACTCGACCCCACACGCAAGTTTGACGACGAGGTAGACCCTTGCCCACGTACAGCCCTAAGCCTGGCGATGTGACCCGTGCCTGGCACGTGATCGACGCCGAGGATGTCGTGCTCGGCCGGCTCGCGACCGAGGTCGCCACGCTGCTGCGCGGCAAGCACAAGCCGACCTACGCTCCGCACGTGGACACTGGTGACTTCGTCATCATCGTCAACGCGGAGAAGGTCGCGCTCACCGGTAACAAGCGTGACCAGAAGTTCGCGTACCGCCACAGCGGTTACCCGGGCGGTCTGCGCAAGCGCTCCTTCGGCGAGCTGCTGGACACCCGTCCGGAGCGGCTGCTGGAGAAGGTCGTGCGCGGCATGCTGCCGAAGAACAAGCTCGGCCGCGCGCAGGCCAAGAAGCTCAAGGTCTACGCAGGCCCGGAGCACCCGCACAGCGCGCAGCAGCCGCAGCCGCACGAGATCAGCAAGATCGCGCAGGTCGCCAAATGAGTGAGGAACAGTCTGTGACCAGCACCGAGACCGAGGCTCCCGAGGCCGCTCCGGTCGCCGACGCCACCCCGGTCGCTGAGGCCGCCGAGGCCGTCCCGGCCGCCGAGGGCACCGAGGCTGTCGCCACCAGCGAGTCCCCGGCCGCCCCGCGGCCGTCGCGTGCCGCCGGCGGGTCCGCCCAGACGGTCGGCCGCCGCAAGGAGGCCGTCGTCCGCGTGCGGCTCGTCCCCGGCACCGGCGAGTTCAAGCTCAACGGCAAGAGCCTTGAGCAGTACTTCCCGAACAAGGTGCACCAGCAGCTCATCCGTGAGCCGCTGGTCACCGTCGAGAAGCCCGAGTCGTTCGACATCTTCGGCAACCTCAAGGGCGGCGGCATCTCCGGCCAGGCCGGTGCGCTGCGCCTGGCGATCGCCCGCGCGCTCGTCGAGGTCGACGCCGACGACCGTCCCGCGCTCAAGAAGGCAGGCTTCCTCACCCGGGACGCCCGCTCCACCGAGCGCAAGAAGTACGGTCTGAAGAAGGCCCGCAAGGCTCCGCAGTACAGCAAGCGCTGATCAGCGGCCCAGACACGAAGGCGCCCATCCGCCTGGATGGGCGCCTTCGTGTTTTTCACATCCGGTGCTCGTTACGCCTGCTTTCGGCCGCTTCGGTAACGCGCGGCGGTCCGGCTGCGTTCTGCAGGCAGAAGGCACACCCGGGGACCGGGCCGGGGCACGGGTTACGGTCGGGTGTGGAGGGGCTAAGTTGGCCGCGCCCAGAGTGGTTCGAGGAGAGGAACAGATGGCTCGCCTGTTCGGCACCGACGGGGTCCGTGGCCTCGCCAACGGGGACCTGACACCGGAGCTCGCGCTCGCCGTCGCGGCCAGCGCGGCACGGGTACTCGCCGCCCACGATCGCTCCCACCGGCCGGTCGCCGTCGTCGGCCGTGACCCGCGCGCGAGCGGCGAGATGCTGGAGGCCGCGGTCGTCGCGGGCCTCGCGTCCGCCGGAGCCGACGTGCTGCGCGTCGGGGTGCAGCCCACCCCCGCCGTCGCGCACCTGGTCGGCGCGCTCGAAGCCGATCTCGGCGTGATGATCTCCGCCTCGCACAACCCGATGCCCGACAACGGGATCAAGCTCTTCGCCGCGGGCGGGCACAAGCTCCCCGACGGCATCGAGGACGAGATCGAGGCGGGCCTGGAGTCGGCGGGCACCCGGCCCACCGGCGCCGAGATCGGCCGGGTGTCCGATGTGGAGGATGCCGCCGACCGCTACGCCCAGCACCTGCTCGACTCGACCCCGCATCCGCTCGCCGGGCTGCGCGTGGTCGTCGACTGCGCGAACGGCGCGGCCTCCTTCGTGGCGCCCGGCGTGTACCGGAAGGCCGGAGCCGAGGTGATCGCGATCCACGCGGAGCCGGACGGCATCAACATCAACGAGAACTGCGGTTCCACGCACATGGAGCAGCTCCAGGCCGCGGTCCGCGAGCACGGGGCCGACCTCGGGATCGCGCACGACGGTGACGCCGACCGCTGCCTGGCGGTGGACGCTTCCGGTGAGTTCGTGGACGGCGACCAGATCATGGCGATCCTGGCGCTGCAGCTCGCGGAGACCGGTGAGCTCACCCACAACACGCTGGTCGCCACCGTGATGAGCAACCTGGGCCTGCACCTGGCGATGCGCGACCACGAGGTGAACCTGCGCACCACGGCGGTCGGTGACAGGTACGTGCTGGAGGAGCTGCGGGCAGGCGGCTACGCGCTCGGCGGCGAGCAGTCGGGGCATGTGGTGTTCCCGGCGCTGGCCACGACGGGCGACGGGTTGTTGACGGCGCTGCGCGTGATGAGCCGCGTGGCGAGCACGGGCCGCTCGCTGGCCGAGCTGGCCGGGGTGATGCGCCGGCTGCCGCAGGTGCTGATCAACGTGCGGGTGGCGGACAAGGCCGCGGTCGTGGCGTCCGAGACGGTGCGGGACGCGGTGCGTTCCGTCGAAGCCGAGCTGGGCGAGGAGGGCCGCGTACTGCTGCGGCAGTCCGGCACCGAGCAGCTCGTGCGGGTGATGGTCGAGGCCCCGTCGCAGGAAGTGGCGCAGGCCGCCGCCGACAGGCTGGCCGGGGTCGTCTCCGCAGTCTCCTGATTTCGGCTGTGCCCGGCCTGCCCGGTCGGTACATTCTGTGCATATGCGACGGCACCGGTCCGCGACCGGGCACGTCGTAGGTTTCGCAGAGTGCACCGAGACCGGTAGGGGGAGACACCCATGTCAGGTGGGGGCTATCAGGCGGACACCGGCCAGCTGAGCGCGGGCGCGAAGTCCTACTCGCAGGAGGGCGACGCGCTCGGCCAGGCGGCGGGCAAGCTCACGCCCACTGTCTCCACCGGACAGGTCGGCAAGGCCTGGTCCGACGTCGCGGGCAAGTACGGGGAAGCGTTCGGCAAGTTCAAGGACGGCGTGGCCAAGTACGGCAGCACGGTCACCGACTTCGGCGGTTCGCTCGGTTCGGCTTCGCAGAGCTACTCGGCGAACGAGCAGTCTCAGCAGAAGTCCATCCCGGGACAGGACTGACGCATGAGCGCCAACTGGATGAAGGAAATCGCCAAGGAACAAGGCGACAAGCAGTTCAGCGCGGACGACGTCAAGCAGATGCGGGCGATGCTCGACGACCCGTACGTCTCGGACGACAACAAGCAGAACCTGCTGTACGCGCTGTCCGACATGGGCGCGATCAGCGATTCGGAGATCGACAAGTACGCCGGGCAGCTGCACGCGAACGCGGACGACATCAAGTCCGGCGGCCAGAACCCGATGGAGAACATCTCCAACGCGATGGTCTCGCTGCCGGTCGCGAAGGAGCAGCAGCGCCAGGGGAAGGCGAAGAAGGAGCTCGACGACAGCCAGAAGCGGCTCGACGAGGGCAACTTCTCCAACTCCGACGAGATCATCGATCAGGGCGACGTCGGGCTGAAGATCTTCGACGACTTCTACCCCCGGTTCACCAAGGCGGGCGGCCAGGCCACGTCGGGCACCTCGGACGCGCCGGGCGCGGCGCTCGACCCGCAGAGCCTGCGCGCCGCCACGGCGGAATTCCGCGGTATCGACTTCACGGCTTTCAAGACGGACGCGCAGGCACTCACCGACGCGGGCAAGGCCGTCACCGACTCCACCCAGCACCTGGCCACCGCCTGGTCCAGCAACATGGCCGATTGGAAGGGGTCCGGCGCCACTTCGGCGGCGCAGCGCAAGGCGAAGATCGACGCGGGCGCCGCCACGCTGTCGCAGGCGCTGGGCAACGCGCCCGGCACGATCACGCAGGGCAGCAACACCATCCAGCAGCAGGTCGTCGACTTCGCGAAGCAGGTGCACAACCTGGGTGTCGGCGGGAAAATGGCCCAGCTGACGCCGGGGGACGTCGACAACCTGCTGGCCGCCAAGGACCAGTTGCCCGGCGTGATCTCCGAGCTCGAACAGAAGATGCAGGAGCTCAACAACCGCAGCACGCTGGACAAGATCGTCGGCGGGGTGATCGGGTTCTTCTACGGCGGGCCGATCGGGGCGATCGCCGGCGTGATCGGGATGTCGTTCGCGGACAAGATCACCGAGGACAACATCCAGGAGGAGACCCAGAAGTACAAGCAGGCGCTCAGCGACACCCAGACCAAGCTGCAGCAGTTCACCCAGGACTACTCGACCAAGGCGAACTCCGTGCACCAGCAGGCGGAAACCGCCAAGCAGGGTGTGCAGCAGTCCTATGACGCGATGCTGCAGGGCCTTGGCAAGGGCATGGAGCAGGACCCGTTCGCCGGGGTCGGCCAAGGACAGCAGGGCACCGGGAACGGCAGCGGCAACGGCTCCGGCAACGGGTCGGGCAGTGGTTCGGGGTCCGGGTCGGGCAGCGGGTCCGGGTCGGGCAGTGGGGCCGGCGCGGGCGCCGGGTCGGGCAGCACCGCGCCGGAGTCGACCACGCCGAGCGACCCGGCACAGGTGGCCGAGGCCGCGAAGAAGGAGGCGGCGGAGGGGACCAACCCGATCACCGGGAAGCCGCTGGAGATCGACCCGGACACCGGCCAGCCGTACCCGATCGACCCCAAGACCGGCGAAGCGATCAAGGACGCGGGCCAGCCCGAGACCGTCTCGGTCCAGAAGGGCGACAACAAGATCGAAATGTCCGAGCCGGACCAGGACGGCAAGATGGGCATCGAGGTCGACGACGGTTCGGGCCAGCCGAAGGACTACCAGCTCGACTGGGGTGACGGCGACCAGGCCCAGCCGGGGACCGGGGCTGACGCGGCGCAGAACGCCGGCGCGGACGGCGCCCAGGGCGCCGATGCGGCCGGCGCGCAGGGGCAGGCGGCCGGTGACAAGACGTACACGCCCGGCGCCGATGGCAAGATCCACATCGAGGACGGCAACCTCAAGATCACCGCGGAGCGTCCCGAAGGCGCGGACGGCCCCACGGTCGTGACGGTGGACGACGGTTCCGGGCAGCCCACCACGTACACCCTGGGCGAGGACAAGGAAAACGGCACGGACACCCCAGCGGCCAACGCGGACACCCCAGCGGCCAACACGCCGACCGGAGGGGCCAACACGGACGCGGGGGCGGCCAACACGCCGACGGGAGAGGCCAACACGGCGACCGCAGCGGGCGGGGTGCAGGTGGATCAGTCCGCTGTGGACGGTGGCGGCGATTCCCCGGCCGCCGCAACGGATTCCGGCAACGTGGACACTGCGGCCGGTAGCACTGACACGGCCGCCGCGGACGGTGGCGCCAGTTCGGATTTCCAGTCCACGGCTCCGGCGTCGGCGTCCGATGGGCTCGGGGTCGTCGGGGGCGAGGCGGAGGCGGTCGCGGCGCCGGCCGGTTCGGTCAGCGGTTCGCTGGGCGATGCGGGCGGGCTAGACACGGGCGGGCACACCGGTTCGGCGATGCAGCAGTCCGGCGGTGGCCTCGGAGCGGTGCCCGGCGGGGAGCTCGCCGACCCGGGAACGGCCGTGCAGCAACAATCCCAGGGCGGCGGGATGGGCAGCCTCGGGATGATGGGTGGCATGGGCGGCGGTGCCGCCGGTGGCGGCGGTGAAGATCAGGAACGCCGCTCCAACGTGTACCGCGTGGACGGTGGCATCTTCAACACCAGTGGTTCGGGCGGCCGGATCAGCGGTTCGCTCGACGACGAGGGCGACCGGTCCGTCCGGTACGAAGGGCAGCGGTGATGACCAGCGTCGATCCGGCGGTGGAACAGAAGTTCGCCGAAATCCTGGCCGGCAGCCGCGCGAAGGCGGCGGCCATCAAGGAGACCGTCGAGGCGAAGCAGCGGGAGATCGCCGACCAGTCGAAGCAGCTGCGCGACGGGAACGAGCAGCTGTGCAAGCAGCTGGACGAGCGCAGTCAGGCCAAGGCCGCGGCGAAGGAGGATCCGGCGGCCCGGAACGAGTGGCTGAAGCGGAACACCCCGCAGGACACCACTTTCAAGTTCGGCGACGGCGACGAGCCGGCTCCTCCGCCCGCGCCTGCGCCGCCCCCGGCGCCTGTCCCGGAGACGACGGATCGCGTACCGGCCCCCGGCCGCAGCAGGCACGCCCGTCGCGAGGAGTTCGACGAGGACGACTTCTCGAACAACAGCTGGCTGGACTGAGCGTCAGGCCGCGGCGAGGCTCGGGTCGAACTCGATCGCCGCGCGCTTGACGTCCGCTTCGAGCAGCGGCCGGTACTTCCCGGTGCCCGTCAGGTGCGTCAGGAAGAACGCCGTGAACAGCGCCTTCACCAGTCGTTGCGTGGCGTGCTGGGGCTTGCCCTGCAGGAGCCGCTGGCTCCAGTGGCTGCCCTCGGTCACCGCCAGGTGCGAAGACTTGTCGAGGAGGCGCAGCTGGACCGGGCCGGCCCACGCCTTGGCGATCGCCTCCGCGTTGCCGACGGCGGGGGCGACCAGGTCACCCTCCGCGGCCAGGTGCAGGCCCGGCGCCTTCACCCGCTGCGCTGCCTCGGTGGCGGGCGGCAACGTCTGCGCCGCGGCGAAAGTGGCCACGCCCTTGATGTTCTCGGCGTCCGCGGCGGCCAGCACGGCCGCGCCGCCGCCCACGGAATGCCCGGCCAGCCCGAGCTTCGCCGGGTCGATGCTGATGTTGCCGGGGCCGAGCCGGACGCCGGAGATGATGTCCAGCGTGCCGCGCAGGTCCGCGGCGAACAGCCTGTGCGACGGCAGCGGGCCGCGCTGCGTGGCCGGCGCGGCCGCGACGATGCCCCAGCTCGCGAGGTGGCTCAGCAGGCCGTGGTAGCGCCCGGGCGGCTGCAGCCAGCCGTGCCCGAAAGCGATCGCGGGCAGGCCCAGCCCGGAGCGCGGGGTGAAGACCACCCCGGGCAGCCCGGCGAGCGCGAGGTTCCCGCGCAGCACTTCGTGGCTGCCCCGGTGGGACAGCTCGTCAAGCAGTTCCTTGGGCTTGCTGGCCATGCGCGCAGCCTAGCCGACCCCGCCGCAGGTCACCCGCCGCGATCTTCCCCGGGCGCGGGAAGGCCGGATCCGCCGCAGTAGTCTCGCTGCCGTGTGCGGAATTGTGGGATATGTCGGCCATCGGCGTGCGCTGGACGTCGTGCTCGGCGGACTCCGGCGAATGGAGTACCGCGGGTACGACTCGGCGGGTGTCGCGGTGCTGGACGGGGCCGGTGAGCTGACCGTCGAGCGGAAAGCGGGCCGGCTGGCGAACCTGGAACACCAGCTCGACGCCACGGGACGCGAGCGGTTCAGCGGCACCGCGGGCATGGGGCACACCCGCTGGGCGACGCACGGCGCGCCGGTCGACCGGAACTCGCACCCGCACCGGGACACCACGCGGCGTGTCGCCGTGGTGCACAACGGGATCATCGAGAACTTCGCCGCGCTGCGCGCCGAGCTGGAGGCCGAGGGCGTCGAGCTCGAGAGCGACACCGACACGGAGACGGCGGCGCACCTCGTCGCCAAGGCGTACACCGAGGGCCCGACCGCAGGTGACCTGCCGGCCAGCGTCGGCGCGGTCTGCCGTCGCCTCGACGGCGCCTTCACGCTCGTGGTGACGCACGCCGACCAGCCGGATCTGGTCGTCGCCGCGCGCCGGTCCTCGCCGCTGGTGGTCGGGGTCGGCGAGGGTGAGACGTTCGTCGCGTCCGACGTCGCCGCGTTCATCGAGCACACCCGCGAAGCCGTGGAGCTGGGCCAGGACCAGCTGGTGGTGATCACCCGCGACGGGTACGACGTCACCGACTTCGACGGCGAGCCGGCGCAGGCGAAGCCGTTCACCGTGGCCTGGGACCTCTCGGCCGCGGAAAAGGGCGGCCACGACTACTTCATGCTCAAGGAGATCGAGGAGCAGCCGGAGGCGCTGGCGAACACGCTGCGCGGGCATTTCGACGGCGGCCGGATCGTCCTCGACGAGCAGCGGATGGCCGATCAGGACCTGCGCGACGTGGACAAGGTCTTCGTCGTCGCCTGCGGCACCGCCTATCACTCCGGGCTGATCGCCAAGTACGCCATCGAGCACTGGACCCGGCTGCCCGTCGAGGTCGAGCTGGCCAGCGAGTTCCGGTACCGGGACCCGGTGCTGGACCGCGACACCCTCGTCGTCGCCATCTCGCAGTCCGGCGAGACGGCGGACACGCTGGAGGCGGTGCGGCACGCGCGCGAGCAGAAGGCCCGCGTGCTGGCCATCTGCAACACCAACGGCGCGCAGATCCCGCGAGAGTCCGACGCGGTGCTGTACACGCACGCCGGGCCGGAGGTCGGCGTCGCCGCGACGAAGACGTTCCTGGCCCAGATCGCGGCGAACTTCCTGGTGGGCCTCGCGCTCGCGCAGGCCCGCGGCACTAAGTACCCAGACGAGGTGGCCCGCGAGTTCGCGGAGCTGGAGGCGACGCCCGCCGCCGTCCAAAAAGTACTGTCCACTGTGGAGCACATGCGGACACTGGCGCGGGACGTCGCCGACTCGAAGGCGGTGCTGTTCCTCGGCAGGCACGTCGGTTTCCCGGTGGCGCTGGAGGGTGCGCTCAAGCTCAAGGAGCTGGCGTACATGCACGCCGAGGGCTTCGCGGCCGGCGAGCTGAAGCACGGCCCGATCGCGCTGATCGAGAGCGGGCTGCCGGTGGTCGTCGTGATGCCTTCGCCGAAGGGGCGCGCGGTGCTGCACGCGAAGCTGGTGTCGAACATCAGCGAGATCCAGGCGCGCGGCGCCCGCACGATCGTGATCGCCGAGGAGGGCGACGACACGGTGCGCCCCTTCGCCGACGAACTGGTCGAAGTTCCCGCAGTGCCAACGCTTTTGCAGCCGCTGGTGTCGAGCGTGCCGCTGCAGGTGCTGGCCGCGGAGATCGCCCGCACGCGTGGTTATGACGTGGACAAGCCGCGGAACCTGGCGAAGTCCGTGACCGTGGAGTAAGCAGGCGCCATGCAGGGCATCTGGACCACAGTGCACATCCGTACCGCCGAGGAACGGCTTCTCGCGGCCACGCCGGAGGGCGCGCTCATGCAGCGCGCGTCGTTCGGGCTGGCCGTGCAGGCGGCCGATCTGCTGGCGCAGCACACGGGCCGGGTCGCGGCGGGCCGCGTCGTCCTGCTCGTGGGCGCGGGCAACAACGGCGGAGACGCGTTGTGGGCGGGGAGTTTCCTGCGCAAGCGTGGCGTCGGAGTCACGGCCGTGCTGCTGAATCCCGAGCGCGCGCACGCCGAAGGCCTTGCCGCGCTTCGCCGTGCGGGCGGGCGTGTGGCCGCGGATCCTCAGCGGGCGCTCGAAAACGCGGACCTGGTGATCGACGGCATCGTCGGCCTGTCCGCGCACGGGCCCTTGCGCGACAACGCCGCCGAGCTGCTGCCGTACCTCAGCGCCCCCGTGCTGGCGGTGGATCTGCCGAGCGGTGTGGACCCCGACAACGGCACCGTGCCCGGTGCCGCGATCACGGCCACGCGCACGGTGACCTTCGGCGCGCGCAAGCCGGTGCACGTGCTGAACCCGGAACGCTGCGGCGAAGTGGTGCTGGTCGACATCGGCCTCGGGCCGGAGCTGGGCGAGCCGGACCTGCGGCAGCTCGACGCGGTCGACGTCGGGGTGGCCTGGCCGGTGCCGGGTCCGGACGACGACAAGTACAGCCAGGGTGTCGCCGGGATCGCGGCCGGTTCCGCCACCTACCCCGGCGCCGCGGTGCTGGCGACGGGGTCGGCGGTGCTGGCGACTTCCGGGATGGTCCGGTACGCGGGCCCGGCCGCGGACGTGGTGCGTTCGCGGTGGCCCGAGGTGGTGGCGACGGGTTCGGTCACCGACGCCGGGCGTGTGCAGGCGTGGGTCGTCGGGCCAGGGATCGGCACCGGCCAGGAAGGCCGGAGCGTGCTGCGGCACGTGCTCGCCGAGGGCGTGCCGGTCTGCGCGGACGCCGACGCCACCACGTTGATGGCGCGCTATCCGGACGTGCTCGACGCGCGTGACCCGGGCACGCCGCTGGTGCTCACGCCGCACGCGGGTGAGTTCGAGCGCCTCATGGGCGCCGCGCCGGGCGAGGACAGGGTGAGCGCGGTGCGCGAGGCCGCGCGAAAGTACGACGCCGTGGTGCTGCTGAAGGGAAACACGACGCTGGTCGCCGCGCCGGACGGGCGGGTGCTGGCGAACGTGGCCCGCGGTTCCTGGCTGGCGACGGCCGGTTCCGGCGACGTGCTTTCCGGTCTGGTCGGCGCGTTGCTCGCGAGCGGGATGGAGCCGTGGCTCGCCGCCGGAGCCGCGGCGTACGTGCATTCACTGGCCGCGGATCTGGGCGCGCGCGGGGTCCCGGTTTCCGCTTCGGGCGTGCAGGGCGCGATCCCGGAGGCGATCCGGCGGCTGCGCTCGCTCGAGCAGTAGTTACCGGATTTTGTGTTAACAATCCGCTCCTCGTTTGGTAGGAAGGAGCGGTGAGCGACGGCATGAAGGTCTCGGTGTTGTACGGCGTGCACGACGTGCGCACGGAGACGAGGCCGGTGCCGGAGCCAGGGCCGGACGAGGTGCTCGTCCGCGTCACCGCGGTCGGCGCCTGCGGCTCCGACGTGCACTACTACGAGCACGGCCGCATCGGTGACTTCGTCGTGAAGCAGCCGCTGGTGCTCGGGCACGAGCCGAGCGGCGTCGTCGTCGCGAACGGCAGCCGGGCACGGCTGCACGAGGCCGGGCAGCGGGTGGCGCTGGAGCCGGGAGTGTCGTGTTCGCGGTGCGCGCAGTGCAAGGCCGGCCGCTACAACCTGTGCCCGGAGATGCGCTTCTTCGGCACTCCGCCGATCGACGGGGCTTTCTGCGAGTACGTCGCGCTGCGTGAGGATTTCGCGCACCCGATCCCGGACGCCTTGAGCGACGAGGCCGCGGGACTGCTCGAACCACTGTCCGTGGGCGTGTGGGCGAACCGGAAGGCGCGGGTGGCCCCGGGCAGCCGGGTGCTGATCACCGGCGCCGGGCCGATCGGCCTCGTCGCCACGCAGACGGCGCGCGCGTTCGGCGCGAGCGAAGTGCTGGTGACCGACGTCAATGCCCGTCGGCTCGCCGTCGCGCGGGAGCTGGGCGCGACCGGAACCCTCGACGTGTCAAGGGAAAGCCTGTCGGAAAGCGCTTTCGAGCCCGATGTGCTGCTGGAGTGCTCCGGCGTGCCCGCGGTCGCCTCCGGCGCGATTCGCAAGCTCGGCCGCGCGGGCCGGGCGGTACTCGTCGGCATGGGCGGGGACGAGATCCCGCTGCCGCTGGCGCACGTGCAGAACTCCGAAATCGAGGTGACCGGCACCTTCCGCTACGCCAACATCTGGCCCACCGCCATCGCGCTCGCCGCCGGCGGCGAGGTGGATCTGGACCGGCTGGTGACGCACCGGTTCGGCCTCGACGAGGTGGAGCAGGCGCTGACCATCGCGTCCCGCGACGACTCGGTGATCAAGGCCGTGGTGGTCCCGCGGCATGGCTAGACCCTCCGACGCCGAGGTGGAGCAGCGCCGGCAGAACGTGCTGCGGCACGTGATCGACCACGGCGAGGTGCGGATCGACCGGCTCACCGAGACCTTCGGCGTCAGCCTCATGACGATGCACCGCGATCTCGACGACCTGGCCGAGCGGCGGCTGCTGCGCAAGTTCCGCGGCCGTGTCGCGGCCTATCCGGCGTTGACCATCGAGACGGCCAAACGGTTCCGCGAAACGCTGAACGTCGCCTGCAAGGAGGCGCTCGGCGCGGCCGCGGCGAAGCAGGTGCGGCAGGGGCAGACGGTGTTCCTTGACGATTCGACCACCCTGTTTCCCTTGGCGCGCTTGATGCCCGACGTCGTCGCGGTCACGAACTCGCTGGAGGTCGCCCGCATCCTCGGTGCCCGCGAGGGCGCGGAGATCCACCTGCTCGGCGGCCGGTACACCGAGTTCGACTCGTGCATCGGCCCGGACACCCTCGCAGCGCTCCGCCGGACGCGGGCCGAGGTCGGGTTCGTCTCGGCCACCGCGATCGCCGCGGGCTGCCTCTACCACCCGGTCCGCGAGTACGCGGAGTTGAAGCTCGCCGCGCTGGCCGTGGCCGAGCGCAACGTACTCGTCGTGGACCACTCGAAGTTCGGCAAGACGGCCACGCACGCCTACGGCGACGCCGGCGTGTACGACCTGGTGATCACCGACGACGGCATCCCGGCGGACGAACTCGCCGCACTGCGCGAGACCGGCACCGAGGTGGAAGTCGTGGACACGAAAGCGGAGGAACTATGACAGCGCCGTTGGTCGCGGGTGTGGACTCGTCCACCCAGTCGACGAAGATCGTGGTCTGCGACGCGGAAACCGGGGCGGTGGTGCGCACCGGGCGGGCCGCGCACCCCGACACCACCGAGGTCGACCCGGACGTCTGGTGGTCGGCGTTCACCGAAGCGTCGGACGGGCTGCTGGAGGGCGTGCGCGCGATCGGCATCGGCGGCCAGCAGCACGGCATGATCACCCTCGACGAAGCCGGGGAAGTCGTGCGCCCGGCGTTGCTGTGGAACGACACCCGGTCCGGGCGCGCGGCCGAGGAGCTGATCGAGGAGCTGGGCGGGCCTGCCGCGTGGGCGAAGGCCGTCGGCTCGGTGCCGGTGGCGAGCCTGACGGTGACCAAGCTGCGCTGGATGGCCGAGCACGAGCCGGAGTTGGCGAAGCGGGTGACGCGCGTGCTGCTCCCGCACGACTGGCTGACGTGGCGGCTGCTGGGCGGCGAGCCGGTCACCGACCGCGGTGACGCCTCCGGCACCGGTTACTTCTCCCCGGCGGAAAACAAGTACCGCGAAGACATCCTCTCCCGCGCTTTCGGTCGTACGCCTGAACTTCCGCGCGTGCTCGGCCCGGCGGAGGCGGCAGGGCAGACGTCCGGCGGGATGCTCGTCTCGGCGGGCACCGGCGACAACATGGCCGCGGCGCTGGCATTGGGACTGTCCAAAGGGGACGTCGTGGTGTCACTCGGCACGAGCGGCACGGTCTTCGGCGTGTCGGAGACGGCGCCGAACGACCCGACGGGCACGGTCGCCGGGTTCGCCGACGCCACCGGACGCTTCCTGCCGCTGGCCTGCACGCTGAACGCCGCACGGGTGCTCACCGCGACGGCGGCCATGCTCGGCGTCGATCTCGCGGGGCTGGATTCCCTTGCACGGCAAGCGAAAGCGGGCGCGGGTGGGCTGACGTTCCTGCCCTACCTCGATGGCGAGCGCACACCGAACCTGCCGGACGCGGCGGGCTCGCTGCACGGGATGCGGCGCGCGAACATGACCCCGGAGAACATGGCCCGCGCGGCTGTCGAGGGGATGCTCTGCGGGCTCGCCGCGGGACTGGATGCCGTGCAGGCGCAGGGAATCACGGCGCGGCGGGTGTTGCTCATCGGCGGGGCGGCGCAGTCCGAGGCCGTCCGCGAAGCGGCGTCGACGGTGTTCGGCTTGCCCGTGGTGGTGCCTGAGCCCGCCGAGCACGTCGCGCTCGGCGCGGCCCGGCAGGCCGCGTGGGCGCTGGCCGGAACTCCGGAGCCGCCGGTGTGGTCCGCGAACGGTAGCCTCGAGCTTCCGGAGGGTGACAGCGCGGCCGGGAACGAGCTGCGACAGCGGCATCTCGACGTGCGTGCGCTGCTGCACGGCGTGCCGGGCGGGAACGGCTGAACCCCGCTGTGGGAAAATCGGGGTCGATGAACCCCGATTCCGCCCGCGCCGAGATCGTCATCGACCTCGCCGCCATCAGGCACAACCTGCGGTTGCTCGCGTCGCGGGCAGCCGCGTCCGGTGCTGCGACGATGGCCGTGGTCAAGGCCGACGGCTACGGCCACGGCGCCCTCCCGGTGGCCAAGGCCGCGGTCGAAGCGGGGGCGACCTGGCTCGGCGCGTGCTCGCTCGCCGAGGCGCTGGCCCTTCGTGAGGCCGGGGTCACCGCGCGTTTGTTCAGCTGGCTCGATCTGCCCGATGTGGACTTCGCGCCCGGGATCGAGGCGGGCGTGGATGTCTCGGCGAGTTCCGCCAGGGAGCTGGGGCGGATCGCCGAGGCAGCGCAGCGGGCCGGCGCCACGGCGCGGGTGCACCTGAAGATCGACACCGGGCTGTCCCGCAACGGGTGCCCGGCATACGCGTGGCCCGCGCTGGTCAAGGCGGCCGCCGCCGAGCCGGGAGTCGAGGTGGTCGCGGTCTGGTCGCATTTGGCCTGCGCGGACGAGCCGGGGCATCCGTCGATCGACGCGCAGGCGAAGCGTTTCCAAGCTGCGTACGAGATAGCGCGCGAAGCCGGGCTGAACCCGTTGCGGCACCTCGCGAACTCCGCCGCCACGCTCACCAGGCCCGATCTGCACTTCGACGTCGTCCGGCCGGGTATCGCGATGTACGGGCTCAATCCCGTGCAACAGCAGGAAGATCTGCGCCCGGCGATGACCTTCCGGTCCTCCGTCGTGCTGACCAAACGGATCGACGCCGGCGAGTCTGTCTCTTATGGACACACGTGGACGGCGGAGCGCCCCACGAACCTGGCGCTCGTGCCCGCGGGTTACGCCGATGGCGTGCCGCGCACGCTGTCCGGACGGATGGACGTGTGGCTGGGCGGACAGCGGCGGCCGATCGCGGGCCGGGTGTGCATGGACCAGCTGGTGGTCGACTGCGGGGACGACGAACCGGCGGTCGGCGACGAGGTGATCCTCTTCGGCGCGGGTCGCCAAGGGGAGCCGACGGCCCGGGAGTGGGCGGACACCATAGGAACCATCGACTACGAGATCGTCACCGGTATGTACCGGCCGCGGGTGCGGCGCCGGTATGTGGGGGAGGCGTGATGATGGCGTCGCGGCGGCTGCTCACCGTTGTCGGTGGTGCGGCGGCGCTCATCACCGGCACGGCCGCCGCCACCATCGCGGTCACCGCGCAGCAGCGCAAGCTCAGCGAGAGCCTCGCCGACGAGCACCTGGGCGAGCTGGACGCGGACCGCACCTTCACGGTCGCGGCCGACGACGGCACCCCGCTCGCGGTGTCGGAAATCGAGCCGGAGGAGGGCAAGGCCGAGCTGACCGTGGTCGGGGTACACGGCTTCGCGCTTTCCCAGCGCAGCTGGTACTTCCAGCGCGGAGCGCTGTCCTCGCTGACGCTGCCACGGGTCCGGCAGGTGTACTACGACCATCGCGGCCACGGGCTTTCCGGTGCGGCGAAAGAGAAAACCAGCACCATCGAGCAGCTCGCCCGCGACCTGGACGCGGTACTGCGCGCGGTCGCCCCGCAGGGCCCGATCGTCCTCATCGGACACTCGATGGGCGGCATGGTGATCATGGAGCTGGCCCAGCAGAACCCGGAGCTGTTCGCCGAACGCATCGCCGGGGTGGCGCTCATCGCCACGGCCGCGGGCGAGGTCGGCGCCAAGGGTTTGCCGCGCGGGCTCCTGTCGAAGTACAACCCGCTCACGCGTGGCGTCGGCGGCCTGGCCGGCTGGCAGCCCGGGCTGGTGGAGTTCGTGCGTGCCACGGGCGGTCAGCTCACCCGGCCTGCCGTGCGGCGCCTGGCTTTCGGCTCGCGCGACGTGCCGCCGAAGGTGGTCGACTTCCTGCTGGAGATGCTCGCGGTCACGCCGGTGCGCGGCCTCGTCGACTTCATCGACACGCTGGGCAGCCACAACAGGTATGCCGCGCTGGCCGGGTTGAAGCACGCGCATGTGCTGGTGATCGGCGGTGACGCGGACAGGCTGACCCCGTACACCCACACCGAGCGGATCGCCGCGGAGCTGCCGGACGCCGAGCTGGCGCGGGTGCGCGGCGCGGGGCACATGGTGCAGCTGGAACAGCCCGAACTGGTGAACGGCCACCTGATCGACCTGGTGCAGCGATGTGCTGGAGTGGACACCATGAGTTCATCCCGACGGATCTGGCGGTGGCTGAACCGGTGAGCTGGGAACTGACCACGGCCGAGGACACGGTGCGGTTCGGCGAGTCGCTGGGCGCGGTGCTGCGCGCCGGGGACCTGGTGCTGCTCGCGGGCCCGCTCGGTGCCGGAAAGACGGTGTTGACCAGGGGAATCGCGGCAGGGCTCGGCGTGCTGGGCCGGGTCTCGTCGCCCACGTTCGTGCTCGCGCGGGTGCACCCGGCAGGCGATCGGGGCGTGCCGCTGGTGCACGTGGACGCGTACCGGCTCGGCGGTGACCTGGCGCAGCTGGACGACCTCGACCTGGACACCGACCTCGAGGCGTCGGCCGTGGTCGTGGAGTGGGGCGAGGGCTCGGCGGAACGGCTGTCCGAGGACTACCTCGTCGTCCGCCTCGACCGCAGGCCCGACGACGTGCGCGTGGCCGAGCTGGAGCCGCACGGAGCCTGGGAGTCCCGGCTGGCGGAGCTGTCCCTCGCCCACTGACCCGGTCTAGGGTTTCGGACAGGTGCCGAAATCTCGGACAGGGAGGCGCGATGAGCCGCGCGGTGTCGATCGACCAGCCCGAGTCGCTGCGCGTGGTTCCGGCGCAGCCGCAGCTGCCGGCGCACGGCGAAGCGGTGGTGCGCGTGGCGTGGTCCGGGATCTGCGGGTCGGATCGCGAACTGTTCGCGGGTACCCGCGCCGAGGGGTATGTGCGGTATCCGGTCGTGCCCGGGCACGAATGGTCGGGCACGGTGGTCGAGCTGGGCCCTGGCACCGATCCCGAGTTGCTGGGGAAAAAGGTTGTGGGGGAAGGGTTCCGCAACTGCGGCCGGTGCGTGGCGTGTCGGCGCGGGGACACGAATCTGTGCGAAGCCGCTTACGACGAAACGGGTTTCACCCAGCCCGGCGCGTGGGCGGACGAGCTGCGGCTACCCGCACGGCTGCTGCATGAACTGCCCGACAGCGCGGATCTGAAAGCCGCCGCGCTCCTCGAACCGGCGGCGTGCATGGCCGCGGCGGTGCTGAAGGCGAACGTGGTGCCGGGGGAGCGTGTGGCGGTGGTCGGCGGGGGCACGCTGGGCATGCTCGCCGTGCAGCTGCTGGCCGCGAGCAGCCCGGGTGAGCTGGCGGTGGTCGACCCGCGCACGGACCGAGCGGAGCTGGCGCGGCGGTTCGGCGCGGAGACACACTCGCCGGACGAAAAGCTGGAGCCATTCGACGTGGTCGTCGAGGCGGCGGGCGCGCCAGGCTCGGGGAGCAGCGCGATCCGCCTGACCAAGCGCGGCGGGCGGACTGTGCTTACCGGGCTCGCCGGCACGGAGACCGACCCGATCGCGCCCGCGGACCTCGTCGCTTCGGCCGTCACCGTGCACACCGTTTTCGGGGCGCCGTCTCGTGCCTGGTCGCATGCCGTGCGCGCCTTCACCAACGGCCTGCTGGACCCGCTTCCCCTTGTCACACACGAATTCCCACTCGACGAGGCGGCGCAAGCACTAACCACCCCGGCCGACCCGACCGTGCCGACGGGCAAGATCCTCTTGCACCCTTAGGCTCTGCTGCGCCCCTAGACGATCGCCCGTGCGATGCCGAGTTCGATCAAGTCCTGCGGGCGTAGCCGCAGCTGGTTCGCGGTGGCTGGGATGTCTCCGGCCGGGCGTTTGAGGATCGCGGCCGCCGCTTCCGGGGACGTGACGGAGAAGTAGCTGTCGGGCGTAACCCAGGTCCGCCCGGGAGCGGCGAAGGCGAGCGCGCCGCCTGAGCCGCCCTCGCCGATTACCAGCGTCGTCACGGGCACCGACGCGCTCGCGACGGCGGCGAACACCTCCGAGATCGACGTGCCCACCCCGGAACGTTCCGCCGCCGCGTCGTTCGCCGCGCCGGGGGTGTCGACCAACGTCAGCACCGGGATGCCGAGCCGGTCCGCGAGCCGGACAAGCCTTGCGGCCGTACGGAATCCCGATGGCAGCGTCGCCGTGCCGCACTGCGCCGCGTAGGCCACCGTGACACCGCCGCGAAGCCCGAAGCCGCATTTCACGCCCTCGTCCACGCCCCCGCAACGATCGCCGCTGATGTCCTCGCGCCAGTCGAAGTACGCGTCGAGATACGCCTCCGCGTGCGGCCGCCCCGGCGCCCGCGCAGCCTGGACCGCGTCCCATCCCGTTTCGGGCAAAGCCTGAGCGCCCAAGGAAGACGGCGGCTCCGCGGGCTGACCGTCCGCGCTGGTCAAGAGGATGAGCCACCGAGCCAGTTGGACGTCCAACGTCTCACGACCGATGACCGCATCGACCTGTCCGCTCGCGAACTGCGACTCCGCGGTGTAAGCCGAGGCGTCGCCCTCCGGCCGCACCCGCGACCCCGCGAAACCCACCTGCGCGCCGGGCAGCGCGAGCGTGACGTCCGCGCCCGCGCCGAGCGTCGCCCATCCGCCGCCGGTGGTCGGGTTCCGCAGCACCGAG
The DNA here is from genome assembly GCF_007713735.2 of Amycolatopsis acidicola. Classification (GTDB taxonomy): domain Bacteria; phylum Actinomycetota; class Actinomycetes; order Mycobacteriales; family Pseudonocardiaceae; genus Amycolatopsis_E; species Amycolatopsis_E acidicola. The sequence continues at coordinate 8,305 of NZ_VMNW02000011.1, read as the reverse complement.
ATCAGCGGAATCCCGGCTGCCCTCGTCGCCGCGGCCGCAGCGGCGATGCGCTGCAACTGGGTCAGCGCCGCCATGCCCTCCTGCATCCGGCTGCCACCGGTCGCGATCAGCGACACCACCGGCGTGCCCGATTCGCGAGCACGGGTGAACGCCGCTTCCAGCCGGTCGCCGGTGCGCCTGCCCAGCGAACCGCCGAGGAAACCGAACTCGAACGCGATCAGCGTGGCCTCGACGTCGCCGACCTTGCCGACGCCGCACAGCACGGATTCCTCTTCCCCGGTGCGCTTTCCGGCCCGCTCACGGGCGTCGTCGTAACCGGGCCAGCCGATCGGTCCGTCCACAGTGGACGACGACGGTGGCGCGGGGAACTCGCTGAAACCGGAACAGAGCGAGCCGATCAGCTCACGCGCCGACTCACCCATCCAGCGCCCGTTTCATCACCTTGCCCATGTCGTTGCGCGGCAAGGCAGCCAGGAACCGCACCACGCGCGGGCGCTTGTGCGGAGTGAGCAGCCGCGCCACGTGGTCGACCAGATCCTGCTCGGCAGGGCGCTCACCGGCGGGCACGATCCACGCCACGATCCGCTCGCCGAGGTCCTCGTCCGGCTCGCCGGTGACCGCCGCTTCGGCCACGCCGGGGTGCTCCAGCAGGGCGTTCTCGATCTCGCCGGCGCCGATCTTGTACCCGCCGCTCTTGATCAGGTCGGTCGCCTTGCGGCCGACGATCCGGTAGTAGCCGTCCGGCTCGCGCACCGCCATGTCGCCGGTGCGGAACCAGCCGTCGACGAAGACCTCCGCGGTCGCGTCCGGCCGGTTCAGGTACTCGGTGAACAGGTTCCGCCCGCGCACCTGGATCTCCCCGACGGTCTCCCCGTCGCTGCCCTCGATCTCCGCACCGGCCTCGTCGACCAACCGCGCCTCGACCCCGCGCAGCGGAACGCCGACCGTGCCCGGCCGGCGCTCGCCATCCGCGCGGACGCTCGTGTTCATCAGCGTCTCGGACATCCCGTACCGCTCGACGACCTCCTGCCCGGTGGCCGCGGTGATCCGCTGATGGTCGTGCACCGGCAGCGCGGCCGAACCCGAGACGAGCAGCCGCGCGCTGCCGAAAGCCTTGGCCAGCGCGGGATTCTCGCTCACCTCACCGGCGATGCGGTGGTACATCGTCGGCACGCCGAACATCATCGTGGCCCCGCCCGCGAGCTCCTTCGCGGCGGCTTCGACGGAGAACTTCCCGAGGTGGCGGACGCTGCCGCCGCGGCGGAGCGGGCCGAGGATGCCGAGGATCAGCCCATGCACGTGGAACAGCGGCAGCCCGTGCACCAGCACGTCGTCCGCGGTCCACTGCCAGGCGTCCTCCAGCGCGTCGAGCGTGGACGAGATCGCGCGGCGGGGGAGCACGACGCCCTTGGGCGGGCCGGTGGTCCCGGAGGTGTAGACGATCAGCGCCGGGGCTTCTTCGTCCGGCTCTTCGGGCAGTTCGCCGGGCACGCCGGTGAGCTCGACTTCCTTACGTGGCAAGGCGGCCAGCGCATCCGGCAGCTTCGCGCCCGGCTCGGTGAGCACCAGTGCGGGCTCACTGTCGGAGACGATGTGGCCGAGTTCCCGCTCGCCGATCTTCGGGTTGACCGGCACGGCCGGCACGCCCGCGATGAGCGCGGCCACCACCGCGACGCTGGTGTGGATCGACGGCGTGGCCCACAGCGCGACGCGCCCTGGGGCGGCCGCCTTCAGCTCCCGGGCGAGCGCGCCCGCCGCGGCAGCCAGTTCCGTGTAGTCGAGGGCATGCTCGGGGAAGGAAATGGCGTTCTTCGCCGGTGCGGCTGCCAGAGCCGGGAACAACCGTTCGGCCACGCTGGTCTCCCTCGCTGGAATTGGCTAAGTGGCTCATCCAATTCCAGCGGGGTTGCGCCGCGCTGTCAAGCGCTCCGTCGGGGTACTGAGGTGGGTCGGTAGGCTGGGTAGCCGTGCTGGTCCTCGCCATCGATACCTCGACGCCCGCGGTCACGGCCGGGCTCGCGACCCTGGAGCGTGCCGACGTCTCCGTGCTCGCCGAGCGCGTCACGGTGAACGCGCGCGCACACGGTGAACTCATCACGCCCCACGTGGTGGAGGTGCTCGAAGAAGCGGGTCACACGCTCGCCGACCTGGACGCAATCGTTTGCGGCGTTGGTCCTGGCCCGTTCACCGGACTGCGCGCCGGCATGGCGACGGCGGGAGCCTTCGGCCACGCGCTCGGCATCCCGGTGTATCCGGTCTGCGGCCATGACGCGATAGCCGCCGTGGCGCTGCCCGGCGAGCAGTTCCTCGTCGTCACCGACGCCCGTCGCCGCGAGGTGTACTGGGCCTCTTACGACGCGAACGGCAAACGCCTCGACGGGCCCAAGGTCCGCGAGCCGGGAGATCTGGGCTTCGCCGTGGCAGCGGGGGACGGGGCGCGGCAGTACGCCGAGAAGCTCGGAGTCCGCGTCGTCGAGCCGTACTACCCGTCGACCGGCGGCCTCGTAACAGTCGCGAAGCGCGAGCTCGTGGCCGGGACGCCGCCGGAGCCGCTCACGCCGCTGTACCTTCGCCGCCCCGACGCGGTCGAGCCCGCGGCACGGAAGCGGGTCACGGCATGAAGCTCACGCCGCTGCGCCGCAAGGACATCGCCCGCTGCGTCGAGATCGAGAAACTGCTCTTCGCCGGGGACGACCCGTGGAGCTCCCGCGCGTTCCACTCCGAACTGGACGCGGGCGGCTACTACCTCGGCGCGTACACGGACGAAGACGTGCTGGTCGGCTACGCGGGCCTGGCCACTGTCGGTCGTCCCGGTGACTTCGAATCCAGCGTGCACACCATCGGCGTCGACCCGGAGTACCAGGGGATGGGCGTCGGCACGGGCCTGCTGCGGGCGCTGCTCGCCCGCGCGGACGAGCTGAACGCCCCGGTGTTCCTGGAGGTGCGCACCGACAACGACCGGGCCATCGAGCTGTACAACCGCCACGGCTTCACGCGGCTCGGCGTGCGCAAGCGCTACTACCAGCCGTCCGGGGCCGACGCCTACACGATGAAACGCCCGGCCCGTGCCGAACAGGGGGTGAGCTGATGTCCCGGATCATCATGGGCATCGAAAGCTCGTGCGACGAGACCGGAGTGGGCCTCGTCCGGCTGCACGACGACGGCCGGGTCGAGCTGCTCGCCGACCAGGTCGCCTCCAGCGTCGAGCAGCATGCGCGCTTCGGTGGCGTCGTGCCCGAGGTCGCCAGCCGTGCCCACTTGGAAGCGATGGTGCCCACGGCGAACCGCGCGTTCGCCACCGCGGGGCTCGCACTGTCCGATGTGGACGCCATCGCGGTCACCGCAGGGCCGGGGCTGGCCGGCGCGCTGCTGGTCGGGGTGTCCGCGGCCAAGGCGTACGCCGCCGCGCTGGACGTGCCGCTGTACGGGGTGAACCACCTCGCCGGGCACATCGCGGTCGACACCCTCGAGCACGGGCCGCTGCCCACGCCTTGCCTCGCGCTGCTCGTCTCCGGTGGGCATTCCCAGCTGCTGCGGGTGGACGACATTTCCGGCGCGATCACCGAGCTCGGGTCCACTGTGGACGACGCGGCCGGTGAGGCCTACGACAAGGTCGCCCGCGTGCTCGGCCTGCCGTACCCTGGCGGTCCGCCGATCGACAAGGCCGCCAAGCAGGGCAACCCGTCGGCCATCGCCTTCCCGCGCGGGATGACCGGCCCCCGGGACGCGAAGTACGATTTTTCCTTCTCCGGCTTGAAAACCGCGGTCGCGCGCTGGGTCGAAGGCGCCGAGCGCCGGGGCGAGGAGGTCCCGGTGAACGACGTCGCCGCTTCGTTCCAGGAGGCCGTCGCCGACGTGCTGACCGCGAAGGCCGTGCGGGCCGCCACGGAGTCGGGCATCGGCACCCTCGTCATCTCCGGTGGCGTGGCGGCGAACTCGCGGCTGTCCGAGCTGGCCCGCGAACGCTGCGAGGCGGCCGGGATCGAGCTGCGCGTTCCCCGGCCGCGGCTGTGCACCGACAACGGCGCGATGATCGCCGCGCTCGGCGCACACGTGGTGGCCGCCGGGGCCAAGCCGTCCTCTTTGGACATCTCGGCGAACCCGGCGCTCCCGGTCGAAGTCGTTTCCCTCTAAGGCTTTTCGAGGGACACGTCGTCGAGCTTCACGTACGCGACGCGGTGCCCGAACTGGATCTGCACGTACTTCGTTTCGCCACGCACCACCACGTGTGAGGCGGGGTCGAAGGTGGTCGCCGAGAAGTACTCCGCGTCCAGCACCGGGCCTGCGGCGTAGCGCTGCCCGGCGGAAAACGTGTACTGCAACGGCGTGATGTCCTGCGGCGGAATGCCGGACGGGTACGCCGAAGCCTCCGGATACGCCCTGCCGTACACCGGAACCGTTGCCAGGTCCTGCTTCGGCGTGACCACCAGGCCCAGTGCGGGTTGCGTGCTCGCGCTGCGGAGCCAGCCCTTCTGGCCGAGGAACCAGATCGCCGTCCAGTCGCCGCGCACCTCGGCAACCGCGTACTGCTGCCCGGTCGAGACCCTGCTGCCGACGTCGGAAACATCCATTGTGGACGGCGAGCCGTCCGGGTGCAGGCCGGGGTCGGCCAGCAGCGGCGCGTCGTCGCTCGGCTCGGTGCGCAGGACGACCGCCGACGAGCCGCGCACCGGGCAGACCGAGCCCGCGCCGTCGCAGCCGGTGAACGCCGGGTGGTTGCTTGCGTAGTCGGGCTTGATCGTCACCAGCCCCGTCTGCTGCTTGGGCCACGCCGCGAAGGGCGCGCCGAGCAGGTCGAAGTAGTGCGCCCAGTCCCAGTAGGGGCCCGGGTCCCAGTGCATGCCCGCGACCGTGGACGGCGTGGTGCCCGGCACGTTGTCGTGGCCGAGGATGTGCTGGCGGTCGAGCGGGATCCCGTACTTGCCCGCGAGGTAGCGGACGAGCTTGGCCGAGCTGCGGTACATCGCCTCCGTGTACCAGGTGGCCTGCGCGCCGTAGCCCTCGTGCTCGACGCCGATGGATTTCGCGTTCACGTACCAGTTCCCGGCGTGCCAGCCGACGTCCTTGGTCTGGATGTGCTGGGCGATGTGGCCGTCGGTGGAGCGCAGCGTGTAGTGCCATCCGAGGTACGTCGGATCCTGCACGAGTGCCAGCGCGGCGTCGTAGCCGCATTCCGTGTCGTGGATGACGATGTGCGTGATGCGCTGGCTCTGCGGGCGTTCGGCCTTGTCGTAGTTGCCGTAGCCGCCGCCCTCGAGTTCCTGGTACGGGGCCGGGATCCACTCGGCGGAGACACCCGAGGGCGCTTCCACCGCACCCGGCGCGGCGGCGGGCAGCGCCAGCGAACGCAGTTGCGTGCGGGCCGGAGTGACGGACACCGCGTCCAGCCGCACGGATTGGCCGTCGTCGGTCACCCGGCTCATGCCGCCGGTGATCACGCTGTAGACCTCGTCGGCGAAGGAGGCCGCGGCCGTCGAGTCGGTGGCGCCGCTGTACTTCGCGACGGCGCCGTACCAGTCGGCCGGGTTCGCGCTGGTGACCCCGAGTTCTCGTTGGTACTGAGCCAAAACGGCGGCCCCGCCGCGGATGTTCTGCGTCGGGTCGGTGCGCAGCGTGGCCGGGTCCGCGCCAGTCAGGCTCGATGCGAGATCGACCGTCTGCAGCGCCGGGGTGGGCGCCGCGGCCTCCGGCGCGCGAGGCGCGAGCGCGGGCCGGGCCGTGTCACCGCGCGGGTCCTCCGAGCCCTTGTCGTGGTGGCTCCCGCCTGACGCGACCGTGCGCAGGTCGGTGAGGTGCATGGGCCCGAACCCGGCGCCGGTGCTCGGTGTGCCCGCGTTGTGGTCCCAGCGGGATTTCAGGTACGACACCCCGAGCAGGACCGGCTCCGGCACGCCGAACTCCTCGGCCGCCGCGGCGAAAGCCTGTTGCCTCCCCGACACGCTCGCCTGCGCGGTACCGGGTGCGGCGACCGCTATCCCGGCCGCGCCGGCGGCGGCGACTCGAAGGGCGTTGCGACGGCTGAACGGGTCCATGGAGTCTCCTCGCGGGCCGGGTGATGATCGAAAAATACACACTGCCCGCGGGGTTCGGTACCGGATTGACCATGGTTTCAGCGGATCGGTTGCGGCTCCGGTCGCTCGTCGAAGGCGCGGCGGGCCGCCATGATCTCGTCGACGTGCGCCTCCGCCCAGTTGCCGAGGGTGTTGAAGAGCGCGCCGACCTCGGCGCCCAGGTCCGTGACGGCGTACTCGACGCGCGGCGGCACTGTCGGGTACACGGCCCGGCTGACCAGCCCGTCGCGTTCCAGCGCGCGCAAGGTCTGGGTGAGCATCTTCTGCGTGACGCCTTCGAGGCGGCGGCGCAGTTCGTTGAACCGCAACGGTTTTTCCTGCTTGCGCAACAGGCTCAAGACGAGCAGCGCCCATTTGTTGGCCAGCGTCTCCAGCACTGTGCGGGCCGGGCAGGCGTGCAGGTATGACTGGACGGTATCCACAAGGTACCTGGATATCAAAAAGGTGCCTTCTTCACAACGGATACCGTTCGCGCGCAGGATCGATGCCATGCAAGCGATCAACCAACAGGCCCTTGGTGGCCCGGAAGTGCTGGAGCCGGTTGACGTCGCCGTGCCGGAGCCGGGCCCGGGCGAAGTGCTGGTGCGGGTTCGCGCGGCGGGCGTGAATCCGGCGGACTGGAAGGTGCGGTCGGGCGAGGTCGAAACACCGTGGCCGCCGCCGTTCCGGCTCGGTTACGAGTTCTCCGGCGAGGCCGAGGGGCGTGACGTGTACGGGCTTTGGCTGACGCGTTGGGGCGCGTACGCCGAGTACGTCATCGTGCCGCGCGAAGTGCTCGCGCCGAAGCCCGCGTCGCTCGACCACGTGCACGCGGCGGCGCTGCCGACGGCGGCTTTGACGGCGTGGCAAGGATTGCTCGGTGTGGCAGGGCTTTCGGCGGGGCAGCGGGTGTTGATCCACGCCGCCGCTGGCGGGGTCGGACACCTGGCCGTGCAGATCGCGAAGTCCGTGGGCGCTCACGTGATAGGTACGGCGCGCGCGGAGAACCACGACTTCCTGCGCGCGCTGGGGGCGGCTGAGCTGATCGACTACACGGCCGAGGACTTCACGAAGCGCGTCTCGGGGGTCGACGTCGTCTACGACCTCGTCGGCGGCTCGTACGGTTCGCGATCGCTCGAGGTGCTGGCGGACGACGGGATTCTCCTTGACGCACAAGGAAACGACGCGTCGGGCGACGCGCGTTACCGGCGGGTCTACGTCCAGTCGTCGGCTGTGGACCTGGCGAAGATCAGTGAACTGGTGGAAGCCGGACGGCTGCGCGTCGAGGTGGCCGAGGTCCTGCCGCTGGCGGACGCCGCGAAGGCCCACGCGCTCAGCGAAGCGGGGCACGTCCGCGGGAAACTCGTGCTGGTGCCGTGAGGATGGCCCTGGTCCTCCGGCGGGGGACCAGGGCCTCGCGCGTCAGGTCAGCATTTGCCGCAGCAGCCGCATCCGGAACCAGTGCAGGAACTGCAGCAGTTGCACCCAGCCATGTGAAAACACCATCCCTTCAGACAGGCTCACCCGGGCCGCGTTCCAAGGTAGGCAAGCCTTCCCCAGGTCAACACCGCCCGAAGGGTGAGATGGCGATATCACTCAGTGACTATGTGTCAGAGCACTCGGCCTGTGATCGCGTTCGCGCGTAGAGGAGCATGTCGACCCTGCGGCCGGCGATCTCGTGATGGCTACGCATGAGCCCCTCGCGCTCGTAACCGGCGAATTCGGCCGTCCGCACGGAGCCGGTGTTCCATGGCTCGATGTACAACTCGATGCGATGGACGTCGGGCAAGGTCCAGGCGAAGCCCGTCACGGCGATGAGCGCCTCGCCCGCGCCGTGCCTGCCGCGGCTGCGAGGCGCGATCGAGTACCCGGCGCTGATCCTGCCCATGATCATCGACCCGACGTTCAGGCCGACCGTCCCGAGCGCCTCGTCGGTGTCGGCATCGGCGATGCAGAACCCGTAGCCCGCGCCGGTCGCCAGCCGCTCGTGCTGCCGCGCGATCCACGCGAGCGCCTGAGCCCGGTCGGCCTGCGCGGGCAACGTGCCGATGTCGGGCACGTACCGATCGGTGGCGAGATCCATCACCATGCCCGCGTCGCGCTCCTCGAAGGCGCGCAGCAGCACCCCACCGTAAGCAGGCGCGACCCGAGGCAGGACGAGCGGCAGCATGCACGGATCTTCCGCCTTTCCCGGGAAGCAGCGCGACCGAATATCGCCAGGCAGCCACGCCCACCACCCGGCGGCGCCCCCCGGC
>NZ_VMNW02000119.1 GCF_007713735.2 Amycolatopsis acidicola | reverse complement strand
GCGTCAGGGTGTCAGCCCGGCGGTGCGCAGCCAGATGTGCTCACAGGTGCCCGCCGCCTTGCGGAGGTTCGCGCGGGATTCCTGAGAGGCGTGGTAGAAGGTCCGTTCGATCATCCAGCACAGCGCGCGCGCCAGCGCCGGGGCCCGGTCCGCTCCGCTGCCGCCCGGGATTCCGGCTCGTTCAAGGACAGCGGTGATGGCCGCGATGAACAGGTCCGCCGTCCGGTCCCACAGCGCGCCGATCTCCGGCACGGTCAACGACCGGTCGATGGCCGTGCGCAGGACCGGGCCGTGCGCGTTCCACAGCTCCACCGTGCGGTCCAAGGCCGCGGTGATCGCCTCGCGTGGCTCTTCGGCTTCCGCGGTGGCCCGGGACCGTTCCCACAGGTGCTCGACCGTCCTGGCCACGAGCGCCGTGACCACCTCTTGCTTGGAGCCGAAGTAAAAATACAACGCTCCGCGCGTGATCCCGGCCCCCTGCGCGAGGTCGCCGACCGTCATGGCGTCGAAACCCTTGTCCGCCAACAGGGTTTCGCACGTGTCCAGGATGGCCCGTTCCCGCAGGTCGCCCTTGCGCTCGGTGGCGCGCCTGCCGGGCATCAGAGCTGAGCGCCGTCGGCGAAGTCGGTCGTGCGGGAGAGCGCCTCCCACGCACGGATGTCCTCGTCCACCGCCGCGCGCGCGGTACCGACGAGCCGGAGCGCGTCCGAGCCCAGCAGAAGGTGGGCCGGGGGCTGCTCGGCCGCGGCGATGCGCACGACCGCTTCGCCCGCCTTGGCCGGGTTGCCCAGCTGGTTGCCGTTAGCCTTCTGGCGCGCTTCGCGGATGGGGGCGAACAGTTCGTCGTAGTCGTCGATGGTCCGCTCGGCGCGCGTCATCGAACGCCCGGCCCAGTCGGTGCGGAACGAGCCCGGCTCGATCGCCGTCACGTGGATCCCGAACCGGGCGACCTCCTTGCCCAGCGCTTCGAGGATGCCTTCGAGGGCGAACTTGCTGCCGCAGTAGGCGGACATACCGGGCACGGCCATCAGCCCGCCCATCGACGTGACGGCCATCAGGTGCCCCCGGCGACGCCGGCGCAGGTGCGGCAGCGCCGCCCGCAGGGTGGCCACCGCCCCGAACACGTTGACGTCGAACTGCCGCCGGACCTCCGCCAGCGGGGTCTCCTCGAAGGTGCCCTCCAGCCCGTAGCCGGCGTTGGCGATGACGACGTCCAGGGCGCCGACGTTCCGCTCGACCTCGGTGACCACGTCCGAGACGGCATCCTCGTCCGTCACGTCCAGGATGCGGCCATGCGCGCGCCCGGGTTCGAGCTCCCCGAACGCGGCCAGGTCCTGTTCGGAGCGGACTGTGCCGACGACGGTGTGCCCCGCCGCCAGCGCGGCCTGGGCGAAGGCACGGCCGAGACCCGTGCTGACACCGGTGATGAGCCAGTTCTGCTGCGGCATAGCTCCTCCTGAAAAGCCTCGCGAGGAGCCGGTCCGGCCCCTACGGGCAGAAGTCTACACCGCGTCGATTTTTCTCGTCGTGCTGTCAATTCCCGGCGAGGAAGGCGTGTAGCTCATCGAGCGACCACGGCGGGTTCGCCGCGTGATCGCGCCACGTCAGCAGCTGCGCCTCCGGCTCGGGGAATTTCCCTACGTAGCACCCGGATCCGGCGAAGATCTGCCCGGTGATGTCGCGGGCCAGGTCCGTCACCAGGTACGTGTAAAGCTCGGCCACGTACTCGGGCGGGCCGGGGTCGAGCGAGCCGGCGCGGGACAGGTCGTCGAGCAGGCCGCGCCGGTGCAGCTCCTCGATGTGCGCCTCGTAGTCCTCGCCCGTGGACAGCCGGGTGCGCGCCCCGGGGCACACGACGTTCGCGCGCACGTGGTGCTCGCGCAGCTCGGCGGCGATCGCCAGCGTCAGCCCGTTCACGCCGCCTTTGCCCGCCGGATAACCGGTTCCGCCGTAGATCCCGGTGAAGGCGTGCGAACCGGTGTTGACGATCGCGCCGCCGCCTTGCTCGACGAGGTACGGCGCCACGACCCGGCAGGTTTCGAAGGCGGAGTCCAGGTGGGCCTCCATGAGGTCGTCCCAGTCCCGCCGCGTCACCGAGAGGATCGACGAACCCTGCGGTTCGGCCGTGCCCGCGCAGTTGACGAGAATGCGGACCGGGCCCAGCCGGTCCAGCGCGACGGACAGCAACTGCTCGGCGACATCGGGATCCGCCGCCGAGCCCGCCACGGCGACGGCTTCGCCCCCGGTTTTCCCGATGTCGTCGGCCGTCCGGCGCGCGGTGTCCGCGTCGCGGCCGTTCACGACCACCTTGGCTCCCTGTGCCGCCAAGGAAAACGCCACCGCGCGGCCGATTCCGCGGCTGGAGCCGGTGACGATGGCGACCTGTCCGTCGAGCATGGCCGGGCTCCTTCTATTCGGGGATGCGCGTGAAATCGGGCTCGCGCCCTTCCGCGAAAGCGGTGAGCGCCTCGAGGTTCGCGGGCCCGCCCATCAGTTCGGCGAAATACGCGTTTTCGCGCTCGCGGGCGGCGGCGATGTCGGCGCGCAGCGGGGCCACCATCGACTCCTTCACCGCGCGCAGGCTGGAGACCGGGCGCGCGGCCAGCGTGGCGCAGTGCCGCTCCGCGGTCTCGATCAGGTCGCCGGGGGCGCAGGTTTTCCACACCAGCCCCATTTCGCGGGCCTCGCGCGCGCTGACCCAGTCGGCCGAGAGCAGGATCCACGCCGCGTTCTGGCGGCCGATGAGCCGGGGGAGCAGGTAGCTCGACGCCGCCTCCGGCGCGACCCCCAGGCTGGTGAACGGGCATTTCAGCCGGGCATCGTCGGCGGCGAAGGCGAGGTCGGCGAACCCGAGCACGGTCAGCCCGATACCGACGGCGAGCCCGTTGACCGCGACCACGAGAGGTTTGGGGAAGGCGGCCAGCGCGTCGACGAGCCCGGTGAACCCGTGTTTCCCCGGCACGAAAGCGGGATCGGTGCTGCGCCGGTGCATCTCCTTGAGATCCGTGCCGGCGCAGAACGCCCGGCCGTTGCCGGTGAGCAGGACGACCGCGACCCCGGGATCCGCCGCGGCGGCGAGCAGCGCCTCGGTGAGCTCGTCGTACAGCTGCTCATTGAACGCGTTGAGGGCCTCGGGCCGGTCGAGCACGAGCGTGCGGACGCGCTCGTGGTCACGGCTCGTGAGGACCGGTTTTCCCTGTGCCCGTGCGGGAATTCCCTCTGCCACCACTCCTTTCTAGACCATTGTCCAGGCAGCTGTCCAATACTCGCCCGGTGTCGTATGGTGTCCGGGTGAGGGCGAAGAAACTCGTGATCGGGGCGAGCGGGTTCCTCGGGGCGCACGTCGTCGGAGAGCTCGTGCGCTCGGGGCACGACGTCCGCGCCATGCTGCGGCCCACCAGCTCCCTGCGCGGTATCGCCGGGCTCGACGTCGAGCGGGTGTACGGCGACCTTTCCGACACGGCGGCCCTGCGTAGCGCGATGGCCGGCTGCGACACGGTTTTCCACTGCGCGCTCGACACTCGCGCCTGGCTTCGCGATCCGGCGCCGCTGTTCCGCACCAACGTCGACGGCCTCCGGAACGTGCTCGACGTCGCGGCGGAGGCGGGCCTCGGCAAGTTCGTCTTCACCAGTACCGTCGGCACCATCGGGCTCAGCAAGGGCGTGGCCACCGAAGAGACGGCGCACGACCGGTCCCGCAAAGCGGGCGCGTACATCCGGTCACGGGTGCAGGCGGAGGAACTCGTTTTCCGGTACGCGAACGAGCGCGGGCTGCCCGCCGTCGCCCTGTGCGTGGCGAACACGTATGGCCCCGGTGACTGGGCGCCGACCCCGCACGGCGCCCTCCTCAAGGCCGCGGTCTTCGGCCGCATGCCCGCGTACGTCTCCGGCGTGGCGGCGGAGGTCGTCGGCGTCGAGGACGCGGCGCGGGCGCTGGTCCTCGCCGGTGAACGCGGGCGAGTGGGCGAGCGGTACATCGTGTCGGAACGGTTCCTGAGCGCGCGCGAAATCGCCCGGATCGGCGCGGAGGTCGGCGGGGTTCCGCCGCCGCGGTACGGAATTCCGTTGCCCGTCATGTCCGCGCTCGGGGCTGTCGGGGAACTCGCGGGCAAACTGCTGCGGCGGGACGTCCGGCTGACCCGGACGAGCGTGCGGCTCATGCACGTCATGCCGCGGCTGGACCACGGCAAGGCCGTCCGGGAGCTGGGCTGGGCCCCGGCCCCGGCGCCCGACGCCATCCGCGCGGGGGCGCGCTTCTTCGTCGAAGAGCGGGCGCGCCGCCGTGCGGCCGCAAGAGAATCCAGGGATAAGGAGAAAGCCTGATGGCTATCCGGGTTGCCCTCGCGGGGACCGGCAACGTCGGCAGGCTGGCCTTGGCCAGCGTGCTCACGCATCCGGACTACGAGCTGACCGGGGTATGGGTCTCGGACGAGGCCAAGGTCGGCAAGGACGCCGGTGAGCTGGCGCGCCTGGACCGGAAGACGGGCATCGCCGCCGTCGGCGACTGGGACGCCTTGCTGGCCACGAAACCGGACTGCGTCGTGTACTGCGCGATGGGCGACATCCGGACCGCCGAGGCGTTCGAGGACTGCCGCCGGATCCTCGAGGCCGGCGTGAACGTCGTCGGCTCGGCTCCGGTCGTGCTGCAGTTCCCGTGGCAGCTCCTGCCCGCCGACTACGTCAGCAGGCTCGAAACCTCGGCGGGACAAGGGAACGCGAGCATCTTCGTGACCGGGGTGGACCCGGGTTTCGCCAACGACCTCGTCCCGTTCGCCTTCCTCGGCACGTGTTCGCGCGTCGAGCAGGTCCGGTGCCTGGAGATCGCCGACTACGCCACCTACGACGGCGCCACCGTCATGTTCGACGTCATGGGCTTCGGCAAACCCCAGGACGAGGTGCCGATGCTGTACCGGCCGGGCATCCTGAGCATCGGCTGGGGCACCACGATCCGGCAGCTCGCGGCGGGCCTGGGCGTGGAGGTCGACGAGATCAAGGAATCCCACGAACGCGAACCCGCCCCGGAGGCCTTCGACGTCGCCGCCGGGCACATCCCCAAGGGCGGCACCGCGGCCGTGCGGTTCGAGATCACCGGCATGGTCGGCGGCCGCCCGGCGATCGTGATCGAGCACGTGACCCGGCTGCGCGACGACCTCCGCCCGGACTGGGCGCGGCCCGCGCAGCCCGGCGGCTCCTACCGGGTGGAGATCACCGGCGAACCGTCCTACGGCATCGACATCTGCCCCACGAGCGAGCACGGCGATCACAACCACGCCGCGATCGTCGCCGCCGCGGGCCGGATCGTGAACGCGATCCCGGACGTCGTCGCGGCGCCGCCGGGTATCCGGACCACTTTGGACCTCCCGCTGGTCACCGGCAAAGGACGCTATCCGGCTCGATGACCGCGAAAAGGGGGCCCGCGCCCGGGCCCCCTTTTCGGTGCCGGGGAACTATTTGTGCGGGACGTCCGCGGTGAGCCCGCCGTCCATCACGAACTCGGCGCCGGTCGCGTAGGAGGATTCGTCGCTGGCCAGGAAGAGCACGAACGTGGAGACCTCGTTCGAGTCCGCGGCGCGGCCGAGCGGGACCTTGATGATGTCGTCCGGGAGGCCCGCGGTCATCGGGGTCCGGATCAGCCCGGGGTGCAGCGAATTGACCCGGATGTTGTGCCGCGCCAGTTCCAGCGCCGCCGATTTGGCGAGCCCGCGCACCGCCCATTTCGTGGCCACGTACCCGTGCGCCCACGGGCTGCCGCGCAGGCCCTCGACGGAGGACACGTTCATGATCGAGCCGCCGCCGGCGGCGATCATCGGGTCCGTGACGGCCTGGATGCCGAGGAAGGTGCCGGTCAGGTTGACGTCGAGGATCTGCTGCCACCGCTCGAGGTCGAACTGCTGGATGGTGCTGCCGTTGACGATCCCCGCGTTGTTGACGAGGACGTTGAGTTTCCCGAACTCGTCGGTGGCGGTGCGCACGGCCCGCTGCCAGTCCTCCTGGCTGCGGACGTCCAGATGCACGTAGCGCGCGGCGGCCCCCAGTTCGTCGGCCAGCGCCTTGCCTTCGTCGTCGAGGATGTCGCCGATGACCACTTTGGCGCCTTCGGCCGTGAGGAGCCGGGCGTGCGAGGCACCCATGCCCCGCGCGCCCCCGGTGATGATGGCGACCTTGCCTTCCACGCGTCCCATGCCCGGCGACTCTAGCGGGATTTAGAACTTGTTTCAATCTTGTCCTCGGCCGGGAAGTGGCTCGGAGTCACGGGTAACCCTGGAAACATAGAACGTGTTCTCATATGCTGTCCGGTATGGCTGTGGAGGTTCCCGCCCCGGTGGACGCCGGGGCAGACGTGGAGTGGTCCGACGAGGTCGACGTGCTGGTCGTCGGTGCCGGGATGGCCGGGGTCTCCGCCGCCATCGAAGCGGCGACGTCCGGCGCGCGGGTGCTGGTGATCGACCGCGGGGCGCGGATGGCGTGCACGAGCGCGATGGCGGGCGGGCATTTCTACCTCGGTGGCGGCACCCCGGTGCAGCAGGCGGCTGGCTACGAGGACACCCCGGCCGAGATGGCGAAGTACCTCTCGGCGATGTCGCCGGACTGCGCCCCGGAGAAGATCCGGCTCTACACCGAGGGCAGCGTGGAGCACTTCGGCTGGCTGGAGTCGCTGGGCTTCGAGTTCGAGCGCTCGTACTTCCCGGGCAAGGCGGTGGTGCAGCCCGGCACCCAGGGCGTGATGTTCACCGGCAACGAGAAGTGCTGGCCCTTCAAGGATCTGGCCCGCCCGGCGCCGCGCGGCCACAAACCGCCGGTCGAAGGCGACCTCGGCGGCGCGGCGATGGTGGTCGAGCTGGCGTTGAAGCGGCTGGACGAGCTCGGGGTGGAGGTGCGCTGGGAGACCGGCGCGACCGCGCTCGTCCGCGACGGCGACGAGGTCGTCGGCGTGACGTGGAAGCGGCATCCGGAAAGCGGCGCCATCCGGGCGCGTTCGGTGGTGCTCGCGGCCGGGGGTTTCGTGATGAACCCGGACATGGTGCACACCTTCGCGCCGCGGCTGGAGGCGTTGTTCGCGCGGGGCATGGCTTTGGGCAACCCGTTCGACGACGGGCTGGGCATCCGGCTGGGGGAGTCGGTCGGCGGGATCGCCGATCACATGGACGGCGCGTTCTTCACGTCGCCGTTCTACCCGCCGGAGGACATGCTCAAGGGCATCCTCGTCAACAAAGACGGGCGGCGTTTCGTGGACGAGGGCGCCTACCACTCGCGCACTTCGTCGTTCGTGCTCGACCAGCCGGACCAGATCGCGTACCTGATCCTCGACTCGGCGACGATGGCCGAGCCCGCGTACCACTTCCAGCCGCTGGTGGACGGCTGGGAAACGGTGGAGGAGATGGAAAAAGGGCTCGGCGTGCCCGCCGGGTCGCTCGCCACGACGTTGAAGGAGTACAACGAAGGCGCGCGGCGCGGCGAGGATCCCGCGTTCCACAAGTCGGCGGACTACCTCGTGCCGCTGGACCAGGCTCCGTTCGGTGCCTACGACCTGACGCCGGGGAAGTGCTTCTACTCCGGTTTCAGCTGCGGCGGTCTGCGCGTCGACGAGGACGGCCGGCTGCTCCGGCCGGACGGGACGGCCATCGCCGGCGTGTACGCGGCGGGCGCGTGCGCATCGAACATCGCCACCGACGGCAAGGGCTACGCCTCCGGCACGCAGCTCGGCGAAGCGTCCTTCTTCGGCCGTCGCGCCGGGCGGCACGCCGCCGTCAGGAGCCGCGCATCCGCGTGAGGCGGGCGAGGGCGGCGAAGCCGTCTTCGGTGCCGGGCCAGTGGCCGCGCACGGCGTCGAGCCCCGCGCGGCGGACGACGGCGCGCAGGACGGCGGTGACGATGATGGCGTCGTCCGCGTAGCCGAGGACCGGGATGAAGTCGGGGATCAGGTCGATCGGCGAGGCGAGATAAACCAGGAGCACGGCGAGCCGGATCCGCACGCCCCGGGGCAGCGTGCGGTCGGCGGCGAGGCGGCGCACCAGGCGGAGCACGTCGGGCAGGAGCCGGAGCGCTTCGGTGAGCAAGGGACCGCGCGGCCGCACCAACACCAGCGCGACGATCAGCGCCAGCCACGCGAGGACGAGCGCGGCGGCCAGGCCGAGGAGGAGATCGAGCCAGAACTCGCCGGTCATTTCTTCGTCCGTTCGTGCGCTTCGGCGCTGAACGCGGCTTCCTCGAAGGCTTTCAGCGCCTCGGCGGCTTCGTCGACAGCCTCGCGAGCGGCCTGCCCACCGGGCGCCCCGAAGTAGTCACGCGCGGCGATTTTGCCCAGCCAGCCTTGAAAACGCGCCAGATCGGCTTCGGACTCCTCGACCTCGGCGTACGTCGCATTGCCGCGAGCCTGTTCGGCGGCGAGTTCACGGTGCAACTCGGGAAGCCGTTCGAGAACCTCGGCGTATTCGGCGTCACGCGCCGCGTTCATCTCGGCGATCACCGCGCGCTCCTCGGCCGCCGCGGTGAAGGCCATCGGGAGGACGCGGGCCGTGCCGCCCTGTTCGCGAACCCGCCCGGCGAGCCGCCGGACGTCGCGGACCACGGGCGGCAGCGCGGGGAGGAGGCACACCGACTGCTGCAGGTACAACGCGCCGAGCGAGCGCAGCTTCCGCCACACCTGCACGCGTAGCGTCGCGGGAGCGCCCGCGGTCGACACGCTGATCACCAGCCAGTCGCTTGTTTCAGCCGTCACAGGTCGATGTTACGGGTGTTACGTCCAGGGTGCGCCGGCCGGTGCCCGGCGGGACCTGGAACAGTGGGGCGCGACTTCCCGGAACCGGCGAAAGACGGGGCGGCGCATGACTTTCTCCAGACAGGACGGCGACACGTGGGACCTGGCGTCCAGCGTCGGCGCGACGGCTACGGCGGCCGCGGCGGCCCGGGCGATCGCGACCCGCGAGGACCCCTCGCTCATCGACGACCCGTTCGCCGAGCCGCTCGTCCGCGCCGTCGGCATCGAACTCCTCACCCGGCTGGCCGGCGGTGAGGAGCCGCCCGGCGACCTGGTCGAGCGGGTGGCGATCGACGGGGCCAAGGTGCGGGCGAAGTTCTACGACGATTTCTTCCTCGCCGCGGCGGACGCGGGAATCACGCAGGCCGTGATTCTGGCTTCAGGGCTGGATTCCCGCGCGTACCGGTTGGCCTGGCCCGCCGGGACCGTGGTGTTCGAGGTCGACCAGCCGGAGGTCGTCGAGTTCAAGACCCGCGCGCTGGCCGCGTTCGGCGCCGAGCCGACCGCCGAACGGAAAGTGGCCGCGGCCGACCTGCGCGACGACTGGCCCGCCGCGCTGCGCGACGCCGGATTTGACCCGGCCGTGCCGACCGCGTGGAGCGCCGAAGGGCTGCTGGGCTATCTGCCGCCCGAGGCGCAGGACAGCCTGCTGGACACGATCACCGAACTCAGCGCGCCGGGCAGCCGGGTGGCCACCGAGAGCAGGCCGAATCCGCGCCCGGGCGAGGAGGACGAGACGAAGGAACGCCTCGACCACATCTCCGAACGCTGGCGCGCGGGCGGTTTCGACCCCGGCATGGCGAAGCTGCGCTACTACGGCGAGCGTAACGAGGCGGGTCCCTACCTGGCCGCCCGTGGCTGGGTGCTGAGCGGGGCGACTGTGCGGGAGCTGCTGGCCGAGCACGGTCTTCCGCCCCTGGAGGACGACGCGTTACGGATGGCGGGTTTGCGGTACGTGAGTGGGGTGCTCACCGGGAGTGCGGGGTAGCCCGCGTGTTGGCCGCTGCCGCTGCCGCTGGCGTGTTGGCCGCTTCGGCTGGTGTGTTGGCTGCTCGGGCTGGCGTGTTGGCTGCTCGCGCTGGTGTGTTGGCTGCTCGCGTTGGCGTGTTTACCGCTCCGCCTGGCGTGTTGGCTGCTTGCGCTGGCGTGTTGGCCGCTTCGGCTGGTGTGTTGGCTGCTTGCGTTGGTGTGTTGGCCGTTCCCGCTGGGGTGTTGGCCGTTCCAGCGCGCGTGTTGGCCGTTCCCGGATAGCCACCGCCGGAGGCCGCCACGGCCGCCGCGGCCGCCGGGCCCGGGGCGCCCTCGCACCCCGGGCCCGGTTCGCCGTCAGCCTTGGGCGAGCAGGGTGTTCATCTCCCCGATCTGGGCCTGCTGGCCGTCGATGATGCTCTGCGCCAAGGCTTTCGCCGCGGGATCGGCGCCCTGGGCGAGCTCGGTCCCGGCCATGGCGAGCGCGCCCTGATGGTGCTCGATCATCATCCGCAGCCACATCCGGTCGAACTCGCCGCCGTGCAGGGCTTCCAGCTGGGACAGGTCCATTGTGGACATGTCCATGCCCGACGTGGCGGGCGTGCTGCCCCACGCCGTGAGCCAGCCGGTCATCTGCTGGATCTCCGGGTCCTGCGCCTTCCGGATGTCCTCGGCCAGCGCGCTGATCTTCGCGTCGGCGGTCCGGCCGGGCACGAGCGCGGCCATGTCGAGCGCCTGCCGGTGGTGCGGGATCATCTCCCGCGCGAACGTGACGTCCGCCTGGTTGTGCTGCGTCGTGTCCGTGCCGCAGCCGGTGAGCAGGGTGAAGGAAGCCAGGACGGCGAGCACCGTCCTGGCCAGGATCTTCCTGGTCATGATTTCGTCCTTCGAAAGAGGTTGTGTGGTCCGGGAAGAACGGACCTGTCACAGCCTCAGGACGCACAACAACGAAAGCCGGCCGGTGGCCGGGGGCACTTTCGGCGGCCCGCGCCCGGCTCGGACCGGGCACGCCCGCGGGTCGGCGGAAAAGCTCGGGGCCGCCCGGAACCACAGCCATGCCAGGACCAGGCCCGCGAGACCGGCCAGCACGGCGAGGCACAGATGCAGAAGATCATGACTGTGCCCGGGCGAGCCCGGATGGCCGACGACCGGTTCGTGATCCCCGCCGGACATGGCCATGACCGCGTGCGCGGCAGGCGGCATCGGCGCCTCGACGGTGCTCAGGCTGTGCATGCCCAGCACCGCGAAACCCAGCGCGCACAGCAGAACCCACCGCAGGACGACCACACCCCGACGGTACAGCGGCGTGCCGCTCACGCCGCGGCGGCCTCGTGGTGGGCGGACTCCGCGCCGGCGGTCGGTTCAATGTGGACAGTGGCGCTCGTGAGGCGCGCGACGGTGTGGATGAGCCGGTGTTCGACCTCGTGGGCGAGCCGGTGCGCCTGCTCCACCGTCAGCGTGTTGTCCACGCGGATGGCCAGCTCGGCGCGCAACGTGTGGCCGATCCAGCGCATGCGGACATCGCCGACACCGCGGACACCCGGGAGGCTTCGCGCGGTTTCCTCGGTCAGGTCAAGGGTTCCGGGGTCGACGGCGTCCATGAGCCGGTGGAACACCTCGCGCGCCGCGTCGCGCAGCACCAGCAGGATCGCGACGGTGATCGCCAGGCCGACGATCGGGTCGGCGGCCGGGAAACCGAGCGCGACGCCCACCGCGCCGAGCACGACCGCCAGCGACGTGAACCCGTCCGTCCGCGCGTGCATCCCGTCGGCGACCAATGCCGCGGAGCCGATCTGGCGGCCCACCGTGATGCGGTAGCGGGCGACCAGCTCGTTCCCGGCGAACCCGATCAGCCCGGCCAGCCCGAGCACGACCAGGTGCCCGACCGGCCGCGGGTGCAGCAGCCTGTCGACGGCCTCGTAGGCGGCGAGCGCCGCCGACGCGGCGATGACGACGACCACGACGATCCCGGCCAGATCCTCGGCCCGGCCGAGGCCATAGGTGTAGCGGCGGGTCGCGGCCCGCCGGCCGAGCAGGAACGCGATGCCCAGCGGGACGGCGGTCAGCGCGTCCGCGAAGTTGTGGATCGTGTCGCCCAGCAGCGCGACCGACCCGGTGACCAGCACCAGCGCCAGCTGCGCGGCCGCGGTCAGCCCCAGTGCGGCGAACGAGCGGGTCAGCACCCGCATTCCCCGCCGGCTGGTTTCCAGCGCGTCATCGATGCGGTCCGCGCTGTCGTGGCTGTGCGGGGTCAGCAGATGCCGGACCCGGTGCCCCCTCTCGTGCGCGTGGCCGTGCCCGTGCGGCGGTGTCGTCATCGCAAGCCTCCCGGCCGTCGGTCCGCCCAGGGTACCAAGCTATCTGCGCATGCACGCAGGTATGCAGGCAGTGGCCGGTAGGCTGCGCGCATGCACGAGGCGCGGCCCGAGTTCGAGATGCCCAGCGACGAGCAGGTCCACCTGGCCGCCGAATCCTTCCGGCTGCTGGCGGATCCGACGCGGATCAAGGTGCTGTGGGCGTTGCTGCAGGGCGAATCCTCGGTCGCCTGCCTGGCCGAACTGGCCGGGGCGGCCCCGGCCGCGGTGAGCCAGCACCTGGCCAAGCTCCGGCTCGCGGGCCTGGTGAAAGGCCGTCGCGAAGGCACTTTCGTCTACTACTCCGCGGCCGACGACCACGTCCGCGGCCTGCTCGCGCAAGCCCTGTTCCACGCCGACCACGTGGACCGGGACATCCCGGCGGGCCCCGGCGGCGAGCACCCGGAAC
Organism: Amycolatopsis acidicola; assembly: GCF_007713735.2. Classification (GTDB taxonomy): domain Bacteria; phylum Actinomycetota; class Actinomycetes; order Mycobacteriales; family Pseudonocardiaceae; genus Amycolatopsis_E; species Amycolatopsis_E acidicola. Next base: position 8,766 of record NZ_VMNW02000119.1, on the reverse strand, counting down.
CCCATCGCCCGCGCGGGCACTGAGGCTCAGCCGGGGAAGCGCTCGGGCAGCGCGGCGGCCACTTCGCGGAAGGCCTCGACGAGCGCCCGGACAGCGGGGGAATGGGTGTTTTCCCTGGTGGCCAACCCGATCGTGCGCGTGATCGCCGGCTCGACCGGGATCAGCCGCACGCCGGGGAAGCCCTCGACGGCGGGCCTCGGCGCCAGCGTGACGGCGAGGCCGGCGGCGACCACGGTCATCTGGGTCGGGAAGTCGTCCACCACGTGGCGGATCTGGGCCTCGACGCCGTAGCGCCGCATGGCCTGCAGCTGGGCTTCGTGGCTGTCGGTGCCGGGACGGCAGCCGGTCCACACGTCGTCGCGGACCAGGTCCAGGGTGACCGTTTCCCGGTCCGCGAGCGGGTGCCCGGTGCTGACGGTCAGCACGACTTCGTGCACCACGAGGGGTTCGTGCCGGATGCGGGCCGGTACGCGGATCGGCAGCGTGGACCAGCTTTCCACGAGCACGGCGTCGAGTTCGCGGTCGGACAGCTGGGGAATCAGGTCGACCGGCTCGCCGCTTCGGGTGCTGGGCACGACGTCCGGATGCCGTCCGGTCACCAGGCGCAGCGCGGGCGCGACGAGCGGCCCGAAGCCGCTGTTGACCGCGCCGATGCGCAGCGGCCCGGTGACGCGGCCGTGCAGCGTGCTCAGCGCGTGCTCGGCTTCGTCGATCGCCGTGGTGGCCTTGCGGGCGGCCTGCGCGGCGATCCAGCCCGCGGTGGTGAGCCGCACGCCGCGCCCGTCCGGTTCGACGAGCCGGGCGCCCGCTTCCCGCTCGAGTTTCCGGATCTGCTGCGTCACCGCCGGGCTCGTCACGTGGAGGGCCGCGGCGGCCGCGCCGACCGAGCCGTGCTGGGCGACGGCGTCCAGCACGCGAAGGCGCTCCCAGGTCAACACCTCAGCGATACTAATCAAAGGTGCGGAAAAAGAGTAAATAGTGCTGTGGGGACTGGCGTACCAGAGTGGGAGACGTGACCACCACCGCCCCGGCTCCCGTCCCCACGCGTCCCAGCTTCGGCCCGTTGGCCGTCGTGCTCGGCGCGCTCTCGCTGTCGGCGTCCTCGGTGCTGATCGTGATCGCGGGGACTTCGACGGCCACGACGGCGTTCTGGCGGTGTTTCTTCGCCGTGGTCATGCTCGCTCCGGTGCTGGTACGGGAAATCCGGCGGCACGGGATGCCGGGCGTGCGCACGATCGTCTCCGGGCTGCTCGCGGGGTTGTGCCTCGGCGCGGATTTCCTGCTGTGGAACGTCAGCATCGGGGATGTCGGCGCCGGGATCGCGACGGTGCTCGTCAACATGCAGATCGTGCTGTTCCCGCTCGTCATGTGGGCGGTCACCCGGATCGCGCCGCCACGGCGGTTCTTGCCGGCGCTGCCGGTCCTGCTGGCGGCGGTCGCGTTGGCGGGCGGGCTGGTGGGGCCAGCGCCGGAAGGGGACAACCCCTTGCGTGGCACCGTTCTCGCGCTCGCCGCCGCGCTCGGCTACTCCGGGTACTTGTTCTTCAGTCGTGGCGCCGGAGTCCGCTCGCCCCGGCATTTCGTGACCCCGGTGTTCTTCGCGACCGCGTCCGCGTGCTTGCTCGCCGCGGTGGTCGGGGTGACGACTTCGGGGATCCAGCTCGAGCTGTCCGCCCGCGCGTGGATCGCGCTGGCTTTCGTGGCGCTGACCGGGCAGGCGCTGGGCTGGCTGCTGGTCGGCTGGGGCCTGCCGCGGCTGGCGCCGGCGGTTTCGTCGGCTTTGCTGTTGCTGCAACCGGTCGCGGCGGAATTGCTGGCGGTGGTGGTGCTGGGCCAGGTGCCGACGGCGGTGCAGATCGTGGGGTGCGTGGCGGTGCTGGCCACGGTGTGGGTGCTGGCCCGCGGCCGCCCCCGGAGTCCGGCCCCTGGCGACGATTAACGGGGATTAACGGGCGCGGGCCGGGTCGTGTGCTGTGGCGTCCGCCGTGACCGGCCCGCGGCCGCTCTTGCTGCAGCCAGGCGCGGGTGGCGCTCGGTGGGTGCTGTCCCGTGGCCGCTCCCGGCCTCCGGCCCCTGGCGACGATTAACCGGCGCGGGCCGTGGTAGCCGTGCGGTGGCAGGGTTTCCTGCCGCCCACGATCCCCGCCAGCCCTGGAGCCCGCCATGCTGACAGCCCGGGAACGCCGGGTACTCGCCGTCCTCGAACGGGAACTGTCGAGGGAGCGGGCCTGAAACGTCCACAGTGGACGGACGCGCTACTCGGGCGGCGGGGTCATTGCCCGCTCCACCGACGCTTGTTCGCGGTCGGCCGAGGAGGCGGTCCTGTCGTCCCGGGCGGCATCCCGGTCGGCCTGAGCGGAGTCCCTGTCCTGGGCGGCGTCGCGGCGGTCGCGGGCGGCAGCGCGCTGCTGGATTCCCAGCCGGTCCAGGTACGTGTGGAACGCCGCCCGGTCGGCCGCCGCCGCGGCGCGGTCCGCCATCGCGGCTTCGCGGTCGGCCTGCGCCCGGTTGAGCAGCGTCTGCCACCGCCCGCTCTCGGGCTCGTCGGTGGCCGCCTTCTCCCGTGCCGCGGCGGCGACGTCGCGCGCTTCCGCCGAACGGTCGCGCTGTTCGGCGTCCCGCAACGCGTCCCGCGCGGAGGTTCGCTCGAGCTTGTCGTGGCTGTCCCGGATCTCCGCCGTCTCGTCCCGCGCCAGCGCGGCGTCGTCCCGTGTGCCGGCCAGCCGGTCGCGCGCCGTGGCTTCGTCATCGCGCGTGGTCGCGGCACGGTCGCGATCGTCACCGTGCGCCGAGAGGCGTCCCATGACGCTCATTGTCACATCCCTCCGGTGCCGGGCTCCGGTGCCAGGCTTCGCCGGCCACCAGTGCCCTGAGCCGCGCCGATTCGGCGCGCGTCCGGTACGTCTCGGTGATCAGCGCCGACGTCTGCGCGGACGTCCGTGCCGCGCGCTCCAGCGCGGCGGCGGCGACCCGGCGGATCAGGACGCTGTGCGCGCGCGCCGTGCGCGCCGCGGCCATCACCGTGAAGACGTCCTCGTTCCGGGCCCAGCCGCCGAGCCCTTTGTTCCGGGTCGACACCCTTCCATTGTGCGACCCGGCGCAAGCCGGCGCACGGGTCAGATCGCCTGCGGCGCGCGCTCCCGGACGCGGGGGATGACGTGCTCGGCGAACCGGCGCATCTCGGTTTCGAACGGCTGGAACTGCAGCATGAACGTCTCGATGCCGAGCCCGGCCCACTCCCGGATCCGCTCGGCGACCGTGTCGTAGCCGCCCACGAGCCCGGCGGCGGTACCCCCGTTGGTCCCGATGTGCGGGTACTTCGCGAACGTCTGGAACATCACGGCTTTCGGGTCCGCGTCGGCCACGAGCGCTTCCCAGCGCGCCTTCCCGGCTTCGGCCAGCTCCCAGAGCGCGGCGAGTTCCGCCTCGGCCTCGGCGTCGGTTTCCCTGGCGACCACGAACGCCGAGAGGCCGAACCGCACCGGGTCGCCCTGGCGGGGCCGCGCGGTGACGTCGGTGATGAGGCGCTCGACCTCGTGGCGCGGCTGGCCGTTGATGAACCACACGTCGGCGGCGTCGGCGACCAGCGCGCGGGCGGGCTCCGACTCGCCGCCCACGTACAGGGTCGGCCGGGCGCGGGTCTGCCCGAGCGGGCGCAGCTGGTAGTCCTCGACCTGGAAGTACTTGCCCTGGAAGGAAACCCGCTCACCGTCGAGGAGCCCGCGCACGACGCTGAGCCACTCCCGCCCGTAGGCGTAGCGCTCGTCGTGCTCGGCGAACGGGATCCCGGCGCGCCGCAGCTCCGGCTTGAACCATGCGTTGACGAGGTTGAGCCCGAACCGCCCGCCGCTGATGTGCTCGATCTGCAGCGCCTGCTTCGCCAGCACCACGGGATGCACGAGCGCGGGCTTGATCGCGGCGATGATCTCGATCCGTTCGGTGAGCGCCGCGAGCGCCGCCGCCGACGTCCAGGTTTCCAGCTGGCCGAGCTCGTCGCCGAAGGGGTTCACGATGTGCTGGGCGATCAGCGTGGAGTCGAAGCCGAGCCGGTCGGCCTCCAGGATCAGCCGTTTGTTCCGCTCCCAGCTCGCGTCGACCGGGTCGTCCGGGTGACCGAACGGACCCCAGGATCCGTAGACGAGCGCCCACACGCCGAACCGGGGATGAAGCACACCGGGCACCGCGAAACTCCTTGCCTCGACGACGATCGCGGCCCACTGTCCAGCGCCGGGGCACGGCGGGCAACCGTTCCCACGCAGTGGTCGCGCTCAGCCGAAGTCGCGGAAGGACTCCGAGGCGCGCGGGCCGGTGGCACCCTGGTACTTGCCTTCGTAGAGCCGGATTTCGCCCTCGGGCACCCAGAACGTGACCTGCCCGATGCGCATCCCCGGGTAGATCCGCAGTGGCTGCACCGCGTGGAACTGCAGGGTCCAGTGGTTGTGCGAGCCGATGTCGATCAGGTCGGCGGTGATGTTGACGAACAGCCCGAGCCTGCCGAGCGAGGACTTCCCGCGGATGACGGGGACGTAGTGGTCGCTGCCCATCCGCTCCGCGGTGGAGCCCAGGTACACGCGGTCCGGGCTGAGGACGAACCCCCCGGCCGGGATGGCCACCTCGTCGGCGGGCTCGGGCGCGCGGGCGTCCAGTTCGTGGTTGCGGTAGACCAGGAGCGTGGGGCCCAGCCGGAAGTCGTAGCTGTTCGGGTTGACCTGCGCGGGCTCGAACGGCTCGATCTCGATGCGGCCCAGCGCGACCTGGCGGCGGATCTCGGTGCCGGTGAGGATCACGGACGCTCCCTTCCGGCTAGACCAGGCTCGCGGGTTCGAACGGCATGGGCGCCATCGCGAGACCGTACGGGCCGTCGTAGCCGGTGACGTCGCCGCTGCTGCGCCAGAAGCTGACCTGCCCGAGCCGCATACCCGCGTAGACGCGCAGCGGCTGGACGACCGTCAGCTCCAGCGTCCACCGGTGGATGGCGCCATGGTGCCCGAGGTCCGCGGTCACCTGGGTGAACAACCCGAGACGCCCCAAGGAGGAGCGGCCGATGAGGGTGGTCACGCGCGAGCGGCTGCCGATCACCTCGGCGGTGTTCGCGAGATACACGCGACCGGGGCTCAGCACGAACCCTTCGTCCGGGATTTCCTGTTCCCGCCACGAAACCGGGCGACGGGCGTCCAATGTCTCCGCTTCCGCGACCTGGATTTCGCGGCCCAGCAGGTAGTTGTAACTGTTGGGGTTGAGCTGTTCCGGGCAGAAGGGCTCGATGACTATTTCGCCGCGCCGCACGGACTCGGCGATTTCGGGCCCGGTGAGGATCATGGCGCGACCGCGTTCAGCAACGCCCGCACCGATTCCGCGTACTCGGCCGGGGATCCGTGGTTTCCGAGCGTGATGTCCACCTGACCCGGGTCGAGCCCGGTCTCGGTGCTGTGGTCGGTCGCGCCGAGCGAGAGGTCACCGCGCGCGATGCGGCGTTTTTGGGACTCCTCGGGCGAAACCGAGACCAGCACGGTGCGGAAACCCGCGCGCCGCAGGTAGCCGACGTCCAGCGGGCGCGCGTCCGGGCACAGCACGAGTGTCCGGGTTTCCTTCGCCAGCAAGGAGATCCGGGCCTCGAAGCGGTCGCGGAGCACGGCCGGGTTGATCTTGCGCAGATGCGCCCCGAGGAAGTTGAGCAGCTCGCCGTCCTGGACGCCGTCTTCGAGCGGGACGCCGCAGATCTCGTAGATCGCCGCCTGCGCCTCGTAAAGCGGGCTCGCGAGGACGATTTTCCGTACCGCGTAACCGTGTTCCGCGGCCCAGCCCGCGGCGATGGTGACGAAGGTGCTCTTGCCGGCGCCGGGGAGCCCGAGCAGCGCCAGCCGCACTTGGGAAACGCCGTCAGCGGGGGAGTTCACCGGCGGCTCCCGCGAACTCGGAGCCGATCGCCGCGAGCGCGGCCTCGACGGTGGCGCCCAACTCGGGGTCGGACGCCTTCTCCAGCACCGTCCCGGTGAACGGGGGAGCGTCCATGCCCAGCAGCGACCACGGGATGTTCGCCACCTCCCGGTGCGGGTGCACGGAAACCGGCACCACCGGGTACCCGGACGGGGCGGGGATCCGGCGGTCGTGCATGGTGCGGATCTCGTGCATGATGTTGCCGTTCAGCTGGGTCTGGCAGCGGTCCTGGTAGGAACGGGAGGCCACCACGATAGCGGCGTCGGTGCGCAGCACGCCGTCGATGCTGTTCCGCGCCGTGGTGCCGCCGATGCCCTGGTTCGGTTCGACGATCGCGTAGTACCGCCGCCGGCGCCGGTGCAGCTCCTTCACCAGGCGCCGCACGGTGGTGATGTCGTCCACGCAGTAGGAGACGAACACGGCCGGGCCGTCGAACCCGGGCAGCTGCCGCGTGTCGGCGGGGACCCCGTTCCATTCGCCGCGCGCCTTCGCGACCAGCGCGGTGCGCAAAGTGTTGTCCTGGAAGGCTTTCTTGAGCAGCGACAGATCGCGCCCGCGCCCGTTGCGGGGGTAGAAGACGAGCACGTCGCCGGGGATCGGGAGCGTCGCCCGGCCGCTGGTCGGGACCTCGAAGTAGGGGCCGTTGACCTCGGTGATCCCCACCAGCTCGGTCTCGCCGATCGGCGTGGGCATGGCGAGGCGGACCCCGCTGCGCCGGGGCGCGCTCGGCTCGTAGATCTCGAAGAACACGTCCTGGGGGACGGAAACCGCGGGTGGCTCTCCCGCGGGGTTTTCCTGTTCCCGCAACCAGAAATGCTCGTAGGCGCCGGTGGACGAGGTGAACTCGGTGAGCGCGATCGAGGTCCGTTTGCTCAGCCGGGCCCGCAGCGGGCTGCGGGAGAGCGACGTGATCTCCGCTTCGAGCGAGACGTCGTCCAGTTCCAGGAACGCGGCGGTGCCGATGTGCCGCGCGGGCAGCAGCAGGAACTGTTCCGCCACCGGGGATTCGCGGACGCCCTGCAGGATGCTCTTCAGCAGCATCACCCGGAACCGGTTGTGCGGGGCGAAGTACACGCTGGAGTAGAGGTGCGCCCGCATCGCGAGGAAGTTGCCCAGCTGCGCGGGATCCGAGCAGACCGGGCCCAGCTCGTCGTAGGACAGGATCGCCGAGATGACGTCGCCGGACTTGCCCAGCACGCCGATGGTGTGCTGGGCGTCGCGGTGCACGTAGTCCAGCCGGTCGGCGTCGATCTCGCCGTCGAGCATGTGCCGCAGCGGCAGGAACCGCGACTGCCATTCGCCGCGCCAGCGTTCGGCCGTGACGAGGAACGCGATGAAGTGGAGGTTCAGCTCCGCCAGGACGTCCTGGATCTCGTCCTCGTACAGGCAGGCCAGGGTGAAGACCGGTTTGGCGGGCCAGAGCGACACGTCCTGCTCGATCTTCGACCCCACCCACTCGCGCAGGTCGTCGTCGGGGACGAAGAAGTCGCGGGTGGCCTGCTGGTACGGGAGCTCGCCGAGGTCCTGCAGGAGCGCGGCGACGAGCAGGTGCTCGGCGAGGACGTCGGCCGCCAGTGGTGGCTCGGAGTCGTAGACCGCGGCGTACTCGCGGATCAGGGTGGCCGTGAGCTGGGAATGCTGGCCGGCGACCTGGCCGAGCAGCCTGCGCATGACGTGCATCGTGCCGATCGAATGCGCGTACCGGCTGTGGTCGGCGGCGACGTAGCTCTGCGAGGCGAACCCGAGCTGCTTGATGCGGCGGAGCCGCTGCACCGGGCGGGACTGGATGAGCCGGGCGAGCACGGGCGAGGGGGAGCCCGTCGTGTCCGACACGTCGATCGGGCCGTGGACGGCGTCCCGGACCGGGGGTTGCGGCGTGGTCCCGCCCCCGCCGAGCGCACCCGTCATCGCACCCCTCCCTCGGGCCTGGTGATCGGATTCTATGCGGCCGGGCGGGGTCCCGGAGATCACAACTTCAACGCGGCAGGCGCTGACCGGACGGCGGCCTTTCTCGTCCGGAACCGTCAGGGCCACAACAGCCGGCGGGCCCAGCCTTCGGCGTCGCGGGTGTAGTGCAGCCGGATGTGGCGGCGGTGTTCCTCTCCTTGCCAGAACTCCACTTCGTCGGCCACCACCCGGTACACCGTCCATTCGGGAGCCACCAGGCGCGGGTCGGCAGCCGCCCGCGCGGTCGACTCGTCGAGCACGCGATCCCGCTCGGCGAAATCGGTCAGGGGTTCGCTCTGGTTGCCGATGAGCCCGGCGCCGCGCGCGCCGGGGGAGCGGGCGAGGAAGTCCGCCGCGCTCTCGTCGGCTCCCGCGGCTTCGACCGCGCCGCGCACGCGCACCTGCCTGCCGAGGAGAGGCCAGTAGAACGTCAGCGCCGCCCACGGGGTGTTCGCCAGTTCCTTGCCCTTGCGGCTGCCCGATCCCGACGCGAACGCCCAGCGCCCGCCTTCGAGGTGCTTCAAGATCAGCACCCGCGCGGACGGCCGCCCCGCCGGGTCGACGGTCGACAGCGTCATGGCGTGCGGCTCGACCACACCCGCCTCGACGGCTTCCGAGAGCCACCGCGCGAACAGCGGGTCCGGCTCGGCGGGCGCGGCCTCCGGGTCGAACGCGGGGAGCGGGCCCGCGAGCGAGGGCAGGCTTCGCAAGAATTGGGCTGTGACAACGGAATCTCCCACGGGGTGCACGCTACCGGCGCCCTCCGGCATGTTGGCCGCCCGCGCGGGCGTGTTGGCCCCCGGGGCGCGTGTGTTGGCTGGCGGGGCGCGTGTGTTGGCTGGCGGGGCGCGTGTGTTGGCTGGCGGGGCGCGTGTGTTGGCT
>NZ_VMNW02000118.1 GCF_007713735.2 Amycolatopsis acidicola | reverse complement strand
AAGGTATTCTTTCCCGCCTTGACCCAGCCCCAAGATCGCGAACACTCACAGATCGGGGCGGTGGTGGGGTGTCACACAGCGCGCGCTACGCGCGTCCGTTGCTGTCTCAAACCGCCTCAACCCCCCAACCCCAGCCCCCGAATCGCCAAGTCCAGGAGCTGAACGGGATGCATCATCGGCAGCTCCCCGTCCAGCTGCTTGCCGATTTGCAGCAGGCAGCCCGGGTTCGCGGTGACGAGCAGGTCGGGCCCGACCGCGCGGATGTTGTCCGCCTTCCGCCTGCCGAGTTCGGCGGCCGCGTCCGGCTGCACGAGGTTGTAGATTCCCGCCGAGCCGCAACAGATTTCGGCGTCGGGCAGGTCGGTCACTTCGAGGCCGGGGATTGTCCGCAGCAGCGTGCGCGGTTCGTTCCGGATGCCCTGGGCGTGCCCGAGGTGGCAGGCATCGTGGTAGGCGGCCTTCGCTTCGATCGGGTGCCGCCGCGCGACCGGTTCGAGCCCGGCGAGGAACTCCGTGATGTCCTGGACCTCGGCGCTGAACGCCTTCGCCCTGTCACTCCATTGTGGATCGTCGGCGAGCAGGTGCGCGTACTCCTTCATGGACGACCCGCAGCCCGCCACGTTCACCACGACGGCGTCCACGTCGAGACCGCCGAAGGTCTCGATGGTGCGCTTCGCCTTCGTGACAGCGTGTTCCTCGCGGCCCGCGTGCAGACCCAGCGCACCGCAACAACCCTGATCCCGCGGCACCAGCACTTCGCACCCTTCGGCGGCGAGAACCCGGAGCGTGGCGAGGTTGGCCTGGTGGAAGAACACGTCCTGCACGCACCCGGACAGCATCGCGACACGACGTCGTTTCGTGCCCTGCGCCGGAACCACGCGGGGGAGTGGCGCGAACGCGTCCCGCAGCCGGACCGGCGGAAGCAGCCCTTGCGCCGCCGCGAGCCGGGCGGGGAGCACCTTGCCGAGCAGTTTCGGGAGACCGGATTTCTGATACGCCACCCCGAAAACCGCCGCCGCCCGCAGACGCCGCCGGTACGGGAACAGGCTGAAGATCGCGTTGCGGAACCACCGGTCGGCCCGCCCGCGCCGCACGTTTCGCTCGATCTGCGGGCGGGTGGCCTCCAGCAGCTGGTCGTAGCGAACGCCGGACGGGCAGGCCGTCACGCACGCCATACAGCCGAGGCAGGCGTCGAGATGTTCGGTGAACGGCCCTTCGAGCCCGATCTCCCCGCGCTCGGCCAGGTCCATCAGGTAGATCCGCCCGCGCGGCGAGTCCATCTCCTCGCCCCACAGCTGATACGTGGGGCAGGTGGGCAGGCAGAATCCACAGTGGACACAGTCGTCCAGCAGCTCGCGGGCCGGTGGGTGCACGGGGTCGAACCCGGTCATCGGCGTTCCTCCCAGTCGGCGAACACGCCCGGCGCCAGTCGTGCGCCCGGATCCAGTTCCTGTTTCAGGGCAAGCAGAACACCGGCCGCCGAAGGACGCTGCCCCCACGCACGGAGCCCCGGAGGATGGCGCCGGAGCACCGACGTGCCCCCGGCCCCGGTGACGGCCGCGTGGGCTTCCTCCACCGATTCCGGCGCCAGGCTCACGGTCGCGATCCCGGTGGCCAGGCCCGCGGTGACGGTGTGGCAAGGGATTCCGGCGAGCACCCCCGGCAGACGGCTCGGGCGGCAGCCGATCCGCATCACCACACCGTCATCGGGGTCGGCGAAGGTGGCGTGCTGCTCCCAGACGTCGTCGTCCGAGAGCGAGCCGCCGATCAGCTCGATCACTTTTCGCGCCCGCGCCGCGACGCCGTCTTCGCTGCCCTCCAAGCGAATCAGCAGCCCATCGGCCCATTCCACGGCGACTGGCTCAAGCGAGGCGCGCATCAGCTCGGCCGTGCGCCCGGCGGACTCGGCCAGCGTCCCTGCCACCCGAACCGTCGCGCTGCCCTCCGGCACGGGATGCAGCCGCAGCACCACTTCCGCCAGCAGGGCGAGGCTGCCGTAGCTGCCGTGCACCAGCTTCGCGAGGTCGTACCCGGCCACGTTCTTGATCACGTGCCCGCCGGTGCGCGCCACCGTTCCGTCGGCGAGCACGAGCGTCGCCCCGATCACCAGGTCCCGCAGCGAACCGTAGGTGAGCGCGAGCGGGCCGGAGTCCGCGGTCGCCACGAGTCCGCCGACTGTCGCGCCCCGGCGCACGCGCGCGGCGTCGAAGGAGACCCGCTGCCCGTTGTCCCGTAACTCGTCCTGGAGCGTTTTCAGGGGCGTGCCCGCGAGGACCGCCACCGTCATGTCGCCCGGATTGTAGTGCAGCACACCGGAAAGCCGGGAAGTGTCCACTGTGGTCTCCGCAGGTCCTGGCGGGTCGCCCCAGCCCTCGGCCGTACCCGCGCCGCGGATGACGACGGGCCCGCCGGTCTCGGCGAGCGCCTGATGTGCCTCCCTCAGATCGGTGGGCCGCAGCACCGTGCTCTCCTGCGTGGTCACAGCCGCTCGATCACCCCCGCCTCCTCCAGCGGGTGCGGCCGGTAGCGGCCCGGCTTCTCCCCGCACAGCCGCGGCGTCGGCAGCAGCTTTCCCGGATTGCACAAGCGATCCGGGTCGAACGCGCCGCGCACCCGGTCCATCACCGCGAGGTCGGTCTCGCCGAACATCCGCGGCATCGAACACGCCTTGTCCGTGCCGATCCCGTGCTCGCCCGACAGCGAACCGCCCAGCTGCACGCACAGTTCGGTGATGTTCTTCGACAGCTCCTCGGCGCGCATCAGCTCTCCCGCGTCTTCGTTGAACAGCACCAGGGGATGCAGGTTCCCGTCCCCGGCGTGGAAGACGTTCGCGACCCGCAGCCCGGCTTCGCCGGCCATTCGCGCGATGCGTTCGAGCACCTCGGCGAGCCGGGTTCGCGGCACGACGCCGTCCTGCACGATGTAGTCGGGGCTGATCCAGCCGACCGCGGCGAAGGCGGCCTTGCGGCCCTTCCAGATCATCGCCCGCTCGCCGGCGTCCTTCGCGATGTGCAGGCGGGTACAGCCGTGGCGGTCGCAGATCGCCTTGACCTGCTCGAACTGGCCGTCGCATTCGGCGGCGGGCCCGTCCAGTTCGACGACCAGCGCCGCGGCCGTGGTGAGCGTGTACCCGGCGTGTACTGCTTTTTCCGCCGCTTCGATGGCCAGCGCGTCCATCATCTCGACCGCGGCGGGGATGACCCCGGCGGCCACGAGATCGCTGACGACCTCACCGGCCGCCCGCACGGAGGGGAAATCCGCCAGCAACGTGCGCACCGTTTCGGGAGTACGCAAGAGTTTCACCGTGATCTCGCAGGCGATCCCGAGCGTGCCCTCCGAGCCGAGGAACACCCCGCGCAGGTCCGGGCCGAGCTGCTCGCCGGTGTCGGAGCCGAGGGTGACGATGCTGCCGTCGGGCAGCACGACGCGCAGGGAGAGCACATGGTTGGTGGTGAAGCCGTACTTGACGCAGTGCGCGCCGCCGGAGTTCTCGGCGACGTTCCCGCCGATGGTGCACACCTGCTGGCTGGACGGATCGGGCGCGTAGTAGAGGCCGTGCGGGGCCGCAGCCTTGGTGATGTCGAGGTTCGTGACGCCCGGCTGCAGCACCGCGCGCCGGTCGAGGGGGTCGATCTCCAGCACCCGGCGTAGTCGCTGCAGCGAGATCACGACACCATCGGCGACCGGCAGCGCCCCACCGGACAGCCCCGTCCCGGCGCCGCGCGCCACGAACGGCACCTCGTGCTCGTGGCAGACCCGGACGGCGGCGGCGACTTCCTCCGTGCTGCCAGGCAGTACGACGAGCGCGGGTATCTGGCGGAAACCGGTGAGCCCGTCGCATTCGTAGGTGCGGAGCCGGACGGGATCGGTGATCACGTTCGGGGCGCCGACGGCCTCGGCGAGCAGCCCTGGCACGCGCGCGTCGAACATGGCTCCCACCCTCTTCCGCATGGTGGAAAATCGTTGCCGTCAACAGAAAACACTAGTCCGGTCCGGCCAGGGGATGTCAAGTTCGGGCGCGCGACACCTCGTCGTGAGGCCCGCTCACCGTCCTCTTCGGACACTCACGCCGCGGGCGAAGCGGGCCCGCGAAGGCGGAAGCACCGGGCGGAGGCGAGGCTGGCCCGGCAGGCGCGCAGCACCTGCCGGTTCGCCGGGCCGTCCGGCATCCGGCCGCAGGACGGGCAGTACATCCGGACGTCGCCGGCCAGCTCGTCGACGACGACGGCCGCCGGGCAGGCGCAATCGCGGCACCAGCGGTGACCGGTCACCACCACGACGTGCACGGGCGAGGCGATGCAATGGTGCAGCCAGCGGCGATGGGTGTGGCAGGTGCGCCGTTCGAACGGGTCCAGCCCGCGCGCCTCGGCGCGATCCTCTTCGGACAGTGCCGCCGCGAGCGTGCGGTCGGCCAGGTCGGCGTACCGCGCGGCGGAGTCCCTGCTGATCATCACCCACGATAGCTCTCACGCCGCGCCCGGCGGAGCCCGCCGAGTTCAGCCTGTCTCAAATTGAGACCCGCGTTCCGCGACCCCGGGGCTCTAATCGCGCGTAACAAAGCCCGAGGGAGGCTGATCGTGATGTCCTCAGTGCACAGCAACGAAGCCCCGGCGACGCCCAGCGCGCACGAGGTGCGCTCGATGGTCGAGCGCGAGGCGCCCCCGGCACCGGCCGGGGTGGTGGTGGGCGCCGGGGGAGACCCGCTCATCATCGGGCTGCCCATCTTCGCGGTCGGCTCGCTCGCGCTCGGCATGGCGCTGATCGGGGTGATCCCGGCGACCGCGCTCGGCGCGGTGGTGCCCATCGTGCTGCTCGGCACCGGGCTGTTCCTGCTGGTGGTGACCGTCTGGGCGGCGCTGCTCGCGCAGACCATGGTCGCCGGGATCACCGGCACGTTCTCCGGGTTCTGGCTCAGCCTCGGCGCGCTGCTGCTCGGGTTGCAGCACAGCTGGTACGGCGTTGCCGCGGACCAGGTGGCCGGGGCGCAGGAGCTGTTCTTCATCGCCTGGGGCTGCCTGTTCGTGTTCCTGCTGGTGCCGTGCCTGCGGCTGCCCGCGGTCTACCCCGCGGTGGTGGCGCTGGTGGTGGCGGCCTGCGCGCTGGCCGCGGCGAGCGCCCACACCGGCGACGCGAACCTGCTCAAGGTGGCCGGGTACGTGATCCTGGTCTTCGCCCTCCTCGGTTTCCTCGCGTTCGTCAACGTGGCCCTCACCGCGATGGGCGCGAAGCGGCCCTTCCCGCCGCTCGGCCGCGCGCCGGTCGGCTGAGGGGTTTCGCGGGGCAGCCCTTGACGTGGTCGTCCACGACGCCGACCGCTTCGAGGTACGCGTACACGATCGTCGTGCCGACGAACTTGAACCCGCGCCGTTTGAGGTCCTTGCTAATCCGGTCGGACAGCGGGGTGCTCGCGGGCAGGGCTTCGCCGGGGAGCGGGTTGTTGACGATCGGCTCGCCCCCGGCGAACTCCCACAGGTAGTCGGCGAAGGACCCGAATTCGTCCTGGACCGTGAGGAACGCCTGTGCGTTGCGGACCGTGGACGCGACCTTGAGCCGGTTGCGGATGATGCCCGCGTCGGCCATCAGCTCGTCCAGCTTGTCCTGCCCGTAGCCCGCGATCGCCCGCACGTCGAACCCGTCGAGCGCGGCGCGGTAGTTCTCGCGCTTGTTCAGCACGGTGGACCACGACAGCCCGGCCTGCGCGCCTTCGAGCAGCAGCTGCTCGAACAGATAGGCGTCGTCGCGGGACGGGCGGCCCCATTCGGTGTCGTGGTACTCCGTCATCAGCGCGGAGCCCAGTGCCCAGGAACAGCGGTCGTTCATCGGATTCCTTTCGTGGACGACCGCCTCGCGGTCAGTCGCCGCCGGGGGTGATTCCCTGACGTGCCAGCCAGGCCAGCGCTTCGTCGGCCACGCCCTCCCAGCCGCTGTCGAACACCAGCGAGTGGCCGCGGCCGGGGAACTGCTTGAACTCGGTGACCGCGCTGGAGCGGCTGTACTGCTTGAACGCCGAGCGGCTCACCACGTCGGGCACCGTGTGATCGAGCTGGCCCGACATGATCAGCAGCGGGCCACGCTGGGCGTTGCCCGTGTCCACCGCCGCTGGCGAGCGCGAGCTGAAGTTGGCGAACGCGGCCTCGAACAACGGGCGCCCCGGCGACGGGATGGCGTGCGCCTGGTACAACGCTGCCGACTCCGCTTCGCTGAGCGCGTTGCCGAAGCCGTAGCGGAACTGCTTCTCCGTGAGCGCGACCGAGCGTCTGCGGTTGGCCGGGTTGCCCAGCGCCGGGAACGACGAGCGCAGCTGCGCCGGCGGCAGCACCCGCACGCCCTTCATCTGCGCCGGGTCGATCGCGATCGCGGCCCGGCCGTAGCCGCGGCCGAGCAGCTTCTGCACGAACAGCCCGCCGAACGAGTGCCCGATCAACACCGGTGCCGCGGGCAGGTCGTCGATGATCCGGGCGTAGTGGTCGGCCACGTCGTCGATCCCGAGCCCCGCCACGGCTTCCGGGGCCTTGCGGGCCGCCTCGACCGTCGGCGGCTCGCCGGGCCAGCCCGGCGCGACGGGGGCGTAACCCTCCTTCGCGAACAGGTCGACCCAAGGCTGCCACGTCGACGCGTGCAGCCAGAGACCGTGGATGAAGACGACGGGGGTGGCGGTCATCGGTTCCTCCTGGGGCGAGGTGTGCTGTCCCGCCCAAGACTTCTCCGATCACCTCCTCCGGCGCACGGGCCGAAGGACACCAATCCTGTTGTTCGCGCACCCGGTCAAGCTACGGCAGGCCTACGACAAGATCGCGCTTCCGGCCCGCACCGTCCCCAAAGGACGGTCTGCCGCCGGAAGGTGCTGAGCGGCCGCTTACCGTCGCAGTAGAGTGGCCCGCAGGGACGCCGACGCCGAGGACAAGGGAGTTTTCGTGACTGACCGCACCGAGCTGTACGTGGACGGGGCCTGGGTGCCCGCCGACGGGCCCGAGACGATCCCGGTCGAGAACCCGGCGACCGAAGAGGTGATCGCGGAGATCCCGCAGGGCGGGGTGGCGGACGTCGACCGCGCCGTGGCGGCCGCGAAACGTGCTTTCCCCGGCTGGGCCGCCACTTCCCGCGCCGAACGGGCGGAGCTGCTCGGCCGCCTGCTCGACGGACTGGCGAAACGCGCCGACGAGATCGGCGAGACCATCGCCAAGGACGTCGGCACGCCGCTGAAGATCGCCCAGCGGATCCAGGCCGCGCTGCCACAGACCGACGTCAAGACCTACGTCGACCTGCTCGCCGCGGACGAGCCGGAGGAGCGCGTCGGCAACTCGCTGATCGTGCGCGAGCCCGCCGGCGTGGTCGGGGCGATCACGCCGTGGAACTACCCGCTGCACCAGATCACCTGCAAGCTCGCGCCCGCGCTGGCGGCGGGCTGCACCGTGGTGATCAAGCCCAGCGAGGTCGCGCCGCTGGCCGCCTACCGGCTTTTCGACGCCCTCCATGAGGCGGGTTTCCCGCCGGGCGTGGTGAACCTGGTGACCGGCTACGGGCCGGTCGTCGGCGAGGCGCTGGTGGCGCATCCGGACGTCGACCTGGTGTCCTTCACCGGGTCCGTGCGCGCCGGTTCGCGGGTCGCCGAGCTCGCCGGGCGCGGGATCAAGCGGGTCACCCTGGAGCTGGGCGGCAAGTCCGCCAACGTGATCCTGCCCGACGCCGACCTGCGGACGGCGGTGAAGGTGGGCGTCGCCAACGCGTACCTCAACGGCGGCCAGACCTGCACGGCGTGGACACGGATGCTCGTCCCGGCCGCGCTGGAGGACGAAGCGCTCGAGCTGGCCAAGACGATCGCCGAGGGCTTCACGCCCGGCGACCCGCTGGACCCGAAGACCAAGCTGGGCCCGATGGTTTCGCGGGTGCAGCGCGACCGCGTCCGCGGCTTCATCACCCAGGGCATCGACGCCGGCGCGAAGCTGGTCACCGGCGGTGCCGACACCCCGCTGGGCCGCGACGTGGGCCATTTCGTCTCGCCGACGGTGTTCGGCGGGGTGGACCCGGATTCCGTGCTGGCACAGGAAGAGATCTTCGGGCCGGTGCTGTCCGTGCTGTCCTACGCCGACGAGGAGGAGGCGCTCGCAATCGCCAACAACTCCCGCTACGGCCTGCACGGCGCGGTCTGGTCGGGCGACCAGGAGCGGGCGCTGGCGTTCGCCCGGCGCGTGCGCACCGGGCAGATCGACGTGAACGGCGGCGCGTTCAACCCGCTCGCCCCGTTCGGCGGCTACAAGCAGTCGGGCGTCGGCCGCGAGATGGGGCGGCTCGCCCTCGACGAGTTCACCGAGGTCAAGGCGATCCAGCTCTAGCGTTTGCGAAAACCGCAAATCTGTTTGCCACTTTTCTCCGCTCCGGCGCATAGTCGCGTCGCAACGGAGGGAGAATCCAGTGGACGAGAACTACGACGTGGTCGTCGTCGGGGGCGGGGCGGCCGGGCTGAGCGCGGCGGTCGCCCTGTCCCGGGCGCTGCGGTCGGTGCTGGTCGTCGACGCCGGGGAGCCGCGCAACGCCCCGGCCGACGGCGTGCACAACTACCTGGGGCGCGAAGGCATCGCGCCCGCCGAGCTGGCCGCGGCCGGGCGCGCCGAGCTGGCTGGCTACGGCGGGCAGCTCGTCACCGGCACCGTCGTGTCGGCGGCGCGTGAGGGCGCGTGGTTCGACGTCCGGCTCGCCGACGGCGGCCGGACGAAGGCACGGCGGCTCCTCGTCGCCACCGGCCTGGTCGACGAGCTGCCGGACATCCCGGGGCTGGCGGAGCGGTGGGGGAGCACCGTGCTGCACTGCCCGTACTGCCACGGCTGGGAAGTGCGCGGGCAGGCCATCGGCGTACTGGGCGGCAACGAGCTGGCGGTGCACAAAGCCTTGCTGTGGCGGCAATGGAGCCCGGACACGACGCTGTTCCTGCACACCGGCCCCGCGCCGTCCGACGAGGACCGCAAAAAGCTCGCCAAGCGCGGGATCGCCGTGGTGGAAGGCGAAGTCACCGCGGTCGAGGAGGGCGGGATCCGCCTGGCGTCGGGCGAGCTCGTGCCGTGTGAGGCGCTCGCGGTGACCCCGCGGTTCGCCGCCCGCTCCGAGCTGCTCTCGTCGCTCGGGCTGGAGCCGGTGGACGGGCTGATGGGCTCGGCCGTCCCGGCGGAACCGGGCGGCGCGACGTCGGTGCCAGGCGTGTGGGTGGCGGGCAACGTCACCGATCTCGCGGCCACCGTGATGGTGTCCGCGGCCGCCGGGCTGCAGGCCGCCGGCATGATCAACATGGACCTGATCGAGGAGGAAGCCCGATGAGCACGCCCTTCGACCGCCAGTTCTGGGAGGACCGCTACGCCTCGGCGCACGCGGTGTGGAGCGGCGAGCCCAACCCGAACCTCGTCGCCGAGGTCGCCGGTCTCGAACCCGGCGACGCGCTCGACGCGGGCGCGGGCGAAGGCGCCGACGCGGTCTGGCTCGCCGGAAAGGGCTGGCGGGTCAAGGCGGTGGACTTCTCCGCCACGGCACTGGAACGCGCCGCCACTCGCGGCTCCGACGTCGACTGGGAGCGCGCGGACCTGACCGAGTGGAGCCCGGAGCCCGCGAGCTATGACCTCGTCTCGGCGCAGTACCTGCACCTGCCCGGGCTGGCCGAGGTCCTGCCCCGGCTCGGTGCCGGGGTGCGCCCGGGCGGCATCCTGCTCGTCGTCGGGCACGAGCGCTCCGACGCGCACCCGTTCCCCGAACTGTGTTACCCCGCCAAGGAAATGGCGGGCTGGCTCGACGACGGCTGGGAGATCCTGATCTCCGAGCCCCGGCCTGGGCGCGAGTCCACCCGCCGTGACGAGGTCCTCAAGGCGCGTCGGCGCGCCTGAATTGCTGAGCCCGCACAGAGTTCTTAGGGTGTCGGTGGCAGAGGGGAGAGTCGAAATGCCGTACAAACTCACGCACCGGTCGCGGGCTCAGGAGATCCCGTTCCCGACGCAGGCCGCCGCGGAGCTCTACGCCGAGCAGGTGGCAGGCGGGCGGAGCCAGTGGACCATCTCGGAGACCGGGCAGAGTGCCCGGCCGCCGGCCGAGGAAGAGCAGGCGGGCTGAAGCAGCGTGGCGCGGGGCGGCATCCGATCGCGGGTGCCGCCCCGTTCGCTGTCCACAATGGACTGTATAACGACCTATACCACGCGGGCTTGTTCGGGAATTTCGTCGGCGTAGCGGAAAGTGACCCGGACTCCGTCCGGCAGCGGATGGCCGGTGCTCAGGATCGCCGCCCCGAGCTGGTGGGCGCACAGGTCGCGGACCTGCTCGCGGGGCAGGCCGGGGCTGTCCAGCCAGTTCAGGCACACCGACACGAGGAACGCGAGCCAGCCGCGCACCGCGAGCCGGACCAGGGCGGGCGGCTCCTCGCCGCCGCGGGTAAGCGCTTCCAGGATGCGGTTCTCCTGGTACGCCTGGTTCCGCTCCATGATCGCCCGCACGCCGGCGTCGGAGCTGGGCGCGCCGCGGTAGAGGGCGCGGTAGCCATGCGGCCGGGTTTCGACGTAGGCGAGATAGGCGTCCAGGATCGTCAGCAGCCGTTCCTTGTACGGCAGGCCGTCACCTACGGCGGTGGCTTCGCGCAGCCGGGCCGCCTCCTGCTCCACCACGGTGATCAGGAAGTCCCGTTTGTTGCCGAAGTAGTGGTACAGCAGGCCGCGGGAAACCCCGGCGCGGCCCGCGACGTCGTCGATCCAGACATCCCCGTAGGGCTGCGCGGCGAACAGCTCGCAGCCCACCTTCAGCAGGTGTTCCCGGCGCGCCTCCACGTCGAGCCGCGGCCCCGGGGTGCTCTTGTTGGACATCGGTTCAACACCCTACCCCCGGCGCCCGGATGTTTGAATATTCAGTGAGCAAGTGTTCCGAGAGCGGCACGGAGGCGGCCATGAACGACACGGACCTGGCGAGGATCGAAGCCGGGCGGCAGCGGCTGCGCGAGGCCTACCTCGCCCCGGCAGGGCAGCGCCCGGCCTCGACCGCGCGCGGCCTCCACCACACGGCACTGATCAGCAGCGACGTGGAGCGGACCATCCGGTTCTACCAGGACCTGCTCGGGTTCCCGCTGACCGAGCTGATCGAGAACCGCGACTACCCCGGCTCCTCGCACTTCTTCTTCGACATCGGCAACGGGAACCTGCTGGCGTTCTTCGACTTCCCCGGCCTCGACGTCGGCCCGTACGCCGAGGTGCTCGGCGGCCTGCACCACGTCGCGATCTCGGCGGAGCCCGGCCGATGGGGCGAAATCGTGGGGCGGCTCAAGGAAGCCGGCGTCCAGCACGAGGTGCACAGCGGCGTGTCGGTCTACTTCCGCGACCCCGACGGCGCTCGCGTCGAGCTGATCTCCGACCCGCTCGGCAAGATGTACGGCAACGAGGTGCTCTGAGTCAGCGGCGGGGCTTCCCGCGCCTGCCTCGCGCGACGGGCTTCTTGCGCGGCGCCGGCGCGGCGGGCTTCTTCGGCGGCTTTTTCTTCTTCTCCGCCACCGGTTGCGGGCGCCCCCGGGTGCTGTTCACCGTGCGGCCGCGGACGATCCCGATGAACTGCTCCATCAGGTCGGTGGTCTCCGCCGCCGGCCAGGACAACGCGACCCGGGACTGCGGCGCGTCGGTCAGCGGCCGGTAGGTCAGGTCGCGGCGGTGGTGCAGCCGGGCCAGCGACTGCGGGACCACGAGCACGCCCACCCCGGCCGCGACGAGCTGGATGGCGTCGCCCGTGGTGGCCGGGCGTTCGACGGCCGGGCGGCCGGGCAGCTCCGTCCAGCCGAGCGTGTCGTCGAGGGGATGCAGCACGACCTCGTCGGCGAGGTCCTCAGTGGACACTTCGTCGGCCGCGGCCACGAGATGGTCCTTCGGCACGACGGCCACGGTGGTCTCGGTGTACAGCGGGATGGCGTGCAGGCCCTCCCTTTCGGTGGGCAGCCGCAGCAGCGCGGCGTCCGCGCCGCCCTCGAGCACGAGATCGGCGGCTTCCGCGGCCGGCACCTGCACGAGTTCGATCGGGACGGCGGGCAGCCGGTCCCGCCAGATCCGCACCCATTTGCCGGGCGTCACGCCGGGCACGTAGGCCAGCGTGAAGAAGGGGGAGACGTCCGGGCCGGTCACCACGCCAGGTTACCGGGCGTGACCGGGGCCGGTGACGCGGCGGATACCCTGGGGGCATGACGTCGCAGAAGACCTCCCAGACCATGAAGCCGGCGACGGCGGCGAAGAAGCTGGGTGTGTACCTCGAAGCCACCCCCGCGGAGTTCCAGGAGGGGGTCGTCTCGCGCGACGAGCTCAACGCCCTGCAGGCCGATCCGCCGGAGTGGCTGCGCGAGCTGCGCCGCACCGGGCCGCACCCGCGGCCGGTCGTCGCGGCGAAGCTGGCCATCTCGATCAGCGGCCTCGCGCGCGGCGGGATCACCGAGCCGCTCACCACGGAGCAGATCGAGGAGCTGAAGGCCGAGGACCCGGAGTGGCTCCGGCGCGAACGCGAGATCCAGGCCGAGGTGCGCAAGGAAACCGCCCGCGTGAAGGAAAAAGACCGCCGCGCCGACGGCTGAGTCGTTCCCGCTGGCCATCCGCCCGCACTGTCCTGAGTGGACGGTCGGCGCCGCCTCGGCGGCCTTGACCGCCGCTCACCAGGCGTGCTAAACAGCTGTTCAGCAGTGCTGTGCAGCTGCTCAGCGTCGATGGGGACGCGGGCCCGGCGCGCCCGGGCGCGTCCCTTCCTTCAGGAGGCGGGCCGTGCCGGACTTCGACCAGATCGACTTCTTCACCGACCAGACCATCGTCGACGACCCCTACCCCTACTTCGAGCACCTGCGCGCCCGGGGCCCGGTGCACCGCGAACCGCACCACGGCGTGATCGCCGTGACCGGCTACGACGAGGCGATGGAGGTCTACCGCGACAACGCGGTGTACTCCTCGGTGAACTCGGTGATCGGGCCGTTCCCCGGGCTGCCCTTCGAACCCGAGGGCGCGGACATCTCCGCGCAACTCGAAAACCACCGCACCGACTTCCCGATGCACGAGCACATGGTCACCATGGATCCGCCCGAGCACGGACGGCACCGGGAACTGCTGAAACGGCTGCTGACCCCCAAGCGCCTCAAGGAGAACGAGGAGTTCATGTGGCGGCTCGCCGACCGCCAGATCGACGAGTTCCTCGGCCAAGGGCGCTTCGAACTGCTCTCCGACTACGCCCAGCCGTTCGCGCTGCTGGTGATCGCCGACCTGCTCGGCGTGCCCGAGGAGCACCACGACACCTTCCGCGCCCGGCTCGGCGCGCAGAAGGCGGGCTCGATCGACGAGGACGAAGCGATCACCGGGAACTCGCTGGGGTTCCTGGACGCGCAGTTCACCGCCTTCATCGAGGACCGCCGCCGCGAGCCGCGCGACGACGTGCTGACCCAGCTCGCCACCGCGAAGTTCCCGGACGGCTCGGAGCCCGAGGTGCTCGACGTCGTCCGTGCCGCCACGTTCCTGTTCGCGGCGGGCCAGGAGACCACGGCGCGGCTGCTCAGCTCCGCGCTGCTGATCCTCGCCGAGCGCCCGGACCTGCAGCAACGGCTGCGCGACGACCGCAGCCTCGTGCCCGGGTTCGTCGAGGAGACGTTGCGGCTGGAAAGCCCGGTGAAGGCCGACTTCCGGCTCGCGCGCACCACCACCAGCCTCGGCGGCGTGGAGATCCCCGCCGGCACCACGGTGATGATCATGCCCGGCGCGGCGAACCGCGATCCCGGCCGGTTCGGGAACCCGGCGGAGTTCCGGGTGGAGCGGCCCAACGTGCGCGAACACATCGCTTTCGGCCGCGGCGTGCACTCGTGCCCCGGCGGCCCGCTCGCCAGGGTGGAGGCGCGGGTCAGCATCGAGCGGCTGCTGGACCGGATGGCCGGCCTCCGGATCTCCGACGCCGAGCACGGCCCGGCGGGCGAGCGCCGCTACCGCTACGAACCGACGTACATCCTTCGCGGCGTCAACGCGTTGCACCTGGAGTACACCCCGAAGAGCTGAAGGAGACGGGCATGAAGGTGGTCCTGGACGCCGGTCAGTGCGAGGCGAACGGCCTGTGCGTCGCCGCCGCGCCGCGCGTGTTCGAGCTCGACGACGAGGACGAGCTGACCGTGCTCGACGAGCATCCCCCGCGGGAAGAGTGGGAGGCGGTGCGGGCCGCCGTGGCCAGCTGTCCCAAGCTCGCGCTGTCGTTCGTCGAGGAGTAGCGACGGGGTGGCCCTCCGGCAGAATACGATCAGTACGCGAAGGAGGGGCACGACGATGACAGCGCAGCGCCGGATGGGCGCGCCCGACGCCAAGAACCGCGGGGTCCTGCTCGACGCGGCGGAGAAGCTGCTGCTCGAGGAGGGCTACGCGGCGGTCACTTCACGGCGGGTGGCTAGCCGGGCCGGGCTGAAGTCCCAGCTGGTGCACTACTACTTCCGCACGATGGACGACTTGTTCCTCGCGCTGTTCAGCCGCCGTGCCGAGGAGGGCCTGCGGCATCAGCAGCAGCTGCTGGAATCCGAGCGCCCGCTGCACGCGCTGTGGGAGTTCAACACCGAGTCCACCGGCATCCCGCTGACGATGGAGTTCACGTCGCTGGCCAACCGGCGTCCCGCGATCCGCGACGAGATCACCCGCTACTCCGAGCAGTTCCGGCAGGCACAGCTGAAGGTCGTCTCGGTGGCGCTGGAACGCTACGAGGTCTCGCCGGAGGTGTGCACGCCCGAGTCGCTGGTGGTCGTCATGACGGCGATCGCCAGGGTGATCTCGATGGAGAAGAAGCTCGGCCTTTTCCTGGGGCACAACGAAACCGTGGCCTCGATGGAACGTTTCCTCGACCGGATCGAGCCGCCGGCCGGCGACTGAGGGACCTTCGGGTTCATCCCCGGCAGGCGAGGCGGAGCCTGATCTTCACCGGCCACACTGCACGGGTGGAGCAGGGGTGGCGCGGGACGGAAACCGCGGTGTGGCAAGGAGAAGACTCCGGCGCGGCAGGCCGCGTCCCGAGGGGGACGGTACGGGAGCCGGTTCGGGGGCCGGCTCCCGTACCTCACGCCCGGATCGCCCCCGACGACGGCTGGACCACGCTGCCCGGCGGCGAGTTCGTGATGGGCACCGACCGTGACGAGGGCTGTCCCGAGGACGGGGAAGGCCCCGCGCATCTGGTGTCACTGAGCGCGTTTTCGATCCGGCCGTGCGTGGTGACGAACAAGGAGTTCGCGGAGTTCGCCGACGACACGGGGTACCGCACGGACGCCGAGCGCTACGGCTGGTCGTTCGTGTTCGCCGGACTGCTGCCCGCGCAGCGCCCGCCCACCAGGGCGCTGGCGGAAGCGCCCTGGTGGCGCCAGGTTTTCGGGGCGGACTGGCGCCATCCGGATGGCCCGTGGTCCGGTGTGGACGACCGGCTCGACCACCCGGTGGTGCAGGTCAGCTGGCGGGACGCGCGCGCGTACTGCCGGTGGGCGGGCTGCCGGCTGCCGACCGAGGCGGAATGGGAGTACGCGGCGCGGGGCGGGCTGGCCGGGAAGCGGTATCCATGGGGTGACACCCGCGAGCCGCGCGGAGTGCACCGGATGAACGTGTGGCAGGGCGAGTTCCCGGAGCACAACACGGGCGCGGACGGCTGGCTCGGCACCGCGCCCGCGGACAGCTACGAGCCCAACGGGTTCGGCCTGTACAACATGACCGGGAACGTGTGGGAATGGTGCGCCGACTGGTTCAGCCCGGTCGCCTACGCCATCAACGACCTGCGTGACCCGCAGGGCCCGCCTTCGGGCAGTCACCGGGTGCTGCGCGGCGGTTCCTATCTGTGCCACGAATCTTCCTGCTCCCGGTACCG
This sequence comes from Amycolatopsis acidicola, assembly GCF_007713735.2. Taxonomy (GTDB): domain Bacteria; phylum Actinomycetota; class Actinomycetes; order Mycobacteriales; family Pseudonocardiaceae; genus Amycolatopsis_E; species Amycolatopsis_E acidicola. The sequence goes on along the minus strand of NZ_VMNW02000118.1, from coordinate 5,617 downwards.
CGTGACCTCGCGGGGCGCGAACACCGTGGACAATGCCGCGGGCACGCTCGGCTTCCGGTGCGTCCTGTCGGCCTGAGCACCGCCGCGACCTGCGCTTTCGCTTTCCGGTTCGGACCCCGAACGGGTGAACCGGAATTGCCGCCATGGGCAAAAACCCGGTGCAATGCGAGGGTATAGGGCCCGGTGGTGGAGGTGGGCGTGATGGAAGTGGGCAGCAGCGGCAGAACGGGGCGTACTCCGGTGCCCCGGGTGAAGATCACGGCCCCCGATCCGCCCGAAGGCCTGGTTTCCCGGCCCCGGTTGCTGTCTATTTTGGACAGTCGGCCCGCACCGGTCACGCTGGTGTGCGCGCCGGCCGGCGCGGGGAAGACCCTGCTGCTCGCGGGTTGGGCGCGCACCCGCGAAGCTGGGCAGGTCGCCTGGGTTTCGCTTGATCCCGACGACAACGACGATCGCCGCTTCTGGTCGGCCGTCCTCGCGGCGCTGAGTTCCCGCGCGCCTGCCGGGAGTCCGCTGCACGCCATCGAAGTGCCCGCTTCTCCCAGCACCCGGCCGGATTTCGTGGCCCGCGTCGCCGCCGCGGTGGAGGAGCTGCCCGGCCCGCTCTGGCTCGTGCTCGACGATCTGCACGAGCTCACCGCCGCCGAGCCGGTCGACGGACTGCGGAATCTGGTGCGTCACCAGCCCGCCGGGCTGCGCCTGGTGCTGGCGACCCGGCGCGACCCGGAGCTGCCGCTGGCCCGGCTGCGGCTGGGCGAGGGGCTGGCCGAACTGCGCGCGGCCGACCTGATGTTCTCCGCGGCCGAGGCCCGTGAACTGGTCGAGTCCATGGGCCTGGAGCTGGCCGGGGACGAGCTGGACGAGCTCGTGGCGAGGACCGAGGGCTGGGCGGCCGGCCTCCGGCTGGCCGCGCTTTCGCTGTGCGCCACGCCCGACCACCGGAGTTTCCTGGACGGGCTCGCGGGCAGTGACCGCGCGGTGGGCGAGTTCCTGATCGGCGAGGTGCTGTCACGCATGCCCGCGCCCGCCCAGGAGTTCGTCCGCGCGATCAGCATCTGTGGCGAGGTGAACGCGGAGCTGGCGGGCGCATTGACCGGGCGCCCCGACGCCGGGGCGATGCTCGCCGAGCTGGAGCGCACGGCGTCGCTCGCGGTGCAGGTCGGCGGGCCGGGGGAGTGGTATCGCCTGCATTCCCTGCTGCGCACGCACGTCCTCGCCGACCTGAGCGCGCGGGACCCGCAGCTGGTCGCCGCGCTGCGGACGCTGGCCGCCGACTGGTTCGCGGGGCAGGGCGAACCCATGCGGGCGCTTGAACACGCCACCGCCGCGCGGGACGAAAGCCAGATCGTGAACCTGTTGCGGCGTAACGCCGTCGAGGCCGTCCTGGCCGGTGAACACCCGGTGCTGCGGCGGGCGCTGGCGGCGCTCCCGCCGGACCGGATCACCGGCGACAGCCTGCTCGGGTTCGTCTCGGCGGCCCTGCACCTGGAGGCGGGCGAACCACGGGCGGCGGCGGTCGACCTGTCGCTGGCGGAAAGCACGCTGCCCCGGCGGCCCGGCCCCGAACTCGAAACGCTCCGGCAGCTCGTGCGGGGGCGGATGGCGCAGCTGACCGGGGATATCGAAGACATCCTGCACGCGGCGGAAAAGCTCGCCACACGGTCGCCGTCGCTGGAGGCGGTCGTCCTCTTCCACCGCGGCGCTGCGGCCTTCGCGGGCGGCGAGCTGAGAACGGCCGTGGCGCGGCTGAGAGCCTCACTGGCCGCGGCGCGCGCGGGCGGTCAGGACTACCTGGCGGTGCAATGCCTTTCGCTGCTCAGCGGCGTCCTCGCGGCCTCTGGGGAGTTCACCGAAATGGCCGATCTGGCCGCCGAAACCGCCGAGGAGAACGTCAAACGCGGCTGGGACCACGGCCCCGAAGCGGCCGGGGCGCACGGCCTGCTCGCGTTCGGCGCGCTGCTGCGCGGCGACCCGCCGCACTGCGCGCGGCACGCCGAACGCGCGCTGCAGGTGCTCGACGAGGGCCCGTCCACCACAGCGCGGTCGGCGCGGCTGTTCACCGGGATCCTCCTCGGCACGGCGGAGTTCGACGGCGGTGACCCGGTGGTCGGGGCCCGCCGGATGATCGCCGCCAGGGCCGAGTTCGGGGGCACCCGCCTGCTCGCCACGCAGGTCGCGCTGACCGCGTTCCTGGAGCATCGCGCGGCGATCGCGCTGGGCTGGACCGACCTCGCGGGCGACGCGCTTCGGTGGTGCGAAAAGTGGCTGCCCGGCTGCGGTGAGCTGCTGCTGATGCGCGCCCGCGGGCAGTTGGCGTCCGGGCACCACGGCGCCGCGGCCATGACCCTGCGCCCGCTCGTCGCCGGCTCCGTACCGCTGGCGCTCCCGTGGTCGCAGGTATGGGTGGCCGTGACGGAAGCCGAAACGGCGGTGCGCGCGGACGATTACGGGCACGCGCACCGCGCGCTCGCCAAGGCGCTGAAACTGGCCGAGCCGCAGCGGGTGCGCCATCCGCTGGTGTTTCTGGCCCCGGCGCTGGCCGACGTGCTGGACGCGGGGCTCGGCCGGTTCGGCGCGGTCGAGAGCTACGCGCGGGAAATCCTTGGCGTGCGGGCGAAAGCGTGCCTGCCCGCGGAACCGGTGGTGCTGACCGAACGGGAACGGGACGTGCTGCGGCTGCTGCCCACCCAGCGTTCGTTCGAGGAAATCGCCGAGGATCTCACCGTTTCGCCGAACACGATCAAAACGCACGCGCGGGCGCTCTACGGCAAGCTCGGCGTGACGAAACGGCGGGAGGCCGTGGACGCCGCGCGGAATCGCGGACTGCTCGAAGACCTGCCCTGACCTCAATACGGTGAAATCGTTCAAGGGGTCAAATTCGTTTCCGTTCCGCCCCGGATCGAGTGAAGGGCCGCGGGCCCGTCCCTTGGCCGGCGTCGTTGCGTGGCGGCCCGGTTCGCCCCGGTTTACGGTGGCGGGATGGGACATCATCGGCCGGTGAGGGGAGCGCATCCGCGGTGGTGGATCCCGCGCCGGAAAACGGCCGTTCCCGAAATGCCCGCGCATTCCGTCCGCCGAAATGAATTGTCGCGGTCCCTCCAGGACGAGGTCGAGAATTTTCCGCTGACGATGATCAGCGCGCCCGCCGGGTACGGCAAGACACTCCTGCTCGCCGAATGGGCCGGCGCGGGCGGCGCGGACAAGGCCTGGGTTTCGGCCGACGGCGGGGACAATGACCCTGGCCGGTTCTTCGCCGCGGTGCTCGCCGCGCTGCGTGAATGCCCGCTGGTGCCCGCCGACAGCGCGCTGCGGGCGAACGCGCCGGCCGCCGAGCCCGCGGATTTCGTCGCCCGGCTCGTGGACGCGGTGGACGAGCTGCCGGGCCGGATCTGCCTGATCCTCGATGACGCGCACGAGATCGTCGACCCGCGTTCCCGGCACGCGATCGAGCTGCTGGTCCGGCACCAGCCCGCCAACCTGCGCCTGATCCTGGCCACCCGGTCGGACCCGTCGCTGCCGCTGGCCCGGCTGCGGCTGCACGGCAGGCTGGGTGAGCTGCGCGAGCCGGACCTGCGGTTTTCCGAGGCGGAGGCGGGCACGCTGTTCCGGCAGGCCGGGGTGACGCTGGAGCCGGGGCAGCTGGCCGGCCTGGTGGAGAAGACCGGCGGCTGGGCGGCCGGGCTGCGGCTGGCATCGCGGTCCCTGCGCGAGACCGCGGATCGGGACGGGTTCGTCGCGAAGTTCACCGGCGACGACCGCGCGGTCGCCGACTACCTCGTGAGCGAAGTGCTGACCAGGCTGCCGGACGGCACCCGCGAGTTCCTGCGCGCGGTGAGCATCTGCGAGGACCTGACGCCCGCGCTCGCCGCGGTGCTGTCGGGCAGGTCCGACGCGGCCGACATCTTCGCCGAGCTGGAGCACGAGGGCTCGCTGGTGATCCGCACCGGGGAAGGCCGGCGCTGGTACCGGATGCACCCGCTGCTGCGCTCGTACCTGCAGGCCGAGCTGACGCGGCTGCATCCGCGGGCCACGGCGCGGCTGCACGCCGTCGCGGCCGTGTGGCTGGCCGACGACAGGCAGATCGGGCCGGCGTTCGCGCACGCCACCCGCGCGCAGGATCCGGCGACGCTGTCGTCGTTGCTCGGCCGGCACGGGCTGGACCTGCTGCTGGCCGGTGACCACCGGACGGTGTTGCGCGCGCTGGAGCTGGCGGGCCCGGCGGAGGTGTCGGGCAGCGCGTGGCTGACGGTGCTCTCGGGGTTGGCGCACCTGCAGGCGGGTGACCTCGCGACGGCGCGCGCTCGCGTGGCGGAGGCCGGTGCGAAGGCGGAGAGCCCGCACGCGGAGGCGGCGTCGGTGCAGACGCTGCTGGCGTCGGCCTGTGCGATGGCCGCCGGTGAGGCGCCGGAGGCGGGGACGGAGGTGCCGGCCGCAGGCGGAGTCGCCGCGTGGACCAGTCTCGACAAAGGCTGGCGTCTGGTGCGCGAGAACCGTCTGCGCGAGGCGCAGGCGGAGTTGTGCGAGGCGGAGGAGCTCGCGCGCGGCTACGGCACGGACTACGTGACCCTGCACTGTCTGGCGGCGCGGAGCGTCGCGGCCTGGCTGGAGGGCGACTACGCGACCATGTCCGCCACGAGCGCCGAGTCCCTCGCGCTGGCCAAGGCGAACGGCTGGGAGGCCACGCCGTGGCTGACGTCCGCGCGGGTCACGAAGGCTTTCGGGCACCTGCTGCGCGCGGAGCCGGAAGACGCGCTCGACTCGGCGCGGGCGGCCCGGCACTTCGGCGCGCCGGTGTCCGGTCCGGTCGGCTACGCCATCGAGGTGGTCGAAGCCCTGTGCGTCCACGACGCGGGCGACCCGCACGCGGCGGCGCGCAAGCTGCGACTGGCCCGCGCGGAGCTGGGGGAGGCGGCCTTGTTGCCCGCGGTGGCCGCGGGCGCCGCGCTCGCCGAGTTCCGGTGCGCGCTGGCGCTCGGGCGCGAGGTGGTGGCGCGGGAAGTGCTGACGTGGGCGCGTGAACGGCTTGGGCAAAGCGCCGAGCCCGCGCTCATGACGGCGTGGCACCGGTATGCCGCGAAGGATTTCGCCGGGGCGGGCCAGGCGCTGGCCCGGGCCTCGGTGCTGCCCGCGCGGCTGCCTTTGCTTACGGCGGTGGAGATCCGGCTGATGGCCGTCGCGGTCGCCGCCGCGACCGGTCGGCGCACGCTGGCGATCGAGGCGCTCGGCGAGGCGTTGCGGCTGGCGGCGCCGGCGCGTGTGCTGCGGCCGTTCGCGGAGGCGGATCGCGGGGTGCGGCAGTTGCTGGTCGACCAGCTCGGCGGGTTCGACCGGCTGGACGGCTTCGCCCACGAAGCGAGCCGCGTGATGTGCGGGAGCCGGCGGGACCGCGGGGCGGCGTTGCTGACGGACCGGGAGCATGCCGTGCTGGGCAGGCTGGCGTCGCCGCAGTCGCTGGAGGAACTGGCGGAGTCGCTGTCGGTCTCGGTGAACACGGTGAAGACCCACGTCCGGGCCATCTATACGAAGCTGGGTGTGAGCAACCGCCGCGCGGCCGTGACGACGGCGAGGGAACGCGGGCTGGCTTGAGGGCCGGTCGGTGGGCTCGGCGGGGGCGGCG
>NZ_VMNW02000117.1 GCF_007713735.2 Amycolatopsis acidicola | reverse complement strand
CATGTTCGCCGCCCCCGCAGGCATGTTCGCCGCCCCCGCAGGCATGTTCGCCGCCCCCGCAGGCATGTTCGCCGCCCGATCGCACGACGGCCATCGTCGGCGCGAACCCGCCACCGAGGACGGCCAAGACACCACCGGGCGAGGCAAACACGCCCGGGAGAACAGCAAACACGCCCGCGGGAGCGGCAAACACGCCCAGAGCACCAGCCCCGGCGTCAGGTGAGGAACCGGGGATCCAGCGCGGCTTTCGCGAGGTTGAACCCGTCCGGCGGCACGCCCTTGGGCGAGTTCAGCCAGCCACCCCGATCCCGCGGCTTGCCCGCGCGATCGTTGTTCAGCAGCAAGGAAACGTAGCAGCCGTAGTCGATCGCGTAGCCGTCGTAAAGGGTGCCGGGGCGTTCGCTGTCGACGATGCCGCGCCGCAGCACGTGCAGCAGCCGCGCGTCGTACAGCTCCCCCACCACGTCGTGCCGAGCGCCCGCGAACTGGTCGAGCAGGAACGTCCGCGATTTGCGCCTGCCGACCACCTCGTCGATCAGCGAGCCCAGCACCCGCCGGGCGGGCTCGTCCGCCGCGAGCGCCGCCTGTTTGTCCCGCAGGTACCAGTCCCGCGCGGCCATTCTGATGTCCCGCAAGGAGATCGGCTCGTCGTGCGCGTACTGAGCGGCCAGCGCGGCGATGTTGATCCCGTCCCGCGGGATCCCCTCGGCGGCCCGTACCAGCTCGCCGAAAGCGTTGCCGCGGAAGCATTCCTCGACGAATGCCGCGGTGTCCGGCGGCGGGTTGGGCAGCATCGTGGCGAGGCGGACCGCGGCGTGGTTGAAGAACAGCTCCACGAAGAAGTCGTTCGCCCGGGCACGCGAGTTGTCGAAGATCAGGAAGTCGTCCAGCGACACCGCCGACGCCGCGTCCGCGCCCACCTCGATGCCCAGCTGGTCCCCCGACGCCGAGGGCGCCCGGAACCGCGAGCGCCGTTCGATGGCCGCGATCTTCACCGTGATCCCGTTGGTGGGCAACACGCTGCGCCGCAGCAGATCCGCCAGCAACGGCTGCAGGTCCAGCGGCACGCTGCTCCATTCGTCCAGCAGGAGCCATAACCGCGCCGGACGCAGCGCGTCCGCGATCGACCGCAACGCCCGGCCGAGCGGGCCGAACACCACGTGGTGCTCCTCGACGCCGGTACGCCGCAGACTGCTCTCCGCGGACACCACCTTCCGCCCGCCCGCGGCCAGCTTCGGCGAACGGGAAAGCTCTGCGCGGTAAGAGGAATCGACCTCGCCGCCGATCCTCGTCTCGCGTTCCACCTCACCCACCACGTGCACCGCGGTGGCCGAGTCCGCCAGCTCGTCCAGCGCCGGCACCAGCCCCGGCCGGTCCCCCAGATCACGCTCGATCGCCGCGTCCAGCAGCTGTTCGTGCACCGCTTCCAGCGTGTCCACCAGCAGATGCGTGCCGCGCACCGCCGCGCTCAGCTCGCTGTCGGCGTACATCCCGCCCGCCGTGCCGACCGTGCGCAGGTCCAGGTATATCGCGACGTCGCCGGTGCGGTCGACCACGTCCGCCAGGTGCAGCAGCGCGTGCGTCTTCCCGGCCCCGCGCCTGCCGTAGACGATCTGGTGGTCGGTCGAGTGCAGCATCGCCGAAAACGACCCCGCGGCAACGAAAGTCGACGTCAGCGTGGCCCGGTCGGCGCTCTCGGCGCGCCGCGGGATCCGCATCAGGGCGTGGTTGAGGTGCTTCTGGCGCGAGTTTCCCACCGGGGTGAGCGTGCCCGACCTCGATGATCAAGCACAGCCGCCGCCCGGGTGGAACGGGTTCACTGTGTGTCGCCGAGCCAGGCGGTGAAGAACTCCGTCAACGGCTCACCGGCGTGCTCTTCGGCGTGCGCGACGAACTCCGCCGTGCTGACCGTGCCGTGCCGCTTGTCCACCGCCCACGAGCGCAGCATCGGGAAGAACCGCTCATCCCCGAGCCGCTCCCGCAACGCGTGCAGCGCCAGCGCGCCCCGTTTGTACACGCGCTCGTCGAACAGGTTCGACTCGCCGGGATCACCGATCTTGAGCGCGGCGCGCTCGGACATCCGGCCCCACCACTGGCGCGCCAGCTCGTCGGCGCGCGGGCCGCCGGATTCCTCCGACCACAGCCATTCCGCGTACGTGGCGAAGCCCTCGTTGAGCCAGATGCACCGCCACTGCGCGATGGTGAGACTGTTGCCGAACCACTGGTGCGCCAGCTCGTGTGCCACCAGCCGCTCGAACCCGCGCGCCCCGTCGACGTGGTTGGCCCCGAAGATCGCCATCCCCTGGGCCTCGATCGGGTCCTCCAGCTCGTCGTCGGTCACGACGACCACGTACTCGCCGAACGGATACGGCCCGAACAGCCGCTCGAACAGCGCCATCATCTCCGGCTGGCGGCGGAAGTCCCGCGCCGCCTCGGCGCGCAGCGCGCCCGGCACCGCCACCCGCTGCGGCACCGTGCCGTCCAGCGCGATCTCCTCGTACCGTCCTATTTGGACGCTCATGAGGTAGCTCGCGGTGGGCTCCGGCCGGTCGAAGACCCACGTGGTGGCGCTCGCCCCGGCCCGGCGGGACACCAGGTTTCCCGTCACCAGCACGGAATACGGCGAGGCCGTGGTGACCGTGACCCGGTACGTGGCCTTGTCCGAGGGGCGGTCGTTGCACGGGTACCACGACGGCGCGCCGATCGGCTGGCTCGCCACCAGCACCCCGTCGGTGAGCTCGTCCCAGCCGATCTCGCCCCACCGGCCGTCCACCGGCCGCGGGTTGCCCGAGTAGCGCACCTCGACGGTGAACTCCGTGCCCGCGGGCACCGCCTTGGCCGGTTTGACCGCGAGCTTGCCGGGCTGCCGGGTGAACCGGGCGGCCCGGCCGTCCACGCTCACCCCGCTGATCTTGAACCCGGACAGGTCCAGCACCACCCGCGACAGCGGCCGCGTGCTCACCGCCGTGATCTTCGCCCGCGCCGAAAGCCGGTTCGGCCCGATCTTGTAGTCCAGCTCGAGGTCGTAGTGCCGGACGCGGTAGTCCTCGCTGCCGTGGTTCCCCAGTGCCGTCCTCAAGCCCGGCGCCCCCAGGCGGAAATCGGGTTGCCCAGCCAGCGCGAATCGGCCGGCACGACGTCGCCACGGGTGACCAGCGAACCAGGGCCCACGGTGGTGCGGGCGCCGATGGCCGCGCCGGGCAGCACGATGCCGTGCGGCCCGAGCGTCGCGCCCTCGCCCAGCGTCACTTCGCTCATGCTCATGATTCTGTCGTGGAACAGGTGCGTCTGTACAACACAACCCCGGTTGGCCGTCGCGCCGTCACCGAGAGAGACCAGGTCCATCTCCGGCAGCCAGTACGTCTCCAGCCAGGCACCGCGCCCGATCCGCGCGCCCATCGTGCGCAGCCACGCCGGCAGCAGCGGGGTGCCGCCGACCGACCCGATCAGCCAGGGCACGGCCAGCGCCTCGACGAACGTGTCGGCCAGCTCGTTGCGCCACACGAAGGAGCTCCACAGTGGATGGTCGACGGTGCGGAACTTCCCCACCAGCACCCACTTCGTCGCCGTCGCCACCGCGGCGGCAACGACGCCGGCGCCGGAGAGCACCAGCCCGGACAGCACCGCGGCGGCCCACAGCCCGGCGCTCGCCCAGATCGCCAGCAGCGCGGCGGCCACGAGCACGCCCAGCGCCACCGAGCACATCACCGGCAGGATGCGGCACAGCTCGACCAGCGCCCGCGCGACCTTCAGCCGCGCCGCCGGACGGTACGTGCGCCCGGCGTCCCCGGACTCCACGGCGCGCCGCAACGGCATCGGCGGCATCCCCAGGTACGACGAACCCTTCTTCGCCTTACGCGGCGTGGAAGACAACACCCCGACCAGCCCGCGCTTCGGCACCGCGCGGCCGGGCGCGGTGATCCCCGAGTTGCCCAGGAAAGCCTGCTTACCGATCCGCGCCGGGGCCACGTGCAGCCAGCCGTGCCCGAGCTCGTAGGTGGCGACCATCGTGTCGTCCGCCAGGAACGCGCCGTCGTCGACCTGCGTCATCTTCGGCAGCGCCAGCACCGTCGACACCTCGGCGTCGCGGCCGATCTTCGCCCCGAGCAACCGCAGCCAGACCGGAGTGAACAGGCTGGCGTACAAGGGGAACAGCCCGCCGCGCGCCATGTCCATCAGCCGCTCCACGGTCCATACCCGCCACGCCATCGATCCGTGCACCGGGTGGTAGCCCTCGGCCATCCCGATCCCGAGCAGCCGCACGCCGACCAGGACCAGCAGCGCATAGGTCACGAAGTACGCGATCGTCGCCACCGGCACGAAAGCGAGCGCTTTCCCGAGCGACGGCACGTCCGCCACCGCCAGCCCCAGCACCACGACACCCGGCAGCGCGGCCACCGCGGGCAGCAGCCCGAGCAGCATCGACGTGAGCCCGTAGGTGAACGCCCAGAACCGCTTGCGCGGCGGACGGCTCGACGGCCAGCGCAGCGCGCCCTTGCCCGAGCGCACCGCGGGCGAACCCGCCCAGCGCTGCCCGGCCGGCACCGCGCCGCGCACCGTGGACCCGGCCGCGATCTCCGCGCCCTTGCCGATGCGGACGCCCGGGAACAGCGTGCTGCGCGCACCGACGCGCGCTCCCGCGCCGACCCGGATCTTGCCGATGTGCACCAGATCGCCGTCGACCCAGTGCCCGGACAGGTCCACCTCGGGCTCGACGGCCGCGCCGCGCCCCAGCTTCAGCAGGCCGGTGACCGGCGGCGGCGAATGCAGGTCCACGCCCGGGGACACCTTGGCGCCCAAGGCTTTCGCGTAGTGCGTCATCCAGGACGCGCTGGACACGTCCCCGGCACCGCTGAACTGGGCCAGCTTCTCGGCCGCCCACAGTCGCAAGTGGACACTGCCGCCACGCGGATAGCTGCCGGGACGGACATCCCGCAGCAACAGCCGCGCGCCACCGGCGGCGATCGCGATCCGGCCAGCCGGGCTGAACAGCACCAGCCAGGCCGCGACGAGCGACCACCACGGCGCCGCGGGCGCCCACGCCACGCCGAGTACCGAGAGCACCGTCGACAGCGCCGCGAGCACCGTCGTCCAGCGCAGCCCCACCAGCGTGGCCAGCGGCACCATCGCCAGCGCCTGCACCACCCCGGCGCGGCGCGGCGTCGGGCGGATGTCCCGGCGCGCGGTCTCGGTGGCGTCCAGCCCGTCGAGCACCGCGGCGAGCCCGCCGAGCGTCGGATGCTGGTAGATGTCGCTGACCGACACCTGCGGGTGGCGGGTCCGGATCCGGGCGACCAGCTGCGCGGCGGTCAGGCTGCCGCCGCCGTGGCTGAAGAAGTCGGCGCCGGGATCGCCCGCCGTCACGCCCAGGATCTCCGACCAGCCTTCGGCGAGCCACATCTCCGTGGGAGACAACGACTCGCTGGCCTCCACTGTGGACAGTGGCCACGGCAGCGCGGCCCGGTCCACCTTCCCCGAGGTGCGGGTCGGCAGGTCGTCGAGCACGGCGAGCAGCGGCACGAGCGCCGCGGGCAGCCTGTCCCGCAACAGCACGCTCGCCTCGCCGGTGTCGAACTCGCCCGAAGGCACGACGTAGCCGACCAGGATCTGGTTGCCCGCCTTGGTTTCGCGGATCGCGGCAGCGGCACCGGCCACGCCGGGAAGCGCTTGCAGGGCGGCGTCCACCTCGCCCAGTTCGATGCGGCGGCCACCGAGCTTGATCTGCTCGTCGGCGCGGCCGAGGAAGATCAGGCCCTCCTCTTCGGCGCGCACGAGGTCACCGCTGCGGTAGGCGCGCTGCCAGCCCAGCGACGGCAGCGCCGCGAACTTCTCCGCGTCCTTGACCGGGTCGAGGTAGCGGGCCAGGCCCGCGCCGCCGATCACCAGCTCACCGGACTCGCCCATCGCGACCGGCTCGCCCAGCTCGTCCACCACCGCGAGCTGCCAGCCCAGCAGCGGCAGCCCGATCCGCACCGGGCCCTCGCCGTGCAGCTGCGCGGCGCACGCGACGACCGTGGCCTCGGTGGGGCCGTAGGTGTTCCACACCTCGCGGCCCTCGACGGCCACCCGCTCGGCCAGCTCGGGCGGGCAGGCCTCGCCGCCGAAGATCAGCAGCCGGACCTCTTCGAGCGCGTCGGCGGGCCACAGCGCGGCCAGCGTCGGCACGGTCGACACGACGCTGATGCGCTGCGCGATCAGCCACGGGCCCAGGTCCACGCCCGTGCGCACCAGCGAACGCGGCGCGGGCACGAGGCAGGCGCCGTGGCGCCACGCCAGCCACATCTCCTCGCAGGAGGCGTCGAACGCGACCGAGAGACCGGCCAGCACCCGGTCACCGGGGCCGATCGGCTCGTCGGCCAGGAACAGCCCGGCCTCGGCGTCGACGAACGCGGCGGCCGCGGAATGCGGGACCGCGACGCCCTTCGGCTTGCCGGTCGAACCGGAGGTGAAGATGATCCACGCGTCGTCGTGCGGCCCCGGCGCGCCGGGCTCGCCGGACGGCGCGGCGTGCGGGGTGAGCTCGCCGCCGTCGGTGAGCACCGCGCACACCCCGGCCTCGCCGAACACCAGCGCCGCGCGCTCGTCCGGGTCATCCGCGTCGACGGGCACGTACGCCGCGCCCGCGGCCAGCACGCCAAGGATCGCGATGTACAGCTCGGCCGTGCCGGAGGAGATCCGGACGCCGACCCTGTCGCCGACTCCGACGCCCGCCGCGGCCAGCCGCGCGCGCAGCGCTTCGACCTCCTCGGCCAGCTTGCGGTAGCTGAGCACCGTGCCGTCCGCGTCGAGCGCGGGCGCCGAGGGATGCCGGGCGACGGTGTCGGCGAAGACGTCCACGAGGGTGCGTTCGGCGGCCGCGAGGCCGGTCCAGAACAGCGCCCGCGGTCTGGTGTCGACGACTGTGGGCAGGGGTGTTTCCAGGGCGGTCAGCAAGCCCTTCACTCACCTTTCGGCACTAGTCGGGCTCGCGCTCGCTGAAGGTGAGGCGCCCGTGCGACCGACCAGCCTACCAATGCGGCCAAAAGAAGGCGGGACGCGGCTGGCGGTCACCCTGTGTGCCGAGCATTCCGCCGTGGCTGTGGCCGGATTGGGAGGACAGCACAGTCGCGGGAGTGAACTGCGGGTCGCGGCACGGTCTCTACTTGGCCTTCTTCGGCTTCTTCTCCCGGATCCGCACGTTGATGCGCACCGGGCTGCCCTCGAACCCGAAGCGCTCACGGAACTTCCGCTCGATGAAGCGCCGGTACCCGGCCTCAAGGAAGCCCGTCGTGAACAGCACCAGCGTGGGCGGGCGGATGGCCGCCTGCGTGGCGAACAACACCTTCGGCTGCTTTCCGCCGCGCACCGGCGGCGGGGTGGCCGCGATCAGCTCCGAGAGCCAGCCGTTGAGCTGGCCCGTGGAAACACGCTGGTCCCACGACGCCAGCGCGCGCCGCAGCGTCGGCGCCAGCTTGTGCACCGAACGCCCGGTCAGCGCCGAGATGTTGACCTTCTCCGCCCACGGCACCCGGACCAGCCCGCGGTCGAGCTCCTTCTCCAGCTGGTGGCGGCGGTCCTCGTCCACGAGATCCCACTTGTTGAACGCCAGCACGCAGGCGCGGCCCGTCTCCACGACCATCGTCAGCACTCGCAGGTCCTGCTCCGACAGCGGCTCGCTCGCGTCCAGCAGCACGATCACCACCTCGGCCGCGTCGATCGCGGCCTTGGTGCGCAACGAGGCGTAGTACTCGGTGCCGCTGGCGGTGTGCACGCGCTTGCGCAGGCCCGCGGTGTCCACGAACCGCCACGTCTGCCCGTCCAGCTCCACCAGGGAGTCCACCGGGTCGACCGTGGTGCCCGCGACCGAGTCGACCACCGCGCGGTCCTCGCCGGTGAGCTTGTTGAGCAGGCTCGACTTGCCCACGTTCGGCTTGCCGACCAGCGCCACCCGGCGCGGCCCGCCCGCGGCCCGGTCGCTGTCGCGCGGAGCGTCCGGCAGCGCCTTCACGATCTCGTCCAGCAGGTCACCCGAGCTGCGGCCGTGCAGCGCGCTGACCGGCTGCGGCTCGCCCAGCCCGAGCGTCCACAGCGAAGCCACGTCGCCCATCAGCCGCTCGTCGTCGACCTTGTTCGCGGCCAGGATCACCGGCCGCTTCGACCGGCGCAGCACGCGCGCGACCGCTTCGTCCGTGGTCGTCGCGCCGACCGACGCGTCCACCACCAGCAGCACGGCGTCCGAAGTGGACATCGCCAGCTCGGCCTGTGCCGCGACCGCGCCCTGCAGGCCGCTCGCGCCGGGCTCCCAGCCCCCGGTGTCGACCACCGTGAACCGGCGGCCGTTCCACATCGCGTCGTAGGCGACCCTGTCCCTGGTCACCCCAGGCTGGTCCTGCACGACCGCCTCGCGGCGGCCCAGAATCCGGTTCACCAGGGTCGACTTGCCCACGTTCGGCCTGCCGACGACGGCCAGCACCGGCTGGCTCAGCTGGGCGTCCTCGTCCTCGGCCGCGCCCTCCGCCCCGGCGTCGAGCGCGGCGAACTCCGCCTCGTCGGACCAGGTGCCGTCCACGTCAGTCATAACTCCGCTTTCTGTTCCCGCACCGCGCGCTGCTCGTCCAGGCCGCGCACCAGTGCCGCGAGCCGCGCCCGCACTGTCTCAGTGGCTTCCGCCAGTCCCGCCCGGCCCTTGCCGACCTCGAGCGCGAACGGTTCGCCGAACACCAGGTCCACCCGGGGCCGGAACCGCCGCTTGCGGCCGGCCGGGCGCTTCGTGCCGCGCACGGCCACCGGCAGCACGACCGCGCCGGAAGCCCGGACCAGCCAGGCCGCGCCGCGCTCGGCGCTCGCCACGTCCCCGTCACCCCTGGTGCCCTCGGGGAACACGCCGACGAGGCCGCCTTCACGCAACAGTCTGGCAGTGACCAGCAGCGGCGCCCGGTCGGGCTCACCCCGGCGGACCGGCACCTGGCCGATCCGCCGGAGGAGCCACCCCACGGCCCCGGTGAACATCTCCTCTTTGACGAGGAACACCGAACGCCGCGGCAACATTCCGAAGATGAGCTGCGGTTCGACCAAAGAACTGTGGTTGGCCACCAGCAGCACCGGCCCGGTGCGCGGCACGTTGGCGCGCCCCCGGACCCGGATCCGGTACGCGGGCCGCAGGATCACCTTCCCGATCCCGCGGCAGAAATCGTGCAACCCGGGCGACGCGCCTTCGGGCAGCCCGGCCGAGCTCACCGCCGCGCCCCCGCCGTGCAGTCCGAGAGCAGGCCGCGCTTGCGCGCCAGCTCGGTGAGCGCGACCAGCACCTGGTCGATCTGCAGCTCGGAGGTGTCCACGTGCACCGCGTCCTCCGCGGGCTTGAGCGGCGAAGTGGCGCGGCTGGAGTCCAGCTTGTCGCGCCTGTCCACCGAAGCGAGCGCGGCGGCGTGCGTGGTGTCGCGGCCCGCGGCCGTGTCCTGCGCGCTGCGCCGCGCGGCCCTGATCTCCGCCGAAGCCGTCAGGAACACCTTCAGCGGCGCGTCCGGCGTGACGACCGTGCCGATGTCCCGGCCCTCGACGACGATCCCGCCGACCTCGGCCACCACGTCCTCGACGATCCGGCGCTGCCGGGCCACCAGCAGCTCGCGCACCGCGGGCACCGCGGAAACCGGCGACACCGCGTGGCTCACCTCGGGACCGCGGATCTCCGCCGCCACGTCCTCGCCCGCGAGCGACACCGCCGGGCGGCCGGGAGTGGTGCCGATGGCGAACACGGCCTTGCCCGCGACCGCGGCGACCGCCGCGGAATCCGCGAGGTCCGTGCCCGCGCGCAACACGGCGAGCGTGATCACCCGGTACATCGCGCCCGTGTCGAGATAGCCGGCCGACAGACGCTCCGCGAGCTTGCGCGCCACCGTGGTCTTGCCGGTGCCCGACGGTCCGTCCAGCGCGATCACGCCACGTAGGGCTCCCGCCACGGCCATTCTCCTTGGTGCTCGAACCGGATGTCGTCCGCTCCATTCTGCCTGGCAGGCACCGCCGTGGCCGCACCGGGCCGAAACGGGCAAACCGGTAACGTGGAGATCGTGAACGTGGAAGTGACTCCTCTGCCCGGAATCGGGGTACGCAAGGATTTCGCCCTCCGAAGCGGACGGCGGATCGGTGTGGTGACCCACCGGGACGGGCAGACAGAACTGATCGTGTCCAAGTCCGACGACCCCGACGCCTGCCTGGCGTCCCTGCCGCTGACCGCGGAGGAGGCCAGCGCGCTGGCGAACCTCCTCGGCGCGCCGCAGCTGGTCGCGCAGCTGACCGAGGAGCACCGGGACCTGCCCGGCATCAGCACCCGTCAGCTGCCGATCAAGTCCAACAGCGTGTTCGACGGCCGGACACTCGGCGACACCGCGATGCGCACCAGAACGGGCGTGTCGGTGGTGGCCGTCGTGCGGGCCGGGCAGGCGCATCCCTCGCCCACGCCCGAGTTCACCTTCACCGCGGGCGACGTGCTCGTGGCCGTCGGCACCTCCGAGGGGCTGGAAAACGCCCTCAAGATCCTGAAGAACGGATAAGCCCTTGGATCACACTGCCCTGTCCCTCATCGAACTCGGCGCCGTCTTCTTCGGGCTCGGCTTCCTCGGCCGGCTCGCCGGAAAGATCGGCATGTCCCCCATCCCGCTCTACCTCCTAGGCGGCCTGGCATTCGGCCAGGGCGGTCTGATCCCCCTGCAGGACATCGGCGGTTTCACCCATCTGGCCAGTGAAATCGGCGTCGTCCTGCTGTTGTTGTTGCTGGGCTTGGAATATTCGGCCGCGGAACTGTTCACCGGGCTCAAGCGCTCGTGGACCGCGGGCGTGCTCGACATCGTGCTCAACGCCGCGCCCGGCGCGATCGTGGCCGTGCTGCTGGGCTGGGGCCTGACCGGCGCGATCGTGATGGCGGGCGTCACGTACATCTCTTCGTCCGGGATCATCGCGAAGGTACTGGGCGACCTCGGCAGGCTCGGTAACCGCGAAACCCCCGTGGTGCTTTCGATCCTCGTGTTCGAGGATCTCGCGATGGCGCTGTACCTGCCGATCCTCACCGCGCTGCTGGGCGGCGTGAGCTTCCTCGGCGGGCTCGAAGCGGTCGGCATCTCGCTGCTGGTCATCACCGTGGTGCTGGTGATCGCGCTGAAGTTCGGCCGCTACGTCTCGGCGATCGTCGACTCCGACGACCGGGAAGTGTTCCTGCTCAAGGTGCTCGGCGCGGCGCTGCTGGTCGCCGGGCTCGCCTCGGCGATGCAGGTTTCCGCCGCGGTCGGCGCTTTCTTGCTCGGCATCGCCATTTCCGGTTCCACCGCGGAAAACGCCACGCACATGCTGGAACCGCTGCGCGACCTGTTCGCGGCCGTGTTCTTCGTGGTGTTCGGGCTCAACACGAACCCGGCGCAGATCCCGCCCGTGCTCGGCTGGGCCGTGCTGCTCGCCGTGGTCACCACGCTGACGAAGCTGGCCACGGGCTGGTGGGCCGCGCGCAGGCAGGGAGTCGGCAGGCTCGGCCGGGCCCGCGCCGGCGCCGGGCTGGTGGCGCGCGGCGAATTCTCCATCGTGATCGCGGGCCTGGCGGTGACGGCCGGGGCCGTCAACGACGAACTGGCCGCGCTCGCCACGGCCTACGTGCTGCTGATGGCCATCCTCGGCCCGACGGCCGCGCGCATCGTCGAGCCGGTGGCGAAAGCCTTCCAGCGCAAGGCCACCCGGCACGAAACGGCCACCTCGACGGCGAACTGAACGTGCCGGCGCGCGGGCACAAGGGGGTGCCCGCGCACCGGGACGGTCAGTCCGGCTACGCCGCGGAAAGCGTTTCCAGGATCGCTTCCCCGTACTTGACCAGCTTGCTCTCGCCGACCCCGCTCACGCCGCCCAGTTGCTCCAAAGTGGACGGTCGCTCGGTGGCGATCTGCCGCAGCGTGGCGTCGTGGAAGATCACGTACGCCGGGACGCCCTGGTCCTTCGCCGTCTCCGCCCGCCAGGCACGCAGCCGCTCGAACAGCGGCGCCGCCTCCGGCGGCATTTCCACCGCGGCCTTGGACTTCGCGGTCTTCGGCGCCTTCGCGGCACGTTTGGGCTCGCGGCGCAGCCGCACCTCACGACGACGGCCCAGCACCTCGCCGCTCGCCTCCGTGAGCACGAGCGTGCCGTAATCCCCTTCCACCGCCAGCAATCCCTGCGCCAGCAGCTGCCGCACCACGCCGCGCCACTCGCTTTCGGACAGCTCGGTGCCGATCCCGAACACCGTCAGCTCGTCGTGGCGGTGCTGGCTCACCTTCGGCGTCTGCTTGCCGAGCAGGATGTCGATCGACTGGCCCGCCCCGAACTTCTGCCGCCGCTCGGTGGCCAGCCGGTACACCGCCGAGAGCAGCTTCTGCGCCACGACCGTGCCGTCCCAGGACTCCGGCGGCGCCAGGCAGGTGTCGCAGTTGCCGCACCGCTCGCCCTGCTGCCCGAAGTAGTTCAGCAGCTGCACGCGACGGCACTCGATCGTCTCGCACAGCGCCAGCATCGCGTCGAGGTGCTGCCCCAGCCTTCGCCGGTGCGCGTCGTCGCCCTCGGAGGTGTCGATCATCTTGCGCTGCTGCACCACGTCCTGCAGCCCGTACGCCAGCCACGCCGTGGACGGCTGCCCGTCACGGCCGGCGCGGCCCGTCTCCTGGTAGTACCCCTCGACGGACTTCGGCAGGTCCAGATGCGCGACGAAGCGCACGTCCGGTTTGTCGATGCCCATCCCGAAGGCGATCGTGGCCACCACGACCAGCCCGTCCTCGCGCAGGAACCGCGACTGGTGCTTCGCCCGCGTCCTCGCGTCGAGCCCCGCGTGGTACGGCACGGCCGGAATCCCGTTGGCGGACAAGAACTCCGCGGTCTTCTCGACCGACGCCCGCGACAGGCAGTACACGATGCCCGCGTCACCGGCGTGCTCGGTGCGCAGCAGCTCCAGCAGCTGTTTCTGCGGGCTGTTCTTCGGCACGATCCGGTACTGGATGTTCGGCCGGTCGAAGCTGGCGACGAAATGCTTCGCCTCGCCCAGGTTCAGCCTCGTCGCGATTTCCTCGTGGGTGGCCTTCGTCGCCGTGGCCGTCAGCGCGATGCGCGGCACGTCCGGCCAGCGCTCGTGCAGTTCGGACAGGCCGAGGTAGTCGGGCCGGAAGTCGTGCCCCCACTGGGAAACACAGTGCGCCTCGTCGATCGCGAACAACGCGACCTTTCCCCGGCCGAGCAGGCTGACCGTGGACTCCAGCCGGAGCCGTTCCGGCGCCAGGTACAGCAGATCCAGCTCACCGGCGAGGAAGGCCTGCTCGACCTCGCGCCGCTGCTCGTAGTCCTGCGTGGAGTTGAGGAACCCCGCCCGCACGCCGAGCGCGCGCAACGCGTCGACCTGGTCCTGCATCAGCGCGATCAGCGGTGAGATGACCACGCCCACGCCTTCGCGCACCAGCGAGGGGATCTGATAGCACAACGACTTCCCGCCGCCGGTCGGCATGAGGACGAGCGCGTCCCCGCCGTCGACGACGTGGCTGATGATCGCCTCCTGCTCGCCCCGGAAGGAGTCGTAGCCGAAGACGCGCCGCAGCACGCCGAGTGCGTCGGACACGGTTTCGGTGGAAGTCACCCGGCGATGGTAGCGGCGACCACCGACGCTAGAGATTCACGGCGCGGTAGAGGCCGCCGACCTCTTCGCGGGTGAGGCGGCGCAGCGTGCCCGGTTTGCCGTTGCCCAGCTGGACGTCGCCCACCGCGGTGCGCACCAGTTTCCGCACCGGGTGGCCGACTTCGTCCAGCAGCCGGCGCACGATGTGCTTGCGGCCCTCGTGCAGCACGACCTCGACGAGCGTCCGCCCGGCCTGCATGTCCTTGACGCGGAAGGCGTCCACCTTGACCGGGCCGTCCTCGAGCTCGATCCCGGCGCGCAGCTGCTTGCCCAGCCCGCGCGGCACCAGCCCGTCCACCTCGGCCAGATACGTCTTCGGCACGTGGTAGGACGGGTGCATCAGCCGGTGCGCGAGGTCACCGTCGTTGGTCAGCAGCAGCAGGCCCTCGGTCTCGGCGTCCAGCCTGCCGACGTGGAAGAGCCGCTCGGCGCGGTTGCGCACGTAGTCGCCGACGCACGGGCGGCCCTGGTCGTCCTCCATCGTGCTGTGCACGCCGCGCGGTTTGTTCAGCGCGTAGTAGACGAGGTCCTCGCGCACGATCACGCGCGTGCCGTCCACGTGGATCACGGCGTTGTCCGGGTCCACCCGGCGGCCGAGCTCGCGGACGGTGCGGCCGTCCACGCTCACCCGGCCCTGCACGATCAGCTCCTCGGCCGCGCGGCGCGAGGCGACGCCGGCCTTGGCGAGTACTTTCTGCAGCCGGACGCCCTCGGGTGTCTCGTCAGATGTCATCGATCGCGTCCACTTCCGGTAGCAACGGGGCGATCGGGGGCAGGTCGTTCAGCGACGGCAGCCCGAGCCGCTCGAGGAAAAGTTCGGTGGTGACATACAGATTGCCACCCGTCTCCGGGTCGGTGCCGGTCTCCTCGATGAGACCACGGGCGAGCAGAGTCCGGATCACCCCGTCCACGTTCACCCCGCGCACCGCCGCGACCCTGGCGCGCGTGACCGGCTGGCGGTACGCGATCACCGCGAGGGTTTCCAGCGCCGCCCTGGTGAGCTTCGAGCGCTGGCCGTCGAGCAGGAGCTTCTCCACGAACGGCGCGTAGGTGTCGCGCGTGAAGAACCGCCAGCCCTCCCCGACGCGGCGCAGGTCGATCCCGCTGCCGTGTTCGGTGAAGCGCGCCGACATCGTCTTGAACGCTTCGGTGACCCTGTCCACCGGTTGCTCGACGGCTTCCGCCAGCGACTCCTCGCTCGCGGGCGAGTCGACGACGAGCAGCAGCGCCTCGAGCGCCGACTCGAGCGCGGCAGGCTCGGTGAGATCGGGCATCCGCGACTGGAGCGCGACCAGCTCGGCATCCTCGCCGTCCTGCTCCGCTTCGGCTTCTTGGCCGTCCGCGTCGGCGAGTTGGCCCTCCCCGTCGGCGAGTTGGCCCTCCCCGTCGCCGTGTTGGCCGCCCGCGTCGCCGTGTTGGCCCTCCCGCTCGGCGAGTTGGCCGGACTCGGGTTCCGCCTCGCCCGGCTCGTCTTCCGGCGTGGCCTCCTCGGCCGCGACCTCGGCGACGCCGCCCTCGACCTCGGCCGCGGCCTCGACTTCCGGCACTTCCGGAACCTCAGGCGCGTCCGGATCCTCAGGCGCCACAACGGTTTCCGCGCTCTCACCGTCGCCATCCGGCTCGGCCTGCCGCGGCTCGATCCGGTCCAGGTCGACGATCGCGTCTTCGTCCTCGGGGCTCACCCGTACTCCTCTTCCTCGATACGGGCCCGGTCCGCTTCGGCGGCCTCCTCGGCCTGTTCCAGCGACCCGCCCGTCCAGCGCACGCTGAGCGAACCCAGTGCTTCCTCCTGCTCGAACTGCACGGTCGACTCGCGGTAGAGCTCCAGCAGCGCCAGGAACCGGGCCACCACCTCGATGGTGTGCTCGCAGTCCGACACCAGGTCCGAAAAGCTCGCCGTGCCCTCCGCCGCCAGCCGCACCCGCAGCAGCGCCGCGTGCTCGCGCACCGAGACCCGCCCCATGTGCAGGTGGTCCAGCGAAACCGTGGGCGGCGGCTTGGGCCGGAACACCGCCAGCGCGATCTCGCGGAACTTCTCCGGGCTCACGCCCAGCATCACCTCGGGCAGCAGCCCGACGTAGCGTTCCTCGACGGCCACCGAACGCGGGTACCGCCGCAGCGCCCCCGCCTCCAGCTCCGAGAACAGCTCCGCGACCTGCTTGTACGCCCGGTACTGCAGCACGCGCGCGAACAACAGGTCCCGCGCCTCGAGCAGCGCCAGGTCGTCTTCGTCCTCCACCTCGGCCGAAGGCAGCAGCCGCGCCGCCTTCAGATCCAGCAAGGTCGCCGCGACGACGAGGAATTCGGTGGTCTCGTCGAGATCCCACTCCGCGCCCAGCGCGCGGGTGTAGGCGATGAAGTCGTCGGTCACCTGGTGCAGCGCCACCTCGGTGACGTCCAGCTGGTGCTGCGAGATCAGCTGCAGGAGCAGGTCGAAGGGGCCCTCGAAGTTGTCCAGCCGGACCTTGAACTTCGCGGCACCCTCGGCCGTCACTTCCCCGACCGCGGCTTCCGCCGGAGGCTCCGGCCGGGGAGCCTCCCCAGCCGGTACCTCTGGAGTGGTCACGAGCCGGTGGCTTCCTCGGCGTCGTACTGGTGGTCCCGCAACCGCTGGACCAGGACCGAATCCGGGCCGTGCTGCTCGAAGTCGGCGAGCAGCACCGCCACCGCTTCGCGCACGAGCCTGCCGCGGTCGATGACCAGGCCGTGCGTGGCGCGCAGCGCGAGACGCGCCTGCTCCATCGCGACCAGCTCGTCACCGGAGACGTACACCGTGATCTTCGAATCGTGCTTCTGGCGCCCGGTACCGCGCTTGGCGGCGCCGCCGCTGCGCTCCAGCTGCTGCCGCTGGTCCTGCACCGGCGCGGGCTTCGGCTTGGGCATCTCGACGGGCAGCATCGGCTCGAGGGCCGGGCTGCTGGTCAGGCGGAAAAGTTCCGAAGCCCCGGGGAGGGAGGCTCGCCTGCTCACCGAGCGATCACCTCGCGGGCCAGCGCGCGGTAGGCCTGCGCGCCGGCGGATTTGGGGGCCCAGCGGGTGATCGGCTCCCCGGCCACGGTGGTCTCGGGGAACCGGACCGTCCGGTTGATCACCGTGTCGAACACGGTGTCGCCGAAGGCTTCCACCACCCGCGCCATGACCTCTCTCGAATGCAGGGTCCTGGGGTCGAACATGGTGGCCAGGATGCCGGTGATGTCCAGTTTGGGGTTCAAGCGCTCGCGTACCTTCTCGATCGTGTCGATCAGCAAAGCCACGCCACGCAGGCTGAAGAATTCGCACTCCAGCGGGATGATCACACCGTCCGCGGCAGTCAGCGCGTTCACCGTGAGCAGCCCGAGCGATGGCTGGCAGTCGACGAGAACATAGTCGTACCCGCTCATCACCGGTTGCAGGACCCTGAGCAAAGTGTGCTCGCGGCCGACCTCGGCCACCAGCTGCACCTCGGCCGCCGACAGGTCGATGTTGCTCGGCAGCAGGTCCATGCCCTCGATCTTGGTGTTGCGCAGCACGTCGTCGGCGGTGACGGCACGTTCCATGATCGCGTTGTAGACGGTGTGCTCCAGCTCGTGCGGCTGCACGCCGAGACCCACCGACAGCGCCCCCTGCGGGTCGAAGTCGACCAGCAGCACCCGCCTGCCGTACTCGGCGAGCGCGGCACCCAGGTTGATGGTCGAGGTGGTCTTGCCGACCCCGCCCTTCTGGTTGCACATGGCGAGCACCGTGGCCGGGCCGTGCTTGTCGAGCAGCGGCGGCACCGGGATGTCCCGCGCCGGTCTGCCGGTCGGGCCCACGGAGGGCTCCCCGTTCACCTTGCCGGGCTGCACGGTGGTGTCCACAGCCTCCGGCTCCCCCTCTGTCGCGATGGTCAGGTTGCTGAGATTCGCGGCGGCCGTGAAGGCCGTTGCCGATCGGGCCGGCTGCTCTGTCGACATGGCGCGAAAACTCCTCGTTCGACGGGTCTGCCGAAGCCTATTGCTCGCCGCGATTGTCGCCAAAGCGGCTCGCCGAGATCTTTCGCCTCAACCCAGTGCCCGAGGATGGGCCGTAGCATATATCTCACGGAGAGTGTTCACCGTAAGCAGGGTGTAAACCTGCGTGGTGGTCACCGATGCGTGACCAAGCAGTTCCTGAACCACCCGAACGTCTGCCCCGCCTTCAAGCAGATGGGTGGCGAAGGAGTGACGCAGGGTGTGCGGCGACACGCTGGCCGAGATCCCGGCCCGCTCGGCGTTCGTCTTGAGCACCTGCCACGCGCTCTGCCGCGAAAGCCGGGTGCCGCGGGCGTTCAGGAAAAGCGCCGCGGTGCCCCGGCCGCGGGCCGCCAGCACGGGCCGCGCGCGCACCAGGTACGCCTCCACCGCCTCCACCGCGGGCTTCCCGATCGGCACCAGGCGCTGCTTGCCGCCCTTGCCGTCGAGCAACACCGTGCGTTCTTCGCGGTCCACGTCGTCGAGGTCCAGCCCGACGGCCTCGGAAATGCGGGCGCCGGTCGAGTACAGCAACTCCAGCAGCGCCCTGTCCCGCAGCGCGCGTTCACCTTCGCTGCCGGGCATGTCCAGCAGGCGCAGCACGTCGTTCACCGGCAACGCCTTCGGGAGCCGTTTCACCGCCGCCGGCGGCCGCACCTCGCGGGCCGGGTCGTCGTCGGTGATGCCGTCGAGATGCGCGAAGCGGTGCAACCCGCGAACGGCCACCAGCGCCCGCGCCGCCGACGAAGCGGCCAGCGGCGGGTGCTCGTCGTCGCCCTCCCGCAACGCCGCGCCGAACGACATCACGTCCTTCTCGGTGATCTTCCCGAAGTCCGTGACGCCGGACCGGCCGAGGTGAGCGGCGTAGCGGCGCAGGTCGCGCGAGTAGCTGTCGAGCGTGTTCCGCGCCGTGCCGCGCTCCACGGTGAGGTGATCGAGATACGCCGTGATCACCTGTTCCACCGGGTTCGCCACGGCGACACTCTAGGGCCCGCCGCAACCCCGCGCGATCAGCTAGCGAACCCGTTTCGCGAAAGTGTCCGGACGGTCACGCCACGGCGCGTCCGCGGGCCGGGTGCTCGCGGCGCCGGTGAGCACCGCGTGCGCGGCCAGCACCCCGCCGACCGTGGCGCCGTTGACCAGCTCCCCGGCCAGCGCCATCCGCACCGCCTCGGCCAGCGGCACCTTGTGCACCACCAGATCCGCTTCCTCGTCGTCGTGCCCGAGGTCGGTCCTGTCCACTTCGGACAGACCGCGGGCCAGGAACACCCGGACCACCTCGTCGGTGAAACCGGGCGACGCCGCGACGTCCACGAGCGTCTCCCAGCTCGACGCGGTGAGCCCGGCCTCCTCCACCAGCTCCCGCTTCGCCGCCTCGACCGGTTCCTCGCCGATTTCGTCCAGCAGCCCCGCTGGCAGCTCCCAGATCCGCCTGCCGAGCGGATGCCGGTACTGGTGGATCAGCGTGACGGCGCCGTCCTCGTCCACCGCCGCGATCGCGACCGCGCCGAGGTGCTCGACCACCTCCCGCTTCGCCACGGTGCCGCCGGGCATCCGCACGTCGTCGATCCGCAGCCCGACCACGCGCCCCAGGTGCACGTCCCGGGACGAGACGACCTCGAACTCGTGCTCGCCGGGAGCGCTCATCGCACGCTCGCGGTCGGCTCGGGCAGCTCCACCGGCAGCCGGTCCGCCGTGCGATAGCGCACCGCCGCCTTCACGAACGCGTCGAACAGCGGGTGCGGCCGGGTCGGCCTGCTCTTGAGCTCCGGGTGCGCCTGGGTGCCCACGAAGAACGGGTGGATCTCCTTCGGCAGCTCGACGAACTCCACCAGCCGCTCGTCCGGGGAAGTCCCGGAGAACACCAGGCCCGCCTTGGCGAGCTGGTCGCGGTAGGTGTTGTTGACCTCGTAGCGGTGCCGGTGCCGCTCGGACACCTCGACGCTGCCGTACGCCTGCGCCACCTGCGAACCGGGCTTGAGCTTCGCCGGGTACGCGCCGAGGCGCATCGTGCCGCCCATGTCGCGCTCGCCCGCGATGACGTCCTTCTGGTCGGCCATCGTGGAGATCACGGGGTGCCGCGTGGTCTCGTCGAACTCCGCGGAGTTCGCGTCCTCGATCCCCGCCAGGTTCCGCGCCGCCTCGATCACCATGCACTGGAGGCCGAGGCACAGCCCCAGCACCGGGATGCCGCGCTTGCGCGCGTACGTGATCGCGCCGAGCTTGCCCTCGATGCCGCGCACGCCGAACCCGCCGGGCACCAGCACACCGTCCACATCGGACAGAGCCTGCGCCGCGCCCTGCGGCGTGGTGGCACGGTCTGACGCCACCCACACGATCTCGACCTTGGCGCGGTGCGCGAAACCACCGGCGCGCAACGCTTCGGTCACCGACAGGTACGCGTCGGGGAGGTCGATGTACTTGCCCACCAACGCGATCCGCACCGTCTCCGACGGGTTGTGCACGCGGTCGAGCAGATCGCCCCACACCGTCCAGTCGACGTCACGGAAGGGCAGCCCGAGCCGGCGCACCACGTAAGCGTCGAGCGCTTCGCGATGCAGCACCTTGGGGATGTCGTAGATCGAGGACGCGTCGGGGCAGGCGATGACGGCTTCGTTGTCCACGTCGCACATCAGGCCGATCTTGCGCTTGAGGTCCTCGGGCAGATCCCGGTCCGCGCGGCACACCAGCGCGTCGGGCTGGATGCCGATGTTGCGCAGCGCGGCCACGGAATGCTGGGTGGGCTTGGTCTTCAGCTCGCCGGACGGCGCGAGGTAGGGCACCAGCGACACGTGCAGGAAGAAGCAGTTGTCCCGGCCGACCTCGTGCCGCAGCTGGCGGCAGGCCTCCAGGAACGGCAGCGACTCGATGTCGCCGACCGTGCCGCCGACCTCGGTGAGCACGACGTCGGGCTGGTGCCCGGTGCCGTCGGATTCGGCCACCGCCATGATCCGCCGCTTGATCTCGTCGGTGATGTGCGGAATGACCTGCACGGTGTCCCCGAGATACTCGCCGCGCCGTTCCTTCGCGATCACCTCGGAGTACACCTGCCCGGTGGTCACGTTGGCCGAACCGGCGAGGTCGCGATCGAGGAAGCGCTCGTAGTGCCCGATGTCGAGGTCGGTCTCGGCCCCGTCCTCGGTCACGAACACCTCCCCGTGCTGGAACGGGTTCATGGTGCCCGGGTCGACGTTGAGGTAGGGGTCGAGCTTCTGCATCGTGACCCGGAGGCCACGCGAAGTGAGGAGCTGACCCAGGCTAGAAGCGGTGAGTCCCTTTCCCAGGGAGGAGGCAACGCCCCCGGTGACAAAGACGTACTTGGCTGTCCGCGGCTGAAGTCCCACGGGCTTCCACCTTATCGCACACCCACCCCGGCGCTCGGCGAGCCTCGCCGACGCGGTTCGATGTCCCCGGCAGGTTTTTCCGAGAAGGAGGCACGTTCGTGGCCGGAAACACAGCGAGCACGTGGGCCGCGCCCGTGGCGTCCGGGGCGCTGGACGCCTCCGTCGGCGTGCCCGGCTCGAAGTCGATCACCAACCGCGCCTACGTGCTGGCCGCGCTTTCGGCCGCGCCGACGCTCGTGCGCAAGCCGCTCGACTCCCGCGACGCGCGCCTGATGCTCGGCGCGCTCACCTCGCTCGGCGGTTCCTGGGAACAGGCCGGGGAGAACGTGCTCGTGCAGCCGCTCGTGCCGGAGGGCACCGAGCCGGGCGCGGTGGCGCTCGGCAACGCCGGCACGGTGGCGAGGTTCACTCCGGCGCTCGCCGGTCTCGGCAGCAAGCCCGTCGTGTTCGACGGCGACGAAGCGATCCGCCGCCGCCCGATCGCCCCGCTGTTGCGGGCGCTGCGCGAACTCGGCGTGGACATCGAGGACGACGGCCGCGGCGCGCCGCCCTTCACGGTGCGTGGCCACGGCGGTATCGGTGGAGGGAAAGTCGAGCTGGACTCGAGCGCGTCGAGCCAGTTCCTTTCCGCGCTGCTGCTGGCGGCCCCCTCGTTCGAGTCCGGGGTCACGGTGCGTCTCGTCGGCGGCACCCCGCCGAGCGAGCCGCATATCGCGATGACGCTGGATCTGTTGCGACGCTTCGGTGCGAGCCCGGAAAGGCAGGGCACGGAGTTTCATGTGCCGGGCGCTCAGCTGTCCTGCCCGGACTACACGGTGGAGCCGGACCTGTCGACGGCCGCGCCGTTCGTCGCCGCCGCGGCCGTCGCGGGTGGCACGGTGCGTATCGAAGGCTGGCCGCAGCGCACCACACAGCCGGGTGACTGGCTGCGGAGCCTGATGACGGAGTTGGGGCAGGGCGCCGAACTGACCGCGGACGGGCTGAAGGTCACCGGCACGGGCGAAATCCGGGGCGCCACACTGGATCTGCACGAGGTCGGCGAGCTGACCCCGGTGGTCGCCGCGATGCTCTGCTTCGCCGACGGGCCGTCGGTGATTTCGGGGGTGGCGCACCTGCGCGGCCACGAAACCGACCGGCTGGCCGCGCTCGCCACGGAACTGTCCTCGTTCGGCGCGCGAGTGACCGACACCGAGGACGGGCTGCGGATCACCCCGGCCCCCTTGCACGGCGGCGTTTTCCACACCTATGACGACCACCGCCTGGTGATGGCGGCGGCCGTGCTGGGACTGCGCGTGCCCGGCGTCGAGGTGGAAAACCCGGGCACGGTCGGGAAGACCTTCCCGGGGTTCACGGAGACCTGGGAATCGATGCTCGGCTGAGATTCCGGTGGCGCGCGGTCACTTCCGGGGCTGGGTCGGCGCTCGGCCGAGAATTCCCCGGGATTCACGGCCATCCGCGCCGACGCTCCACCGGGGGTTCCGCGAGCTCCGGCACTCGGGGAGCCGTTGCCCGGCCGACGTTCCCCGGATTCACCGGCACCCGGGAATCGACGCTCCCCGAGAGTTCCCGCACGTCCCGGCACCCGAGTCGATACTCCCCTGGCCTTCCCGGCACCGTCACCCGAGCGATGCTCGGCCGACCTGCGCAGGCAGGCCCTGCCACCCAGGTCGATGCCCCGCTCGGGCTCCCCGGGCCCCGCCACCCGAATCGATGCTCCCCGGCGTTCCCCGTGATTCAGCGGCGCCCAGGCCGATGCTCCCTCACC
>NZ_VMNW02000116.1 GCF_007713735.2 Amycolatopsis acidicola | reverse complement strand
GGGGCGGGGATATTCCTTGTGACGCCTGAGCGGGGCGCAGGTTCACTGTGGCCGGAGATCTTCTCCGAGCCGTTCTCGGCCGCGTTGCGCCTTGAGCCACGCGAGCCGGGTGAAGTGGTCCGTGAAGCCCGGCATCGTGAGGCCGAACCGGACATAAGCGTCGGCCAGCTCGGCCGCGCCCGCCGCGACGGTCCACTTCGCTTCGAACCCCGGCAGCGCCGCGCGGATCCGGGCGAAGTCGACGCGGTAGGAGCGCGGGTCGGCGCCGGCCTCGCCGGTGATCTTCAGCTTAGAGCCGGGCACCTCGGCCACGACGGCTTCGGCGATCTGCCGCACGGTGAGGTTGTTGACCTCCGTGCCGACGTTGAAAGCCTTGTCGTGCACGGCTTCCCGGGGCGCGGCGAGCGCCTCGCGGAACGCCGCGGCGATGTCGAGCGCGTGCACGAGCGGCCGCCACGGCGTGCCGTCGGAGAGCACCAGCACCTCACCGCTGAGCACGGCGTGGCCGACGAGGTTGTTGAGCACGATGTCGGCGCGCAGCCGCGGCGAGAAGCCGAAAGCCGTGGCATTGCGCAGATACACCGGGCTGAACCCGGAGTCGGCGAGCGCGTGCAGATCGTCCTCGACGCGGACCTTCGACTCCGCGTACGGGGTGACGGGCCGCAGCGGCGCGTCCTCGGTGACCAGTTCCTCGCCGGCCGCGCCGTACACCGAGCACGTCGAGGCGTAGAGGAAACGGCGCACCCCGGCGTCCTTGGCGAGCTTCGCCAGCTGAACCGACGCGGTGTGGTTGATGGCGTAGGTCAGCTCCGGCGCGAGCGAGCCCAGCGGATCGTTCGACAGCGCGGCCAGGTGCACGACGGCGTCGAACCCGGCGAGCCGGTCGGCGGTTTCGTCACGAAGGTCGACGGGTTCGCCGGGCGGATCGTCGGGCCGCGGGCCCAGCACGCAGTCGGCGAACAGCCCGGAATCGAGCCCGGCCACCTCGTGCCCGGCTTCGCGCAGCACCGGCGCCATCACGGTGCCGAGGTAGCCCTGGTGCCCGGTCAGCAGTACCTTCATGCGCCCGCCCCCACCGCCGCGGGCTTTTCCCACAGCATCCACGGCCGCGCGCCGCTCTCGTAGGCGGCGTCGAGCGCGGCCCGTTCCTTGAACGTGTCCGCCGGCTGCCAGAACCCGCGGTACGGGTAGGCGATGAGCTTGCCCTTCTCCGCGAGCGTGCCGCAGGCGTCCTCGACGAGGTCGCCGTTCTCCGGGAGGTGGTCGAAAACCTCCTGGCGCAGCGCGAAAAAGCCCGCGTTCTCCCACACCGGCAGCTGGCTCACCGAGCTGATCGAACGCACGGTGTGCCCGTCCAGCTCGACGCAGTGGAACGTCGACTGCGGCGGCACGACCATCATCGACGCGCCCGCCTCGCTGGCGGCGAAAGCGCCGATCATGTGGTCGAGCGGGGCGTCGGTCAGCACGTCGGCGTAGTTGGCGAGGAAGATCTCCTCCCCCTCGACGTGCTCGCGCACGCGGCGCAGCCGTTCGCCGATGCTCGACTCGATCCCGGTGTGCACGAAGGTGACCGTCCAGTCGCTGATGTCGGTGGACAGCAGCTCGACCTTCCCGTCGCGCAGCACGAAGTCGTTCGACGCGGTTTCGGTGTAGGACAGGAAGAAGTCCTTGATGTGCCGGGCGCCGTAGCCGAGGCAGAGCACGAAGTCGGTGTGCCCGAAGTGGGCGTAGTACCGCATCACGTGCCACAGCAGCGGGCGCGGCCCGACCATCTGCATCGGCTTGGGCACGTCGTCGGCGGGGCCGTTGCGCATGCGCATCCCGTACCCGCCGCAGAAGAGCACCACCTTCATGCTCCGATCACCTCTCGCTCGGGGGTCACGATTTCCAGCCGGGGAATGGGGAACACGAGCCGCCCACCCCATCCGGCGAGGTACCCGAGCTGGCTGCTCAACTCGGCACGTAGGTTCCAGGGCAGCACGAGCACGTAGTCCGGCCGGTCCTGCGCGATCCGGTCCGGCGCCAGGATCGGGATCCGCGTGCCCGGCGTGTAGCGGCCGTGCTTGTAGGGGTTTCTGTCCACTGTGTACGGAAGGAGATCGGGCCGGATGCCGCAGTGGTTCAGCAGCGTGTTTCCCTTGCCGGGAGCGCCATAGCCCACGACGCGCTCGCCGCGCCGCTTGGCCTGGATCAGGAACTCCAGCAGGTCCAGCCGCACCGCTTCGACGCGCCGCGCGAACCCGGCGTAGCCGGAGAGGTCGTGCAGCCCGGCGGCTTTCTCCTCCGCGAGCGTCTCCAGCATCCGCTCGCTCGGCGCGCCGGCGACCGCGGCCGGGCGCGCCCACAGCCGGATCGACCCGCCGTGCGTGGGCAGACGCTCGACGTCGACCACCGTCAGGCCCGACGTCGCGAGCGCCCGCCGCGCGGTGGCGACGGTGTAGTACTGGAAATGCTCGTGGTAGATCGTGTCGTACTGGGTGGATTCGATCAGGCTGAGCAGATGCTGCACCTCGATCGAGACCCAGCCGTCGTCGGCCACCAGCGCGCGCAGGCCCGCGGTGAAGCCGAGTATGTCCGGGATGTGCGCGTAAACGTTGTTGGCCACCACCAGATCGGCGCGCCCGTGCTCGTGGCGCACCGCCGCGCCGGTGTCCTCGTCCAGGAACGCTGTCAGCGTCGGCACCCCCGCCTCGCGCGCGGCCTCGCCGACGTTGACCGAAGGCTCGATGCCCAGGCAGCGCAGGCCGCGGGCGACCACGTTCCGCAACAGGTAGCCGTCGTTGCTGGCGACCTCGACGACGAACGAGTCGCCGTCCAGCCCGAGCCGCTCGACCGCGCCGGCGGTGAACCTTTCCGCGTGCTCGAGCCACGAGTGTGAAAATGACGAGAAATAGGCGTATTCGGTGAAGGTCTCGGCCGGGTCGATCAGCGGCGGCAACTGCACCAGAAAGCATTCCGGGCACACCCGGAGGTGCAGCGGAAAAGTCATTTCCGGGGCCTCGAGCGCGGCCGCGGAAAGGAACGACTCACACGGCGGGCTCGCGCCGAGGTCCACCACGCTCGCCAGGTCCCGCGCTCCGCACAGCCGGCAGCCCCCGTGGTCCTCGCTCGGCATGGTCGCGGTTTCTCCCCAGTCGTCTCGGTCAGGTTCTCGACGCTCTGCGTCACCGTGACTATAGGGGTCTCACCCGTCTGCGTTACGCGCAACTGGGTGAGTGAGGCACATCCAACGGCCGATTGTCACAGCCCAGCGTGATCACTGGTCCACCGAAGGTCACCTGACCTGCGCGGGTGATCAAACCGTGATCCACTCGCAACCAGGCCGGCCGAGCGCCGGGTGCGCGGCGCGGACCTCGGGCAGCAGATCGGGGACGAACAGCAGCACCGCGTCCGGCGGCGATCCGGCCAGTAACCGGGGAGTTTCCACCGGAATGCGGGTGGCGGGCATCCGGCGGCCCTGTTTGGCGGGTGACGCGTCCACTATCACGGGCAACAGATCGATATCGATTTCCGCGCTCCACAGCAGCACCACCGCGCGAGAGGCCGCGCCATACCCGATCACCCGTTTTCCGGCCTTCGCCCGATCAGTCAGCAATTCCCGTAAACGCGCTCCGCCCGCTTCCGCTTCGCGACCCAGCCCGCCCACGACGGCAGCGTCGGCGACCCCGGCCGCCCGCTCCGCGCGGACGCGCTCTTCGGTGGCCTGCGCGGGCGTGAGGTCGCGCCCGAGTTCGAGCAGGACGGTCCCGCCGTAGAGCGGGAACGTCCAGCTGCGGCCCGGCCGGAGCCCGGCGGACGCGGCGAGCGTAATCGCGGCCGGGGTGGAGTAGTAGGCGAAATGCCCGTGCCGCAACGCATTCCACTGTTTTCCGGCGAGGATCGACGCCAGCGAGTGGTACTGCATCAGCAGCACGCCGCCGGGCGCGAGTCGCTCCGCGCGCCCGGCCATCGCCGCCCGCTGGTCCGCCTCGTGCATCAGGCCGAAGCAGTCGAGCACCACGTCGGCGGGCTCCCCTGGCGCCGCGTCGACCATGCCCTCGGCGCGCAGCAGTGGCAGCCACGAGCCGCCGTGCGGGCTGCCGAACTCGATGACCGTCGCACCGGGCCGGACCACGCCGGCGTCGCGCAGCACGCGCACCGCGTGCGCCGCCTGATCGGTCAGCGCCTTCGGCTCGACCCCCGCCGGCTCTTCGCGGGTGCCCGGATCTTCGAGCAGCTGTGCCAGGGAACACTGGCCGCACAACCACATCCGCAGCGGGAACAGCGGATCCGGGCCGGGATCGGCGGCCGCCGGGAAGAGGTCACAGGGCGGCTGCTCGCCGAGATCGAGGACGAGGTCCCCGGCGGTCGATCCACAGGCGCGGCAGGATGGCACGGGGGTTCCCCTCGGGACAGGCACGGACGGACAAGGAGCAACTTAGTAGTGCGCGTAACGGAAACGGAGCTCGCGGGCGTGGTCGTGTTCACCCCGCGGCCGCATCACGACTACCGCGGGCTGTTCACCCGGACCTTCGACGCCGCGATCGCGGCGGAGCACGGCGTCGAACTCGGGGCGCTGGCACAGGATTCGCAGTCTCGCTCACACCGGGGTGTGGTGCGCGGGATGCACGGCCGCGCGGGCCGCGGCGAAGCGAAGCTCGTCCGGTGCGCGCACGGCGCGGTGCTCGACACGATCGTCGACATCCGCCCGGACTCGCCGACCTTCGGCCGCCGCCTGGAGTTCCGCCTCGACGACGTCGAGTTCGCGCACCTGTACATCCCGCCCGGCATGCTGCACGGCTTCCAGGCGCTGACCGAGACGGCCGACGTGTGCTACCGGATCGACCGGCCGCACGATCCGGGCGAGGACATCGCCGTGCACCATGCCGACCCGGACCTGGCCATCGAGTGGCCGCTGCCGGTGAGCCTCGTCAGCGCGCGGGACGCCGCGGCGCCGTCGTGGCGGGAGCTGCTCGTCAGCCTCGGCCGAGCGTGAGCGCCAGCTTCTCGACGTGGAATGCCTCCGCGTAGCGGGTGTGCTGCTGCACGCCGCGCAGCCGGGCCAGCGCGAGGAAGGATTCCTCGGTGTACCAGTCCTTCCCGTGCTGCGACGGGTAGTGCTTGCCGAGCAGTTCCGCCTTGCGCAGCGCGGTTTCCTCGTCGAGCGGCTGGTACACCGATGGCTGCGCGAGGTCCCCGTCCCATTTGAGGATCTCGTACCCGAGCACGAGCTGATCACGGAACACGGTCGGCACGATCTCGGCGAGCAGCCGGTGATCCTGGTGCAGATCACGGCGGTGCGGGGCGAGCACGAGATCGGCGTCGAGCCTGCCGCGCAGCGCGATGACGGCGTCCTTCACCGCGTCCCAGTGCGCGGGCATCCGGCCGTCCGGCAGCCCGAGGACGGTGATCTCCAGGTTCGCGGGAGCGCAGAAATCGGCCAGCGCGGCACGTTCTTCCTCCTCGCGCACCGTGCCGCCGCCGGACAGCACGAGGGCGTGCACGCTCAGGCCGGGGCGCGCCGCGCACAGGGTCAGCAGGCTTCCGCCCGCGCCGATGGCCAGGTCGTCGCAGTGCGCGCCGAGGAGCGCGACCTGCCGGATTCCGGGGATCTGCAAGGAAAGCACCCCGGTACGTTAGCGGGCGTCAGTAAGCGCCGCGCCCGCCGACGACCGCGCGCGCCGTCTTCCACAGGATCGTCATGTCCAGGGCCAGCGACCAGTCCTCGACGTAGCGCAGGTCGAGGCGCACGCTTTCCGCCCAGCTGAGATCGCTGCGCCCGCTGACCTGCCACAGCCCGGTGATCCCCGGCTTCACCAGCAGCCGCCGTTGCGCGGCGCCGTCGTAGCCCTCGGTCTCCTCCGGCAGCGGCGGGCGCGGGCCGACGAGCGACATCGTGCCGGACAGCACGTTGAACAGCTGCGGCAGCTCGTCGAGCGAGTACCGGCGCAGGATCATCCCGATCCTGGTGACGCGCGGGTCCCGGCGCATCTTGAACAGCGGGCCGGCGCCCTCGTTCGCCGAGAGCAGCTCGCTCCGGACCTTGTCGGCGTCCACGACCATGCTGCGGAACTTGATCATCAGGAAGGAGCGCCCGTCACGGCCGATCCGGCGCTGCCGGTAGAACACCGGGCCGCCGTCGCCGAGCTTGATCAGCAGCGCGATCGTCAGCAGGACCGGGGAAATCAGGGCGATCCCCGCCGCCGCGACGGTGCGGTCGAAGGCCTCCTTGATCATCCGGCGGCCCCCGGTGAACGCGGGCGCGCTCACCCGCAGCAGCGGCATCCCGAGCACCCCGGAGACGTTCAGCCGCGGCCCGGCGACCTCCATCAGCACCGGCGCCACCACGAGATCCGCGCCCGTGCCTTCGAGATCCCAGGCCAGCTGCTGCAGCCGGCGCGGCGTCCAGTACGGATCCGCCGTCACGGCCACGACGCGATAACCGCCGCGCCGCACCTGATCGGCGACCTCGTGCAGCCGCCCGGCCACCGGGATCCCGCCGACCTCCCCCGCGCCGCTCGCGGTGCACACCGCCTCGACCCGCCAGCCCACGTGCGCGTCCGCGCGGGTGCGGTCGATCAGGTCCCGCACCGTGTCCGGGTCACCGGCCGCCATCACCGGCAGCATGCAGGTGCCGTTGAAGTTGCGGGCGTGGTGCAGGATCCGGCGCAGCGCGTACCGCTGCGGCAGGGCGATCAGGCCGACCAGCGGCACGGCCAGGAACACCCACGGCTGCACGTCGAGCGCGCCGAACACCAGCCCCGCCATCGCGACGAGCACGGCGGCCATCACCAGCCCGCGGCCAAGGCGCCGGAACTCCTCCGCGCCCTCGCCGAGCACGTGCCTGCTCCACGCGCGGTTCAGCGGGAGCGTGCACAGGATCGCCGCGGCGGTCCCGGAAGCGTGCCAGAAATACGGCCGCCCGGTGACGTCCAGGATGATCAGCGCGGCGGCGCCGATCACCAGCAGCGTCGCGAAGACGTCGCAGCCGATCACCCACGCGCGGTACTTCTGTTCCCAGGCCGTGGAAGACGCCCGGGGCGGCGCCTTGCCGTCCGGCCCGACCGCGTGCAGCGCCCGTTTCGGCGCGGGCAGCCGCCGCAGATCCAGGCCCAGTAAGGCCTCGCCGCCGGGAAAGGGCTTGCGCACCGGCTCTTCCATCCGACCTCCACCCGTCCGGTTGCGGGAACCGGCGCGCCCCGGACACGCCGCGAAACTACCCTGAGTGATCGGCGGGCGGCTGCTGCCGCTCCCGTCCGCGCGATCGCATCTGCCGTGGAATCGGTCGGTTTCGCGGCCGTGTTACAGCGCAATCACCTGGCATCCCGGCAATAGCGCGGCACGAGGGCGCGAGCGAGGTCACGGACCGGCCACGCTGACCCCGTCGTGACGAAGCGACCGACAACTACGCAAGGTAGCCAGTAAATGAGTGACCGCCGCGCGCGAGTCGACAAAACTGAAACCGGCGTTTCATTCCCACCCGAATGGAGCATTGTGCCGGGCGGCGCCAGCCGTGACGATAAACCCTGTCGGCCGAAGCGATTCGCCGTCAGGACACCGGGTCGTGTGCTTCTTCAGCCATTGACTACCACACCCCGGCCGTCCGGAACCCCGGCGTGCGCACCGCCCTCCCAGGACGCCGGGGTTCCCCTTCCTCCTCCCCCGTGCGGACACCGCGCGTCACCGCCCGCGAAGCCGGGGCGGTGACAGCGAAGGGAATCTTCAGGCCACGTCGCCGTCGGCGGTGTGGGGCCGCGGGCGCGAGATGATCTGCGTGGCCACGTCGAGCAAGGCCTTCGCCGCCTTGCCGACGTCCTTGGCCGGGAACCGCGCGGCGGGCGCGCTCAGGCTGATCGCGGCCGGGATACTGGTGCCCAGCAAGGGAACCGCGACGCAGCGGCCGTCGGCCTCGTTCTCCAGGTTGTCCACCGCGTAGCCGAGACTGCGCACGTTGTCGAGCTCCGCGAGGTACGCCTCGACCGAGGTGATCGTGTTCGCGCTGCGGCGCGGCATCCCGCAGCGGGCCAGCACGTCCCGCACCCTGTCCTCGGCGAGATGCGCGGCGATCGCCTTGCCGAGTGCCGTGGCGTGCAAGGGATCCCTGTCCCCGCGCGACGCCGCGAGCCGCACCCCGCGGCGGCTTTCGATGATGTCCACGTAGATGATCCGGTCACTGTCGAGCACGCCGAGGTTCGCCGTCTCGCCGAACTCGTCACGCAGCTTCTCCAGCCACGGGCGGGCGCATTCGCGCAGCAGCTCCAGATGCCGCGACTGCATGCCGAGGAACCCGAGCCCCAGTCTGCACAGCCCGGTCTCCT
This sequence comes from Amycolatopsis acidicola, assembly GCF_007713735.2. Lineage (GTDB taxonomy): Bacteria > Actinomycetota > Actinomycetes > Mycobacteriales > Pseudonocardiaceae > Amycolatopsis_E > Amycolatopsis_E acidicola. The sequence goes on along the minus strand of NZ_VMNW02000116.1, from coordinate 14,450 downwards.
CGTCGCGCTCCACGTAGCGATGCTGCTCCAGTGTCCACAGATACCGGTACGCCGAGGATTTCGGCATCCCGGTGGCTTCGACTACGGTGTTGAGGCTGATGCCGTCCACCGACTGCTGCAGCAGATCGAGGATCGCGCAGACCCGGTCGACGGCGCGCAGGGAGTAGTCACGGTCTTCGCCGAAGCCCCCCTCGCCGCGGGCGTCGTCGGGTTCCTGGCTGCGTTCCGCGGGCACGACTCACCTCGTTTCAGTAGACAGAGTGAGTGTTTCGGATATTACCGCTTCACGCGGCCGCGCGGCAGGGGAAGGATGGGCCGGATGGACTGGAAACTGGAGGTCGTCGTGCTGCCGGTCGGCGACGTCGACCGCGCGAAGGCTTTCTACACCGGGAAAGCCGGGTTCACCCTGGACGTCGACTACAGCGCGGGCGAGTCGTTCCGCGTGGTGCAGCTGACCCCGCCGGGCTCGGCCTGCTCGGTCACGCTGATGCGCAACGAGGAGGCCGCCGGCTCGGTGGACGGGCTGCACCTGGTGGTGTCCGACATCGACGCGGCCCGCGCGGAGCTGACGGGGCGGGGCGCCGAAGTCAGCGAGGTCTTCCACTTCGGCGAAAACGGGCAGCAGCCGGGGCACGACCCGCAGCGCCGGGACTTCGGCACGTACTTCTCGTTCCAGGATCCCGACGGGAACGGCTGGCTGGTGCAGGAAGTCCCCAGCCGGGCATAGGAAAGGCGGCGATGGCCGGGCCACCGCCGCCTCCCTTGCCGGTCACACCTTCGCGCTGCCCCGTAGCGGGGTGCGGGCGCGGAGGTCCATCTCGATCTGTTCGAGGCTGCGGCCCTTGGTCTCGGGCACCAGCCACTTGGTCAGCGCGAACAGCACCACGTTGACCCCGGCGAAGACGAGCATCGAACCGCCGAGCCCGAGCGCGTTCTTGTCCGACATGATCGGGAAGACCGCGGTGATGATGCCGGTCGCCGCCCACAGCACGACGCTGGCGACGCCCATCCCGGCGGCGCGTTCGCGCAGCGGGAAGACCTCGGACATCATCACCCACACCACGGCGCCCCAGCCCAGCTCGTAGCCGACCAGGTACAGCACCATCATCACGAGCATCAGCACGCCGAGCGTGGCGGTGTCATGCACGTTGTATACGGACAGCGCGGCACCGACGAGGGTCAGCACCATGATCACGTTGCCGATCAGCAGCAGCGGTTTGCGGCCCCACCGGTCGACGACGAACACCACCCACGCGGTGAACAGGAACTTCGTGACGCCCAGCAGCACACCCGAGAGCAGCGCGGCCTGGGTGGCGAAGCCGAGGCCGATCAGCATCGTCGGGAAGTAGGCGTTGACCGCGTTGACCCCGCTGAACTGCTGGCCGACGGCGAGCAGCACGGCGACGAACAGCATCGGGCGCACCCAGGGCGCCCACAGGTCGCGGATGCGGCCCTTCTGCTCGGTGTCGAGCCGGATCACCTCGCGGATGCTGGCCAGCTCGTCCTCGACGTCGGTGCTGCCGTGCGAGCTGACGAGCACCGCGCGCGCCTCTTCCTCGCGCTGGTGTTTGAGCAGCCAGCGCGGGGTTTCCGGCAGCAGGATCAGGCCGAAGAACAGGATCACCGCGGGCACGATCGCGCCGGCGAACATGAGCCGCCAGTTCGACGACGAGCCCAGCCCGTAGCTGACGAGGAACGCGATCAGGATGCCGAGCACGATGAAGATCTGGTTCAGCGCGCCCATCGCGCCGCGCAGCCGCGCGGGTGCCAGCTCCGAAAGGTAGGTGGGCACGGTGGACGAGGAGAAGCCGATCCCGACGCCGATGATCAGCCGCGAGATCACGAGCACCTCGAAGCTCGGCGAGAACGTCGCCGCGAGCGTGCCGATCACGACGATCACCGCGGCGGCCATGATGGTGCGCCGCCGCCCCATCGCCTCGTTCACGCGCGGGGAGAAGATCGCGCCGATGACCGCGCCGACGGAGATGCTGGCGGTGATGATGCCCTTGTCCCAGCTGGACAACGACCACAGTTTCGTGATGAACGGCAGGACCCCGGAGATCACCCCGAGGTCGTAGCCGAACAGGATGCCGCCGAGTGCGCCGAAGAAGTACAGGGTGGTTCTGCTGATGTTCCGCCGGGAAGGCGCTGACGCCGTCATTGCCGAGCCGCCTCTCTGCTTTCTGCCGTTGGGGACGGGTCCTGGATTTCCTCGAGCACGGCGAATCCGTGGTCGACGATCTCTTCCAGCCGCGCGAGCTGGGCCCGCGACGGCTCGCCCAGCGGGGGCCGCACCGGGCCCACTTTGGCGCCGCGCAACCGGGCCGCGGCTTTCACGAGCGAGACGGCGAAGCCCGGTGTCTCGTCTCGCAGCGCGACGAACGGGAGGTAGAAGCCTTCGAGCAAGGCGTCCATCACGGCCTGCTCGCCATCGGCCAGCGCGCGGTGGAACCGGTGCGCGATCTCCGGCGCGAAGCAGTGCACGGCCGAGGAATAACGCGAGACGCCGATCGCGGAGTACGCCTGCGCCGAGACCTCCGCGGTCGGCAAACCGTTGAAGAACAAGAAATCCCGGGTGGTGCCCGCGGAGCGGATCGAGGTGACGATGCGGGTCATCAGGTCGACGTCGCCGTAGCCGTCCTTGAGCCCGGCCACCGAAGGGATCTCCAGCAGCGAGCGCGCGGACGCCGCGGTGAAGACGCCCGGCGAGCGGTGGTAGACGATCACCGGGATCGAGGTCTCGCCGATCGCGAAGCGCACGTGGTCGAGCAACCCGCTGGGCGGGCCGGAAACCAGATACGGCGGCAGAAGCAGCACGCCGTCCGCGCCGCCTTCTTGTGCCGCGGCGATTCCCGCGCGCGCTGTCGCCGCGCCCCCTCCCGCGCCGACCCACACCGGAACGCGGCCGGCGACGGTTTCCCGCGCGGTGCGCAGGAGGGCGGCCAGCTCGTCCGGGGCCAGCGACGAGAACTCGCCGGTGCCGCAGGCGATGAACAGCGCGGCGGCTCCGGCGGCGACGTGGCTGTCCACGTGCTCGGCGAAGGCGTCGAGGTTCAGCGCGAGGTCGTCGGTGAAGGGGGTCAGGGGGAAGGCCAGCAGGCCGTCGAGTCTCAACCGGGGCGACGCCATCGAGCCTCCGCTTTCTCGGGTACCCGTTGTTCACATATCTGAACAGTGCCTCTATTCCGCACTTGTTCATGAATGCGAACACCTCTCGCGGATGGTAAAGGTGACTGCAGTCACAAGTCAACGGGTGGCGTTTTTCCCCGCCGGGACGGCATTCGCGAACGGCCCACCAGCGGCGGCCGGATGCCGTACGGCGGACCGGTCCGCCGTACGGCACGGCATCATCGCGCGACGGCGTCGGTCGACGGCCAACACGCGGACGGGAACGGCCAGCACACTGACCTGAGCGGCAAACACGCCCGCGGGAGCGGCAAACACGCCGCGCGGTAAGGGTTCGGTCAGGGCACGATGACGGCGCGGCCGGTCAGTTGTCCCTTTTCCAGGCGGTGGTAGGCCTCGACGGCGTCGTCGAGGGAGAAGATCGTGGTCTCCGCGCGGATCAGCCCGCGCGCGGCCAGGTCGAGCACCTCCACCAGCTCGGGCCTGCTGCCCCAGTACGTGGTCTGCACGGAATACTCGTACGGCACCGAGAAGAACCCGACGGGCGCGGTGCCGCCGCCGATGCCGATGATCGTGAAGTCGCCCATCATCCGGCCGGCGGCGAGGCCCAGCGCGATGGTCTTTTCCGCGCCCACACAGTCGAAAACGGCGTCGGCGCCGCGGCCGCCGGTGGCGTCGCGGATGTCGTTCGCGGTCTGCTCGCCGGACAGCAGCGTGAGGTCCGCGCCGTGCGAGGTCGCCACGTCGAGCGCCTCCTGCCTGCTGTCCACGGCGATCACCCGCGCCGCGGTGGTGGCCTTGAGGATCTGCACCGCCAGGTGCCCGAGGCCGCCGATGCCGATCACCACGGCGGTGTTACCCGGCGCGAGTTTCGGCCAGGACCGGCGCACCGCGTGGTAGGGAGTCAGAGCCGCGTCGGTCAGCGGGGCCGCGACGGCGGGCTCGAGCCCGTCTGGCAGCGGCACGACATGGCGGGCGGCGGGCACGAGCAGATACTCGGCCATCCCGCCGTCGAGGCCCAGCCCGCCCCCGCCGGCCGGCACCGGCGCGGCGGCCGGGTTCTCGCAGTAGGTTTCGATACCCAGCAAACAGCGCGGACACGCCCCGCAGCCCCACGGCCCGTACACCGCGACCGCCTGCCCGGGCTCCAGCCCGGTGACGCCCGCGCCGACGGAGTCCACCCAGCCCGCGTTCTCGTGCCCGAGGGTGAACGGCAGCCGCCACGGCATCTGGCCGGGCTCGAACTCGTGCATCACGTGGATGTCGGAATGGCAGGCGCCCGCTCCCCCGATCCGGACGACCACCTGGCCCGGCCCGGGTTCCGGCTTCGGCACGTCGACGAGCACCGGATCGGATTTCCATTGCCGCAGCTGCAAAGCCTTCATCGCGCGACTCCCCTGTCTCGGTTTTTCTCCCGGGGAGAGTGTGCCTCGCTCCGCGCCGTCCCGCCTGTCAGCGGGCGGGGAATGAGGCTGCCGACCGCGAAGGCCAGCAGGGCCGCGCCGACGCCGATCGCGAGCGTGACCCGGACGCCGGTCTCGGACGGGTAGCCCACTCCGCCGATGGTCACCGTGAGCTGGCCGAGAACGGCGCCGATGATCGCGCTCGCCGTGGAAGTGCCCAGGGAACGGGAAAGCGTGTTGAGCCCGTTGGCGGCGGCGGTCTGGGTGGGGTCGACCGACTGCATGATCAACGTCGGCATCGCGGCGTACGCGAAGGCCACCCCGGCGCTGACCGAAACGGTGAACAGGAGCACGCCCCACGCGTGGCCGAGCACAGCCTGGGCGAGGGCGTTGCCGGCGGCGATGATGCCGATTCCGGTCAGCAGCGAGAACTTCGCGCCCCGCGCGGCGGTCATCCTGGCGGCGACCTGGGACAGCGCCATCATGACGAGGCCCGCGGGCACCATCCACAGGCCGGCTTCCAGCAGGCCGAAATGCAGGCCGTATCCGGTTTCTTCGGGCAGCTGCAGCAGTTGGGGCGAAAGGAGGTTCATCGCGTACATCGCCAGCCCGACGCCGACCCCGGTCAGGTTGGTGAACAGCACCGGGCGGCGCGCGCTGGTCCGCAGGTCCAGCACCGGGGACTGCACGCGCAGCTCCCACCAGCCCCACGCCAGCAGCACGACGACGGCGATCGCGAACATGCTGAGCGTCGTCGCGCTCCCCCAGCCCCATTCGCCGCCCTTGGACACCCCGAGCAGGTAGGCCGCGAGCCCGGCGGCGAGACCGAGCACGCCGACGACGTCGATCCGGCCGGGCACCTGCACGGACGACTCCGGCACGACGGACCGGATCAGCAGCGCGAACACGGCGGCGAGACCGGCGGCCGTCCAAAAGAGAGCGTGCCAGCCGAACGCCTCGGCGATCGCCGCGGACGCGGGCAGCCCGAGCGCGCCGCCGACGCCGAGCGAGGAACTCATGAACGCCAGCCCCGAACCCAGCCGGTCGCCCGGCACGACGTCACGCATCAGGCTGATGCCGAGCGGGATCAGCGCGATCCCGGCGCCCTGCAGCGCGCGCCCGATGATCACCGGGGCGAGCGTGGAACTCAGCGCGCAGACGACCGAGCCCACGGCCACGGATCCCGCGCACGCCAGCATGATCCGGCGTTTGCCGAACATGTCGCCGAGGCGGCCGAGCACGGGCGTGGTCACCGCCGCCGTGAGGAGCGTGGCCGTGACGACCCACGACGCGCCCGCCGAGGTGGTGTGCAGCAGCCGCGGGAGGCTCGGCACCAGCGGGACCACGAGGGTCTGCATGAGCGACACCATGATCCCGGCGCCCGCGAGGACGCCGATCAGCACTCCCGCACCCCGTGCCCGCACGCCCGCCCCGCTCTCGTTTCCCCTCAATGTGCACCGTGCACACGATGTGCATCGTACATATCGACGGAATGGGGCGAGCATCTGGAGGGGACGCTGGGGCTCAGCCGGGCTTCACCCTCCAGCGTCAGGAACACCGCCGGCCGGCACTCCGGCTCAGCCGGGTTTCACCGACTCCAGTGCCACGATCACCGTCGACAGGTGCTCGTGCATCGCGCGGTCGGCGGCGGCCGGGTCCCCGGCCGCGACGGCGTCGATGATCGCCAGGTGTTCGCCGAGTGAGACCTTCGGCCAGTCGGTGCGCTGCGCGAGCTGGAACTGGTGCCGCACGATCTGCGCGTTCAGCCTCCCGATCAGCCCGGCGGCCGTGGTCTGCCCGGAGATCTCGGCCAGCAGGGTGTGCAGTTCGTCGTGCAGCGCCGAGTATTTCGCCATCTCGCCGTCCCGCACCGCGGTCTTCAGCTGCCCGCCGAGCTGGCGCAGGCGCGCGATGTCGTCCGGGCCCGCCCGTTCCGCGGCCTTCGCCGCGATGAGCGCCTCCAGCGCCTTCCGGCACTCCATGATCTCGACCGCCTGCGGGATCGACACCTTCCGCACCCGGGCGCCGCGGTTGTGGATCCGCTCGGCGAGCCCGTCGGCCACGAGGTCGTCGATCGCCGCGCGGACGCTGGCCCGCGTCACCCCGAGCATCTCCACCAACTCGGGCTCGATCAGCCGCTGACCAGGTACCATGTCGCCGCGCAGGATCGCGCCGCGCAGCCCTTCCACCGCCACCGTCCTGGCGTCCTTGCCGCGCTTGAGCTGGCTGTCCACGCTCACCGGCTCCCCCTGCCCGTCCGAGTCTGCTGGTTCATCGCTGGCGATTATGCCAGATATTTCGTCGACGATAGATGCCGACGAAATCGTTGACATTTTCGTCGGCGTTCACTTACGGTCCTTCTTGCCGGTGGCGCGGAGGCCGCCGGCGAGGCCCGGGAGGTGGTCGCGTGCGCTGCCGTTCCCCGCCCTGTTTCTTCCTCCGTCCTTCACCACTGCCCGCGTGGCTTTTCCATGCGCGAGAACAGAGGAGAACCCGATGCGAGAACTGCTGTTCGCCGGCACGGCCGTGACGCGCCCCGGCGCCGTCGGCGCGCTGTACCGGCACGCCCCCGGCGGCGACTGGGAGGTCGTGACGGACCTGCCCGCGGAGAACGGCGTGCAGGCGATCACGCCACATCCCTTGCGGGACAACGTGGTCTACGCCGCGACCCGCAAAGGCGTGTACCGCTCCACCGACGCGGGCACGAGCTGGCACCGGCTGGAGGTGACCGAGGAGCAGGTGCAGTTCTGGTCCATTGTGGTCAGTCCGCACGATCCGGACGTGCTGTTCGCCGGGACGGCGCCGGTCGGGTTCCATCGCAGCGACGACGGCGGCGAGACCTGGAAGAAGTGCGGGGCGACGCATCCCGAGCGGTACGAGATCTCCTTCGGCGGCTCGCGGGTCATGCGGATCGCCTTCCACCCCACCGATCCCGCGATCCTTTACGCCGCGTCGGAGATCAACGGCTTCTTCGTCAGCGAGGACGGCGGCGAGAGCTGGCGGCCCGAGATCGAGGGCCTGTCGAAGCTCGCCGCGTTGCCCGCGCTGAAGAACACCGAGCTGACCGACGACGACACCGAGGGCATGTTCGACGGGCATTCGGTGTGCACGACGCCCGCCGAACCGGACGCGGTCTTCTACATCTGCCGGCTGGGCATCTTCAAGACCACCGACCGCGGGAAGTCGTTCCAGGACCTGGAAGTCGGGAAGCAGGCGCCGTTCAACTACACGCGCGACTGCCGGGTCGTCGCCGGGAACCCGCGCAGCCTCTTCGCGTGCTTCAGCATCTCGTCGCGGAGCGACGCGGGCGCGCTGTTCCGCTCCCCCGACCTCGGGGTCACCTGGCACCGCGCCGGCCCGCCGGAGAACGCGAAGAGCACCGTGATGGGTTTCGGCACGCATGTCTCCGATCCCGGCGGGCTCGTCGCGGTCACCAGGCACGGCCAGGTCTTCTCCACTGTGGACGGTGCGGAGACGTGGACCGAGTTGCAGCTGCCCGCCGACGCCGGTGACGCCTTCTGCGGCGCGATCCTCTGAAAGGGCAGGTCATGGAACGACTCAACGGCGTCATCCGCGCGCTGACCACCGGGCCGGGTGTCTGCTTCACCTCGTTCATCCAGGCGGAGGTCGAGAACGCGGTCGCGTTCGCGCAGTCGGACAACGACGGGGTGGTGTTCGAGCTGGAGCACAACCCGTGGGACATCCGCGCGCTGCGGGAGGCGATGCAGTTCCTGTTGCTGCGCAAGGACATCGCGCGAGCCGGATCGAACGCCTGCCCGATGACCCCGCTCGTGCGGATCCCGCCGAGCGGCAGCGAGCTGAACCAGTGGTTCGCGAAGCAGGCGCTGGACCTGGGCGCCTACGGGATCGTCTGGCCGCGTATCAGCACCCCGGAGGAGGCCTACAACGCCGTCGCCGCGTGCCGGTACCCGAGCCTGCCCGGCACGCCGCGGTACGAACCGGCCGGGTTGCGCGGGGACGCGCCGATGGCCGCCGCCCGCTACTGGGGGCTGACGCAGCAGGAGTACTACCGCAAGGCCGACGTCTGGCCGCTCGACCCCGACGGCGAAACGATCGTGGTGCTGATGATCGAGGACACCACCGCGATCGACAACCTGGAGGACATCCTCAAGCAGGTCCCCGGGATCGGCGCGCTGCTCATCGGCGAAGGCGATCTGACCCAGCAGCTGGGCTGCCCGCGCGAATACGACAACCCGGAACTGCTGCGGCTGATGGACCACGTGCTCAAGGTCGGCAAGGCGTTCGGCGTCCCGGTGGGGCATCCGCACGTCAACGAGAAGAACGTCGCCCGGGTGCTCGACGAGGGCTACCGGTTCCTGATGACGTTCCCCCGCCGCGACTTCTCCGCGCTGAGCGAGGGCCGCCGGCTGACCGGGACCGCGCGATGACGGCCCTGTCGATCGTGCTGGGGCCGCACGGCCAGGTGCGCGACCTGCGCGAGGGAACCGTGCGGGTGCCGGGGTTCGAGCTGAAGTTCACCGAGGTGAAGCGGATGCCCGACGCCTATCGCGAGATGGCCCGCAGCCAGCCCTACGACGTCTGCGAAATGGCCCCGACGTCCTACCTGATGGCGGTTGCCGCCGGGGCTCCGATCACGGCGCTGCCGATCCCGATGACGCGGCGTTTCCGGCACGCCGGGGTGCTGGCGCGGCCGGGCATCACGGGCCCGAAAGACCTTGAGGGCAAACGGGTCGGGGTGCGCGCGTACGCCGTCACGGCCGCCGTGTGGACGCGCGGTATCCACGCCGAGGAGTACGGCGTGGACCCGGGCAAGATCACCTGGCTGACCCAGGAGCACGAGAACGTGCGGGCGTTCGGCCTGCCCGCCAACGTCCATCGAGCGGACCGCCCGCTCGCCGACCTCCTGCGCGACGGCAAACTGGACGCCGCCTTCGCGGGGCTCGCCGGTGCGGGCGACGCGGAGGGGCTCACCGACGTGGTGCCCGACGCCGAGAAGCGCGAACGGGACTGGTTCGCCAGGACGGGAATCTATCCCCTGCACGGCGTGATCGTCGTCCGTGACGAAGTCCTCCGCGCGCATCCCGAGCTGCCGGGCGCGTTGTTCGAGGCTTTCGGCCAGGCCAAGGAGAACTACCTCGCCCGCATCCGCTCGGGCGAGGCCGACGGGCCGGAGGACCGGCGCTACCGGAAGCTGGCCGCGATCGTCGGCGACCCGCTGCCCTACGGGCTGGCGGAGAACGCCGACTCGCTCGTCGCGCTCGTCCGCTACGCCCACGAGCAGGGCCTGATCCCGGACCGGCCCCCGATCGACCAGGTCTTCCCCGACCCACGGAAGGAAAGCGTGTGAAACGGCTGACCGCCATGACGGGCACCTATCCCAGGACCCGGGCCCTCAAAGAGCACACCGTCACGTCCTCGGCGGTGGAGCTGGACTTCGCCCCGGTCGAGGTCGCGCAGCGCGGTTTCAAGGCGGCCGTGCGGGAGCTGGCCTACGACGTGACCGAGCTGGCCCTGATGACCTTCCTGGTCGCCTACGACGCCGGGAAACCGCTGGTGCTGCTGCCTTTCGCGATGAACGGCGGGCACCACCACAAGAGCATCCTGTGCCGCGCGGGCTCTGTGCTCACCGCGGAGCAGTTGCCCGGCAAGACCGTCGCGATGCGGTCGTACTCGCAGACCACGCCCACGTGGGTACGCGGGATCCTCGCCGACGAGTACGGCGTGAACGTGCGGGACGTCCGCTGGCTGACGCAGGAGGGCGCGCACGTCGAGGAGTACGAGGACCCCGCCTGGGTCACCCGGTCCTCCGATGGCTCGCTGGAAGACTTGCTGCGCACCGGAAAAGCCGACGCGATCATCGCGGGAAGCGGGATCACCGGCGACGATATCCGGCCCCTGATCCCGGCACCCCAGGCCGCCGCGGCCGCCTGGGAACAGCGGACCGGGGTCGTGCCGATCAACCACATGGTCGCGATCCGGCGAGAGGTGGCCGAGGACGCCGAAACGGTGCGCGAGGTCTTCCGGATGCTGCGGGAAAGCCGTGCCGTGGCAGGGGAACCGGAACGCTCCGGGTTCGGCGAGCTGCGCCCGGCGCTGGAGCTCGGCGTCCGGTACGCGCACGAGCAGCAGCTCATCAGGAAACGTTACGACGTCGAAGAACTCTACGGCGCGGCCCGCGCCGCGCTCGCGGGGTGAAGGGAAAAGCAGTGTCCTCTTTGATCTCGGGTATGTCCCACGTCCGGCTGAGCGCCCCGGACCTCGACCGGATGCAGGCGTTCCTCGAAGACTTCGGGATGATCCTCGCGGGCCGCGACGAGCGGCGGCTCTACATGCGCGGCACCGGCGACGCCCCGTACCTGCACGTCACCGAGCTCGGCGAGCCCGGCACGATCAGCTTCGGCTACCAGGTGACCGAGCCGGACCGGCTCGCCGATCTCGCCGCGCTGCCGGGCGCCGGCCCGGTCGAACCGCTCGACGGCCCCGGCGGCGGCAAACGGGTGCGACTGTCCACTCCGGACGGTCTGACCATCGAACTGGTCGCCGGCCGCGAGACCGCCGAACCGCTGCCGCCGCGCACGCTGATCCGCCCGCCGGACGGGGAAAGCCGCACCCTCGGCCCGGCGCGGGTGGTGCGCATCGCCCACACCGCGTTCATGACCGGTCAGCTGGCGCGCCTCATCGAGTGGTACCAGCACACCCTCGGCGTGATCCCGAGCGACGAGCTGTTCCTCGGCGACGACGGGGGCGTGCTCGGCCAGTTCGACCGGGTCGACCTCGGCGAGGAACTGGTCGACCACCACGTCGTGTTCCTGCTGCGCGGCCGGAAGACCGGGATGCACCACGTGTCCTTCGAGGTCGAGGGCGTGGACGACATCTTCTTCGGCTACGACCACATGACCGCCGCCGGGCGCGACCATGTGCGAGGCATCGGCAGGCACGCGCTGGGCAGCCAGATCTTCAACTACTGGATGAGCCCGGACGGCCAGATGCACGAACACTGGATCTCGGCCGAACGGCTCAACGCCGAAAGCGCCTTCAACCGCATCCTCATCGGCGAGGGCATGAGCTACGACACCGGTGAGAAACCCCCGCGTCGCTTCGTCGAGCAGGCCACCCCCCTCGTCACCTTCCAGGAGTAGCCCCATGATCATCGACTGCCACGGGCATTTCACGACGGTGCCGAAGAAGCTGCACGAGTGGCGGCGCCGCCAGCTCGACGGCGAAGCCCAGCCACTGGCCACCACCATCACCGACGACGAGCTGCGCGAGGTGCTGGAGGCCCGCCAGCTCGCCGAACAGCGCGAGCGCGGCGTGGACAAGACCCTGTTCTCCCCCATCGCCGGGCAGATGGGCCACCACCTCGGCACCCCGGAGCAGAGCGCGGAATGGTCGGTCGTCGCCAACGACGTCATCCACCGCGTGCGCGAGCTGTACCCGGACAACTTCGCCGCGGTCTGCCAGCTGCCCCAGTCCCCCGGCACCGACCTTTCGGCCTCGGTGAAGGAACTCGAGCGCTGCGTCACCGAACTCGGCTTCGTCGGCTGCAACCTCAACCCCGACCCGTCCGGCGGCTACTGGACCGATCCGCCGGTCACGGACCCGGTGTACTACCCGCTGTACGAGAAGATGTGCGAGCTCGACGTGCCCGCGATGATCCACGTGAGCGCGTCCGGCAACCCGAACTTCCACCACGTCGGCGCGCACTACCTCAACGGCGACACCTCCGTGTTCATGCAGCTGCTGCTGGCGCCGGAGCTGTTCGAGCGGTTCCCGTCGCTGCGGTTCGTGATCCCGCACGGCGGCGGCGCGGTGCCGTACCACTGGGGCCGTTACCGCGGGCTGGCGCAGGACATGGGTCTGTCCACACTGGACGAAGGCGTGCTGCGGAACGTGTACTTCGACACCTGCGTGTACCACCAGGCGGGGCTCGACGTGCTCACCGCCGTCGTCCCGCACCGCAACCTCGTGTTCGGCTCGGAGAACATCGGCGCCGTCAAGGGCATCGACCCCGAGACCGGGCACCGCTACGACGACACGAAACGCTACGTCCTCGCCACCCCGCACCTGTCCGACGCACAGCGCCAGGACGTGTTCTCCGGCAACCACTTCACGATCTACCCGCGGCTCGCCGCCTGAACGGGAGGAACCCCCATGGATCTGGGCATCACCGGGAAGACGGCGCTCGTCTGCGCCTCCTCCCGCGGACTCGGCCTCGCCTGCGCCACGTCGCTGGCCCGCGAAGGCGCCCGCGTCTACCTGAACGGCCGGCACGCCGAGGCGCTGGACGCCGCGGCGGCGGGCATCGAAACCCTCACCGGGAAACGCCCGGACGTGCTCGTGGCCGACCTGAACACCGAGGCGGGGCGGGCCACGATCGTCGACGCCGTACCGGATCCGGACATCCTGGTGAACAACAACGCCGGGCCGGAGCCGGGCAAGATCGCCGACTGGAGCCGGGCGGACTGGCTGGCGGCCGTCGAGGGCAACATGCTCGCCCCGATCTTCCTGATCAAGGCCTACGTGCCGGGCATGCGCGCCCGCCGGTTCGGCCGCATCGTCAACATCACCTCGGCGATGGTGAAATCGCCCAGCGCGACGATGGGGCTCTCCGCCGCCGTGCGCGCCGGGCTCACCGCGCTGAGCAAGTCGGTGCAGCGCGACAGCGTGATCGACAACGTGACCATCAACAACCTGCTGCCCGAGCGCTTCGACACCGACCGCCAGAAGTACATGGCGGAGCGGATGTCCAGCAGGGACGGTATCTCCATCGAGGAGGCCAGGCAGCGCATCGCCGCCACCATCGCGGCGAAGCGGCTCGGCGACCCGGCGGAGTTCGGCGACGCGTGCGCGTTCCTGTGCAGCGCCCAGGCCGGCTACCTGTCCGGGCAGAACCTCCAACTCGACGGCGGCTCCTACGCCGGGCTCGTCTAGGAAGGAAAACCCTTGCGGTATCTGACTTTCTCCGTGGACGGCCGGAAGACGTTCGGCGCCGTCACCGGCGGCGGGGTCGCCGACCTCGGCAAGCGGACCGGGTTCGCGTCGTTGAAGGACCTGCTCGCCGGAGACGCCCCCGAGATCCACGACCAGCCCGACTACTCCCTCGGCGAGATCACCTACCTGCCGCCCATCGACGATCCCGTGCACATCTGGTGCCTCGCGCTCAACTACCCCGAGCACCACGACGAGGTGCAGGCCGCCGGGCGCGTGCAGGAACTGCCCAAGCAGCCGGCGTTGTTCGCCCGCGCCCGCGACTCGCTGACCGGGCACGAGCAGCCGCTGCGGCATCCGGGGGTGAGCGAGCAGTACGACTTCGAGGGCGAACTCGCCGTGGTGATCGGGAAACCGGGCTTCCGGATCCCGGCCGCCGAGGCGTTCGCGCACGTCGCCGGGTACACGGTCATGAACGAGGGCAGCGTGCGCGACTGGCAGTTCCACACGCGGCAGATCACGCCTGGCAAGAACTTCCTGCGCAGCGGCGCGATCGGCCCGTGGATCACCACCGCGGACGAAGTGTCCGATGTGGACTCGCTGCGCATCACCACGACCGTCAACGGCGAGGTGATGCAGGACGACCGGGCGGGCAGCATGGTGCACAAGATCCCTCGGTTCATCGAATACGTCTCGTCGATCGCGCCGCTGTACCCGGGCGACATCCTCGCCACCGGCACGCCCAGCGGGGTCGGTTTCTCCCGCAAGCCACCGGTTTTCCTGCGCGAGGGCGACATGTGCGAGGTGGCGATCGAGGGCGTGGGCGTCCTGCGCAACCGGGTAGGGCGGGACTGAGCTTCATCCCAGGGGGCAACGTGGCACTCGAAGGGACGATTTCATGTCAGAGGCACTGGCGGGCCGCAGCCCGTATGAGAGTCAGACCCGGTTGTCCGGGCATCAGAAGACCCTGCTGGCCCTCGTCGGCGTCGGCAGCATGCTGGAGTTCTGGGA